>CAYOQL010000018.1:0-43513 GCA_964406085.1 uncultured Herminiimonas sp.
CCTGTTAGTCATATTTGTAATAAAGAGAGCTTATGTCTGCCGTCGCTATTCCTCTTCCTGCCCGGAAACTAAAAGCATCCCGCGTCCTTCCCGGGTTTCATTTGTCGCTCGGATTCACGATTTTTTATCTGAGCCTGATCGTTCTGATCCCGTTGTCAGCCGTCTTTTTAAAGACATTCACCATGAGTTGGGATGCATTTATTGCGGCGGTGACTTCTGATCGCGTGGTCGCTTCGTACAAATTGACGTTTGGGGCGTCCTTGCTTGCGGCGTTTTTCAATGCCATTTTTGGCGGCATCGTGGCGTGGGTGCTGGTGCGCTATTCCTTCCCCGGCAAGAAATTCATTGATGCGCTGGTGGATTTGCCATTTGCATTGCCGACTGCTGTTGCGGGTATTGCGTTGACGGCCTTGTATGCGCCTAACGGCTGGCTCGGTCGCTATCTGGAAATGGTCGGTGTCAAGGTGGCCTTTACACCGCTGGGTGTCCTCGTTGCGTTGACCTTTATCGGCCTGCCTTTCGTCGTGCGCACCATACAGCCGGTGCTGGAAGATGCGGAGCGCGAGCTGGAAGAAGCGGCGGCCAGTCTGGGTGCCAGTCATTGGCAAACCTTCGCCAAGGTTATTTTCCCTGCCATTTTTCCAGCATTGCTGACCGGCTTTGCATTGGCATTTGCACGTGCAACAGGCGAATACGGTTCGGTCATTTTCATCGCCGGCAATATGCCTATGGTGTCGGAGATCACGCCGCTCTTCATCGTCACCAAGCTGGAGCAATACGACTATGCCGGTGCGACCGCGATTGCCGTGGTGATGTTGCTGGTGTCCTTTGCGATGCTGCTGACGATTAATTTATTGCAAGCCTGGACCCGCAAACGCGGTCAGGCGGAGAAGGTTTGATATGGCTGCCGTGATTTCTTCTGCCGACGTGGTTGCTGCGCCGAGAGCGCGCACTGCACCGCGAGTGCCGGCTGCAACGCTGGAACCGGTCTGGGTGCGAACCTTGCTGATTGGCGTCGCATTGGTGTTCCTGACCTTGTTCCTGTTTGTACCGCTGATTGCTGTATTTGCTGAAGCGCTGAAAAAGGGCTGGGACGCATACATCACGGCGATCCTTGAAGAGGATGCCATTTCGGCGATCAAGCTCACGCTGCTGACGGCCGCGATTGCTGTGCCGCTGAATCTGGTGTTCGGTGTGGCTGCTTCATGGTGTATCGCGAAGTTTGATTTCCGTGGCAAGAGCATATTGCTGACATTGATCGATTTGCCATTCTCGGTATCGCCCATTATTTCGGGCTTGATCTACGTATTGCTGTTCGGCGCACAGGGCTGGTTCGGCGGCTGGCTGCAGGAAAACAATATCAAGATCCTGTTTGCGGTGCCGGGGATAGTGCTGGCGACGATATTTGTCACGTTCCCGTTTGTTGCTCGCGAGCTGATTCCCTTGATGCAGTCGCAGGGTAGCGAAGAGGAAGAGGCGGCGCTGGTGCTCGGTGCATCCGGCTGGAAAACCTTCTGGCATGTGACTTTGCCGAATATCAAATGGGGTTTGCTGTACGGTGTGATTTTGTGCAATGCCCGTGCAATGGGAGAGTTTGGCGCGGTATCGGTGGTCTCCGGGCACATACGCGGACAAACGAATACCATTCCGCTACAGGTTGAGATTCTGTATAACGAGTACCAATTTTCTGCAGCATTCGCGGTAGCATCGTTGCTGGCTTTGTTGGCACTGGTTACACTGGCGCTCAAATCATTCATTGAATGGCGTTTGCGGGACACACACGAAGAGTATCGGGAGCAGGGATCATGAGTATCGAAGTAAAAAACATACACAAGCAATTTGGTAATTTCACCGCCTTGAACAATGTGTCGCTGGAATTTCCAGCGGGCGAATTGACGGCATTGCTGGGACCTTCGGGTTGCGGCAAAACCACCTTGTTGCGCATCATCGCCGGTCTGGAACAACCAGATCACGGCCAGGTTTTGCTCGACGGTGAAGATGCATCAGCGCGCCATGTGCGTGAACGCCAGGTCGGCTTTGTGTTCCAGCATTACGCCTTGTTCAAGCACATGACGGTGTTTGAAAACATTGCGTTCGGTTTGCGTGTGCGTCCATCGGCCACGCGTCCATCCGAATCGCAGATCAAGGAAAAAGTCACAAAGTTGCTCGAGCTGGTGCAGCTCGACTGGCTGGCCGACCGCTACCCGCCGCAATTGTCCGGTGGCCAGCGTCAACGGATTGCATTGGCGCGCGCACTGGCAGTCGAACCACGCGTCCTGCTGCTGGATGAGCCGTTCGGTGCACTGGATGCAAAAGTGCGCAAGGAATTGCGTCGCTGGTTGCGCCGTCTGCATGACGACCTGCACGTCACCAGTATTTTTGTGACCCACGATCAGGAAGAAGCGCTGGAAGTTGCCGATCAAATCGTCTTGATGAACAAAGGCAATGTCGAGCAAATCGGTTCGCCTAAAGATGTCTACAACAATCCGGCTTCGCCATTTGTCTTCGGCTTCCTCGGCAACGTGAATTTATTCCACGGCCGTGTGCATGAAGGCATCTTGCAATCATCCGGCATTGCATTTGATGCGCCGGATCATGCAGAGACGCAGGACTCCAAAGGGATTGCCTATGTGCGCCCGCATGATCTGGAAGTCGATCGCTATACGGCAGGTGCAGAAGGCATCATCGTGCAGTTGCGCCGTGCGCATGCCATCGGGCCATTGGCACAGCTCGAATTGGAACGTGATGACAATGGTGAGCTGATTGAGGCCGTGATTTCAAATGAACGTTTCAGCCAGTTGAAGTTTAAAGAAGGCGAAACATTGATCGTGCGTCCCAAGCGTTTGCAGGTGTTCGTCGACGATTCAATTTGATTGGATCGTCAGCGGGCCGCGACGTATTTTCCTGCAATGCAGGATGTGCATTTCCGGTAGAGGTTTCTTCACATGAATTTTCAGCAATTGCGATCGATCCGCGAAACCGCCCGTTGTGGCTACAACCTGACCGAGGTTGCGAACGTGCTGTTTACTTCGCAGCCTGGCGTCAGCCGGCAGATACGCGAACTGGAAGAAGAACTGGGCGTCGATATTTTCGAGCGCAACGGCAAGCGCCTGACAGGTCTGACTGATCCAGGTCGAGGCATTCTGACGATCATCGATAGATTATTGCTGGAGGCCGAAAACCTGCAGCGTGCCAGCCAGGAATACGCCGGTCAGGAAATCGGCACGCTGGCGGTGGCAACCACGCATACGCAAGCGCGCTACATGCTGCCGAAAGTGGTGCAGGCTTTCCGTACGGCCTTTCCCAAAGTGCGGATTGCGCTGCAACAAAGCTCGCCTGAACATATTGCGGAATGGGTGCTGTCGGGCAAGGCGGATATCGGTATCGCGACTGAGGGTTTGAGTCAGTTCGATGATCTGGTGTCCTTCCCGTGCTACCGCTGGCATCATTCGGTCGTGGTACCGGACGGTCATCCGTTGCTGGAAAAATCAACGATTGCGCTGGAAGATCTGGCGCAATATCCCTTGATTACCTACGACCTCGGTTTTACCGGTCGTGGTCATATCGATGACGCTTTCAAGCAGGCAGATATTGCAACCGATATCGTATTGACCGCGATGGATTCGGACGTCATTCAACAGTATGTTGCACTCGGTCTCGGTGTAGGGATCGTCGCATCGATGGCGGTACAACAGAATGGTAACAATGGCTTGAAGGTGATTGATTCGGCCCATCTTTTTGCACAAAACGTGACGCGTCTTGCCGTGCGTCGTGGTGCGTATCTGCGCCAGTACACGTATGACTTCATACAGCAATTTGCACCTGACCTGTCGCGCGCGGATATCGATAAAGCGATGAAGGCGGGCGTATAAAGAAAGTGCCTCAGGTTTGAAGAGTCATGCGATTGCGACTGTGCCAGTCATAAAAAATCCCGCTGCTGCGGGATTTTTTATTGGGGACTTGAAACAGACAACAGCGCCGATCAAGGCATCAAAGGTTTTTTCGCTGCCAGCTTGCCCTTGATATCCGCACTGGTTTTGTTGATCGCATCCACACGATAAGCCGTGGAAGGATGGATCGCGGTGTAGGCATTCAGTACGCTGGCCGGGTACTGTGTCGCCAGTCGTTGCCAGAAGGCGGCAGCGCCATCGATGCTATAGCCTGCGCGTGCCAGCATGTACAGTGCCAGCTTGTCGGCCGCAGCATCCAGTTCTTGCGGTGTGGCACGCACACCACCGCTACCGCTCAAGGCAGTAGCATCCGGCGTGACGCGGGTGAGGTTGTCGATAATGCCGCCTACAGTGGCATTCATTTTCTGTTGTGATGGATGGCCGAGCGCGTTATGTGCCAGTTCCTTGGCCATTACAAAAGCCAGTTCGCCATCGTTACGCACAAAATTCAACATGCCGCGGGTTACCAGAACGCGACGACCGTCTGAATAGGCATTGACGTTATCCGCGTTGCCCAGATCGATGCCGAAGCCGCAAGCCAGTGTCAGCGGAACAGTCACGTTCACGTTGTTTCCGGCGCGAGTCAATCCCAGTTTGATGCTGGTGCGCTTGCCGACCATGGGAGCGAGTATCCCTGCTGCCTGACGTTCGGCGTTTGGTCCTGCCGGCATTGCCTGGCCTTCTACTGTCGCCAGAATATCGCTACGTTTGATGCCGGCCCGCGCTGCACCGCTGTTGTTCAACACGCCGGTCACCTGCAGTTGCTCGGTAAATCCCAGGGTCTCTGCAGCAGCTACGTAATCTTCAGAAAACGAATACTTGTTCTTTGCGCTGAAGCCGATCAGGTTGCGTGCATTGCCTCTGCACAGCGGCGCATTGCTGACCAGCAGCGGTGCCGCGATGCGATACAGACGATCCTGCTGCGATGTGATCGTGCGCAATGTTTGCAATTGCACGGATTCGCTCGCTGCTGTGGCGCCCGGTCTGGCTGGTGTATCGAGCGACACTGTGCTGCAGGCACTCAAGGCAAGTGCGACAGGGAGCAAGGCGATGCGGGCAGGCTTGAAGTATCTGGTTTCGCGCTTCAGTGTGCGCTTCAGTTGTGTGACGAGTGGTTGAAGCAGGCCGTACATAAAGCATTCTCCTAGAATTTAGTGTTTGCCGGTGCTGCCGAAACCGCCGACGCCGCGGTCGCTGGTGTCGAACTCATCGACGACATTGAATGCCACCTGCAGTACCGGTACGATGACCAATTGCGCCAAACGTTCCATCGGATTCAATGTGAATTCTGCCTGTCCGCGATTCCATGTCGATACCATCAATTGACCCTGGTAATCGGAGTCGATCAAGCCAACCAGGTTCCCCAATACGATACCGTGTTTATGCCCCATCCCGCTGCGTGGCAGGATCATCGCCGCATATGCCGGATCGGCGATGTGGATCGCGAGGCCGGTCGGGATCAAATGCGTTTCGCCCGGTTTGATCGTGACAGGCGCATCGATGCAGGCACGCAGATCGAGGCCGGCGCTGCCGCTGGTGGCATAGGCCGGCAATTGTTCTTTCATGCGCGGGTCGAGAATTTTTACGTCAATTGTTTTCATGTGGAAAGTGTCGGGAAGTTTTTGGCTGCAAAGCAACAGCGATATAGTTGGATTGGTCAGGGATTATCTCGACTACAGCCGGCTGGCGATTTCGCTGATCAACTGGCGTGCAAGTTTTTGCTTGTCGGCCAGAGGCAGCAGTTTGTGGCCTTGTTCGTCGAACAGCACCAGTTCATTCTGATCCTGGCCGAAGGTCTGATGACCGATATTGCCGACCAGCAGCGGGATGTTTTTCTTCTTGCGTTTGGCTTCGCCGTATTCCTGCAGGTTTTCAGACTCGGCCGCAAAGCCGACGCAGTATGGATGTTTTTCCAGTGCGGCGACTGCGGCAAGAATATCCGTGTTTTGCTCGAACTCGAGTTCAGGTGCTTTGCCGTCCGCACCTTTCTTCAATTTTTGTGCGCTGACATTTTTCACGCGCCAGTCTGCGACTGCAGCAACAGCGATGAAGACGTCTTGCGTGCTGACGCGCGACATCACAACATCGTGCATTTGCTCGGCGGTCTGTACATTGATGCGGTGCACGCCGTAAGGTGCAGCCAAGGCGGTCGGGCCGGAGATCAGTGTGACGTCTGCGCCTGCTTCGCGTGCTGCGCGGGCAATCGCATATCCCATCTTGCCGGAAGACAGATTGGTGATGCCGCGCACCGGATCTATAGGTTCAAAAGTGGGGCCGGCCGTGATCATCACGCTTTTGCCGACCAGCAGATTAGGCTGAAAGCAGGCGATGATTTCTTCGAGTAATTGTTCTGGTTCCAGCATGCGACCCATGCCGGTTTCGCCACATGCCTGTTCGCCGGCATCGGGGCCGAGCACGGCAATGCGGTCTGCTTTCAATTGCGCGACATTGCGTTTGGTCGCCGGATTTTGCCACATCTCGACATTCATCGCGGGCGCCACCAGCAAGCGCAAGGTGTCGGGCCGGGCGACGCACAAGGTGGACAGCAAATCGTCGCAGGCGCCATGCGCAAGCTTGAAAATGAAATCGGCGGAGCAGGGGGCAACTACGATGGCATCGGCGTCGCGGGTCAGATCGATGTGCGGCATGTTGTTCGAAACACGTGCATCCCATTGATCTGTCACCACCGGGTTGCCGGACAGGGCTTGCATCGTCACTGGTGTGATGAAGTGTGTTGCAGCATCGGTCATGACTACTTGCACCACCGCGCCAGCCTTGGTCAGCGCGCGCGTCAGTTCGGCTGCCTTGTAGCAGGCAACGCCGCCAGTCAATCCGAGTACGATTTTTTTACCAGCAAGATCCATGGTGACTCCTGAGAGATGTCGCGGGCTAGTTTAACAGTTCAATTGCCTGAGGCTTGTTTTTTGCCGCGCCGCAATTCATCGTAGATAAAAAGTACTGCGCCTATGCAAATTGCGCTGTCGGCGATATTGAATGCCGGCCAGTGCCGGTTGCCGATATACACATCCAGAAAATCGATGACGTGGCCGTACAGAACGCGGTCGATCACGTTACCGATTGCGCCGCCGAGTATCAAGGCCAGCGCCCAGCTCAACAAGCGTTCGCCGGGATTCTTCTTCAACAGATAGATGATGAAAACCGAAGCGCCGATGCCGACTGCAGTAAAAAAATGACGTTGCCAGCCGGTTTCTGTTGCGAGAAAGCTGAAGGCCGCCCCCTTGTTATAGACCAGTACCAGATTGAAGAATGGCGTGATCGGCAACGATTCGCCATACACGAAGGTGCTGGTAATCGCGATCTTGGTGATCTGGTCGAGGATCACCAGGATCGCAGCGATACCCAGCCAGCGCGTTATACCAGTAGGGGTAGCAGTATTTGTCGTCATCAGTTCTTTCGCTATTGTTTCGGGCTACGTTATGCGAAGCGGCGTGCTTCGCCTTTGCCAAACAGGTTGGCTACGCAGCGGCCGCACAGCCCGTCGTGCTCGGCATGTGACCCCACATCAGCGCGATAGTGCCAGCAGCGCTCACATTTTTGCGCTGTCGATGGCGTGACGATTACAGACTCTTCTTCTACGCTGGCGACTTTTTCGACGCTGGCTTGCGATGTGATGAGGACGAATTTCAAATCGTCGTCCAGACTTTCGAGTGCGGCAAACTTGTCGCCGCTCGCTTTCAGTGCGACTTCTGCCTGCAGCGAGGAACCGATGCCACCGGCGACGCGTACTTCTTCGAGTTGCTTGGTAACGTTGTTACGTACATCGCGCAAGACAGTGTATTTGGCGAGCAGCGCTTCGCCGTCTGCCACCGTCGGCAATTCATAATGCGTTTGCGTGAAGATGGTGTCGCCAGCCTGGTCGCCGGCAAAAATCACCCAGGCTTCTTCCGCAGTGAACGACAGAACCGGTGCCATCAAGCGCAACAGCGATTGCGTCAAATACCAGATCGCGCTTTGTGCAGAACGGCGCGCATGCGAAGTGACGCCGCTGGTGTACAAGCGATCTTTCAGGATGTCGAGGTAGAAACCGCCCAGATCTTCGGAGCAATACATCTGCAGCTTGGATGTGATTGGATGGAATTCATACACGCTGTAATGCGCGACGATCTCTGCCTGCAGCGCATTCATTTGCGCAATCGCATAGCGATCGATTTCCAGCATGTCGGCAACCGGCACCATATCGGTGGCTGCGTTGAAGTCTGTGGTGTTCGACATCAGGAAGCGCAAGGTATTGCGGATGCGTCGATAGCTTTCGGTCACGCGCTTCAGGATTTCATCCGAGATCGACAACTCGCCGGTGTAATCGGTCGATGCGATCCACAGGCGCAGAATGTCCGCGCCCAGGGTGTCGGAAATCTTTTGTGGTGCCAGCGTATTGCCGAGCGACTTCGACATCTTCTTGCCTTCGCCATCGACGGTAAAACCGTGCGTCAACAAAGCCTTGTATGGCGGACGACCGTTCAGCATCGATGAAGTCAGCAAGGAAGAATGGAACCAGCCGCGATGCTGATCCGAACCTTCCAGGTACAGGTCGGCAGGGAAAGCCAGTTGTTCCTTGTGCGAGCCGCGCAAAACTGTTTGATGCGTCGTACCGGAATCGAACCAGACATCCAGCGTGTCCTTGTTCTTTTGGTACATCGCGGCTTCGTCGCCCAGCAAGTCTTTCAACTCCAGTGTCAGCCACGCATCGATGCCGCTCTTTTCGATCAGCTTGGCGATCTGCTCCAGTAATTCAGGCGTGCGCGGATGCAGCGCGCCGGTTTCCTTGTGCACGATGAACGCCATCGGCACGCCCCATTGACGTTGACGCGATAGCGTCCAGTCGGGACGATTCGCGATCATGCCGTGCAAGCGCGCCTGGCCCCAGTCCGGGAAAAACTTGGTTTCGGAGATGCCTTTCAATGCGGTTTCACGCAAGGTAGGACCGCCATCTTTAGGTTTCACATCCATGCCGGCAAACCATTGCGACGTTGCACGATAAATGATCGGCGTTTTATGACGCCAGCAATGCATGTAGCTGTGGTCGAACATCTTCAGTTCGAACAGGGCGCCAGCCGCAGTCAACGCGCTGCAGATCGGTTTTGATGCTTCCCAAATCGTCAGGCCGCCGAACAATGGCAGCGTCGATGCGAACTTGCCGTCGCCCATCACAGGCGTGATGATCTCGTCATCCTTCAAGCCATGCGCCTTGCATGAAATAAAATCTTCGATACCGTAGGCAGGTGCGGAATGGACGATGCCGGTGCCGCTATCGGCTGCGACGTATTCAGCCAGATAAACCGGCGAGCTGCGATCGTAGCCCGCATCCTGCGATGCGAGTGGATGCTTGAAGCGCAGGCCTTCGAGTGCAGCGCCGGCGCAGGTGGCAATGATCTTGCCTTCGAGTTTGTAACGCGTCAGGCAAGCCTCGACCAGATCGGTTGCGAGTATCAGCAACAATGGTTTGTCATCGCGCGCTGTTTCTACCAGTGCATATTGCAATTCCGGATGCACGTTCAGCGCCTGATTCGATGGAATGGTCCAAGGTGTAGTGGTCCAGATCACGACAAAACCGTTCTCTGTCGGCAGCGCAGGCAAGCCAAATGCTGCAGCAACCTTGGCCGGTTCGGCAAACGCGAAGCCGACGTCGATAGCCGGATCGCGCTTGTCCTGATATTCAACTTCTGCTTCTGCCAGCGCAGAGCCGCAATCGAAGCACCAGTTGACTGGTTTCAGGCCGCGATAGACATAACCTTTTTCCAACAAGGTACCCAGCGCGCGCAACTCGTCGGCTTCATTGCCGTATGCCATGGTCAGGTAAGGATTGTCCCATTCGCCCAAAACGCCTAGGCGGATGAAATCCTTTTTCTGACGTTCGACTTGCTCGGTCGCGTAGGCGCGGGCCTTGGTCAAGACGTCGGCGGTTGGCAGGTTTTTGCCATACAGTTTTTCGATCTGGATCTCGATCGGCATGCCGTGACAATCCCAACCCGGTACATACGGTGCATCGAAGCCGGCCAGTGTTTGCGATTTGACGACGATGTCTTTCAGAATCTTGTTGACTGCGTGACCCAAATGAATATCGCCGTTTGCATACGGTGGGCCGTCATGCAGGATGAACTTCGGACGCCCTTTTGCTGCTTCGCGGATTTTTTCGTAGATCTTTTTATCCTGCCATTGCTTGACCCATTGCGGTTCGCGCTTGGCGAGATCGCCGCGCATGGGGAAGGGCGTATCGGTCATGTTGACCGGATATTTGCTGGCTGGTTTTGCTTCAGGCTTGTTCGGCTTGCCGGTTTTGTTTTCGGGCTTGTTTGTATTGTCGGACATGGTCTGCTTTAATAAAGTATTCAGTTGGATCAAACGAACGGTATTGAAAGAGTGCGTTCGATCGTCAAATTCGGTCTGTGGCGGAGGTCGCCGAGTCGTCTATTTGCTTGACGCGTAAGCTGAAATACGTACGCGCCTGCAAGGCGTCGCGTGCGATCGCGTCAGTCAGCGTCGGCAAGTCGATGTACTTCTCTTCGTCGCGCAATTTTTTGAGGAATTCGACGCTGATCAAGCGGCCGTAGCATTGCTGGTTATAGTCGAACAGATGCGTTTCCAATAACACGCGGCCGCTGTCGTCTACCGTCGGGCGCACGCCTATGCTGGCCACGCCGGGCAGCGCTTCCTCTGCCAAACCATGCACCTGCACTATATATATACCGGACAGCGCAGGATGTTTGTGGCCGACGCGCAGGTTCAAGGTCGGAAAACCGATCGTGCGTCCGAGCTTTTTACCGTGGATGACGTGACCGGACATCGCGTACGGATGGCCAAGCAACACTTGCGCTTGCGCGAAGTCGCCTTGCGCCAGCGCGCTGCGTACTGCCGATGATGAAATGCGTGTGCCGCTGCTGGTTACGGTAGATTGCGACTCGACGTGGAAACCATATTGCTTGCCCGCCTCGATCAGCGTGGCGACATTGCCGGCACGTTTGGAGCCATAGCAAAAATCCTCGCCGACGATCAGCCATTTGACGTGCAAACCTTGCACCAGGATTTTTTCGACGAATTCCTGCGGCGACAAGGAGGCAAAGTGTTCATTGAAATGTTCGACGATCACGCGATCGACGCCAGCCTTGGCCAGCGACTGCAGTTTGTCACGCAAGCTGGCGATACGCGTCGGCGCCTTAGATGGATCGCCGGCACGTGCCGCAAAGAATTCGCGCGGATGCGGTTCGAACGTCATGACTGCGGATTCGAGCGCCATTTTCGACGCGACTTCGCGCAAGCGTGCCAGCAAGGCCTGATGGCCCCTATGCACACCGTCGAAGTTGCCGATCGCCAGCGCGCACGGCGCACGGGAAGCAGCATTGGGAAGTCCGCGAAATACCTTCATTGAATAGACTGGAGTTGACGGGGTAAGCCGTCGCAAAACCTTGAATTATAAATGCTTTCGACCGGTCGTCCCTCTTCCAAAATGGAGGGATTGCCATATTTGAACGACTTGCCGGTGATTTGCTGTGACTAAATGCTTGTCTGAGCCGCGAATGGAAAGCGACTTTTATAGCAATTTTGGCTTTTACATCGCACCCCACACCGCATTCAACGCAGCCACCGCAGCGACTCCTGCCGTTTCCGTCCTTAACACACGCGGCCCCATCGATAGCATCAGCGCCCCGTGCGCAATCGCCAGATTTTCTTCCTTGTCCGTGAATCCGCCTTCGGGTCCTATCATCAGCGCGACTGATTGCGGCGGATGGTGACGCGCCCAGTCTGATAATGATTGTTCGGCGCGCGGACTAAGCATGATGCGCACGTGCAGGTCCTGCTGCTGTGTCCATTGATTGAAATCCACCGGTTCAGCTAATGTTGTTAAACGATTGCGGCCGCTTTGCTCGGATGCCGCAACGACGATGCCTTGCCAATGCTGCAGTTTTTTGGCTGCGCGTTCGGTGGAAAGTCGGACCACACAGCGCTGGGACGCGAGCGGCTGGATTGCGTGCACGCCTAATTCCACTGCCTTTTCGATAATCCAATCCATTTTGGATGCTTCCGGCAACGCTTGCGCCAGCGTGATCGCATAGGGCAGCTCGACTTCGCGCGGTTCGAACAGTTTGACTTCGGCGGTGACACGTTTTTTTTCTATTGTGCTGATGGTCGCAGTGTATTCGCCGCCTTCACCATTAAATAGGGTGATGTGCTCGCCAGTGTTCAGGCGTATGACCTGCACATGATGGGCGACATGTTCGGGCAGGGTGACGATGGTGCCGAGCGCAAGCGCTTGTGGGCAATAAAAACGAGGCATTTGTATTCCGTTGTTGTCGATTCGGCATGATATTTTCACCGATCGTGACGTTGCTTGTCGTGGTTTGTCTTAATTAAAAGGAATTTCCAGTATCCGATTTTAGTTCGGGCGGCGTCACTCTGGTAAAATATGCGGCTTCGCAGCAAAGTGCTTTTTGCTGCATGCAAGCTTGCTTTAGTGCCGCATTTGATTCTGCATTTATTCTATTCTTCATTCGACTCGCCATCACTCTAAATCACATGACTTCCACGCTCCCGACTACCAAAATGGCCAACGCAATCCGTGCGCTGGCAATGGACGCAGTACAAAAGGCCAATTCCGGTCACCCCGGCATGCCGATGGGGATGGCGGAAATCGCCGTCGCTTTGTGGTCGAATCACTATTCGCACAATCCGGCCAATCCTAAATGGATTAACCGTGATCGTTTTGTCCTGTCGAACGGACATGGCTCGATGCTGCATTACGCCTTGTTGCATCTGACCGGTTACGACTTGCCTATGGACGAGCTGCGTAACTTCCGCCAGATGCATTCGAAAACCCCAGGCCATCCGGAAGTCGATGTGACACCGGGTATCGAAACCACGACCGGTCCATTGGGCCAGGGCATCACCAATGCCGTGGGCATGGCGCTGGCTGAAAAATTATTGGCAGCTGAATTCAATAAACCGGATTTCAACGTTGTCGATCACCACACCTATGTTTTCCTCGGCGATGGCTGCCTGATGGAAGGCATTTCGCACGAAGCTTGTTCGCTGGCCGGTACGCTCAAACTGTCGAAACTGGTTGCGCTGTATGACGACAACGGCATCTCGATCGATGGTCACGTTGAAGGCTGGTTCACCGACGATACGCCGAAGCGTTTTGAAGCCTACGGCTGGAATGTGATTCGCGCAGTGGACGGTCACGACGTCAGCGCAGTCGACGCCGCCATCACGCAAGCCAAGTTGTCCGACAAACCGACATTGATTTGCTGCCGTACTGTCATCGGTAAAGGTTCGCCAAATATGGCCGGTACGCACAACGTGCATGGCGCCGCATTGGGCGACAAGGAAATCGCCGCATCGCGTGAAGCAATGGGCTGGACTAGCGCACCGTTCGATATTCCTGCCGATGTTTACACCGCATGGGATGCCAAACTCAAAGGCAGTAAATCGCAAGCCGAGTGGGATGCATTGCTGAAAGCGTATTCCGCAAAATTCCCGAAAGAAGCGTCGGAACTGACACGTCGTATGACAGGCGAATTGCCTGGCGATTTCGATAAAGTGGTCAGCGCTTACATCGCAACATGCGTAGAGAAAAAAGAAACCATCGCAACTCGCAAGGCCAGCCAGAACGCGATCCAGGCATATGCACCGAGCTTGCCTGAATTCCTCGGCGGTTCGGCTGATTTGACTGGCTCGAATCTGACCAACTGGAAAGAATGCGTCGCAGTGCGCGGTGATCAAGCTGGCAATCACATCAACTACGGCGTGCGCGAATTCGGCATGAGCGCGATCATGAACGGCATCGCCTTGCATGGCGGTTACATTCCATTCGGCGCTACCTTCCTGACTTTCTCCGATTACAGCCGCAACGCATTGCGTATGGCTGCATTGATGAAGCTACGTTCGCTGTTCGTCTTCACGCACGATTCTATCGGTCTCGGCGAAGACGGCCCAACCCATCAATCCGTTGAGCACGTATCGAGCTTGCGCCTGATTCCTAATCTGGATAACTGGCGTCCATGCGATACCGTTGAATCGGCAGTCGCCTGGGAACAAGCTGTCAAACGTCACAACGGTCCATCGACCTTGATTTTCTCGCGTCAGAACTTGCCATTCCAGGAACGTACAGCGGAGCAAATCGCGAATATCAAACGCGGCGGCTATGTCTTGCGTGACGTGGCAAACGCGCAAGCGATCCTGATCGCAACCGGCTCGGAAATCGAACTGGCCGTCAAATCGGCTGATGAACTGGAAAAACACGGCGTCGCAGTGCGCATCGTTTCGATGCCATCGACCGATGTCTTCGATCGCCAGGATGCAGAATACAAAGCCAGCGTCCTGACCAAAGGCGTGCCACGCGTAGCGATTGAAGCTGGCGTAACCGACTTCTGGTACAAGTACGTCGGCCTCGAAGGCGGCGTGATCGGTATCGATACTTTTGGCGAATCGGCCCCAGCTGGCGTGTTGTTCAAGCACTTTGGCTTCACTGTCGACAACGTCGTTGCTGCTGTAAAGAAAACACTGGCGTGACCGAAATCACTTTCCGCCGCGCGACGGCAGCCGATGCAGCAGCAATCGCCGCCTTGCGCGTCGATAGCTGGCGCACCACCTATCGCGGTGTAATGCCGGATGCGTATCTGGATGGCATGCGGGCGGAAGAAAGCACAGCGATGTGGTTGCAGGTGCTGAACGCCGATTTGCCGACGATTGCGGTCTTTGTTGCGGAAGCGGGGTCGGAACTTGTCGGTTTTGCCGCCGGCATGTTGCTGATGCCTGAGAAGTTCGATTTGAATGCAGAGCTGACCGCAATTTATCTGAAGCCGATTGCGCAACGCGGCGGGGTCGGTCGGCGCTTATTGTCGATGATCGCGAGCGCCTTGCAATTGCAGGGTGCAAGCGGTTTGCTGGTGTGGGTCATTGCCGGCAATCAGGCTGCGCGCCAGTTCTACGAGCAAATGGGTGCTGAACTTTTGATCGAACAACCGTTCACATGGGACGGCCTGGATTTGATGGAAACCGGTTACGGCTGGCGTGACCTGACCGCATTGCGGCAGGCATGCGCTGAATAAATTTCTATAGTTGTTTGAATTTTTCTGGAGAAAAAGATGACCATTCGTGTCGCAATTAACGGCTACGGCCGCATCGGCCGCAATATCCTTCGCGCACACTATGAAGGCGGCAAGAAGAATGACATTCAAATCGTTGCGATCAACGATCTGGGCAATGCTCAATCGAATGCCCATTTGACCCGTTACGACACGACACATGGCAAGTTCCCAGGTACCGTAGAAGTTGATGGCGATTACATGATCGTCAACGGCGACAAGATACGCGTATTCGCACAACGCGATCCGGCGCAAATCGGCTGGGGCGAATTGAATGTCGACGTCGTGCTGGAATGCACAGGTTTCTTCACGACCAAGGAAAAAGCATCTGCCCACATCAAAGGCGGCGCTAAAAAGGTCATCATCTCGGCACCGGGTGGCAAGGATGTCGACGCAACCATCGTCTTCGGCGTGAACCACAGCGTATTGAAAGCGAGCGATACGGTTATTTCAAACGCATCGTGCACCACCAACTGCCTGGCACCGCTGGTCAAGCCATTGAACGATAAAATCGGTCTGGTGAATGGCTTGATGACGACTGTTCATGCGTACACCAACGATCAAGTACTGACGGACGTGATGCATGAAGATCTGCGCCGCGCCCGTTCGGCTACGCAATCGATGATCCCGACCAAAACCGGCGCTGCCGTAGCGGTTGGCCTGGTCTTGCCTGAATTGAACGGCAAGCTGGACGGCTACGCGATCCGCGTACCAACCATCAATGTATCCATCGTTGATTTGTCCTTCATCGCCGAGCGCGACACTACGGTGGAAGAAATCAATGCCATCATGAAGGAAGCTTCAGAAGGCGCGATGAAAGGTATCTTGACTTACCAGACCGAGCCTCTGGTTTCGGTCGACTTCAACCACAATCCAGCGTCGAGCAACTTCGATTCAACCCTGACCAAAGTGTCAGGCCGTTTGGTCAAAGTCTCGTCGTGGTATGACAACGAATGGGGTTTCTCGAACCGCATGCTGGACACAACCGTGGCCTTGATGTCGGTCAAGTAAGCGGTTTAGTGCTTAAAAAAACGCCCCGGATTCGGGGCGTTTTTTATTGGGCTGACCATGCAACTGTTGAGCTATAGGCACGATCCAGCCTCTCGAAGAATGGATGAGGCCTGCCTATGCTTTTGAAGTGCAGCGATTAATCGGTCTTCGCCACAGTTATCGCTGCAGTTATTCCCTCAGTCATGCGCCAAATCCCAAACCAGATGCGCATCGACCAGCAGCCCGAAATAACCTTTCAGCGCCACAAGCTGCGCCTGCAATGCATTGTTGCGCGCTGCCGTTGCCTGTCGGTTAGACAGCAACATCGCTTGCAGCTCCGCTTCACCGAGCGTGTAAGCGCGGTGCATCAAGGTGGCATTTTCCTGCATTGCGCTGGCGCCTTCATTGGCGATTTGCAGACTTTCGTACGCACCGTCAGCGGTGGCGATCGCACCGGCAACTTCGGTTTCCAGCAGACGCTTCTTCATCTCTATTTCCTGATATGAAACGCCTAATGCAGCCGCTGCCTTTGCGCTACGCAAATTGCGGGCGCTGCCAGAGATAGGGATGCTGATCATGATGCCGGAAATGCGCTCCCGCCCACCCACCTCGGAAGCAGTGAATACTCCCAACGTCGGATCGGGAGTCTTTTCTGCATGCGCCCGTTCTGCGTGTGCCTGGGCCATCCGCATTTGCGCTTGCGCAGCTTTCAATACATCACTTTCGGCAAGGATGCGTGCACGCATGGATGCGGCATTGTCTGCTATTGGCAATGGCGTGGGCAAAGGCAGGAGCTGACGCTTGATTCCAGGAAAACGTGTGGACAGGCGCAACCAGGTTGTGGTGGCCTGCGTTTTCACGTCATTGTTCAAACGTTTTTGCTCTGACAGTTCAGCGCGGGCAATGCTCAAATCCAGTTTCGAAGCATCGCCAGCGCGGATGCGCTTTTCTACAGCGGTAAGGCTGGCCTGCATCGATAGCAGATTTCTTTCGGCCAGCTCGCGCGCACGTTCTGCCGCCAGCCAATCCAGCCACATCGTCACCAAGTCGCGTGCAGCTTCATGCAGCGCCTCGCCATAGCGTGCCTGCGACTCTTCCACCGTTGCCGTACCGAGATTGCGATCGGCCGCAGCTTTGCCAGGAAGCCGCAGGGTTTGTTCTATGCTGACATGCCATTCGTTGTAGCGTGGACCGCTTTCCTGCCTGCGCTGCTGTCCGGTGGCGCGGGTGGTCCATTCATAGGGCGATTTGTCGAGGATGCCGGCTTCATTGAGAGCTACATCCAGGCCACCGCGTGCGGCGGCAACGCTGGGATCTTGCTCCAGCAGGGGACGGGCAATTTCAGTGGGTAAAAATCCTGCCGGGTTGAGGGGTTCGAGCGCCAGTGCGATGCTGGAGACGCTCAGCAGGCTGAGTAAAAACAATCTGAGTAAAAGGAATCTGGTCGTCATGCGATTTCTCCTGATTCAATAACCGGTCCGGTCCAATAGCGCATGCCTGTTCCTGCAAATTGCTGTCGTATGCTATCGAGCAACGATGCCTGATCCGTGGCGGCGATGATGACCTTCACTTCGGCGGCCAGAGAACGGCCCATTACCTGTTCGCTTGGGCTGAGATTGACGTCGGCCAGACCGCGTGCGGTGACGGGCCGGCAGGTAAAAACCGTCGTGCTGGGTGACATCAGCAACAGATCGAGCAACTGCTCTTCTATGGTCGGCGGGCACAGCAGAGTTAAGCAGATTTTAGACATGGGAAACCTCTTGCTTAGGAAACGCAAAGCGTAAATAAAGTATGGGCAGCAGCATCAGCGTCAGTGCCGTCACGGTAATCAGGCCGCCGATCACGACGATAGCCAAAGGCCGCTGTATTTCGGAACCCGGTCCTGTCGCGAACAACAGCGGAATCAAGCCGAATGCGGTAATGGAGGCCGTCATCAAGACCGGCCGCAAACGCCGCTTTGAACCGTGGACAACAACTTCACTCAGCTTCATCCCTTCGTTGTGCAATTGATTAAAGTAGCTGACAAGTACAACGCCGTTGAGTACCGCGATGCCGAGCAGCGCGATGAAGCCGACCGACGCCGGAACCGACAGGTATTCCCCGGTTACCCACAGCGCAACGATGCCGCCGACCAGTGCAAATGGAATATTGCTGAGGATAAGCAGCGCTTGGCGTGCCGAGCCGAAAGTCGAGAACAGTAGGATGAAGATGAGCCCGAGCGCTATTGGCACGACCACAGCCAGACGCGCTGCGGCACGCTGCTGATTCTCGAATTGGCCGCCCCAGGTGACGTGGTAACCGGAAGGAAGAGGCAATTTTGCGGCAACCAGCGTCTTGGCCTCTTCGACAAAGCCGACCAGGTCGCGCCCGCTGACATTGGCAATCACCACGCTGTAGCGGCTGCCCATCTCACGATCGATCTTGACCGGGCCTTCGGCACGTTCCAGCCTAGCGACACTGGACAATGGAATCGTGCTGCCTTCGACCGTGGTAATGCGCATCGCGCCAAACTCGGCCGGCGACATGCGTACTGCCTCGGTGCCGCGCAATACGATAGGTGTGCGCCGGTTGCCCTCGATGACGATACCGGCCCGTTGTCCTTCAATTTGCGTACGCAGCGCATCCTGTATTTCCTCTACGCTCAAACCAAGGCGGCCGGCCTGCAAGCGATCTACCGTTACCCGCAGGTATTGCATGCCATTGTTCTGGACCGTGTAGACATCCTGATTGCCGCGTACGGTCTTGAGCAAACCTTCAACCTGGCTGGCGTACTCGTTGAGTTTTGCAAGGTCAGGGCCGAAAATCTTGATGGCCAGATCGCCACGTACACCGATCACCATTTCCGATACGCGCATCTCGATTGGCTGCGTGAAACTGTATGTGATTCCAGGCATAGGGTCGAGCACCTTGCGCATTTCATCCATCAGCGCTTCCTTGCTCTTCATGCGCCATTCGCCTTGTGGCTTCAACACCAGAAATGTATCTGTCTGGTTGAGCCCCATGGGATCGAGACCGATTTCATCGGAACCGGCGCGTGCGATCACTCCTGTTATTTCTGGCACGGCTTTCATCAGCGCTTGCTGGATTTTCAGATCAAGCGCAGCACTTTGTTCCAGACTGATGGAGGGCAGTTTTTCTATTCCTATTATGAGATCGCCTTCGTCCATCGTCGGCATGAAGGTCTTGCCGACCTGCGTATAGATCACGCCGGCGACTAGCAACATCAACAGCGCGGCGATAGCTACCATGCGTTGACTGCGCAGTCCCCAGGCAAGTGCCGGTTCATAGAGCGCCAGCAATTTGCGCGGTAACCACGGTTCTTCGTGACTGACTTTGCGCAGCAAATAGGATGCGACTACTGGAATGACGGTCAGCGATAACACCAGGGATCCCGCCAGCGCGAAGACGATGGTGAGTGCAACCGGCGCAAAGAATTTTCCTTCCAGCCCCTGCAGCGCAAGCAGTGGCAGGAACACCGTGATTATGATCAAAACCCCTGCCGTAACCGGAACAGCCACCTCACGCACCGCACGATAGATCGTATGTAGCCGCGGCAATTTGCCCGCCGTCGGATCGGTAGCCAGACGCTGCACGATATTTTCGACCACCACCACGGCGGCATCGACCAGCATGCCGATCGCAATCGCCAGGCCGCCCAGACTCATCAGGTTCGCCGACATGCCGAAGCTGCGCATCAGGATGAAGGTGATCAAGGCTGCCAGCGGGAGCACAAGAGCGACGGTCAAGGCCGCGCGTATATTGCCGAGAAATAAGGCAAGCAGTATGACGACCAGGACGGTTGCTTCCAGCAATGCGGAAGAAACTGCGCCGACTGCCTTGGTGACCAGCGTGGAACGGTCATAGAAAGGCTTGATCTGTACGCCCTTGGGGAGCGTTGCCTGCAGCTCATCGAGCTTCTTGCGTACGCCTTCTATGACCTGTTGTGCATTGGCGCCGGCCAGCCCGAGGACCAGACCTTCGACCGCTTCTCCTTTGCCGCTTTGGGTCACCACGCCGTTGCGGGTGATGGTACCAATCTTGACCTCGGCCAGATTGCCCAGACGAACCGGCGACCCATCCCTTACGGCGACGACAATCGCGCGCAGGTCATCCAGATTCGTGATACTGCCCTCAGTGCGTACCAGCAATACTTCATCACCTTCACCGAGCCGGCCGGCACCGTCATTGCGATTGTTGAGGCTAATCGCCTGCATGAGTTGTGCCATCGTCACACCGCTGGCTGCCAGCTTGATTTGATCGGGTACGACTTCAAAGGCACGGACTACGCCACCGAGCGCATTCACATCGGCAACGCCGGTCACGGTACGCAGCGCGGGCCGGATGACCCAGTCCAGCAGACTGCGCCGCTCGGCCAGCGAAAGACCTTCGCCTTCCACAGTAAACATGAACATTTCGCCCAGTGGTGTGGTAATCGGCGCCATGCCACCGGCTATGCCGGACGGCAGGCTGTCGCTCAGCCCGCCTAGCCGTTCGCTCACCTGCTGGCGTGCCCAATAGATGTCTGTGCCATCCAGAAAATCTATCGTGACATCGACCAGGCCATACTTGGTAACCGAACGCAGGTTCTTGGTTTTTGGGATGCCCAGCATTTCCACTTCTATCGGTACTGCGATGCGGCTTTCAACTTCTTCCGGCGTCATGCCGGGGGCTTTCATGATAATTTTGACTTGCGTGCTGGAGACGTCGGGGAATGCGTCGATAGGCAAGCCGAGATAGGCATACCAACCGGCAGCAGCGGTAATCAGCGTCGCTATCAGTATGAACAGACGTTGCGAGAGGGAAAATTGAACGATACGGGCCAGCATTACTTGCTCCCCTTGTCGTCCAGCCATGCACCTTTAAGTGCCACTACACCGCTGATAGCAATCTGTTCGCCAGCCTTGAGCGGGCCCTGCATGCGTACCTGCTGTCCGGCGCTGACCGTGATCGTTACCGGCCTAGCTTCGAAGCCATCTGATGTGCGTACGAAGACATAAGCCTGCTTGCCGTCATGCGCTACCGCTGATAGAGGCACATCCCAGCTGCCTTGCATTGCCACTACCGGTAATTCGACTGTCACGAATTCGCCCGGTCTTATTTGATCTGTCTTACCCTCTATGGCTGCACGCAGCATGACTGTCTGGCTGCTGGAGGAGACGGTTGGGCTGATGCTCAAAATGCGTGCCGTGGTGTCTCGGCCTTGCACCTTGATTTTCGTTCCAGCCAGCTTCTGCGTATTTTCAGAAGCCGGCAGTTGAATATCGAGCCAGAGCGATTCGGTTTGCGCCACATTCATCAGTGCAGTCGCTGCCTCGATGCGCTGTCCCGGCTTGACCGAAATCTCTGTGACGATACCGGCTTGTGTTGCGCTTAGCGTGATGCTGTCTTGCAGTGTGCCGGACGCTACGATGCGTTCTACCGTCGTGGCCGACATGCCGCTCAAGCGCAGCATAGCCTTCGCATGGTTGAGTGCGGCTTCGCTTTCTTTCAATACCGCTTGCGTTTCCTGTACCCGGCGTTGTGGAATGATGCCTTCGTCAAACAACTGCCGTTCGCGTTGCGCCGCTTGCCGTGCTAGGGTGGCGCGGGTGCTCGTTTGCAGCAACTGCAACTGCAACTGGCCAAGCTCCATGCTGGCAATGCGTACCAGCGGTGTGCCAGATTTAACTACCTGATTTTGCTGTACCAGCAGCTGCGCTACCAGTCCGGTTACCGGGGAGCTGACTACTTTTTCGGCTGTGGGTGGAACGATGACCTGGGCGGGAAAAGTCGCTGTCATTGCATCGGATTGATTCTGCAATTGCATCGTTTGTATCCCTAGCGCTTGAATCTGGGGTGCGGCAACGCCAAATTTTGCCTGTCTCTCATTTGCCTGGGCAGCAGAGGTGAACGCGCATACAACCAGCGCCGCCCACATGGTTAGTGGGAAGTACGAATTCATTTTTTTCATTGTTAACCTCGAGTTGCGCCAAATGGCGCAATAAGCATGAGCACGTCACTTAGGACGATGCTGAAAAGCTGCTAACGCTGGATTTTGCGGCGTTAATCAGTTACAGAAATCAAATTCGGTCGCTGGTTCTCGGAGGGCGAAATGGAGGGTATTTTTTGGTTAGAGGAAAAGAAAAAAGGTGCCACGGCACAGGGTTGGTGCGCGCTGGTGTATGGACGAACAAGCGATGGCTGGAACTGCCGACGAAGGGAAGCATGTAAGCTGCTGCGTGCAGCAATTGGTGTTCCGTTTTGTTCAATGACTCCGCGGCATTATTACCATTGGGATCAAGGTCAGGATGATCATGATCAGCCAATGCACCTAGCGTTTGGTTCCCGTGGGTAAATGCATGCTTGAGCAGTTTTGGGTTAAAACTGTAGGCACCAATGCACGTCAAAAAAATGGCTAGCATGAAAAGCGCTACGATTTTTTTTGAAGAGGTGCGCATGTTGACATCGCACCTATTGGTCAAAGGCAATCATCGTCATTGTCTGACGATGATGGCAAAATATCGCGGATTGCCTTTGCTGTTTCATATCGACTCAGCTATACGGGATGACGTTACGATAACGGAATTTTTGTAATGCTTCAGCATGATATCACGACAACACAGCTAATATTGCTGACGCATTTTGGACGAAATCGGTTTGAGTATAAAAAATAGATAACGATTACATTATTTTATCTACTTATATTAAATCAATAATTTTTTATCTCAAGCCCAGCAGATCGTGTTCATCCAGAATCGCATAGACAATTTCCGGATTTCTATCGAGACACTTGCGTATCGCGGCCGGAATCGTTTGCCGGATTTTCTTGCACAGACCGGGTCGCTCCAG
The DNA here is from genome assembly GCA_964406085.1 of uncultured Herminiimonas sp. Taxonomy (GTDB): domain Bacteria; phylum Pseudomonadota; class Gammaproteobacteria; order Burkholderiales; family Burkholderiaceae_D; genus Oxalicibacterium. The sequence continues at coordinate 22,868 of CAYOQL010000018.1, forward strand.
CAGTTCGATATGCAGTCCGCGTACGGTGCGCACTTCGTTCGGGCCGGGCGCAATCTGCAAGCTGATTCCCAGTTGCGCCTGCATGCGGTCTGCAACGTGTTTTAAATCGGCATAGGACGATATATTTTCTATGCGCAGGATCAGCTTCTTTTCTTCCATCCGCGTCAGTTGCAGCACGCGCAGGTCACCTGCAGGATCGTTCAGCAATGTCTCTCTATCGCATACGCAAGTGCCGGGCGGGCACTCTGTGCGTATCGCAATGTTTGCAGTGAAGGATGATGCTGGCAACATGGGGTCTGCTGATCCGTAGTTATGCACGGAATTCTATATCGCGGCCGTGAAGTTGTGAGCACGTATGCACATAGGCAGCTTCAAACTTTTTTGACGAATTCCGTTTTCAGGCTCATCGCGCCAAAACCGTCTATCTTGCAGTCGATGTCATGATCGCTGTCGACTAGGCGGATATTCTTGACCTTGGTGCCGACCTTGATAGTGCCACCTGATCCCTTCAGCTTCAGATCCTTGATCACGGTCACGGTGTCGCCATCCTGCAATATCGTGCCGGTGGAATCGCGGTAGACCTTGCTGCCTTCTTCCACGGATTCGGCAGCTGCCTGCTGGACCGGCCATTCGTGCGCGCATTCCGGGCAGATGTACATGCCGTTGTCTTCGTATGTGTATTCGGAATTGCATTTCGAGCATGTAGGTAAGGCGCTCATGGGTGTGTCCTTGGAGGTGAGGCGTTTGCCGTAAAGGACAAAGTATACTGCGTGATAGTCGGAATCCGGCTTCTTTATAGATCGTTTGTCGCATGAAGATCCTGCACGGCAATAGGTGAGCAGCGGGGAGGGGCGGTCTGGCACCCCCGCATTTCCTGATTGCGGATGAAAAATCGCACTCAATTCAAATAATAAAATTTATTTTCGATCGACTGCATCCAAATCCGCATCTGGTGGGTAGTACTGGTATCAGCGCATCAATATCCGATATCCGGATACGCCAGCTGATCACTTTTTTAACTACCAAGGAAAACATCATGCACACTACTCTTTCTGCCGTCGCTCTCGCTTCCGCTGCTGTTTTTTTGTCAGCATGTTCCACGACCCCTATGTATTCGCAGGACGCCGTGCCAGCTGCAGTGCAGGTACCAGCCGGTAACAGCGTCGCGATGCAAACCGTTGGTGCAGGCGATATCACGTATGAATGTCGCGTTAAGAAAGATATGGCTGGCCAGTTTGAATGGGTGTTCGCCGGTCCTGACGCAGTGCTGTCGGATCGTAGTGGCAAGGCCGTCGGCAAATATTACGGCCCACCTGCAACCTGGGCCAGCAATGACGGCTCGAAAATAACCGGAACCCAGCTGGCGGTGTCGCCAGGCGGTGCAGGCAATATTCCATTCCAGTTGGTCAAAGCCAATCCTGCAATGGGTAGCGGAGCAATGACCGGTGTGACTTACATCCAGCGCGTAGCAACCAAGGGCGGCGTCGCACCAGCCACTGCTTGCGGTGCAGGCAATGTGGGCAGCAAGGAAATCGTCAAATACCAGGCTGATTACATTTTCTGGAAAGCTGCTTAAGTTTAATCAAGCACCAGTAAGCAGTCGGCAGGCGGATTGCGTCCTATATAATTAATTGGAAATTAATCGACACCACTCATTCCAATTCTTTAAAGACAGACTAACTTGCCTGCCGACACAGATTCCTTCGATTACGATGCTGCCTTGCATGCTTGCGCCCTGGGCGACGAGCATGCCTTGCAACGCATCTATATACAAGACAGCAAGCGTCTGCTTGGTGTCGCCTTGCGTATCGTGCGTCAGCGCCACCTGGCGGAAGACGTGGTGCACGACGCCTTCGTCAATATCTGGAACAAGGCTGCCAGCTTCGATGCGAAGCGTGGAGAAGGTCGTGGCTGGATATACAGCGTGGTGCGCTATCAGGCTTTGAACATGTTGCGGGATCGCGAGCGCGAAGTGTATGCGGACGAAGAAGCGATCGACAACATGCAGCAACAGAATGAGGAATTGATCGTCGATCAATTTGAATTGAATGCCAGTCTGGGACAGTTGCAGGATTGTCTATCCCATCTTGACAGCGCCAAGCGCAACAGTATCTTGTGCGCCTATGTGGATGGCTGCAGCCACAGTGAAATTGCGCAACGCCTGAATGCGCCTCTGGGATCAGTGAAGGCGTGGGTCAAACGTGGTTTGGCCGCATTGCGGGAGTGCATGGGATGAATGAGTCATTTGACGAACTGCAGCATCTGGCGGGCGAGTATGTACTTGGCACGCTGACTGCTGCGCAACGCCGACAAGTCGCACAACGCATGCAGAATGAACCGGTATTGCGCAGCGCCGTTGAGGAATGGGAGCGTCGTTTTCTCCCCTTGACGTCACTGGTGGAAGAGCAGGAACCGTCGTCGCAATTATGGCCGCGCATCCTGAAAGATTTGCGTCGCCAATCGGCGACCGCGCAATCCAGTTGGTCTGCATGGTGGAATGACGTGCGCTTCTGGCGGGGATTGGCTGCGAGCGGTTTTGCCGCTGCCGCAGTGCTAGTCGCCGTGATGATCATGCGTCCTACCGCGCCATTGTCAGGACCGAACTTCATGGTAGTGCTGGTTGAACCGCAAGAACGGACACCTGGCTGGATCGTGCAAGCCAGCGCGGATAAACAACTGACCTTGACGCCATTGCGTCCGGTGAGCGTACCGGGACAGAAATCCCTGCAGTTCTGGACCAAAGGCGAAGGCTGGGATAAACCGGTGTCACTGGGTTTGGTCGAGCCGGGAAAAACCGTCAAACTGGCGCTGGATAAATTGCCGCCTCTGCAGGCAAATCAACTGTTTGAAATTACGTTGGAACCGGAAAATGGTTCGCCAACCGGCAGACCGACAGGGCCTATCCTGTTTATCGGCAAGGCAGCCAAAATGACTTAAGCACGATGGTGCTTAAGTCATACACATCATGCAGGAAGTGTATTGGGTAGCTTGCGGACAAGCTGAACTTTGGCTATCCATTGCATCGGATAGCCTCAGTCTTCTGTGAGAATTTTTTGTCTTGCCAGAGCGTAGCAATTACTTGCAGTAAGACTTCAATTTCAAGTATCGCTCTACGTCTTTTGTATTGGTGCCGACTCTAATCACTGCATTTTCCAATTCGCGCGGCGTGCGTTCAAAGCGATCTGCCCAATATCGAAGTTCGTCCTGATCATCGACTCTGATATGCATTAAGTCGGCGGGTGCGCGATTGATGGCCTCTATTGACATACGTCTCTCCCTTTGACTCGGCTGAAAGTGTTTGTCAGATTACTGGTGTCTCTGTGGACATGGATGCAGCGGCTTTAGTGTCGCGCTAACTTCTGGAAAATTCAAGCACTAACTGTCGGATTTATTGTGCTGACTGAGGAAAATGTTTTGCTTATGCGACAAATTTTTTCTGTCTTGATATAACAATAATGAAAATGGAATTGCGGCGAATTTCAAGGTGATCTGCTGCTTCCCAAGAGAGCTGGATGCAATGGCTTGCACGTGAGCAGGTGCAGGTTTGTGTTAATAGCGGAGCATGAAAACGCCGCGCAAGGCCATCGTCAGAATGCCCACTTGCACAGATTGTGCAGAAAATAATTTTTGTTTTGTATCAATGACATAGATGGCTTGCACTCAGCTTATCCACAGGGCTGTGCACAAAAAGTGTGGATAACTTTTTGTGCAGTGACGGGCTGTGATGTGAGCCCCGTTCTGTCAGCCGATGCAGAGGATGGATTACCCAAATAGAGCATTCCACAAGGCGGTGACCGCTGCGATTTCCGGTGCCACGCGCTCCATTTCCACCCTTGCGCGTTCCGCACCCTGTAGCCGAATCTGATGCTGCAGCTTGCGGAAGGTTCTATATGCATCCGCGACAGTGCTCGACAGGCTGGCGTCGATCAAGCCCAATTCTCCGCACAATTTCAGCAAGGCGATATTGCCGATGTCGCCAGTCAGCTGCGGATGCTGTGCAGCGTCGCGCAACACGAGAAATTGCACCATGAACTCGATATCGATCATGCCGCCGTTATCATGCTTCAGATCAAACAGATCGGTACGGTTGGGATGCGCATCGTGCAATTTTTTGCGCATTTCCAGCACTTCCTTCTTCAATTCAACCGGATCGCGTGTCTGGCGCAATACGCTTTCACGTATCGCTTCAAAGCGTGCACCGATATCGGCATCACCCGCGCAAAAGCGCGCCCTGGTCAATGCTTGATGTTCCCAAAGCCAGGCTGAGGTGGTTTGATATTTTTCGAACGAAGAGACGGTCGAGACCAGCAGGCCGCTCGCGCCGTCCGGGCGCAGGGCAATATCGACGTCGAACAATATGCCGGCGGGCGTATGCGCCGTCATCCATGTGATAAAGCGTTGCGCCAGCTTGGCGTACAGCGCAGGCGCATCCTGATCGTCATCGTCATAGAGGAAAATGACATCGAGGTCAGATGCATAGCCGAGTTCTTTGCCGCCCAGTTTTCCGTATGCAATGACGGCGAATTTCGGTTCTTCGCGATGCCGATTCGGCAAACTTTTCCAGATCGTTTGTATGGTCGCTTCCACCAGCTTGTCTGCCAGCTCCGATAAATGATCGGCCAGACGCTCCACACTCAGATCACCCACCAGATCCTGCGCCAGCAGGCGTATCAATTGCGCGTGATGCATTTCGCGCAGCACGTCCATTTGCCGCTCGGTGTCACCCGGCGTTTCATCCAGGCGCTGGCGACAGTCGTGCGCAAAGGCTTTCCAGTCGGGTGCTGCCTTCAAGGTGCGATCGTCCAGCAATTCATCCAGCAGCAAAGGATGACGGGTCAGATATTTGGCGGCCCAGTCGCTGGCCGCGATCATGCGGATCACGCGTTCCAGCGCATGCGGATATTCGGTCAGCAAGGCGAGATAGGCGGCGCGGCGCGCAATCGCTTCCAGAAAATCCAGCAGACGGCCCAGCGTCGTGGATCGTGCCTCCGTCACCTTGGTAATCAAGGGCAGAGATGCATTGACCAGTGCGACCAGCTTGTTGCGGCTGGCTTCCGGCAGGGATTGCAAACGTGGTGAATGCCAGGTTGCCAGCAGGCGTTTGGCTGAATCTGCCGCATGGTCGAAGGACAGGCCAGTCAGATAGGTTTGGATCGCCTCTTCGCTATCGGTATCCGTCAGCACTGCATTCAGGTCCGCGTCTACCTGATCGCTGGCGCCATTGTCGTTGGTTTTGTCGCTAAAGATTTCGTCGAACTGTCTGGCAACCAGCGCGCGCTGTTCTTCCAGTGCTGCCAGCAGGGCCGGCACATCGTTGTAGCCCATCATCTTGGCGATAGTCAGTCGATCGGCTTCGTTCGCAGGGAGGGTGTGGGTTTGCGCATCGTCCAGGTATTGCAGTCTATGTTCGAGATTGCGCAGAAAGGTGTAAGCATGCAGCAACTGCTCGACGACTTCCGGCTTGAACAATCCTTTTTCTGCCAGCGTGCGCAAGGTGTGGCGCGTCGAGCGATCGCGCAGGGCTGCATCGCGGCCACCCCGTATCAATTGATGCACCTGTGCCAGGAATTCAATTTCGCGTATGCCGCCGCGCCCTAGTTTGACGTTATTGCTACGGTCAGGATGGCGGGCTTCCTGGCGCGTGACTTCGGCACGGATTTGCGCATGCATATTGCGGATCGCATCGATAGAGCCATAATCGAGGTAACGTCTGTAAATAAAGGGCCGCGTGATTTTTTCCAGCGCTGCAATGTCGGCTGGCTTGCCGGTCAGCGCGCGTGCCTTGACCCAGGCATAGCGCTCCCATTCGCGGCCTTGCACGATCAAATATTCCTCCACCATATTGAAGCTGGCGGCCAGCGGGCCCGACGCGCCGTTCGGACGCAGGGCCATGTCAACGCGGAAGGTGAAACCGTCTTCGGTAATTTCCGAAAGCGCTGCAATCAGTTTCTTGCCCAGCCGGATAAAAAATTCGTGGTTCGATAACTGTCTCTGTTCCGGCGTGGTGGTGACGGTTTCGCCATCTTCGGAATACACGAAGATCAGGTCGATATCGGAAGAAACGTTCAGTTCTCCGCCCCCCAGTTTGCCCATGCCGAGTACGATCATCTCTTGCTGCTCACCCGATTCGGCACCGATAGGCGTGCCGTGTATCGCGATCATCTCGGTCATCACGGCTGCCAGATGTGTCTGAACTGCGAAATCACCGAAGGCCGTCATCGTGTCGACGACTTCAGCCAGATCGGCCTGGCCACTCAGGTCGCGCTGGATCAGCGTCGCTATCACCAGATTGCGCAGGCGGCGCATGGCCGCCGGCAGGGAGGCGCCGGCGTCTGTTTCGTTTTGCAAGATTTCAGCGAAGATGGCCGAGTTCAGGGATAATCTGCCGACTTCGGCAACCTTTTCCGCGCGGGATGCGTCTGCATTGAGCCATCGGGAATAGAACCGGGAAGCGGTAATTGGAGTCAAAGATAGGTTAGGCACGGGCTTGGGAGTATCCTAGAGTTCTTGTAGTTAGGCCTTGAATTAAAAGCTTGATGTAAATTTATGCCAGCCGATTGCCGACCAGCCTGTTTTATTCTACGCGAAGTAGATTTGCCGACCTTTTGATTGATGCATATAGATCCACGCTCACCTGATCAGACCCTGACTGCCGATAGGCTGCGGTCTTGCTGGCTTGCGGTTCAACAATCGGCGCGAGCGGCCAACAAGGCCAGCCATCATGTGCTGGGCTGGTCACTGAAGTTGCTAGTCGTCGCCTACTTTATTTTCTGCGCGCTGTTCCTCACTTTACGTTATGCGGTCTTGCCGCAGATATCGGCTTATCGCGTCGATGTCGAAAAAGTCGCGACCAAAGCCATAGGACGCCAGGTATCGATAGAAACCATCGCGGCATCGTGGCACGGCTTGCGGCCGCATTTATCGCTGGGCAACGTCGTGGTGTATGACAAGGACGGCGGAAAGGCGCTGCAACTGCCTGCGGTTTCAGCCACGGTGTCGTGGTGGTCGCTGATTGTTGCCGATTTGCGTCTGCATAGTCTGGAGATCGACAAGCCGGACATGGACATCCAGCGTGATGCTTCCGGTAATTTTTATGTAGCCGGTTTGCTGGTCGATTTGAAAAAAAGTGGCGATGGCAAGGCAGCGGACTGGGTGTTGTCGCAACGCGAAATCCACATCAAGGACGGGCAATTGCGCTGGCAGGACAATCTGCGCCAGGCACCGGAATTGCTGCTCAATCGCGTGCATATCGTGTTGCGCAACGACGGACGGCACCACCAGTTTGCCTTGAAGGCCACGCCACCGGTTGCAATCGCCGCGCCGCTGGATATACGGGCCAGTTTCGACCATCCTCTTTTTTCTCAAAAGATTTCCGATGCCTCGCGCTGGACGGGTCAGTTTTATACCGATTTGCGCGATAGCGATTTGGCGGCGTGGAAGACTTATCTCGATTTCCCTTTTGATTTGCAGCAAGCCAAGGGCTCGTTGCGTGCCTGGCTATCCTTTGATCATGCGCGGGTTGCCGACTTCACTGCCGACCTGAGTCTGTCGGATGTATTGGTGCAGTTGCGCAAAAATATGGCACCGCTGGCATTGGCCCAGGCAAACGGACGGATTTCGGTGCGCGAAAATTTGGAGGGCGGATTACGCGATGGCGTGCCGACATTCGGTATGCAGGGCCATACCATTTCGGTGGTGGATTTTTCGCTGCAAACCGATGATGGTTTACAGTTGCCGAAGACCACGATGAGCGAACACTATGTCGCTGCCAGGAACGGCGCACCCGAGCGCATAGAGGTGAATGCGAAATCGCTGGACCTGCAGGCGTGGACCGATTTTGCCGGGCGTCTGCCGCTGCCGGAAACACAGTTGCGCCTGCTGCAGGATTTTGCGCCGCGCGGCAAGCTGAAGGATTTTTCCGCGCAATGGCAGGGCGCATACCCGAATATTTCTGCCTACAAGATCAAAGGCGATTTCGTGGGCCTGGCGCTGCATGCGCAAGCGGCTCGTCCGGCGCGCGCTGCGAGTGCGACGCTGCCGGCGCAGGCAGCCGTTCCTGCGATTCCGGGTTTTGAGAATTTGAGCGGTCATGTCGATGCCTCGAATCAGGGCGGCACATTTGCACTTGCATCGGAAAACCTGAAGCTGGCTTTGCCTGGCTATTTTGCAGAACCTGATGTCCTATTTGACACATTGAAAATGGATGCAAAGTGGACCTTTCAGAAAAACGACCAGTTGTTACTTGAAGTACAAAAAATGAGCTTTGCCAGACAGGGCTTGCTCGGCTCGTTTACCGGTAAGCACGTGATGCCGCTGCAAAAACAAGCGCCGCGTGCGCTAGGCATGATAGATATGACCGGCAGCTTGACCGGATTGGAACTGAACAAGGTGCGTGACTACCTGCCCTTGAGCATGGGCGAACATTTCCGTTCGTGGCTGGGCAGTGCTCTGGTGGACGGCACGCTGCGCGATGGGTACATCAAGGTCAAAGGCGACTTGAATCATTTTCCTTTCCATACACAGAAACCTGGCGAAAAACCGAAAGGCGAATTTGTACTCGGCGGCAAGATCGATAACGGCGGCTTGAACTACGCACCGGATATGTTCGGCAAGGATGGCAAGGCACCGCTATGGCCTTTGCTGGAAAAAGTAAAAGGCACAATCCTGTTCGATCGCACGCGCATGGAGATCAAGGGTGAAAGTGGCAAAACCCACGGTGCTGAAGTGTCGAACGTGAAAGCCGTCATTGCAGACTTGCTCGCGACAGATCCTGTGCTCGAAATCGATGGCAAGGCTGCCGGCACGTTGCAGGATATGGTGCAGTACACGGTAGACAGTCCGGTCGCGACCTGGATAGGCCACTTCACGGATGAAACCAGGGCGACCGGCAATGCAACGCTGGCACTGAGTTTGAAATTACCCTTGCATCAAATGCTGGACGCCAAGGTGCAGGGGGCACTGAAGTTTGCCAACAATAATGTGATTTTGCAGAATGGCATTCCTGCGCTGATGCAAGCCAATGGCCAGCTGGATTTCGATGAAAAAGGGCTGACCCTGAAAGGCATCAAGGCGAATTTCCTTGGCGGTCCTTTGACGGTCACCGGCGGCACGCAAAAAGACGGCACGATCTTGATCAAGGCTGATGGCTCGCTGTCCGCCGCTGGCTTGCGCAAAAATTATCCTGAGCCGGCGATGCAAAAATTGATAGACAAGATCACCGGTAGTGCACGCTTTGGCGCATCTATCAGTGTCAAGAGCAAGCGTGTCGAAATCCTCGTGGATTCCAACTTGCGCGGCCTGGGCCTGGCTTTCCCGGCGCCGTTGAGCAAGGCTGCCAAGGATGCGTTGCCGTTGAAGATAGAACAAGCCAGTCTGCCGTCCGACAATGCGGCGTTGATGCGAGACGGCATCAAGCTGTCATTGGGCTCCTCGATGGTGGCGAATTATCTGCGAGAGAAAAAAGCAAACGATCCTGCTGCGGCCTGGAATCTGGTGCGCGGCGGTATCGGCGTGAATACGCCGGCACCGGAACCGGATAGTGGTTTGATGGTGAACGTCAATTTGCGCTCCTTGAATATTGATGAATGGATCGCGGCTGCATCGTCGATTACTGCGGCAAGCGGAAAGAATGCCCAGCCTGTTGCAACGGGACAAAAGAAAAGCGCAGACGCATCAGACGCCCTCAATATATCGCAGTATGTAGAGCCGAATGTATTGGCCGCACGTGCCAATGAATTGATTTTGATGGGCAAGAAATTTGATGACGTGGTGGTCGGTGTATCCCACGAAGCCAGTGTATGGCAGGCCAATATCGATTCAACACAGGCATCGGGATATCTGACCTGGATTGAGTCTTCATCCGGTCGTGGCTTGGGTAAAGTCACCGCGCGTCTGGCATCGATGGTGATTCCGAAATCGGTAGGGTCGGACGTCAAGAATTTGATGGATGGAGTGGATAGCACGACAGAAATGCCGGCGCTGGATGTCGTCGCTGAAAATTTTGAATTATTCGGCAAGAAGCTCGGACGCCTGGAGTTGCTCGCAAACTATGTGCGTGCAACGGAAGGGCGCGAATGGCGCATTCGCAATCTGTCGCTGGCCAACCCTGATGCGACGTTGACGGCAAAGGGAAACTGGTTGACCAGGAATAGCGGCAATGTGTCCAGCCTCGATTACCGTTTAGAGATCACGAACGCGGGCAACCTGCTGAACCGTTTTGGCTTTGCCGATGTGCTGCGTGGCGGCAAGGGCAAGATGGATGGCGATATCACCTGGAAAGGTTTGCCATTTTCTTTTGATATCCCCAGCCTGTCCGGCAATATCAATCTGGATATTGCGTCCGGGCAGTTCCTTAAAGTCGAGCCGGGTGCGGCCAAATTGCTGGGCGTGTTAAGCCTGCAATCGATACCGCGTCGCCTGACGCTGGATTTCCGCGATGTATTTTCAGAGGGCTTCGCCTTTGACGGGATCAATGGCAGTGCGCGCATTGCAAATGGCGTGGCCACTACCGATAATCTGAAGATGCGCGGTGTGAGCGCAACCGTGCTGATAGACGGTACCGCCGATATCGCCAAGGAATCACAGAATTTGCGTGCAATTGTCATTCCTGAAATCAATGCCGGCGCTGCGTCGGTAGCCTATGCGTTGGCGATTAATCCTGTGATCGGTGCCGGTACTTTCCTGGCGCAATTGTTCCTGCGTGAACCTTTGATGCGTGCCTTTACTTTTGAATATGCGATTACCGGCTCGTGGAGCGATCCGAACGTCGTCAAGATCGAGCGCAAGTCAGGGCAAGCGCCGGGCGCACCGAATATCCGACTCGCAGACACTATCAACGGGGACTGAATCATGACGCATCCTGTCGCGCGCGTAGCTGCCATTCAAATGGTTTCTACGCCTTCCATCGCAGAGAATATCGCTACCGCCAAACGCCTGATTGCAGATGCCGCGCAACAAGGTGCCAGTCTGGTTTTGCTGCCGGAATACTGGGCGTCCATGGGCTTGCATGAAAATGACAAGCTGGGCTTGGCGGAGCAGATCGATGTCGGGCCAATTCAGGCTTTCATGGCTGAAACCGCACGCGAACATCAAGTCTGGTTGATAGGCGGTACGTTGCCGATGGCAGCCACGGTGACCAACAAGGTATTGAATACGATGATGGTTTACAACCCTGCCGGTGAGCGCGTAAAGCGTTACGACAAGATTCATTTATTCAGCTTCACCAAAGGTATGGAATCCTATGACGAGGCGCGCACCATCGTGGAGGGTACTGAAGTCACCACCTTCGATGCGCCGTTTGGCAAAGTGGGTTTGTCGGTTTGCTACGACTTGCGTTTCCCTGAACTCTATCGCGCGATGGGTGATTGCACATTGATCGTGGTGCCAGCGGCATTCACGTATACGACAGGCAAGGCGCACTGGGAAATCCTGTTGCGTGCGCGTGCGATTGAAAACCAATGTTATGTGCTGGCAGCAGCGCAAGGCGGTCGTCATCAAAATGGCCGCACGACATGGGGGCACAGCATGCTGATCGACCCATGGGGTGAAGTAAAAGCTGTTTTGCCAGAGGGTGAAGGCCTTGTAATCGGCGCTATAGAGCCCAATTATTTATCTGATATACGGGAAAATCTTCCCGCCTTGAAACATCGCAAGTTGTAGTGCAGCAGCAGCGAAGTTGTAGCGAAGTTGCAGCCTAATCAGGGGCTTTGGGCCAGATGCTCTACAATTCGCTATATATATTAACTTCCGAATCAATTTAGTTTGCGCATCAATGCGTGAATGGCAAATAAACAATGACTCCATTTGAACCAAATCTGAAAACCCTGGCCGTTGCGCGTGATGTATTACTGACGCCTTTCGGTCTGGATGAATCCATCCTGATCAAGACCCTGGGAACGATGTTTACGCATCGCGTCGATTACGCAGATTTGTATTTTCAGTTTACAAAAAGCGAAGGCTGGAGCCTGGAAGAGGGCATCGTCAAAACCGGCAGCTTTTCTATCGACCAGGGCGTCGGCGTGCGCGCGGTGTCTGGCGACAAGACAGCATTTTCATATTCGGACGAAATCTCCGAGCGCGCATTGAATGAAGCGGCGATTGCCACGCGCACGATTGCCCGCCAGGGTGCAGGCAAGATCAAGGTCGCCTCAGCCATCCAGCAAGTGGGCGGCCGCGATTTGTATTTGCCGAATGACCCGCTGACCTCGCTGGATGCAACAGAAAAAGTAAAACTGCTGGAAAAAATCGAACGCATCGCACGTGCAAAAGACCCGCGTGTGGTGCAAGTTATGGCCGGCCTCGCGGGTGAATACGATGTGGTGCTGGTAGTGCGCAGCGATGGCGTGCTGGCCGCTGATATTCGCCCACTGGTGCGTGTCTCTATCACCGTGATCGCCGAACAGAATGGTCGCCGTGAAATGGGTTCCAGCGGCGGCGGCGGTCGCTACAGCTATGGCTATTTCAGCGATGAATTGCTGGAAAAATATGCGAGCGAAGCAGTGGCTTCCGCGCTCGTCAATCTGGAAGCGCGTCCGGCTCCTGCCGGTCCGATGACAGTCGTGCTCGGGCCCGGCTGGCCAGGCGTGTTGCTGCATGAAGCGATTGGCCACGGCCTGGAAGGCGACTTCAATCGCAAGGGTTCCAGCGCGTTCTCAGGCCGCATCGGTGAACGTGTTGCCGCCAAGGGCGTGACCGTGGTTGATGACGGCACCATCGCCGATCGTCGCGGTTCGCTGAACATCGATGATGAAGGCAATCCTACCCAATGCACGACGCTGATCGAAGACGGTATCTTGAAAGGTTATATTCAAGACACGATGAATGCGCGCCTGATGAAGATGCCGGTCACCGGCAATGCACGCCGTGAATCCTTCGCGCATCTGCCTATGCCGCGCATGACGAATACATATATGCTCGGTGGCGACAAGGATCCGGCAGAAATTCTGGCATCGGTGAAAAATGGTTTGTATGCCGTTAATTTTGGTGGCGGCCAGGTCGATATCACCAATGGCAAGTTTGTGTTTTCGGCGAGCGAAGCCTACATGATTGAAAACGGCAAAGTCACGTATCCGGTCAAGGGTGCAACCCTGATCGGCAACGGTCCGGATGTATTGAACCGCGTCTCGATGATAGGCAACGATATGCGTCTGGATAGCGGTGTTGGCGTCTGCGGCAAGGAAGGCCAGAGCGTGCCGGTAGGCGTAGGTCAGCCTACCTTGCGTATCGACGGCGTGACCGTGGGTGGAACGGCTTGATGTTTGTTGGCATTCTTCCAAAATTTGTTTGAATGCCAATGCATATTCCAAGCTTTTCTTGCCAAATCAGCCGAACTATTGCAATATTACCGACAGATAAAACAGAATTCAGTACAGACATGACTGCTTCGCGCTTCCAATTTTATTTTTACTTTAGCTATTCCAGCCCAACGGCGGTGGAGAAGCGGTAAGCGCGCAAGTAAAAAGCTGAAACCGAAATTCTTTTAAAAACCGCCCGCGATGGCGGTTTTTTATTTTTTGCAGAATAGATTTTGACCGGAGAAAAACATGCCACGCACAGATGATTTACGGATTAGAGAAATGAAAGAACTGACGCCACCGTCGCATTTGATACGCGAGCTCGGTGTCTCCGAAAAAGCGGAGACGACTGCTGCCGATGCGCGGATTGCACTGCATCGGATTTTGCACGGACAGGATGATCGCTTGATGGTGGTGATCGGGCCTTGTTCGATCCACGACACCAAAGCTGCGATGGAATATGCAAATCGTCTGGTCAAGGAGCGCGCGCGTTTTGCGGGTGAGCTGGAAATCGTGATGCGTGTCTATTTCGAAAAACCGCGCACCACGGTCGGCTGGAAAGGCTTGATCAACGATCCATACATGGACAATAGCTTTCGTATTAACGAAGGTTTGCGGATTGCGCGCGAACTGCTGTTGAACATCAATAATCTTGGTTTGCCGGCGGGCACCGAATTCCTTGACGTCATCAGCCCGCAATACATTGCCGACCTGATCAGCTGGGGCGCGATCGGTGCACGTACCACCGAATCGCAAGTACATCGCGAACTGGCTTCGGGTTTGTCCTGCCCGGTCGGTTTCAAGAACGGCACTGACGGCAATGTGAAAATTGCAGTGGATGCAATCAAGGCGGCATCGCAGCCTCACCACTTCCTGTCTGTGACCAAGGGCGGTCATTCGGCGATTGTGTCGACCAGCGGCAATGAAGATTGCCACATCATTCTGCGCGGCGGCAAAACGCCTAACTATGATGCAGTGAGTGTCGAACAGGCTTGCAAGGACATCGCAGCCAATGGTCTGGCATCGCGTTTGATGATAGATACCTCGCATGCGAACAGCTCGAAAAAACCGGAAAATCAAATCCCGGTCTGCGCCGATATCGCGCAGCAGGTCGCGGGTGGCGACACGCGTATCGTTGGTGTGATGATCGAGTCGCATCTGGTTGCCGGTCGTCAGGATCTGGTACCAGGCAAAGAGCTCGTCTATGGCCAATCAGTGACTGACGGTTGCATCAGCTGGGAAGATAGTTTGGGCGTATTGGAAGGTTTGGCAGAAGCCGTCAAACAACGTCGTTTGAAAGATCCGGACGCATAAGCGATTGCATTGGAATGAGCCGCAATGCGGCTCATTAAACAGTGGCACACATGAAAACGGGCACTGATTCAGTGCCCGTTTTTTTGCCTATTGATGCTACTAGTAGCGCTTCGTAAGTACCATTTGATCGCCGTCGCGTCGCATTTCGGTACGATTCAAGAAAGACATGCCGAGCAGGATATACGGCAGACCGCTTTCCTGAACCAAACCGTCAACTTGATTCAAGACAATGTCTCCAACTTTTACGGAATTAAGTCTTACCTGGTAAACGGGTGCCACGCCGTTTGCTGTATTCACGTAGCCGGGCTGACCTTTTTTGTAATCGATGCCCATACGAATTGCATCTGCTGCCGGGATTGCAACCAGCGTTGCCCCGGTATCGACCAGCATGCGTGCCACGCCACCATTGATTTGTCCTTGCACGACGAAGTGGCCTCGGGCGTCGGCTTGCAAAGTCACGGTCGACCCGGTCGAAGGCGCGATGCGGTTGACGTGCCCACCGATATCGATTTTCTGCTTTTTGCCATTCGCGTCGAAGGTCGCTGTGGTTTCGTTGACGTCGACCAGCTTGATGCCGGAGGTGACCGTATTGCCGACCGAGTAAGTCTTGGGTGAGCGGCCATCAATTACCAGTACAGCCTTGCCTGGGAAAAGACCAATCACGCTGATATCTGCGGCTTGAGCCTGCAGCGCGATGCAGCAAAAAAGAGGGGCGAGCAGCGATCGTTTCATGGCAGATATCGTTGGTATGAAAACAATGATTCTGTCATGAAACGTCGGCGATTTGGAAAGAAACGCGCTACAGCAATGAAGCGCGCAACAAACTGATTAAGCCGGGATTGAACTGACCGGCAAGCGGGATTCCCATGCCGGGTTTAATCCTGGTTTGCTTAACGCTTAATCGCGGAAGTTATTGAATTCCAGCGGCAGATCGGCAACTTCCTTGCGCAACAAGGCCATTGCATCCTGCAAGTCGTCACGTTTGGCGCCAGTGACACGTACCGCATCGCCCTGGATGCTGGCTTGTACTTTCAGCTTGCTGTCCTTGAGGATGCGCACGATTTTCTTGGCGGCTTCGGTTTCGATGCCGTTCTTGATCTTGACGACTTGCTTGACCTTGTCGCCGCCGATTTTTTCAATCTTGCCGCGATCGAGAAAACGCACATCGACATTGCGCTTGACCAGCTTGTTGGTCAGCACGTCCAGAACTTGATTCAACTGGAATTCTGAATCCGCATATGCAGTCAGGTCGCGTTCTTTTTGTTCGACGCGCGCATCGCTGCCCTTGAAGTCGAAACGGGTTGTGATTTCTTTCCCTGCCTGGTCTACGGCATTCTTGACCTCAACCATATTGGCTTCGGAGACGGTATCAAAAGACGGCATGATGAATTTCCTTATTGTTGCCTGGCTCGCGACAGATGCCTACGAAAGACCAGCTTGTTTATTCCGCTTACTTGTTTGACCTGCTTGCTTAACTTGCTCGCGTAACGTGCTTATTGAGCCCACTCATTCAGATTCTGCATCTGATTCGTCCGCCATTTTAACGGACAAAAAACCGGCAGGGTAGGCCTGTACTGGGGTAGAGCAGAGATATAATCGCCGACTATGGCTCATTCTCTCCCGATTCACTACGATTTTTCCCTGCGTCACCATAACACCTTCGGGGTGCAAGCCAACGCGCATGCTTACCTGTCGATTACGTCGGCTGATATGCTGGTCGCGGTGAAAAATGATGCCGCGCTGGCAGCCTTGCCGCGTCTGGTGCTGGGCGGCGGCAGCAATATTTTGCTGACCAGGGATTACCCCGGCCTGGTCCTGCATATGGAAAGCAAGGGTATCGAGATCGTCGGTGAAGATGCCGACGCGACCTATGTACGTGCTGCCGCCGGCGAAAGCTGGCACCAGTTTGTGCAATGGACGTTGCAGCACAATCTGGGTGGACTGGAAAACCTGTCACTGATTCCGGGTAGCGTAGGTGCCGCACCTATCCAGAATATCGGCGCTTACGGAATCGAAATCAAGGACCGCTTTCATGCACTGACCTTCTTTGATTTTGAAACCGGCGAACTAAGCACGCTGGACAAGGCAGCCTGCATGTTCGGCTATCGCGATAGCGTATTCAAGCATCGCTTGTGTGACCGAGCTGTGGTGCTGGATGTGACGTTTGCTCTGCCCAAAAAATGGCAAGCTGCGATTCGCTATGCTGATGTGACGCAAGAGCTGGCAGCGCGCAAGATTGCGGAGCCGAGCGCACAAGAAATCAGCGCAGCAGTGATTGCGATACGCACACGCAAATTACCGGACCCCGCAGTGATCGGCAATGCGGGCAGCTTTTTCAAGAACCCTGTCGTCACGCCATCGCAACGCGACACCTTGCTCGCGACGTATCCGCAACTGGTGAACTACGCGCAGCCGGATGGCAGCGTCAAACTGGCTGCAGGCTGGCTGATCGATCAATGCGGCTGGAAAGGCAAGACGGCCGGTGCTGCCGGCGTCTATGAAAATCAGGCGCTGGTGCTGGTCAATCGCGGCGGAGCCAGCGGTGCCGACATCGCGCAATTGGCGGCTGCCATACAGGCCGATGTTGCGCAGCGTTTCGATGTGTTGCTGGAACCGGAACCCATCTTTCTTTGATGTTCAGAAATAAGTAATGGAATCGATTATTTTATTGCCGATATTGGGTAGCTACTTCGCGCTCAGTTTGCTGAGCTTTGCCGCGTATGCGATCGATAAATCGGCCGCACGCAAAGGCGAATGGCGGATTAGCGAAGGCAATCTGCACCTGCTGGATTTTCTTGGCGGCTGGCCCGGAGGGTGGCTGGCGCAAAAGATTCTGCGACATAAAACCAGCAAGGCGTCATTCCAGCGTATTTACTGGATGTCGGTAATCCTGCATTGTGCATGTGTCGGCTGGTTACTGTCGCCTTATGGCAGCGACGCGCTGCATGCGCTGCGGCATGGCTGATGGAACGAACGTTGTGAACTTCTGCGTACTTCTAGTTAAAACCGTGCCGGCTTGAGCCGGCACGTTGTCGGGTTATCCGGGACCTGTCATTTGCTCAGATACAGATCCTTGTCCTTGTCCTGCAGGAAGGCTTGCGTATATTGCCCCACTGCGCGTCCAATCTCGGTTTTAGCGAACTGTTCTTCACCATAGCTGCGGCAAGGTGCGCAGGCATAGCGTGGAATCTGCACAGCCAGAATGTGGCTATACGTATCGGCGCAGCGTGAATCGAGCACGACAGCGCCGCCGCAATCCGGACATGTACGTACCGTTTCATTGATGGTTTCGTGTATGCCATCAGTGTCGTAATAGACGTTGAAGTTGCGCTTGTGGAATTCCTGCTCCGGATAGACTTGCTCGCGCAGCGTTTCGCGATTGTTCCAGTGATGGAAGGTCGCATCTTTCAGTTTTTCCAGGTAGGCGCCAATTGCAGCCGGCTGCTTCTGATCTTCCGCGTCATAGTCCGGCTCCTTGATGTGGCTGAAATCCATGCCTGCCATCGCCAGAATGATGCCGGTGTTGATGTAGGGCAGCGCGGTTTCGATCGAGTAGCCGCCTTCCAGCACCGCCAGATCCGGCGCGAGCCGCTGGTTCAATACCGCGTAACCATGCGCAGTGAATTTCATGTTCGTGATCGGATCGGAATAATGATTGTCCTGTCCGGCGGAATTGATGATCAGGTCGGGCTTGAATTCGTTCACGATGGGCATCACGATTTCATCCAGCACATACAGGAAACCTTCTTCGCAGGTGTCCGGCGGCATCGGTAGATTGATCGTGGTGCCGAACGCATTCGGCCCGCCCAGTTCGTCCGGGAAACCGGAGCCGGGATACAGTGTGCGGCCATCCTGATGCATCGAGATGAACAGCGTATTCGGGTCGTGCCAGAAGATATCCTGCGAACCGTCGCCGTGATGGCAATCGGTATCAACGATCGCAATCTTCTTCACGCCGTACTTGTGACGTATGTATTCGACCATGATCGCTTCCATGTTCAACGTACAAAAGCCGCGGCTGCCATGCACGACACGCATCGAGTGGTGGCCACAAGGACGCACCAGCGCGAACGCGTTATCCACTTCCTTGGTCATCACCTTGTCGGCTGCGGTAATGCAGCCGCCGACTGCGATCAGGTGCGAGGCATGCACGATTTCGTCTATGCCCGGCACGCAGAAATGCACGCGCTGAATATCTTCGGCGGTGGCGAGACCGGGTTTGAATTCCTTGATGTTATCGAAGTCCAGCAGCCCTTCTTCAAACACTTGATCCTGCGTATACAGCAGGCGTTCTTCGCGCTCCGGATGCGTAGGCGAGATCGCGTAATCGAATGCCGGAAAAAATACCAGTCCTGTGTTCTTCTTCACGATGTTTTCCTCAGATTTGTTCGTACTCATGCTTTCCTCACTCTTAGGCTTCATGCTTGATCAAGCCCGGTTTGATCTGCAAGCGCACGCGTATATTCTTGCCGGTGGTTGCATAGCCGTGAATGACATTGAACGACTGGCAGTCGGCGACTTCCACTTCCAGATCTTCATCGCGGGCACCGGCGGCTCTGGCGATTTCCAGTAGACGTTCCTGACCGATCGCGACGATATCGTCGACAGTGGCACGCGAAGAGATTTGTACCTTGCGGCCGTCTTCGGCAAAACTCAATTGCTGCGATTCGGTATCGGCCAGCAAATTCAATTCGACCGTGGTACGCGCCATCGCGGCGCCGCTGGCATTGATGACGTCTGAATTCTCCGGCACCACTGCCGGCAATTGCAGCAACTCGCCGACCTGTTTGGCGAGATACGGAGCCGGGCCGCCGACCGCAATCAGTTGCTGCGGGTTCAGGGTCTTGCCTTCCAGCAGTTCATGTATCGTATAAACCGGCTTGCTGTTGACTTCTCTGATCATGTGCCTGACCTTGGCGGCAATGCTGGCGCACATGCTGTCGACAATCGACTGTGCAACCTGTTGCGGCGTCTGCTGCAGTGTAGTTGCCAGACTTTCCATCGCGCGCAGCGCTTTGGCTTTGTCGCCGATATCGGCCAGGCCGAGCACGATCAGCGCGTCGGTGGGTGTCGGTACCGGACCATCGAATGCCATCGCAGAGCCTTTGCGTTCCGGACCGATCTGCAATGCGCCGTTGACGACTTGCACATGACTGTCGCCGCCGAGCGCCATCGAATGCGTGAGCAGGCCGCGGATCAGGGTCTTGTGTCCTTCGATCTCGACACCTTTCGGTTCCAGCAATGGCGCACCGTCGGCGAACAGTGCGATGTCAGTGGTGGTACCGCCGATGTCTATCGAGACGGAGTCCTGCGTGGACGATACAAACGGCAGCACGCCCATGATGGTCGCGGCCGGGCCCGACAGAATTGTTTGCACCGGATAGTTGCGCGACTGCTGTACGCCTATGGTCCCGCCGTCGGCTTTCAGAATGAATAGCGGCACATTAACGCCGAGTTTCTGCAGATAGCCGGCCAGCTGATCGACCATGCGGCTGTGCAGGCTCCAGATCGCAGCGTTCAGATAAGTGGTGGCGATACGGCGCGGAAAATTCAACACGCCGGATTGGTGATGACCAAGTGAAACGTGCGCGATCTTGTCTGCAAAGAAGGAGCCGACATCCTGCTCATGCACGGGATTGCGTGTCGAAAACTTGCCGATGACTGCAAGGTGCTCGATCTTGTCCGCACTGAATTGTTGTTTCAGTACCTGCAGTTGATCGTCATTGATCGCCTCGGCTTCTATGCCGCGGTGATTCATGTAACCGGCGATCAAGTGCGTCTTGTCAGCGAGCGGCAAATCCTTGGGCGAAACACCCGGGCCGTTCATGACGATCAGGCCGACCGTATCAAGCTGGTTTTGCGCAACCGCATTGGTCGAAATCGTGGTGCTGAGCACAATGCGCTTCAACTGCCTGATATCGTCGGCTGTCGTGACAGCTTGCGTCGCGCGCATCACGCAACCCAGAATATCATTCTTGTCGGTCAGGACTTTGGACTTGCGGATGATTTTGCGGTTCTGCATCAATACCGAATCGGTATG
>CAYOQL010000019.1:0-39464 GCA_964406085.1 uncultured Herminiimonas sp.
ACGTGGTCGGTGTCGATATCGAAGCCGTTAATTTCGCCTCTGAATATAAAGACCGCGTATTCGCCGAATTCCTGCGCGAATATCAAGCTGGTCGCACGCCGAATCCGGATGTGCTGTGCAATGCCGAAATCAAATTCAAAGCCTTCCTCGATCACGCCATGCATTTAGGCGCTGACATGATCGCGACCGGTCACTATGCGCGCGTGCGCCAAGTGACTTCGGGACCGAACGCCGGTCAAACGCAGTTACTGAAAGCTGTCGACGCCAGCAAGGATCAAAGCTACTTTTTGCATCGATTAAATCAGGCGCAATTGGCCAAGACTTTATTCCCACTCGGCGAAATCCACAAAACCGAAGTGCGCAAGATCGCCGAGCAACTGAAGCTGCCAAACGCCACGAAAAAAGATTCGACCGGCATTTGTTTCATTGGCGAACGCCCGTTCCGTGATTTCCTGAATCGTTACCTTTCATACCAACCCGGCCCAATGAAAACGCCAGACGGCACCATCGTCGGCGAACACGTAGGCTTGAGCTTCTATACTTTGGGCCAACGCAAAGGCATAGGCTTGGGTGGCATGAAGACGCACAAGAATAGCGACGGCAACAGCGATCCCTGGTACGTCGCCCGCAAAGATGTAGCGACCAACACCTTATATATAGTGCAAGGCCACGATCATCCGTGGTTGCTATCATCAGAATTAAGCGCGGGCCAGATGAGCTGGGTCGCCGGCAACGCGCCCGACATTGAAATGCTGTCAGCCAAAACGCGCTATCGGCAAGCCGATGTCGCCTGCACGCAGCACACTCGCAGCGACAGCTTTTCTCTCAACTTTGAAATACCGCAATGGGCAGTCACACCAGGACAATCCGCTGTTTTGTATGATGGCGACGTGTGCCTGGGCGGCGGCATCATCAATAGCTCTTCAATGGAATAGGCAGAACATATTCTCTACCGATTCACCGCCCGCGGCCAAGCAATACTCTATTAGCCTGTACGCTCAACTACTATATCTGCAACGGCATACCATCTAGCTGTTCAAGAAACTCTTGGCTGCCGTTGTACACTATCCCGCGAATACTCAGGTCTTAGCCGGAGATTCTGTCTGGAGAAAAAATGCGTGATTTCCCTGTACGTTATCTAGCCTTGATAGGGGCTGGATTTGTTTTCGTGTCATCGTTGATCGTGGCGATGTTGTTGCATGCGGGCTGGTGGCTGGTCATTCTGTCTGGAGCACTGACTGCCGTCGGAATTGCCGATATCATTCAGACCAAACGCGCCTTGCTGCGCAACTACCCTATCCTCGCGCATTTCCGCTATATGCTCGAATCGGTTCGTCCTGAAATACGCCAGTATTTTCTGGAGGATGACGCCGCACCGAATCCGTTTTCGCGCAACCAGCGCTCACTCGTATATCAGCGCGCAAAACAGGCCGTCGACAAACGTCCGTTCGGCACGCAAATGGATGTCTACCAGAGCGATTACGAATGGATCAATCATTCGATCATGCCGGCCAAAGTCGGCTCGCACGATTTCCGCATCACCATCGGCGCCGAACGTGCGCAACCATATTCAGCCAGCATCTTCAATATTTCGGCGATGAGTTTCGGCGCCTTGTCAGCCAATGCAATACGCGCCTTGAATCAGGGCGCGCAAAAAGGCCGCTTCATGCATGACACCGGCGAAGGGAGCATCAGTCGCTATCACCACCCGGAAGATGACAGCGAGCCCGGCGGCGATCTGGTGTGGGAAATCGGTTCCGGCTATTTCGGTTGCCGCACTGAACACGGCAGTTTTTCCGCCGAAAAATTTGCCGCCAACGCGATGCTGCCGCAAGTCAAAATGATCGAGGTGAAACTGTCGCAAGGAGCCAAACCCGGACATGGTGGCATGCTACCCGGCGCCAAGGTCTCGATCGAAATTGCAGCCGCGCGCGGCATACCACAAGGCATGGATTGCATTTCACCGTCTTCGCATTCGGCCTTCGATACACCGATCAGCTTGCTGCAATTTATTGATCAGTTGCGCACACTGTCGGGCGGCAAGCCGACCGGCTTCAAACTGGCGATAGGCCATCCATGGGAATTTTTCGGCATCGTCAAAGCCATGCTGCAAACAGGCATCACACCGGACTTTATCGTGATTGATGGCGGCGAAGGCGGTACAGGTGCCGCGCCGGTCGAATTTACAGATCATGTCGGTGTGCCGTTGCAGGAGGCACTGCTGCTCGTGCACAACACCCTGGTGGGCGCCAAATTGCGTGACAAGATCAAGCTGGGTGCATCCGGCAAAATCGTCACCGCTTTTGATATCGTGCGCACGCTCGCACTGGGTGCAGACTGGTGTAACTCGGCACGCGGCTTTATGTTCGCGCTCGGCTGCATTCAGTCGCAGAGTTGCCACACTGATCGCTGCCCTACCGGCATCGCCACGCAAGACCCCATGCGGCAGCGTGCGTTGGTTGTGCCTAACAAAGCCGAGCGCGTTGCCAACTTCCATCAAAATACATTGAAGGCGTTGGCCGAACTGATAGCTGCCGCCGGCTTGAATCATCCATCGCAACTGAAGCCGCATCATTTGGTAAGGCGCGTATCAGCCAATCAAGTCAAGCTGGTGTCAGCCTTGCTCCCGTATCTGGAATCCGGCCAGCTGCTGAGTGAGGCCAATCCGGAAAAGGAATTACCGGAAGTCTTCGCCACCTACTGGCCGATTGCACAGGCAGAATCATTTAACCCCCTCCACTAGCTTTCCAGCCTCACATCCGTCTTTCAACAAAGCCAGGCTTGCCGACTATCGGCATCCTGGCTTTTGTCATTTCGGTACTGAATAAGCTAAAAACATAGCCTCCCGCCAACTTTCGGCGCCTGTGACAGCAAAAACCCGAAAATATTTGGCCTTCACACCGCCGTCGCCAGCAAAAGGGCTTGCAATTGAAGATCAAATCGCGAATAATCTAAACACGAATTGTTCTCATTTAGATAAAAGGTTGATCATGGCGATCTCAACAGAACGTGAAACACAGGCAAATGCGCCCCTCGTGGCACGTCAGAATGAGGGAACGGAGCCGATAGCCCGCATCAGCAGCCGCGATTTGTTCAGGCAAATGCGGGAAGTGGAAATTGCACACGAAGGCAGAATTTACCGCCTTCGTTTGACGCAGTTGAATAAATTGATTTTGACGGCATAAGCAGGGTCAGAAGCACAGGACAGAAGCATCGATTCGCAAGCCAGCCACGCGCGACGTTCAACGTTACGCCAGCAAGCCAAACCCAACCGACGAGGAGAGTTTGATGGCTATCGACAAAATGGATCAGGTATTGCAGGAACCAAATGCAGCGCCGGCACAACCCGAGTTACTCGTTTCCGCCGTGTTGCATTTGATGTCGCATTACACGGCGAACAATCAGGAAAGTAGTTCATGCATCAAACTGGCCTCGGTCATCGAGCGACATTTGAAGGCACTGGCGGACTTGCCGGATCTGGCACCGGTACTACGCGCGACGTGCCAGCAATTATCGGAGCAGTGGGCCGTCGTGGTTGAACGGGCGATGCCACAACCTGAGAAATTTAAATTATTTACGCGCCTGGTTATCGGACAGCGCGTGAATTGAAATGAAATCAGTCGCAACAAAATAAGCAGCCGGAAATTTTGGAACTACATTTTTATTTTTTCATCTACGAAGAAAGTAGCAAGAGGATTCGATGATTGTCTGCGTTTGCAACAATGTTTCCGAAAGGAAAATAAAACTGGCAGTTGATAACGGCATCACATCGATGTCGGAATTGCGCAATAATCTTGAAGTTGGCACTTGTTGCGGCAAATGCCATTCTTGTGCAAAACGTGTCTTGCGTGAATGCCTCGCAGATGCGCGCCCACATCAACCTATAATGTTTCATCCAAACGCATTGGCGGCATAAGCAATTTTATGAACGCAATATCGATTCAATCGTCAGCACCGTGCTCCACGCCGTACATGTCACAAGCTCTGAGAAAATACGCGCCACTCCTCATCATCATTCTGCTACACATTGCATTGTTCTATGCATTGCGTAGCGGTTTGATGCATCAGGTCGCGCAAGCATTGCCGAGAGAGATTTTCGCCACTTTCATCACCGAAGAACCTGCACCGCAACCGCGACCACAACCGGCCGAGCCCAAGACCGTGCCGGTCGTCAAGAAACAGATAACACGCCCGACGCCGCGTCCGGTTGTGGCCGATACGCCATCGCCACAAGCCATCACGGAGGCACCGTCGCCACCGCAGGAATCGAAAGAACCACCGGCCGTGGCGGCTCCGGTAGCACCATCTGCCCCTTCCGTACCCGCCACCCCCAAACTGATTTCGGGTGTGTCTTACATCAATGCACCGCGTCCGGTATATCCGCCGCTGGATGCACGCATGGGTAATGAGGGAACGGTTACGATGCGCGTACTGATCAATGAAAAAGGTCGAGCCGACAAGGTGGAAATCCAGAAATCATCGGGCTCTCTGCGCATGGATGACGCGGCACGCGATGCGGTGATGCGCGCATTGTTCAAGCCTTATCTGGAGGACGGCAGACCGACTCCGGCCTATGCCATCGTGCCAATTAATTTCACATTAAATAGATAAAGAAGGAATCATCATGGAAGTCAGTCCGTACGGTTTAGAGAGTTTGTGGGCACAAGGTGATTTTGTCACCAAAGGGGTGGCCGTGTTGCTGGTCGCCATGTCGATCGCATCCTGGTACGTCATCGTAACCAAGGCATTGCAACTGATGCAGTATCGCCGCGCAGGCAATGCCGCCGGTCATGAATTCTGGGATGCCACCAGCCTCGAACAAGGCACCGCAACGCTGGGTACCGGCAATCCGTTTGCGTCGATTGCAGAAGCGGGCGTCACCGCCATGCGCCATCACGAAGCGCACAAAGGCCATCTGCACGATCAATTGTCTGTCAGCGACTGGGTTACTTTATCCTTGCGCCAGGCGATTGATGAAACTTCGGCCAAGCTGCAGACCGGCATGGCGGTACTGGCATCGGTAGGCTCAACCGCTCCCTTCGTCGGCCTGTTCGGCACGGTCTGGGGCATCTATCACGCGCTGGTAGCGATCGGTACTTCGGGACAAGCCAGTATCGACAAGGTTGCCGGTCCGGTGGGTGAGGCGCTGATCATGACGGCGCTCGGCCTGGCGGTAGCGATTCCTGCGACCTTCGGTTACAACGCGCTGGTGCGCGGCAATAAATCGACGATTGCGAAGATGAATAAATTCGGCTTCGATCTGCACGCCTTGTTCGTCACCGGCGCACGTGCCAACGATGCCAGTACGCCGAGTGCCAACGGTACCAAGCTCACGGCAGTCGGAGGCAAATAATGGCGATGGGCTCCCTGTCGGACGACGACGACTTCAATCCGGAGATCAATACCACGCCGCTGGTCGACGTGATGCTGGTGCTGCTGATCATCTTCATCATGACCATTCCCGTCATGAATCATGCGGTCAAGCTCGATCTGCCGCGCGCAGCGAATCAGCCTAACGAAGTCAAACCTGAAACCGTCAATGTGTCGATTGATGCTGCCGGTCAGGTCTACTGGAACAATGAAGTGCTGGATGAAACCCAGTTGGCGTCCCGCGTGGCAGACGCCGCCAAGGTGACACCGCAGCCTGAATTGCATTTGCGCGCAGAACGCACGACGCCTTATGAAAAGGTCGCGCAGGTGATGGCCGCGGCGCAATCCGGCGGCTTGACCAAGATGGGATTTGTGACGGAAGCACCGAAAAAATAAAGCAAACACGGGTGAGTTTTCAACCTTGCCTGCAGTCAAAAAATGCGCGCTCAGCAAACAGCTGTTGCGCGCATTTTCTTTTTCTGGGAAAACCATAGCCAGCATGCATTAAGCCGCGCAAACCCTTACCCGCGCTCGCTTTTTCAATCGAAACACGAATGATTCCAGCTAACGAAATGAAGCTGGAATGATAGGAAACCGGCATTCCTGCGCTATCATGTGGACCTCTCGCTAGCCAAACCTGTCGACTACCATTGTCGCTCGTCTGCCAGCTCCTTATTCACACATCACTTTCGAGGCTCCCATGAAAGGTGACAGCAAAATCATCAAGCTGCTCAACGCGCAGCTTACCAACGAACTCAGCGCCATCAATCAATACTTCCTGCATGCACGCATGTACAAGCATTGGGGCTTTGAAAAAATCGCCAAGAAGGAATACGAAGAATCGATCGGCGAGATGAAACACGCCGACAAGCTGATCGATCGCATACTGATGCTGGATGGCCTGCCTAATGTGCAATTGCTGCACAAGCTGATGATCGGCGAGAACACGCACGAAATGTTGAACTGCGATTTGAAGCTGGAAGTCGCTGCGCAAAAAACCGTCAAAGAAGGCATCGCCGCATGCGAAGAAGTCGGCGATTATGTCTCGCGCGAATTATTCCAATACATTCTGGACGATACGGAAGAACATATCGACTGGCTGGAAACGCAACTCGACCTGATCGAAAAAGTCGGCATACAGAATTATCTGCAAACGCAGATGGCAGGCGAGTAATTTCTTCGTCTCTACAGGCGCAATTAGAAACATTGCCGCTTGTTGGGCCTGAGCAAAATAAAAAAGGGACGCATCTGCGTCCCTTTTTTGTACCTACTTTTGCCTGCCCAAAAAAATTACTTCGGCAGTGTTTCCTTGAACGAAGGACGTTCAGACAATTTCTCCAGTAGTTTTTCCAGATTCGGATATTCAGTACGCCAGGAGATTTCGGGAAAACGGAACGTCAGCCAATCCAGCGTGCAGCCGACTGCCACATCAGCCAGCGTGTACTGATTGCCGGCGCAAAATGCAGTGTCTTTCAAGCCGACCGACATTGCTTTCAAGCCCTGGTTTACCTTGGCTGTTTGTCTATCGATCCAGCTCTGGGTGCGTTGCTCGGCAGGACGCAAGGTATGCTCCAGACGCAGCAGCATGGCAGCATCGCATACGCCGTCGGCGAGCGCTTCCCAGCACTTTACTTCCGCGCGTTCACGACCGTTAGGCGGAATCAATTTGCCTACCGGTGTCAGGGTATCGAGGTACTCGACGATCACGCGCGAGTCGAACATCGCGCCGCCGTCTTCCATGATCAGGCAGGGCACCTTGCCCAGAGGATTGGATTCCTGAATCAGGGTATCGGCTGCCCAAACATTCTCCAGAGCAAAATCGTACTCAATTCTTTTTTCCAGCATCACAACACGCACTTTGCGTACGTAAGGGCTGGCGAGAGAACCAATTAGTTTCATAGATGCTTTAGGTCGAAAATTGGAAGGCGATTATAACATCGGCTCATTGCAGAAGCCGCCTCTTTCAGCGCAGATCAGGCACTCCTATTTTGCACCCTTGGCGAGTGGTAAAATATCGGATTCCGTATTTGCACCGAATTTGGACACACTGGCATTTCCGGCTGCTATTTCATTCACGTCATTGCGCTTGTCGCTCATCATCATGCCTCTTTCTACGCTCTCCGCCCTTTCGCCACTGGATGGCCGCTACGCCAGCAAAACCGATAAACTGCGCCCGATTCTGTCTGAATCCGGCTTCATGCATCACCGCGTGAAAGTAGAAATTTCTTGGCTGCAAGCCTTGTCGGAAGCCGGTTTTTCTGAGATTAAACCATTTTCGGCAAGCGCAAACGCATTGCTGAATAAATTGACGACCGACTTCACAGAAGCCGATGCAGAAAAAATCAAGGCGATTGAGGCAGTCACCAATCACGACGTAAAAGCCGTCGAATACTGGCTCAAGGAGCAAGTCAAGGATGTGCCGGAACTGGTCGCCGCAACCGAGTTCATCCACTTTGCCTGCACCTCGGAAGACATCAACAACACGTCGCACGGCATGATGTTGAAAGCCGCCCGCGATACCGTACTGCTGCCCGCACTACAAGCACTGGTCGCCAAATTGACGCAACTGGCGCATGACAATGCCGCATTGCCGATGATGTCGCGTACGCACGGCCAACCTGCCAGCCCAACCACGCTCGGCAAGGAAATGGCCAACGTCGTCGCACGTTTGCAGCGCGCCATCCAGCGCATCGCCGAAGTACAAATTCTGGGCAAGATGAATGGCGCAGTCGGCAACTTCAATGCGCATTTGTCGGCTTACCCGAATACAGACTGGCAGTCATTTTCCAAAGACGTGATCGAAAAACGTCTGGGCCTGACTTTCAATCCATACACGATTCAAATCGAACCGCATGACTACATGGCTGAGTTGTTCGATGCGATTGCACGCACCAACACGATTCTGCTGGATTTGAATCGCGATATCTGGGGCTACATCTCGCTTGGCTATTTCAAGCAATCTACGAAGGCCGGTGAAATCGGCTCTTCGACGATGCCGCACAAGGTCAACCCGATTGATTTCGAAAATTCGGAAGGCAATCTCGGCATGGCCAACGCGGTGTTGAAACACATGGCAGAGAAATTGCCGGTCTCACGCTGGCAGCGCGATCTGACGGACTCAACGGTACTGCGCAATATCGGCGTCGGCTTCGGCTACGCCTTGCTGGCCTATGACAGCTGCCTGCGCGGCTTGAACAAGCTGGAAGTCAATCCAGCCCGCCTGGCGGCTGACCTGGATGACACGTGGGAAGTATTGGCAGAACCGGTGCAAACCGTGATGCGCCGTTACGGCATTGAAAATCCGTATGAACAATTAAAGGATTTGACACGCGGCAAGGGCATTTCAAAAGAAGCGCTGCAGGAGTTCATCGTGACGTTGGCAATTCCACAGGAAGCCAAGGATTTATTGTTGGCAATGACGCCGGCAAACTACATCGGCTACGCCACCAAGCTTGCCAAGGAAATCTGATCGCATCCAGAGCATCCC
The DNA here is from genome assembly GCA_964406085.1 of uncultured Herminiimonas sp. Classification (GTDB taxonomy): domain Bacteria; phylum Pseudomonadota; class Gammaproteobacteria; order Burkholderiales; family Burkholderiaceae_D; genus Oxalicibacterium. The sequence continues at coordinate 8,858 of CAYOQL010000019.1, forward strand.
TGAGCACACACTGAAGTCACGCTAAAGAAGTCTGCCGGCCTGCTTATTCAAGCAGTCGCCAGCAGACTTCTTTTTATTTTGGTATATTAGTCCTAGTTCGAACTAATTACCAAAATAAAACCATGCGCCGCTACACGCTTACCGCAATTACGCTTCACTGGCTGATGGCGATACTGATCATTGCCGCCTTTCTGCTCGGGCTGACGATGGTCGATATACCAGGCTTGACGCCGACCAAGCTCAAATATTTTTCCTGGCACAAATGGCTGGGCGTGACAGTGTTCGGCCTCGCCTGCCTGCGCATATTGTGGCGCATGACCCACGCCGCGCCGCCTTACGCCGACAGCATGCCAGGCTGGCAAAAAAAAGCGTCGCACATTTCTCACGCGCTGATGTACGTGCTGATCTTTGCAGTGCCTTTATCCGGCTACTTCTACAGTCTTGCCGCGGGTGTTCCGGTCGTGTACTTGGGCGTCCTGCCATTGCCGGTCTTGATCGCACCTGATCAGGAATTGAAATTGGTGCTCAAACAAGTCCATTACGCTTTCAATGTTGTATTGCTGGGCGTGTTCTGCCTGCACATTCTCGCCGTACTCAAGCATCAATTCATAGACCGGGACCGCACGCTGCAACGCATGCTTCCTTGATCTTCTTATCCTCGAAAGGATCATCCATGTTCTCACGCTCCACTTTCAGCCGACCTTTTAACAGTGCGCATCGCTGGCTAGCCATTGCGGCTATCTGCATTGCAGTGCCGGCCATCGCCGCCACCGCCTTGAAAACGGATGCGAGCAAAAGCAATGTCACGATCACCTTCAAGCAATTAAATGTGCCTGTCGATGCCAAGTTCAAGAAATTCAATGCACAAATCACCTATGACGCCGCCAAGCCGGAGACATCGAAGGCCAATGTCGACATAGACGTCACCAGCTTCGATCTGGGTGATGCCGATTACAACAAGGAAGTGATGAAAAAGGAATGGTTCAACGCCGCGCAATTCCCCAAAGCCAGCTTCATCTCCAGCCAGATCAACGCCGGTGCGGCAGGCAAGCTCGACGTCACCGGCAAGCTCACAATCAAGGGTAAAACCACCGATGTCAGCTTTCCTTTGAGCGTGAAAAAAGACGGTGGCAATCAAATATTTGAAGGCGTGCTGCCGATCAAACGCCTGACCTACAACATCGGTGACGGCGAATGGAAAGACACCAGCATGGTGGCCGATGAAGTCATCATCAAGTTCCGCGTCGTTGCAGCGCAATAGCATTACAAAATCGGGATCCCGATAGCAGCAAAACTTGCAGCACCAATTTGTATCGGCCATTGCGGCCGATACTCGATATAAATACCTTACCCCAACCCATCCAGGAGTTATTGAATGAAATCAAGAATTGCATTGATCTGTTTGCTGGCCGCCAGCGCGACTTCCGCATTTGCACAAAACTACACGATCGATCCTAGCCATACCTACCCCAGCTTTGAAGCCGATCACATGGGCATCTCTTTCTGGCGCGGCAAGTTTGACAAAACCAGCGGCAATGTTGTGCTGGATCGTGCTGCGAAAACCGGCTCGCTGGACATCACTATCGACGCCAGCTCTATCGATTTCGGTCACGCAAAAATGAATGAGCACGCAAAAAGCAAAGACATGTTCAACGTCGAGAAATTTCCGACCGCTACCTACAAAAGCAAGGCGATCAAGTTCGATGGCGACAAACCGGTTGCAGTGGATGGCGAGCTGACCCTGCTGGGCGTGACCAAACCTGTGACGTTGGCGATCAACAAATTCAAGTGCATTCAACATCCAATGTTGAAACGCGAAGTCTGCGGTGCCGATGTATCGGCCACCTTCAATCGCGCCGACTTCGGCCTGACCTACGGCATGAACTACGGTTTCTCGCCTGAAGTCAAACTGGCGATCCAGGTTGAAGCAGTCAAGGCTGACTAAGCACATCTGACTACTCAAAAAAGCCGACGTCATCAGGCGTCGGCTTTTTACTTCGTACTGTTATTTTCGCTTTTGCTTTTATTGTGCACTTACATTTAGTGTGATCTCTGGAATGTTATGACTGAACGCTACGTCCGCAGTATCCGCTTACTGGCTGAATGCTTTCATGCCTTCGAGCGCCAATCCGGTGCCAATATCCGCAACAGAACCGGGCTCACACCCTCGCAGTTCGATATCGTGGCGACGCTCGGCAACACAGACGGAATGACCTTCAAGGACCTGGGCGAGAGGACGCTGATCACCAAAGGCACGCTGACCGGCGTCATCGACCGGTTGCAAGAAAAAGGTTTGGTCGAGCGCGTCACGCAAGTGGCAGACAGACGCAGCACATTGGTACGCCTTACCAAACAAGGCGAGGCCGAATTCAACCGCGTATTCGCACCGCAAATCGCATTCGGCAAGCAATCCTTCGTCAATTATGCAGAACAGGATTTCGATGCACTGGACAAGGAGTTGACCAAGCTGCACGCCAATCTGACAGGCAAGCAGCCAAAACCCAAGTACTGAGGCAGAAAGCCGTAACAAATATCCGCAATAAAAAAGCCGGCAATTGCTGGCTTTTTTACATGCGTCAGATGCCTACACTACAGCGCCGTCGTGTTCGTCTTTTTCCTTGATCGGCTTGATCAAGTCTTCACGTTTGACGCCCAGCCACATCGCCAATGCAGCCGCAACGAATACTGAAGAGTAAATACCGAAGCAGATACCGATCGTCAATGCGAGCGCAAAGTAATGCAGCGTCGGGCCGCCGAGGAACAACATCGACAACACCATCAATTGGGTGGAGCCGTGCGTAATCATCGTGCGTGAAATGGTGCTTGTGATCGCGTGGTTCATCACATTGGCAACAGCCATCTTGCCATGCTTGCGATCGCGGAAGGTCTCGCGTACACGATCGAACACGACCACTGATTCATTCACCGAATAACCGAGCACCGCCAGCACTGCAGCCAGCACGGTCAAAGAAAATTCCCACTGGAAGAAGGCAAAAAAGCCAAGAATAATGACAACGTCATGCAAGTTCGCAAGAATGGCGGAGACGGCATATTTCCATTCGAAACGGAAGGCCAGATAAATCATGATGCCGATCACAAGCATGGCGAGTGCCATCAAACCATCATGCGTCAACTCTTCCCCAACCTGCGGACCGACGAACTCGACACGTTTCAACACGACAGCATTGTCCTGCGCCGTCAGTGCGCCCATCACACGCTGGCTGACCTGTCCCGAATCCGCATTTTTTTGTACCGGTAAACGGATCAATACATCTTGCGCAGTACCGAAACTCTGCACCTGCATATCGGTATAACCGAGTTCACCGATCTTGGTGCGGACGCCCTCAATGTCAGCTGCTTTGGGATAAGCAACTTCCATCACGGTACCGCCGGTAAATTCGATCGACAAGTGCAAGCCCTTGTTAAACAGGAAGAACACTGCAGCCACAAACGTCAACGCCGAAATCACGTTGAAAATCAACGCATGGCGCATAAACGGAATATCTTTTTTGATGCGGAAAAACTCCATCACTTTCCTCTCTTGGCGACTGCCTCTTGTTTCGCGATCTTCTTTATATTCGCGGCGAGCATGCAGTCTGTCTAAATACGATTCAATCGGTTACAGCACGGCGCTTGCGCAGCCATATTCGTTTTCAGGCAGTCGGTTTCCAGACCTGGCCTATCGATACCGACGTCAGTTTTTTCTTGCGTCCGTACCAGAGATTGACCACGCCACGGGATACAAATACGGACGAGAAAATCGAAGTCAGAATACCCAGGCAATGCACCACCGCAAAACCACGCACTGCACCTGAGCCGAAAATCAGCAATGCCAAACCTGCAATCAGGGTTGTCACGTTCGAGTCCAGAATGGTTGCCCATGCTCGCTCAAAACCGGTCGCAATTGCCACCTGCGGCGAGTGTCCGGCACGCAATTCTTCTCGTACGCGTTCATTGATCAGCACGTTGGCGTCAATCGCCATACCAAGCGTCAACGCAATCGCTGCAATACCCGGCAAGGTCAATGTCGCCTGCAGCAACGACAGCAAGGCAATCAGCAACATGACGTTGACACCCAGTGCAAACACGCTGAAGAAGCCAAACATGCGGTAATACACGATCATGAACAGTGCAATCGCGATGAAACCATAGAGGGTGGAATCAAAACCCTTCTTGATGTTTTCTGCACCGAGTTGCGGTCCGATCGTGCGTTCTTCGATAATTTCCATAGGCGCAGCCAGGGAACCGGCGCGCAGCAGCAAAGCCAGGTCGCTGGCAGCTTCGGAAGAACCCATGCCGGTAATCTGGAAGCGCGCACCCAGCTCATCACGTATTGTCGCAACGCTCAGGACTTCGCCCTTGTTCTTTTCAAACAGGACAATCGCCATCGATTTGCCTACACGCGAGCGGGTTGCCTCGCGCATGCGACGACCGCCGTCACCGTTCAAATCGATGCTGACGGATGGCTGATGATTCGAATCGAAGCTGGCGGATGCGCTGGAAATGTACTCGCCGGTAATGATCGTATCCTTGTACAGCACCACGGGCGCATTCTTGCCGACCTTGAACAGTTCGGAGCCAAACGGTATGGCCGCAGTTTCTTCAGTGCCGCGCGTTACGGTTTCATCGACCAGACGTATTTCCAGAGTCGCCGTTTTACCGATGATATCCTTGGCGCGCGAGACATCTTGCACGCCGGGCAATTGCACAACGATACGGTCTGCGCCCTGACGCTGGATCAAAGGCTCGGCAACACCCAGTTCATTGACACGTTTCGACAAGGTAGTGATATTTTGCTGAACCGCATCTTCTATCGTTTGCTTCAATGCGGCAGGCTGCAAAGCGCCCACCAGTTTCAAATCTTCGCCGCTGCCGCTATCGGTCAAGAGTAGCTCGCGCAATTCATCGCCGAGAGCAGTACGGGCCTTGTCGCGGGTCTCGGCATCACGGAAGGAAATTTCGATGTTGTCACCGCTGCGAGCGATACCGGAGTGACGCACATTCTTGTCGCGCAAAATGGCACGTGCGCTGGCTTGCAGACCAAGCACCCGTTTGTTCATCACAGCCTTGGTATCAACCTGCATCAGGAAGTGCACGCCGCCGCGCAAATCGAGCCCCAGATACATAGGCGCAGCATGCAGGCTTTGCAGCCAGGAAGGTGTGTTTGGCAATAGATTGAATGCGACCAGATACGTAGGATCGGCAGGGTCGAGATTCAAATCTCTTTCCAGCAAGCCTTTGGCCTTGAACTGGATATCGGTATTCGGGAAGCGGACGCGAATGGTGCCTTGCGTACCCAATGTTTCAAATACCATCCCATCGGATTGGATACCTTCTTTCTTCAGGACTTGCTCAACCTGAGTCATCAGGGAACTGTCGACCTTGATCGTGGCTTTGCCACTGCTGATTTGCACCGCAGGCGATTCGCCAAAGAAATTCGGGATCGTGTACAGCACGCCTATCAGCAATGCGACGGCGATCGTAATGTACTTCCAGAGGGGATAGCGATTCATATTGATTCAGGGTTCGGAATGGAACGTCAGACAAAAATCAACCCCACATCCGGCTAGCGGAGGTGGGGCGTTTAACCCGGATTACAGCGACTTGATCGTGCCTTTTGGCAGCAAGGTGGTGACTGCGCTCTTTTGCAAAATCAATTCCGTGCCTTCCTGGACTTCGATCGACACATAGACGTCTGACACCTTGGTTACTTTGCCAAGAACGCCGCCGGATGTCACTACCTCATCGCCGCGCGTCACTGCTTCAATCATCGCCTTGTGTTCTTTTTGACGTTTCATTTGCGGACGAATCATCAGGAAGTACAGCGCGACGAACATCAATAAAATCGGAATGAACTGCGTCAAGCTGCCCATGATGCCGCCAGCGGCGGGCGCTGCTGCTGCGTATGCGTTTGAAATAAACACTGAATGCTCCAGTTTGTTATAGAGGATAAATAAGAGTCGGTTATTTTAGCACTGGAAGAATACTTTCCAGCGCTCTATGAAAATTAGCAAAACAAAGGCGCGAAACAAGCCGGCTTGCAGCCCGCCAAAAACTAGGCGCCACGCGCTCTGTCCGCATGGAATTGCGACACAAACAGCTGGAAACGCCCTTCACTAATGGCTTCCCGCATTTCCCGCATCAGGTCCAGGTAATAGTGCAGGTTATGGATGGTGTTCAGGCGCGCACCGAGAATTTCGCCGGTTCGATGCAAATGATGCAAGTAAGCGCGTGAAAAATTGCGGCAGGCATAGCAGCCGCAGCTTTCATCCAGCGGCTGCTTGTCATCTTTATAACGCGCATTCTTGATTTTGATATCGCCAAAGCGTGTGAACAACCACCCATTGCGCGCATTGCGCGTAGGCATCACGCAATCGAACATATCGATGCCGTTGGCCACACCCTGCACCAAGTCTTCGGGTGTGCCGACGCCCATCAGATAATGCGGCTTGTTGGCCGGCAAACGCGGACCGACGTGTTGCAGCACGCGCAGCATGTCTTCCTTCGGCTCACCGACAGACAAACCGCCGATCGCGACGCCATGGAAATTGATGTCTTCCAAGCCAGCCAGCGATTCGTCGCGCAGATGTTCGAACATGCCACCCTGCACGATCCCGAACAAGGCATTCGGATTTTCTTCGCGATTGAATTCATCGATGGAGCGCTGGGCCCAGCGCAAGGACATGCGCATCGACTTGGCTGCTTCGTCGGCGGTGGCCGGGCGGCCGTCGATTTCATACGGCGTGCATTCGTCGAACTGCATCACGATGTCGGAATTCAGCACGCGCTGAATCTGCATGGATACTTCCGGCGACAGGAACAATTTATCGCCATTGATAGGCGAAGAAAAATGCACACCCTCTTCGGTAATCTTGCGCATTTCGCCCAGTGAAAATACCTGGAAGCCACCGGAGTCAGTCAGGATAGGCTTGTCCCAGCCCATGAACTCGTGCAGGCCGCCGAATTTGGCGACGATGTCATTGCCCGGACGCAGCCACAGATGGAAGGTATTGCCGAGAATGATTTGCGCATCGATCTCTTTCAGCTCCAGCGGCGACATCGCCTTGACGGAACCGTAAGTGCCGACCGGCATGAAGATAGGTGTTTCGATGACGCCATGATTGACGGTAATCTGGCCGCGTCGTGCATTGCCATCGGTATTAAGTAATTTGAAATTCAGCATGGTGGAATTCTGGTTAAAAACATCGCATCGCCATAACTGAAGAAACGATAGCGTTGTGAAATGGCGTGTTGATAAGCGGCGCGGATTGCGTCGTAACCGGCAAAGGCCGACACCAACATCAGCAGCGTGGATTTCGGCAAATGGAAATTGGTGATCAGGCGCGTCACTGTCTTGAAGGTGTAGCCAGGCGTGATGAATAAACGCGTATCGGCACTGCCTGCCTGCAAGCTGCCGCTTTGCGAAGCCGACTCCAGCGCGCGCATACTGGTTGTGCCAACCGCAACGATGTTGTGACCCGCCGCTTGCGTGGCGCGCACCGCATCCACCGTCTCTTGCGAAATTGTGTACCACTCGCTATGCATATTATGCTCAGCCAGATTTTCATTGCGTACAGGCTGGAAGGTGCCGGCGCCCACATGCAAGGTCACATACGCCAACTGCACGCCTTTGGCTTTCAAGGTATCGAGCAAGGCCTGATCAAAATGCAAACCTGCGGTCGGTGCCGCGACTGCGCCGGGCGTTTTGGCATACACGGTTTGATAACGCGTTTCGTCATATGAATCTGCCGCATGCTCGATATACGGCGGCAAAGGCAAACGGCCGTGCGCCTCAATCAATTCAAATACGTCAGCGGGAAATTGCAACTCATAGAATTCACCAACACGTTCACCCACGATCACATCGAAGGCATCGGCCAACCGTATCTTCATCCCCGGCACTGGCGATTTCGATGCGCGTATTTGTGCATGTACATGAGCGGAATCGACGACGCGTTCAACCAGCACTTCCACCTTGCCGCCGGTTTCCTTGATGCCGAAGAAGCGCGCCTTCAACACACGTGTGTCGTTGAATACCAGTAAATCGCCGGGACTGAGCAAATCAACGATATCAGCAAATGCGCGATCTATCATGCCGTCTTGCGCGACGTGCAACAGGCGCGAGGCGCTGCGTTCTGCCAGCGGCGTTTGTGCAATCAGTTCTTGCGGCAACTCGAAATCGAAATCGGAAAGTGAATACATGCGGTTAATAGTTTGAAGACATCGGTTTTACTGTCCGAGGTGTGATGCAGACAAATTTAATCTGTTTGCATGCAATCGCGCGGCAGAACTGCTATGGTTGCAAAGCTTGCCGAATCGGCATTTTCATGTGATGCAACACGCAAGACATGAAGTCATCGCCGCAATCATCACAAAACCCGCTATTTTACGCCCTGCCGCGTCATTTTCGGTCTGATATGCCTGTATTGAAGAAAAAGCCTGTCGCTTCCGCGAAAACCGCCTCCAAAACTGCTGCGAATTCGGCAACGAAATCGACAGCAAAAACTGCTGCGCCCGTAGCAGCTACGCGTGCGGCCAAAATCGACGACAAGCTGATCAAGCTAGGACTGCGTTCCGACATGGACAAGGTCTTGCACCTGCCATTGCGCTATGAAGATGAAACCGAGATCAAGAACATCAGCGAAGCTGGCTTCATCTTTGGTCGCTCGGTGCAAGTGGAAGGCATCGTCACCTCCTGCGAAGTCGCCTTCCGTCCGCGTCGCCAATTGGTGGTGACGATTTCGGATGACTCTGGCCAACTCGTGATGCGCTTCCTGAATTTTTACGGCAGTCAGGTCAAGCAAATGGCGGAAGGCAATCGCGTACGTGCGCGCGGCGAAGTGCGGCACGGCTTCTTCGGTGCAGAGATGGTCCATCCCTCTTACAAGATGGTGATAGAAGGAGCGCCACTGCCGTCTGCATTGACACCCGTCTATCCGGCCGGCGAAGGCCTGTCGCAAACGCTGCTGCGCAAAACCATTCTCGATGCGATGGCACGCATAGAATGGCGCGACACGCTGACTGAACAATTGCGCACATCACTGGACTTGATGCAGTTCGAACCGGCAGTCCGTCTGTTGCACAATCCGCCTCCGGATATAGACGAAAGCGCCTTGGCCGATCGTTCGCACGCAGCCTGGGCACGCATGAAATTCGATGAATTGCTGGCGCAGCAATTGTCGATGAAGCGCGCACAGATCGCGCGCCGCGAAAAAGGGGCAGCCGTATTGCCAACCGTCGGCAAACTATCCAAAGCGTTTCTCAATCAACTGCCGTTTTCACTTACCGGTGCGCAGCAGCGCGTGCTGGAAGAAATTCGCGCCGACATCAGGCAATCATTTCCCATGCAACGCCTGCTGCAAGGCGACGTCGGCAGCGGCAAAACCGTGGTTGCCGCAATTGCCGCCGCACAGGCCATAGACAATGGTTACCAGGCGGTGCTGATGGCTCCCACCGAAATCCTGGCGGACCAGCATTTCCGTAAAATCGCCGGATGGATGGAACCCTTGGGCGTCAACGTTGCATGGCTCACCGGCAGTCTGAAGAAAAAAGAAAAACTGGAAGCCAAGGCGCGTATCGAATCAGGCCAAGCGCAATTGATCATCGGCACCCATGCATTGATACAGGAAGACGTACTGTTTTCCAAACTGGGCCTGGTCATCGTCGATGAACAACATCGTTTCGGCGTCGGCCAACGCCTCGTATTGCGCAATAAAGGTTTGGACAACAAGCTCGCATCCAGCCAGCAAAAAATCCCGCATCAATTGATGATGTCTGCCACACCGATTCCACGCACGCTGGCGATGACTTACTACGCCGACCTCGAAGTGTCGGTTATCGACGAGCTTCCGCCGGGGCGTACGCCTATCGTCACGCGCGTGATCGATCAAAACCGGCGCGACGAAGTCATAGAACGCGTACACGCGGCGGCGCTGGAAGGGCGACAGGCATACTGGGTCTGTCCACTGATTGAAGAATCGGAAGCATTGCAATTGCAAACCGCGACCGATACGCATCTGGCACTTGTTGCCGCCTTGCCCGACTTGCACGTCGGTCTGGTGCACGGTCGCATGAAACCCGCTGAAAAGCAGGAAGTCATGGACGCCTTCACGCGCGGCGACATCCACGTGCTGGTGGCGACTACCGTCATCGAAGTCGGCGTCGATGTACCGAATGCTTCGCTGATGGTGATAGAACATGCAGAACGTTTTGGACTATCGCAATTGCATCAGTTGCGCGGACGCGTAGGTCGTGGTTCGGCGGCCAGCGTGTGTCTGTTGCTGTACCAAGGGCCGCTAGGCATGGTTGCCAAACAGCGACTGCGCATCATGCGCGAATCTACCGACGGTTTTGAAATTGCTCGCAAGGATCTGGAGATACGCGGTCCCGGCGAATTCCTCGGTGCACGCCAATCGGGGCAGGCCATGCTGCGCTTCGCCGATCTGGAAACCGATCAATGGCTGGTCGATAAAGCGCGCGATGTAGCGCAGATTTTATTGCGCGACGATCCGGCAACGGTGGAAGCTCATCTCGCCCGCTGGCTGGGCGCACGCGAGGATTATCTGAAGGTATAGCTAAGGTATAGAATAAGCAAAACCCGGTCCGCCGCAAACACACGCATCACTGAAGAAATAACATGACGCTCACCGAACTCAAATACATCGTCGCCGTCGCACGCGAAAAACACTTTGGCCATGCCGCCGAAGCCTGCTTCGTGGCGCAACCGACCTTATCTGTCGCCATCAAAAAACTGGAAGACGAGTTGGGCGTGACCTTGTTTGAACGTGGCGGCAGTGAAATTTCGATGACACCACTCGGTGTACAGATCGTCGCGCAAGCAGAACGCGTACTGGAACAAACTGCCGCCATCAAGGAAATCGCCAAGCAAAATAAAGATCCACTGGTCGGTCCTTTCCGCCTCGGCATCATTTACACCATTGCACCCTATCTGCTGCCGCCGTTAGTCAAGGCGATGATAGATCGCGTGCCGCAAATGCCGCTGGTGTTGCAGGAAAACTTTACCGTCAAACTGCTGGAGCAATTGCGCCAGGGCGAGATCGATGCGGCGATTGTTGCGCTGCCTTTCCCCGAGCAGGGTTTGCTGGTGCAGCCCGTATACGACGAGCCCTTCGTGGTTGCCGTGCCCAAGCATCATCCGTGGGCGGAGCGCAGCAGCGTCACCACGGACGACTTGAAATCCGAAACCATGCTGCTACTCGGTAACGGCCATTGCTTCCGCGATCAGGTGCTGGAAGTCTGCCCGGAAATGTCGCGCTTCTCTACCAGCGGTGACGGCATCGCCCGCACATTCGAAGGCTCATCGCTGGAAACCATACGCCACATGGTCGCATCCGGCATAGGAATCACCGTGCTGCCGCAGGCATCGGTGCCAGACATGAAGGCAACCGACGGCATGTTGCGTTACATCCCTTTTGTGCAACCGGGCCCATCGCGTCGCGTCGTACTGGTATGGCGCAAGAGTTTTACGCGTGGCGTCGCCATCGAGGAAGTCAGACAGGCGTTGCTGTCCTGCGCATTACCTGGCGTGACCATGCTGCCGGATGAGCCGTCATCCGAAGCATGATCTCCATCGCTACGGCATCGACTGCCGTGGCTACAAACCAATAACAACGCCGCACCATGAATCGTCTTCAACTGTATTTTCGTCTGATCCGCCTCGACAAACCGATCGGCATCCTGCTTCTGCTGTGGCCCACCTTGTGGGCCCTGTGGCTGGCCTCTGATGGCAAGCCGGATTGGACACTGGTTGCCATCTTCACTGCAGGCACCGTGCTGATGCGCTCAGCCGGTTGCGCGATCAACGATTATGCGGATCGCGATTTTGACAAGCATGTACAACGTACGGTTGATCGTCCGATTACCAGCGGCAAGATCAAGCCTAAGGAAGCGCTGCTGGTTGCGCTGGTGCTGACATTGCTGGCATTTGCATTGATCCTGCCTTTGAATGCGCTCACCAAACAACTGTCAATCGCGGCAGTCATCATCGCCGCCAGCTATCCTTACTTCAAGCGATTTTTTGCAATCCCGCAAGCCTACCTCGGCATCGCATTCGGCTTCGGTATCCCGATGGGATTTGCAGCAGTCCAGAACGCGGTACCTGCTGCGGCATGGTGGCTGCTGGTCGCAAATATTTTCTGGGCCGTGGCGTATGACACCGAATACGCGATGGTCGATCGTGAAGATGACTTGAAAATCGGCATGAAGACTTCGGCCATCACCTTCGGCAGTTATGATGTCGCCGCCGTGATGTCTTGTTATGCGGCGACCTTGCTGATCATTTTTATCGTCGGTTGGCAGTTCGGCCTGCGCGCATGGTTCGTCGCCGGCTTGCTGGTCGCAGCGGCTTGCGCCATCTACCACTACACCTTGATACGCGAGCGCGAACGGACTGGATGCTTTGCTGCTTTCCGGCATAACAATTGGCTGGGCGCAGCAATTTTCGGCGGTGTCGCACTCGATTATCTGCTGCGTTAGATAACGGCTCCAAGCCATGTCCACACCAGAGTCCACAACCATCCAGGCTGAAGACCCCAGGGTCAAACGATATTTGCCGTGGGTGGTAGCGATTGCGCTGTTCATGGAACAGCTGGACTCCACCATCATCAATACCGCCATCCCGGCGATGGCGGCTAGCCTCAACGTCACGCCACTGAGTCTGAAAGCAGTAGTGAGCTGCTACATCCTGAGCCTCGCGGTTTCCATTCCAATCAGCGGCTGGATGGCCGACCGCTTCGGCACCCGCCGCGTGTTCAGCTCGGCCGTCGGCCTCTTCACGTTTTCATCCATCCTGTGCGGCCTGTCCGTCAATGTACCCATGCTGGTTGCCGCGCGCATGCTGCAAGGATTCAGTGCGGCGATGATGATGCCGGTTGGACGATTGGCGGTGATTCGTACTTTTCAAAAATCGGAATTGCTGGCCGCGATGAACTTCGTCATCATCCCCGCCTTGATCGGCCCTTTACTCGGCCCGACCATAGGCGGCCTGATCGTGCACTGGTTACCGTGGCAGGCGATCTTTTTCGTCAACGTACCGATAGGTCTGGCTGCGCAATGGATGATCCATAGACATATGCCCGACTATCGTTCCGAGGTACAGCGTCCGCTGGACGTCATCGGGCTGGCGCTGTTCGGTGCCGGCGTCGCCCTGCTTTCATGGATACTGGAAATATTCGGTGAGCACTATCTTGATGTCACATCGACCGTAATCCTGTTCCTGCTCTCGCTGAGTCTGCTCGGCGCCTATGTCTTGCACGCGCGGCATGCGGTGCATCCGTTACTGCAGCTTGCCTTGTTTAAAACCCGCACCTTCCGCATCTCCGTCGCCGGTGGTTTTGTCACGCGGCTCGGCGTAGGCGGCCTGCCTTTTTTACTGCCGCTGCTGTATCAAATCGGATTAGGATTGCCCGCTTGGCAATCGGGATTGATGATGATGCCGACGGCTGCCGCCGCGATGATGATGAAACTGATTTCGGTCAGGGTTTTGCGGCGCTTCGGCTACCGGCAGGTATTGATCGTCAACACAGTGATGATAGGTATTACCATCAGCCTGTTTTCCGTCATCACGCCAGCCACGCCGATCTGGTTAATCCTGCTGCTCGGACTGGCACAAGGATTTTTCAACTCACTACAATTTTCCAGCATGAACTCGATGGCTTATGCGGATATCAAGACTGAAGATTCCAGCATGGCCAGCACCATCGCCAGTTCGATGCAGCAAATGTCCATGAGCTTTGGCTTGGCCTTCGGCTCGATTGTCGCGGCATGGTATCTGGGCGATCTGCCGCAGTCTGATCGCGCGGCGGTCGTCAATGCATTGCATCACGCTTTCCTGACGCTGGGCGGATTGACTGTTTTATCTTCACTGTCGTTCTGGACGCTGCGTCCGAATGATGGCGAAGCGATCAGCAAGGGAATGACGTCGCAAAAAGTGGCAGCGGCAAACGGCACACATAGTTGATCCATGTGCATCGCGCAAATAGCGATAACAATTCTGCGCGGCGCAAGCAGCAACATCGACAGGAATTTTTGTTTGCCTTACTCACGGAAAATTAACTTCTATAATCTTCCGCACAAACATCGGCCATGATCCACCTCACATACAGATGCTTGCGCCTATGCAATTGCCTGACACGGTCGAGCCGACCAAAAGCGTGAGATTACATCCACAAAGTCGCGCTGTCGTCGCGTCGTAATCTTTGATTTATGTTAGGTTTATCCTGACGTCAATCCTGCATTAACTTTATGCAGAATCAACCTGATATATACGCGATTAAAGAAAAGCGAAAATTCAAATGACATCCCCCATTCCATTCGATGCAATACCAGAGCATGTACTGGTGACCGGTGCCACCGGTTTTATCGGAAAATTGCTGGTAAGCGCTTTAGTCGAACAGGGTCATCACGTCATCATACTCACACGAAACCGGGCAAAGGCAGCAAGGCAATTTGATACGGCTGTTACGTGCATAGAAGACCTCAATGACTTGCCGACAACGCAACATATCGATGTCATCATCAATCTTGCCGGCGCACGCATCCTCGGTTGGCGCTGGACACCTACGCGCAAAGAGGTCTTGCGTCAAAGCCGCATAGGCACGACACACAATATTGTTAACTGGATCGCGCGCGCTGATCACAAACCCAGACTTCTTCTATCGGCGTCGGCCATCGGCTATTACGGCGTTCAAGCGCGGACAGATACTGCGGCACTGACAGAAGACAGCGCCCCGCAAGCGATATTCATGTCCAGGCTTTGCCAGGAATGGGAGACGGCCGCGCACGCCGCCGCACAGCATGGTGTGAAAGTCACGTGCATGCGCTTCGGGCTGGTACTCGGAGATGAAGGGGCTTTACCGATGATGCTGTTGCCCATAAGACTGGGCGCAGGCGGGCGTCTGGGCGACGGCAAGCAATCGCTATCCTGGATACATGTGCACGATCTGCTGCGTGCGATCGCACATCTGTGGAATATCCAAAACAGCAAACCAGAAAAAATCGACACATACAATTTCACCGCACCGCAATACGTCACGCAGGAAGTATTTAGCCAAACGGCTGCGAAAATTCTGCATCGTCCCTGCATTTTCCCCACGCCTGCCCTTGCAATGAAATTGCTGCTGGGAGAACAGGCTGATCTACTGCTGGAGGGGCAGCGCGTAAGCTCTGCAAAACTGCAGGCTAGCGGCTTTGAATTTTCTTTCCCTGACTTGCAAAGTGCATTAGAAAATATAATCTGTAAAAACCATATTGGATAATGGACAGCAAGATGAAAAAATACGTGACTGACGTCAGTCACCGTAAATCTCAACAAAAAACATTTGCCGCGACAACATGAATGCACTTGTGGATACAATGTACGCAGCTTGAGGCAGCAAGCCCATCACGCAGAAACAGTTTTCAAGCACCTATTCCCATGGATTTTGATTTTTCTCCTCACTCGCTAACGACAGACAATTTGACCTTGGCTCATCTCGCGCGCGGCGCACCATTAGCACAAACGTTGATCAGCCTGATCAGCGAGATTGAAGCGAAAAATCACGAACTGATCCTGAGCCTCTTCATCTCTGAAGAAAACCATTGCTTGCGACTGCTTGCAACGTCCAATCTCCCGCCCGCTTATTGTAGTGCGATCAATCAAATGATCGGCGATGGCGCCCAGCAATTTAGCGGGAGAGATATGGAGGCCAGCGGATTCTTTTCAAGCTTGCGCGACATGGCAAAAATATACGACCTGCATGTCGCTTCATCGGCTCCAATACCCTACTGCATGCATGGCACGCACGGGTTCTTTATCGCGCATTTTCGACATATCCAGCCCACGAGTGACGCCTGCCGACAGGCGATCAATAACGCCGCTGTATTGGCATCCATCGCCATCGCACATCACGATGCTGAAGCAAGAATACGAAAAGCAGAAGATGCCCTGCGCAGTAACGAAACCATCATGGCGCTTGCCATTGAAGGAAGCCAGACGGGAATTTGGGACCGCAACATTCAGTCCAACCAGATTAATTATTCCAACGGCTGGAAGGCGATGCTGGGCTACGGACCGCATGAAATAAGCAGCCGCATAGAAGAAAGTTATACGCGCATTCATCCCGAAGATCTGGAAGCCGTGAAGGCCGCAATGCAGGCGCACTTCGATCACAAGACTGATAGCTATGTCGTGGAGCACCGGATACGTTGCAAGGACGGCAGTTACAAATGGATATCGAGTCGCGGCAAGATCGTGCAACACGATGCGTCGGGCCAGCCTTCGCGCATGGTCGGTACCACCACCGACATTACGGCCATACGCACCCTGTCGGAAGAGTTGCAGCAGAGCGTCAAGTTGATTACGTCCTTGACGAATGAAGTTCCGGGCCTGGTCTATCAGTACACATTAAGGCCGAACGGCGATGCATTTTTCTCCTACGCCAGTGAGGGGATAAGGGATATTTACGAAATAGAGGCGGAACAGGTTGCCCACAATATCGATGCAATCACGCAATTGATTCATCCCGAGGACCTGCCACGTTATCAAGACTCGCTGAAAGCATCGGCAATTAATCTGTCTCCCTGGCATCTCGAATATCGCGTTGTCCTGCCGCGGCAGGGATTGCGCTGGCGGCAAGTCGACGCGCGGCCGCGCAAGCTTGATGACGGCAGCATACTTTGGCATGGATTCATTACCGATATCACCGAGCGCAAGCGCATAGAAATCGAACTGGAAGGATTTGCCACCATCGATTTTTTAACGCAAATACCAAATCGACGCTACTTCCTTGCCAGGATGGGAGAAGAGTTGGCGCGCATACAAAGGGTTGCGCATGCACGGGCAGCAGTTTTGATGTGCGACCTGGATCACTTCAAGGATGTCAACGACCGCCATGGCCATGCAGTGGGCGATTTGGTCCTCAAACATTTTGCTGTAATTTTGCGCAATGCAACGCGCAAGATTGATACCGCAGGTCGTGTCGGCGGCGAAGAATTCGCGGTTGTTCTAGCTGATGCAGGCATCGCAGAAGCGCGCATCTTTGCCGAACGCATAGCACAACAGATTGCGACCACGCCGGTGCTGGTTGGAGATCTGAGCATCTACGTCACCGTCAGCATCGGCATTTCTGCCATGAAGGCCGATGATGATGGTACCGATGCGGCACTATCACGCAGTGATAGTGCGCTCTATCTGGCCAAGGACATGGGCCGCAATCGTATCGAGGTGAGTGAAACCTAGCCGCGATAGCAGATTCCGGCAATGCAACCGAGACATGTTTCAGCCATCAAACGCAGCACACTTTGATACAATTTGTAACAGGCCTTACTTCTGCGCCCTGTTCTTCAAGATCAAATTCGCTTTAAATGAACGCATGGTTCAGATAGTCAAGCGAGCCACTCGCCTCGACGAATGGAGGAATCCATCTCCATTAAATACTGAACATCTGGCGTACACGACAAGGAATAAACATGAACAAGAAAATAATAGTTTCCGCGATGATGACAATACTTCTGACAGCCGGAAGCGCAGCCTTTGCCGACAACGACAGGCATGACCGGGGACGAAACTCACATGGCCAGCATGATGACCGTGGGCGCGGACACGATAATGATCGTTACGATCATGGGAAGAAGGATAAGCATGCGTACCGTCATGACAATGGCCGTCACAATGGGCGTGGTGCCGGCCCGCAGCATAACTTCTATAAAGGCGGCTATATCCCGCGCGAATATCGGCACAACCAGTATGTAGTCAATGATTGGCGTGGTCGCCACCTGCATCAGCCACCACGTGGCTATCACTGGGTGCGGACCGGACCGGATTATGTATTGATCGCGATTTCAACCGGCATCATCGCGCAGATCGTGCTGAGCAATTAATACGCAGATAGTTTGATGAAAATATGAAATAAGTCGGGCTGTATTTGCTGGCCGAATATCTTGACAGATATTCGGCCCGTTTCTATTTGGCTAGACAGCTAGACGCGTAGTTTTTCTCGTCCCTGAATCTCTCAGACTGTCAGGATGATTGAATCCTGCATTTACGCCCCGCTC
The DNA here is from genome assembly GCA_964406085.1 of uncultured Herminiimonas sp. Lineage (GTDB taxonomy): Bacteria > Pseudomonadota > Gammaproteobacteria > Burkholderiales > Burkholderiaceae_D > Oxalicibacterium. The sequence goes on from CAYOQL010000019.1 coordinate 26,909, forward strand.
CCCCTGCGGCGAGGATGCATCAATCCTGTCCGAATTCTTCGCCCAAAGCCTGTCCACGTGCGGCCGCTGCTTTCATTGCAGTGATGATGGATTGCTTGATCCGATTATCGTCCATGCTGGTCAACGCCGCATAGGTGGTGCCCCCCTTGGAGGTAACACGTTCGCGCAATACGGCGATGGGATCAGTCGATTGTGCTGCCAGCTGGGCCGCGCCGACAAAGGTGGAAATCGCCAGGGTATTACCCTGTTCTGCGCTCAGCCCCATTTCCTGTGCAGCCTGTTGCATCGCTTCGATAAAATAAAACACGTAAGCCGGACCGCTGCCGGATACCGCCGTCACCGAATCAATCAGCTTTTCATCATCCAGCCATACGGTTTCACCGACTGCACGCATGATGGCGTCCGCTGCCGCATGCTGTTCTTGACTGACACCCGCGCTCGCCACCATACCGGTCACGCCCTTGCCTATCAGCGCCGGCGTATTCGGCATGGTCCGCACGATGGCGCTATGACCACCCAGCCAGCGCGACAAATCGATGGCGCGAATGCCGGCAGCGATAGACAGCACCAGTTGCGCTTTGATATACGGCAGCAATTGCGCAACCACGGCTTTCATCTGCTGCGGCTTGACTGCCAGCACAATCACGTCGCTCGCCGCAACGCTTGCATCGATCTGCTCAGATGTCGTCACACCAAACCGCTGCTGCAATTTTTGCAGTGCATCTGCATTGATATCGATGACATGAATATTGTTTGCCGCAGTCAGCTTGCCAGCCAGACCGCCGATCAAGGCCGCCGCCATATTGCCGCCGCCCACAAACGTGATTTTCAAATTATTTTGCATATTCCCTCGTTCCAAAAATGGCGGAGCCTATCCGCACGATGGTTGCGCCTTCGGCGATGGCAGCCGCCATGTCGGCCGACATCCCCATAGACAAAGTATCCAGTGACAAACCCGCTGCACATAACTGATCGAACAAGGCATGCAGTTGCCGGAATGGCGCGCGCTGTTGTGCTTCATCGCCTTCCGCCTCCGGAATCGCCATCAGGCCGCGCAAACGCAGGCGCGGCAATCGAGAAATGGCCGTCGCCAATGCCAATGCATCGGCCGGCAATACGCCACTTTTACTGGCTTCGCCGCTAATATTGACTTGCAGGCAGATATTCAGAGGTGGCAAATCGGCCGGCCGCTGTTCAGAAAGCCTTTGCGCGATTTTTTCGCGATCGACCGAATGCACCCAGTCGAAGTTTTCAGCAATCGGCCGCGTCTTGTTGCTCTGGATAGGTCCGATGAAATGCCATTCCAGTGCCAAATCGGGGCGTTCCGCGCGGATAGTGTTCATTTTATCCAACGCCTCCTGCAGATAATTTTCACCAAAAGCGGCCTGCCCGGCCTCGGCGGCAGCGATCACCGCATCCGCGTCGAAGGTCTTCGATACGGCCAGCAGGTCGATGCTGTGAACATCGCGTTGCGCGCTGTCCGCAGCGTCGGTAATCCGCTGACGCACAGCTTGCAAGTTTTGGCGTATTACAGACATAATCAAAGTTCTTTAAGGCATCATTTAACATTCGCGATGCTTTCAGGATCGCGGCGGACGGGGCTGTATTTGCGGGGCCTCATTGCTGGACCTCTTGCTTCACCTTTTATTTGCAGGCTCAGGGATTATAAATGGACATTTCAGAACTACTCGCGTTCTCCGTCAAGAATAAAGCTTCCGATTTACATTTGTCAGCCGGCCTGCCGCCGATGATTCGCGTGCATGGCGACGTACGTCGCATCAATTTGCCGCCGCTGGAGCACAAGGATGTGCACGGCATGATCTATGACATCATGAACGACGGCCAGCGCAAGGCCTATGAAGAAAATCTGGAAATCGATTTTTCCTTCGCCATCCCCGGCCTGGCGCGCTTCCGCGTCAATGCCTTCAACCAGGATAGAGGCGCGGCTGCCGTGCTGCGTACCATTCCTTCCAAGATCCTGAGCCTGGAAGATTTGAATGCGCCGAAAATATTTGCCGAACTGTCGCTCAAGCCGCGCGGCCTGGTGCTGGTCACCGGCCCTACCGGTTCCGGCAAGTCAACCACGCTGGCGGCGATGGTCAATCATGTCAATGAAAACGAATACGCGCACATCCTGACGATTGAAGATCCTATCGAGTTCGTGCACGACTCGAAAAAATGCCTGATCAACCAACGCGAAGTCGGCCCGCATACGCATTCCTTCAGCAATGCGCTGCGTTCGGCGCTACGCGAGGATCCTGACGTCGTGCTGGTGGGCGAGTTGCGCGACCTGGAAACCATCCGCCTGGCCTTGTCCGCGGCAGAAACCGGCCATCTGGTATTCGGTACGCTGCATACCTCGTCCGCTGCAAAAACCATCGACCGTATCATCGATGTATTCCCTGGCGATGAAAAAGAAATGGTGCGCGCGATGTTGTCCGAATCGCTGCAAGCGGTGATCTCGCAAACCCTGCTGAAGACAAAAGATGGCGGCGGCCGCGTCGCCGCGCATGAAATCATGCTCGGCACCCCTGCGATCCGCAATTTGATCCGTGAAGCGAAGATTGCGCAGATGTACTCGGCGATACAAACCGGCTCCAACGTCGGCATGCAAACACTGGACAGCAATCTGACCGAACTGGTGAAACGCAATGTCATTTCGAATAGCGCAGCACGTTCGGCAGCGAAGACGCCGGACAATTTCCCGGGCTGATTGAAATTCATTTCAACATTATTTTGCGAATATTCGGCGTGCGCTTGTCCACCATAACCACGCTGCTGAATTCTTGAACCAAGGAAGATCATGGAACGCGATCAGGCTACCAAATTCATGTATGACTTGCTGCGCCTGATGCTCAGCAAAAACGGCTCCGATCTTTTCATCACGGCGGATTTCCCGCCTGCGTTCAAGATCGACGGCAAGATGACACAGGTATCGAATCAGCCCTTGAATGCCACGCATACTGTCGAGCTGGCGCGTGCAATCATGAGCGACAAGCAGGCGGCGGAGTTTGAAGCATCGAAGGAAGCTAACTTCGCGATCAGCCCCGGCGGCATAGGCCGCTTCCGCGTGTCTGCCTTCGTGCAGCAAGGCAAGGTCGGCATGGTGCTGCGTACCATTACCACTGCGATTCCAAAAATTGAAGACCTGAAGGTGCCGGACACCTTGAAGGATATTGTCATGACCAAGCGCGGACTGGTCATCATGGTCGGTGCGACAGGATCAGGCAAGTCGACCACGCTGGCTGCAATGCTCGGCTATCGCAATGAAAACAGCTACGGCCACATCATCACAATTGAAGATCCGGTCGAGTATGTGCACCCACACAAGAACTGCGTGATCACGCAACGCGAGATTGGCATCGATACTGATGGTTGGGGCATCGCGCTGAAAAACACTTTGCGGCAGGCACCTGACGTTATCTTTATCGGCGAGATCCGCGATCGCGAAACCATGGATTACGCAATCGCCTTCGCGGAAACTGGTCATTTATGCCTGGCCACCATGCATGCCAACAGCTCCAATCAGGCACTGGACCGCATCGTCAACTTCTTCCCGGAAGAACGTCGCCAGCAATTGCTGATGGATCTTTCATTGAATCTGAAAGCGATGATTTCGCAACGCCTGATTCCATTGAAAGACACCAAGGGCCGCTGCGTGGCGGTCGAGATCATGCTGAACTCGCCGTTGATTTCCGATTTGATCTTCAAGGGCGATGTCCATGAAATCAAGGAAATCATGAAGAAGTCGCGCGAACTGGGCATGCAGACTTTCGATCAGGCACTCTTCGATTTATATGAAGGTGGGAAAATCACCTACGAAGATGCATTGCGCAACGCCGATTCAGTCAATGATTTGCGGCTGTCGATCAAATTGCACGGCAAGGATGCCAAGGCACGCGATCTAAGCAAGGGCACCGAACATCTGGGCATCGTGTAAAGATGAGTGCCGCAATAAATGCAAACAACATCTACGGCTTCCAGGCGACCAGCCTGACCGGCGCAGCTATCGATTTTGCACAGTATCGCGGCAAGGTCTTATTGATCGTCAATACAGCCAGCCAATGCGCGTTCACTTCGCAGTACAAGGGATTGGAAGATATCTACAAAGAGCTGAATAGCAAGAGCCTGGAAGTACTGGGATTCCCCTGCGATCAATTCGGCAATCAAGAGCCAGGCAACGAAGAAGAAATAGGTGAATTTTGCGAAAGAAATTACGGCGTGACCTTCCCGCTATTCGCAAAGATAGATGTGAATGGCGAACATGCCGATCCACTGTTCAAATATTTGAAACGTGCAGCGCCCGGCCTGCTCGGTAGCGAAATGATCAAATGGAATTTCACCAAATTCCTGGTCAGAAAGGACGGCACGATTTACAAACGCTATGCTCCACAAACCAGTCCGCAAAGCCTGCTCGCCGATATCAATAAATTGCTGGCTGAATAAATTTTCAATATATTGAATCTGGAATAAAAAAACGCCGACATTGCCGGCGTTTTTTTATTCCATGCTTATCTGCCACTCGATCAATGTTCAGTACTCAAAGCCTTGTCTATCAACTCTATCCAGTGTTGGACTGGCATGTCTGTGCCCGACAGTATATGCGTCAAACAGCCGATGTTGGCGGAAACTATCATGTCGGGTTTTGTCGCTTCCAGATTCGCGACTTTCTTGTCACGCAACTGGTACGACAACTCTGGTTGCAATACCGAATAGGTCCCGGCTGAACCGCAGCACAAATGGCTATCTGCACACAGTTGCACGTCGACGCCGACTGCACGCAACACGCCTTCTACCTTGCCGCGTATTTGCTGACCATGTTGTAATGTGCATGGCGGATGATAGGCAACGCGCTTGCTGATTTTCCCCTTTAACTTGCTTTGCAATTCTTCTTCGAATGCCGGCAAGATTTCGCTCAGATCTTTCGTCAGCGCAGAAATTTTTAAAGCCTTTTCGGCGTAAGCCGCATCGTGCGCGAGCAGATGTCCATAGTCCTTGACCGTTGCACCGCAACCGGATGCTGTCATCACGATCGCTTCTGCACCGGCTTGCACCATTGGCCACCATGCATCGATATTGCGACGCATATCGTTCAGCGCACCTTCATGATCGTTCAGATGATGGCGGATTGCACCACAGCAACCAGCCTTGGGAGCAACCACCAGTTGCACCCCCAAGGCATCGAATACGCGCGCGGTAGCAGCATTGATATTCGGCGACATTGCAGGTTGTACGCAGCCATCAAGCAACAGCATCTTGCGCGCATGTTCATGCGTCGGCCAGATGCCCGCATCTTCCTTGCGCGGGACCTTGTTTTGCAAGGACTTCGGCAACAAAGGACGCACCATCTGACCGGCTTTCATGGCCGGTGTAAACAACCATTTGCGCGGCAGTACTTCTTTCAATACCGTGCGCTTGAGTTGAGTTGCAAACGAATACGGCACGCGATCCGCCACCACCTTGCGACCGATATCGATCAGACGCCCATATTGCACGCCGGATGGACAAGTCGTTTCGCAATTACGGCAAGTCAGGCAGCGATCCAGATGCGATTGCGTTTTCACCGTCGGGGTCTTGCCTTCCAATACCTGCTTGATCAAATATATACGTCCGCGCGGGCCATCCAGTTCGTCGCCGAGCAATTGGTAGGTCGGGCAGGTCGCCGTACAAAATCCGCAATGGACACAACTGCGCAAGATCGCATCAGCCTCCTGGCCTTCGCGTGTGTCTTTGATGAAGTCGGCTAAATTGGTTTGCATGGAATTCTCTGGAAATCTTTACTGCATGAGCACACCATTCGCGATGCAAAGTCAGTGGACATTGCACGCGTCAGGTCTGACAAAAATGACGCTTGTTCAGGATGTCTGGTACTGCGCATACATGCGTCCCGGATTGAAGATGTCATCTGGATCAAATGCATGCTTCATGTTTTGATGAATCTTGCCGACGGCCGGTGCCAGCGGCTGGAATACGCCAACCCTTTTATCGCCACCGCGGAACAAAGTCGCATGCCCCCCCGCCTCGACCGAAGCCGCACGAATCGCTGCAGCCGGAGCATCAGAACGCAACCAGCGTTGTGCGCCGCCCCATTCAATCAGTTGTTCGCCCAAGCCCAGCGGCGGCGCAGTCGAGGGCACGGACAAACGCCACAAGGTCGATGACTGCGTAAAGAATTGATTGCTCTGCTCACGCATCGCGAGCCAGAAATCATCACCCGAAATTTCTTCTCCGCCTATGGCTTGTTGCGCTGCTGTAATCGCCGCTTTGGCACCGGACAACCGCAAAACCAATGCGCCATCGCACCAGGCGCTGGCAGAAATCGGCAAAGGCTGGCCGCCCCATTGATTCAGCCTGCGTATCGCTTCGTCTTCCGTCATCTGCAAGCGCAGACTGGTTTCTGCATACGGTTTGGGCAGCACCTTCAGCGATACTTCCAGCAACAAACCGAGAGTGCCGAGCGAACCTGTCAGCAGGCGCGATACATCGTAACCGGCCACGTTCTTCATCACCTGCCCACCGAAGTGCAAGACTTCGCCCTTGCTATCCATCAGCACGGCGCCCAGTACGAAATCGCGTACCGCACCGACAGCCACACGACGTGGTCCGGACAAGCCACAAGCGACCATGCCGCCAACCGTTGCGTCAGGACCAAAATGCGGAGGCTCAAATGCAAAGGTCTGATTTTGTTCGGCCAATACTTGCTCTACTTCCGCCAAACGGGTACCGGCGCGGACGGTGATGACCAGCTCGGTCGGATCGTAGGCAACGATGCCCTGATAGGCGCGCGTATCCAGCACCTCACCAATTGGCACTTGTCCATACCAATCCTTGCTGCCGCCACCACGCAAACATAGCGGCTGCTTGTCGCGGCCGGCTGCGAGTATGCGTTCTTTAAACTGTTCGATTACTTGTTCCATGCGTGACCTGAAAGATTAAAAGCGCGGCAGATCGGGAAACTTCAGCATGCCGCGCTTGACGTGCATCTTGCCGTACTCGGCACAGCGCTGTAGCGTAGGAATCACCTTGTTCGGATTAAGCAGCGAGACGGGATCGAAGGCACGTTTGACGCTGAGGAAGGCATCCATTTCCGCACGCGAAAACTGTACACACATCTGATTGATTTTTTCCATGCCGACCCCGTGTTCGCCGGTGATGGTGCCGCCGACGGCGACACACATTTCCAGGATCTCGGCGCCGAATAATTCGGCACGATGAAATTCACCTTCGGTATTGGCATCGAACAAAATCAGGGGATGCAGATTGCCATCGCCGGCGTGAAATACATTGGCGCAGCGCAAGCCGTATTTGATTTCCATCTGCGCAATGCCGGTCAACACATCGGCCAGGCTGCGACGTGGAATGGTGCCGTCAATGCAGTAATAATCGGGGGAAATGCGACCGGCTGCGGGGAAGGCATTCTTGCGACCGGACCAGAAGCGCAAGCGCTCGGCCTCGTCGCGCGACACGGCAATTGCAGTCGCACCCGAGTGTTTCAACACCTCGGTCATGCGCGCGATTTCTTCTTCGACTTCTTCCGGAATACCGTCTGATTCGCACAGCAAAATCGCTTCTGCATCCATGTCATAGCCAGCCTTGACAAAGGGTTCGACCATGCGCGTGGATGTCTTGTCCATCATCTCCAGGCCGGCCGGAATGATGCCGGCAGCAATCACACTCGCCACCGCATTGCCGCCTTTGACCACATCATCGAAGGAAGCCAGAATCACGCGAGCCAGTTTTGGCTTTGGTATCAGTTTGACTGTCACTTCGGTCACCATGCCGAGCATGCCTTCCGAACCAACAAAGACCGACAGCAGATCCAGGCCGGGTGCATCAAGTGCCGCACCGCCCAATTCAATCACATCGCCCTCTATGGTGGCGACGCGCACGCGCATTACATTGTGTACGGTCAAGCCATATTTAAGACAATGTACGCCGCCGGAATTCTCGGCAACGTTGCCGCCTATGGTGCAGGCGATTTGCGAAGAGGGATCGGGCGCGTAATACAAACCGAGAGGTGCGACAGCTTCGGAAATCGCCAGATTGCGTACGCCTGGCTGCACGATCGCAGTACGTGCATATGCATCGACCTTGACGATCTTGTTCATCCTGGCGGTCGACAACACGATGCCATCGGCAATCGGCAGTGCGCCGCCGGACAAACCGGTACCTGCGCCACGCGGCACGATTTGCACTTTCAATGCATGGCATATCTTGAGAATCGCGATCACCTGCGCTTCCGTATCGGGCAACACCACCACCATGGGCAGTTGCGCATATGCAGCCAGTCCGTCGCATTCATACGGGCGCGTGTCTTCTTCGTTGAAGAGCACGCAATGTTCGGGTAACACCGCACGCAAGGCATCTACTACCGCACGCTGATGCGCGACGGTAAAACCAGCCGTCAAAGCGGGGGCTGCCAAAGTCGTATTCATTATCTATCCTGCGTCCATTACACAATCAAATAACACTTGTATCGCTCAAGCACAGTGTAGCGATTACCGGCAGTTGGCAAACTGAAAGCTTTCTTCTTGCCAGTGAAAAATATTCAACTGATGTGCAAAAAGCGTATAACTGCCATCAAAACAATGTCATTTATACGCTTCTGAACAGAATGTGGCGAGTTTAAAGGCTGAGTCTCTGCGTACTGAAGCGCTCCATCATCCAGTCCAGCATCAACGCGACTTCAGGCCGCTCGCGGACATGACGGTCGTACACCAGGTAATAAGCATGTTGTGGCGTCGTCAATTGCAGATCGAACAAAGGAACAATCTCGCCGCTGGCGATCATGTCTGCGGCAAAATGCTGACGCGTCAATGCCACCCCGTAACCATGTTTTACCGCTTCCAGCAGCAAGCCCAGATCATCGACACGCAGGCCGGTTGACGGCTCCGGCCAATCCAGCCCTGCCATTTCAAACCACGGCTGCCACGGCTCCAGCGCAGAGCGCAACAATTGCGCTTTTTGTAAATCGGCAGGCACATTCAATTTGCCTATCTGCTCGAGATAGGCGGGACTGGCGACCGGAAATACAGGCTCCCTGAACAATTTTTCGGTAACGATATCCGGATATTTGCCGGCACCGAAACGCACTTCGATATCGGTTTCCGACAGACTCATGTCGTACAAGGGCACCGATAGATAGGTTTCGATCGTGATATCCGGATGCAAGCTCATGAACTCATGCAGATTCGGCAAAAACAGGTAACGCGCAAAAGTGGGCGGCACCGTCACCTTGACCTTTAACTGTCCTGTCGCATGGCGATGTGGCAAAGGGAAGTCCGCCAGCGAACTCAACGCACCGCGCACCACATCCAGGTAACGTCGACCGAAGTCGGTCAGGCTGACGCTGCGGCCGTCACGCAAAAACAGGCGCTCGCCCACAAAATCCTCGAGCAGGCGAATCCGGTGCGAAAAGGCGGAAGGTGTAATGCACAACTCTTCCGCTGCCAGCGCAAACGAACCGTGGCGCGCCGCCGCCTCAAAAGCGGAAAGCGCATGTACAGGTGGGAGTCTAATTGCCATTGAGTCTATCAATCGTCGGTTGCGAAGCAATGATTTTACCGGGTTCACCGGGTCGCGACGACTAGATCGTTTTGCCGTATCCTCGCTACTTCACTCCACTTCCAACCGGTCACTATTCTCATGGGCAATCGACTTTCAAAAATCGCCACACGCACCGGCGATAATGGCACCACAGGCCTGGGCGACGGCAGCCGCGTAGACAAGGATGCGCTACGCGTACATGCGATGGGCGATGTCGACGAATTGAATTCGCATCTCGGTCTGCTACTGTGCGAAGACATGCCGCCAGCCTTGCGCGAAGAACTGATTTCCATCCAGCACGATCTGTTCGATATGGGCGGCGAGTTGTGCATCCCGGGCTATACACTGATTCACGACGCACAAGTCGCTCGTCTGGACGCCTTGCTGGCGAAATACAATGCCGACCTGCCGTCGCTGCAGGAATTCATCCTGCCAGCCGGCTCACGCGCAGCCGCGCAGGCACATGTATGCCGCACCGTATGCCGCCGAGCAGAACGGACGATTGTCAGTCTGGGCAAGGCGGAAAAGATGAATGACAATCCGCGTCAGTACATGAATCGACTGTCGGATTTGCTGTTTGTTTTATCGCGGGTGTTGAATCGGTATGCGGGTGCCGGGGATGTTTTGTGGGAGAAGGAAAGAGTTCGAGATATTTGATTTTTATTGGTTTGGTTCGTTATGCGGTAATTGACGCTGACGTTTCTTCGTCGTTACTTGTCGGGGGTAGCTCAATGACGGAGAAAAGCCGGGCAAACAATCTCCATACGAAAAAAAAGCCGTTCAGTGCAACACACTGAACGGCTTTTTATCAAGTGAAGAAAAAATTATTTCACTCGTTTATCGCCTTCAATCAACGCATAAGCCGAGTGATTATGAATCGACTCAAAATTTTCCGCTTCCAGCGTATAAGCCAAAACACGTTCTTCATTGTTCAACATCACTGCAACATCGCGTACCAGATCTTCGACAAATTTCGGATTGTCGTAAGCACGCTCAGTCACGTACTTTTCATCAGGACGCTTCAGCAAACCATATAGTTCGCACGATGCCTGCTCTTCAATCTTGGCAATCAAATCTTCCACCACCAGGTCACCATTCAACACCGCATGTACGGTTATGTGGGAACGCTGATTGTGCGCGCCGTAAGCAGAAATCTTTTTCGAGCATGGGCACAGACTGGTCACAGGCACCAATACCTTCAGGGTGATTTCCAGTGCGCCATTCTTGATTTCGCCAGTCAGACCCACTTCATAATCCATCAAGCTTTGTACGCCGGAGACTGGTGCGGTCTTGTTGATAAAATACGGGAACGACACTTCAATCCGGCCTGCCTCTGCATCAAGCAAGACCAGCATTTTATGCATCAATTCGGTAAAGACGGGCACGTCGAAAGGCTGGGTATTGTCTTCGAGCAGCGCGATAAAGCGCGACATATGCGTGCCTTTTTGCTCTTCTGCCAATTGCACATACATATTCCATGTACCAACAGAAGGTTGCACACCCGACGACGTTTTGATCGTGATCGGATAGCGCACGCCTTTGACGCCGACGCGTTGAATCGCAATATGCCGAGTATCCGGCGTGCTTTGTACATCGGGGATAGCGCTCATGCCGAGATCGCGAGTATTCATCACAGAACCTTAAAGTAGGCGACGCAGTTGCAGCGCCGCACGGTAGCTAATTGCTAATTTCTTGTTACGTGTTGCTTATTTCTTGTTGTTCACGACCAGCCGCGGCTGGCCTTTGCCAAAACGCAAATTGATCGATGCCGCTATGCCCTTGGCATCCAAACCGCACGAAGCCAGCAACTGACCGACATCGCCATGATCGATAAATTGGTCGGGCAAACCCAGATTCAATAGCGGCTTGACGATACCTTCTGCTGCCATTGCCTCTGCCACTGCCGCTCCCGCACCGCCCATGATAGAACCCTCTTCCACCGTCACTAGTGCATCATGCGTGGCAGCCAAGCGTTTGAGCAATTCGACATCCAGCGGCTTGACGAAACGCATATTCGCCACGGTGGCATCCAATTCATCGGCTGCCTGTAAACTAGGCGCCACCATCGTGCCAAAGGCAAGGATCGCGATGCTCGTGCCTTCACGGCGGACTTCACCGGTGCCGAGCGGTATCGTTTCCAGCGTGGTATCCACCTTGGCGCCTATGCCGCCGCCGCGCGGATAACGCACCGCAGCAGGACCATTGTATTGGAAACCGGTCGAGAGCATCTGACGGCACTCATTTTCGTCCGACGCCGCCATGACAACCATATTAGGAATACAGCGCAAATAGGCAATATCGTAGTTACCGGCATGGGTCGCGCCATCAGCGCCGACCAGCCCGGCACGGTCCAGCGCGAAAGTCACGTCCAGATTCTGCAGCGCAACGTCGTGGATCAATTGATCGTAGCCGCGCTGCAGGAAGGTCGAATAAATCGCAACAACCGGCTTCAAACCCTCGCACGCCATGCCGGCGGCAAACGTCACCGCATGCTGCTCGGCAATACCCACGTCGAAATAGCGATCCGGGAAGCGACGGTCGAATTCAACCATGCCTGAGCCTTCACGCATCGCCGGTGTAATCCCGATCAAGCGTTTATCGGCTGCAGCCATATCGCACAGCCAGTCACCGAAGACACTCGTGTAGGTCACTTTCTTGGCGACGGTCGGTATGATGCCTTCGGCAGGATCGAATTTGCCCGGGCCGTGATACAGCACCGGATCGGCTTCTGCCAATTTGTAGCCCTGGCCTTTTTTCGTCACAACGTGCAGGAATTGCGGACCTTTCAAATGCTTCAGATTCTGCAAGGTCGGGATCAGGGAATCCAGATCGTGACCGTCGATAGGACCAATGTAATTGAAGCCGAATTCTTCAAACATCGTGGCCGGCACGATCATGCCTTTTGCATGTTCTTCAAAGCGTTTTGCCAGTTCGCGCACAGGGGCCGGTAATACTGTCTTGCCGACGTTTTTCGCCGCAGCATAAAACTGGCCGGACATCAGCCGCGCCA
>CAYOQL010000020.1:0-38346 GCA_964406085.1 uncultured Herminiimonas sp.
CGGCGATCTGGCGCGGGTAGCCAGTCTGCACGTCAATATTGCCAGAGCGATAGCCGCCAATGATGAGGCGCACGCCAGGCATTCATCGGACTTGCTACTGGATTATGTCGAGGAATACACCCGCAACACCTTGCGCTTTATGGGCGGCTTGTAGCTTGTAATGCGCGGCCTGTTACACGTAATGGGCAACTTGCAGGTTGTCATTTGTGAGCGCGCTTATCGACCGGTATCCATCGCCGTCGCTCCTTGTCGTCTTTGTCTATTTTTATCTGTTTTGCCATCAGTGTCATGGCGCGCTCGCGGTAACCGTGAAACGCGCCGTTTTGTTGCATATCTCTTAACTTCCTCCCGCTGATGCACTCATTTTACCTGTGAGTGTTGTTTGTGCAAAACATGGAGAAAAGCACTCTTTGTGTGCATCTCACGAATTTCTATCATCAAAAGCGCGCAATTTCGGTGATTTCTCTCAAAAACTGACATGGCACAATTAATGCACCATGTAAAAGGTATGACACTTCAGTGAGATTTCATTCTGTGCAACTTTTTTGGGAGTTCGACCATGCAAAACAGCCGACGTAAATTCGTATCCAGTGGTATCGCAGCAGGTGTGGCAGGTGCCAGCCTTGCCTTTCCAATGGTGGCCAAGGCGCAAGGCGCCACATTTAACTGGAAAATGACCAGTGCATATCCAAAAGGCTCGCCTTTCTATATGGAAGGTCCGGGCAGCGCGACCGATCTGGCCAAGCGCATCACCGAAATGTCTGAAGGTCGCTTGAAGATTCAGGTCTATGGTGCGGGTGAGTTGATCCCGGCGCTGGAAGGCTTCGATGCAGTGCGTTCTGGCACCGTCGAGATGAATCATGCGAACAGTTATTTCTGGACCGGCAAGACCTTCGCTGCGCAGTACTTTACGGCAGTGCCTTTCGGTTTGAACTTCCAGGGTATCAACGGCTGGCTGTATGACGGCGGTGGTCTGGCGCTGTGGAACGAAGTGTATGCACCTTTCGGTATGGTCGCCATGCCTTGCGGTAATACCGGTGTGCAAATGACCGGCTGGTTCAAAAAGGAAATCAAAACGGTTGCCGACTTGAAGGGTTTGAAAATGCGTATCCCTGGCCTCGCCGGCAAGGTTTACGCCAAGCTGGGTGTTGACGTCAAATTGCTGCCAGGCGGTGAAATCTTCCCGGCACTGGAACGCGGTGTGATCGACGCTGCAGAATTCGTCGGTCCTTTCCAGGATCGCAAACTCGGTTTGCAAAAAGCTGCCAAGTATTACTACACCACCGGCTGGCACGAATCGTCGACGGTGTCCGAGTTGTTGATCAACAAGGCCGCATGGGACAAATTGCCGAAAGACCTGCAAGCCATCGTGACTAACGCAGCAGCTGCCTGCAACGTCATCAGCGAAGCATGGTGCCAGCGCAACAATGCCGAAGCGATGGACGATCTGGTCAACAAGCAGGGTGTCATCGCACGTCCGTTGCCGGATAGCGTGATCGAAGCCTTGCGTTCGGAAACCAAGAAAGTACTCGCCGAAGCTGTTGCCAAGGATCCGCTGACCAAGAAGGTGAACGATTCGTACATGGCTTACAAAACCAAGTACGACGCGTGGTCGAAGTACAGCGAAACCGCGTATCACAACAAGGTTCAGAAATAACGGAGTTTTCATGACTAACAAGGCCATCTGGTCGACCGTAAGGTCGATCGAGGCGGTCATTGACGCGATAGGCAGAGCCACCTCATGGCTGGCTCTGCTGATCATCGTACTGATGACTGTCAACGTAATACTGCGTTACACAATTAGCTTCGGCGCGGTCTGGTCGCAGGAAATGGAGTGGCATCTGATGGGTGCACTCATCCTGTTCGGCATGAGCTATGCGCTGCTGAAGGACGATAACGTGCGCGTGGATTTGTTTTACGCGAATTATTCGGTGCGGACTAAATTTCTGGTCGACCTGCTGTCGCTGGGACTGCAGATCGGTATCTGCTGCGTGATCATCTGGCTGTCGATCAACTATGTGCAGCAATCGTATTCCATCGGCGAGATATCGTCCGATCCTGGTGGCTTGCCTTTCCGCTGGGCGATCAAGTCCATGCTGCCGATTGGTTACGGCTTGCTGTTGCTGCAATCGATAGGTGCGCTGCTCAAGCTGATTGCACAGCATCAGGAAAAGGAAGGGGCTTCCCATGCCTGAATTTGAAATTCTCGCCATCATGATGCTGGTGGGATTCTTCCTGCTGCTGATGATAGGCGTGCCGGTTGCGATCACGCTGGCGACAGTCGGTTTTGTATTCGGCGCCATAGGCTTTGGTCCCGGCTTGTTCAATCTGCTGCCGGCACGATTGTTCGGCGTGGCTACCGGCTACCAGTGGCTGGCGATCCCGCTGTTTATCTTCATGGGCGTGATGCTGGAAAAGTCGCGGCTGGCAGATGATCTGCTGGACGTGATGGGCCATCTTGCCGGCCGCTTGCGTGGCGGCATGGCAGTCGGAATTGTTCTGTTCGGTATTCTGATGGGGGCCATGACCGGCATCGTCGGCGCGACGGTGATCACGCTCGGCTTGCTGACGCTGCCGACACTGATCAAGCGTGGTTACGACAAGAGCATGGCCTGCGGCGTGATCTGCGCTTCCGGTACGCTGGGGCAAATCATTCCGCCGAGTCTGATCCTGATTCTGCTGTCGGACATCATGCAGATGTCAGTCGGTACGCTGTTCGCTGCTGCGGTCGGTCCGGGTTTGTTGCTGGCGCTGGTTTACATTACCTACATCCTGTTCATGGGCTGGTTGAAGCCCGACATGATGCCGCCGATCTCGCAGGAAGAGCGTGACAGCGTGACTCGCAAGCAATTGTGGATACGTTTCATCAAGGTGGTGGTGCCGCCTGTGCTGCTGGTGGTTTCCGTGCTGGGCTCTATCGTCGGCGGCATTGCCGCGCCGACCGAAGCGGCCTCGATGGGTGCGCTGGGTTCGATTATCGTGACTGTCGTTTCTCGGCGCTTCACGTGGGGTGTATTGCGCAATGTCGTGCGGGATACGACCAAGATCACCGCGATGATGATGTTCATCCTGATGTGCGCACAGGTATTTGCATTGTCGTTCCGTGGTTTGCACGGTGAGGATCTGATCACCGACCTGTTTGCCACGCTGCCGGGTGGTGTGAACACAGCGGTCTGGTTCATGCTGCTGCTGATCTTTGTGCTGGGCTTCTTTGTCGAATGGATCGAGATCAGTTACATCGCAGTGCCGTTGTTCTTGCCGGTGATGCTGGCGCACGGTGTCGATCCGGTATGGCTGGCGATGTTGATCACGATCAATCTGCAGTCATCCTTCCTGACGCCGCCTTTTGGCTGGGCACTGTTTTATCTGAAGGGAGTCGCGCCGCCGGAGATTACTACCAGGGATATTTACAAAGGTGTTTTGCCTTTCATCGCAATGCAGGGCCTGACACTGGTACTGGTGTTTTTCTTCCCGAAGATTGCGACCTGGCTGCCTAAGGCGATCGGCTGGTAGTAGCAAATAGCAGTAGCAAGAAATAGTAGTAAAGAGAGGACGAAATTTTCGTCCTCTCTTTTTTTGCCTGTTGCAACGGTAGCTGGCGGCAGTCAGCTGTATTCCGCTGTGCCGCTGATGAATTCTGTGGCGCTTTTGCCTAAGCGCAAGGCTATTTTTCGACTAGGGCTTGAAACCTGCCGCCGGCATGCGTACATTTAAGCGTGTAGATTCTGTTTTCCCAGCACGGTTCTGTACCGGCCATCAAGCACGATGCCCGGCAATCCCCAGCGAGGTAATGATGGACGTCTTACTGTATGCACTTTTCTGCCTGATCTTGCCGCTATGGGTATTCGGCGGTTTGTATCTGTTGGTAGAGGCGGCCGAAATGGTCAAGGCCCACCACACCAAGGTCAAGGCGAAGAAGTAGGGCGAAGCGTCCATCCTTTCCCCCCCTGTTTATCCTGCCTATCCCGCTTCTCAGCGTCCCCGCACGCTCACTGCCCGCATTAAAAGTTTGTATTGAGTTTGTACTTACTTACATCAGGGTCCACGTCGCGTCGTGATGTGCGTCCTGATTAATTGTCTGCAGTCTGCGGTGATGCTACTGCCAGTGACAATTTTTCAGACAACTGCTGACGGGCTTCCTCGACTGCCAGCGCGACAGCTTCCGGACCGAACACCAAGCCTTGCAGCGGGAAAAAATGTACGTCGCTGATGCCTATCGATGCCAGCGCATATTTCAAATACGGTGTCAGGAAGTCGGCCTGCCTGGCGCGTTCGCCGACATGAAAGCCACCCGAGCTGACCAGTACAAAGGTGGGCCTGTCTTTCATCAAGCCCACCTTGCCTTGCGGCGTGGAGTGGAAGCTGCGATTGATGCGGATCACATGATCGATCCACAACTTGAGTGCGGCAGGTACCGTGAAGTTGTGCATCGGTGTGACGATGAACAGCAGGTCATGCTGCTCCAGCTCGGCGATCAGCCGTTCTGACCAGGCGAATTCTTGTGCTTCGTGCGGCGTGTGCGAGGTGATGGCGAGCGCGTAGTCACGTCCGATCGGCGGGATAGGCGACTGCACCAGATCGCGCTCGGTGATCTGCACGTTGCTCAGGCCGGATGCGGCAATCGCATCCATCGCGAGCCGGTAGCCATGACTGGCATCGCTGTGCGGGCCGCTGTTCAATAACAATATGCGCGTCATGTGGTTGTTTCCTGTGTTGCTGTTGCTGCAAGCGGTTGGACGAAATGCATGCCTTTTGCAAGCAGGCCTTGTCGGAAGTAAAAGCGCTGCGCCAGTGGCATATGCAAACCGGTATCCAGTACAAAGTGTTCGCACTGCAAGGCGATGGCCTGTTGTCGCACTGCATTCAGCAGACGTTCGCCGAGTCCTGAACGGTGCAGGCTTGCAGTCACCACCAGATCATCGACGTAAACGAAACGGCCGTACAACATATTATCCATCAAGCGATAGCCGGCCAATCCGACGATCGCACCGTCGCTCCATGCCGCTAAAAGACGATAGCCTTGCGTGCGCTGATGCGCGATTTGCACGACGTAGCTTGCGCGATCTTTTAGATGCGGACGCAACTCCTTCATGATTGGAAACGACGCTTCCAGATCATCGGTGCTGTGTTCGATGTGGCTGATATCCACCAGAGACTTCATGGGTTTCTCCAAAAGAATGTGAGCCCTGTCTGCCGCACTATCGCGGCAAAGAGGGGCGCGCTTGTCGCGGCAGGTGCATCGCCAACTGCATTACACCTTGCGCGGCACCTGAAGCAGATCAGGCTGCTTGCGACTTGCTGAGCCAGGCGGCAAACGTGGTGGTCGCGACACGTGCTTCACCAGTCGGCGTCAACGATTGATCGTTGAGTTGCGCGCCGTAATACGCTGCGCCCGCATCGGTGACGACCACGCGTTGATCGCGGAGCGCAGTCAGGTAACGTTTCATCAATTCTGCGAGGCCGACTTTTTCCGGACCGGCGGCGTCGAAGGTGCCGTTGATTGGTTCTGCCAGTGCGGTATCTGACACGATGGCGGCAATGTCATCCGATGAAATCGGTTGTACGTGGGCCGGTGACAAGCGGATCTCGCTACCAACCGTGCCGTATTGTGCGATGCCGCCGAGGAATTCAAAGAACTGCGTAGAACGCACAATGGTGTACGGAACTTTCGCGGCCTTGATCAAATTCTCTTGTGCCATCTTGGCGCGGAAGTAGCCGCTTTCCAGCATGCGTTCGGTGCCGACTACGGACAGCGCGATGTGATGCTTAATGCCGGCTGCTTGTTCCGCCGCCAGTATGTTGCGACCTGAGGTTTCAAAGAAGTCGAGCACGGCCTGGTCTTCGAAGGAGGGCGAGTTGCTCAGATCGATGACGACTTGCGTGCCTTTCATCGCATCGGCCAATCCCTCGCCGGTCATGCTGTTGATGCCGGTGCTGGGCGAGCCGACCAGGACTTCGTAGCCGAGCTGACGAAGATTGGTCACGACTTTGGTGCCGATCAGGCCGCTGCCGCCGATGACAAGAATTTTCATATAAGCCTTTCAGTGTGCCCGATCGAGGTGCTCGATCATGGCGAGGGATGTGCGTGAGGTTGGAACGATACTGGCGTGACAATGAAACTTAGGCCGGCATTTTGCGGAATGCAATCGCAAAACGATTCCAGCTGTTGATCGATGTGATCAATGCAGTCAGTTCCATCAGTTCTGCATCGGTGAAGTGCGGGCGTACTGCTTCCCAAACTGCGTCCGGCACATGATTGTGCGAAACCAGTGTCAGCGCTTCTGTCCATTCCAGTGCGGCGCGTTCGCGGTCGCTGAAGAACGGTGTTTCGCGCCAGGCAGAGACGGTCGCCAGACGGCGTTGTGTTTCGCCAGCTTTGAGCGCGTCGGTCACATGCATGTCGAGGCAGAAAGCGCAGCCGTTGATTTGCGATGCACGCAGGCGGACCAGCTCTTTGGTCAGGATGTCGATGCTGCCTTTGGCGAGCTGGTTTTCAACGCCCATCAGTACTTTCATGATGGCTGGGTCGGCGGTGTAGAAGTCGAGGCGAGTTTGCATGTAAAGCTCCTTGTTTGGGTAAGTCGGTTTGATGAGTCGGGTAGATAAACTGGCGTTTCCTTGATGTGTAGTATGCGAATATCATGGCCATGTTAGAAGGGCCAAGAAATGCAAAAAGGACTAGTCCATGGAAAAACCGCTGAATAGCGTAACTAGCGCACAACCCTCCGAGTCAGAACTCGATCTGCAGATCGACAGGACGCTGGAGCTGCCTATGTATCTGCAGATTTGCCAACGTTTCAAGACGGCAATCGAGCAAGGACATCTGCATGCCGGTGACCGTGTGCCTGCGGTACGTGCGCTCGCGACCGAGTTGAATCTGGCGCGTGGTACGGTGGAGATGGCCTATCGGATACTGACGGATGAAGGATATTTGCAGGTCAGGGGCGCCGCCGGCACCATCGTGTCGCCCACCCTGCCGCAGCCGGCAGTGGTGCGGCCGCCTGCGCTGGCACCGGGGCAAACGGTATCCGCCATCCTCGATCACGACGGCAAAGCGCCGAAGCCGCTGCAACTGGGGTTGCCGGCGCTCGATGCGTTCCCGCGCAAGGTGTGGAACCGCATCGTCGCGCACAGATTGCGCGGCAGCGAACCGGCGCGCCTCGGGTATCCCAATCCTGCCGGCTACGACCGTTTGCGCGAGCGCATCGCAACCTATCTGGGTGTGTCGCGTGGCGTGACTTGCCTGCCGGAACAGGTATTCATCACGACCGGTTTGCGCGGCACGCTGGAACTAACCTTGAGCAGCCTGTCCACCATCGGCGACGAATTCTGGTTTGAAGATCCCGGCTATATTCTGGCGCGTCCGTTTCTGCAGAATACGGCCGTCAAGGTGGTGCCCGTGCCGGTCGATGAGCACGGCTTGATGGTGGAAGAAGGCAAGCGCCTCAGTCCTTATGCAAAGTTCGCGATGGTCACGCCGTCGCATCAAAGCCCGCTCGGCGTGACGCTGTCGCTGGAGCGCAGGATGGCCTTGCTGGAATGGGCCAGCAGCGCCGGCAGCTGGATCATCGAGGACGATTACGACAGTGAATTCCGCTATCAGGGGCGGCCGCTGCCTGCGCTGAAAAGTCTGGATCGCAATGACCGTGTCATCTATAGCGGCACGTTCAGCAAGGTGATGTTTCCGGGTTTGCGGCTGGCGTATGTGGTGGCACCGATCAGCGCGGTGGCGCGCTTCCAGGCGGTTGCCTACAACTTGAACGCGGGTAGTCCGTATCTGTTTCAGGCCGGCGTTGCCGACTTTATCGCCGAAGGTCATTTCTCGCGCCATTTGAAGAAAATGCGTTTGCTGTATGCCAAACGCCGTGCTGTGACGCAGCAGGTCTTTCAGGAAGTGTTGGGCGACCGCATACGCATCGATTTGCAGCCGGGTGGTCTGCACATGCTGGCCAAGCTGGGCCAGCATGAAGACGATGTGCTGCTGGCAGATCTGGCGCGCAGCGCAGGGCTGGCTATGCATCCCTTGTCGCGCTGGTATATCAATGCCAAGCCGCAGCAGGGATTGTTGCTGGGGTTTGCCAACGTGATAGACGAGAAGGATGCGCGGCGCATCGCGCTGACACTGCAGCAATCGGCGATGCAGCCAACCAGCAAACCGCGCGGCAGATAGGCAGTGCCGCGTGCATGGATTGAAAGTCCGGCAAATACAAAAAATGCCGACGCGGCGTTCGCTGCGGCAGCGTGCGAGGTCTAGCAGCCGGATGCGTGTAGCGGTGCGGCGTCAGCGTCATCCTGACGATGCGCGGCGATCAACTGATTCAGCAGGATGCGATCGACGGTTTCCTTTTCCAGCAGGGTGTGCGCGAGTATATCCAGCAGCGGGCGCTGCGCCATCAGCGTCGCACGCACACGCGCATAGGACGCGCCCAGCAAGCGGGAAACTTCTGTGTCGATCACCTGCGCCGTGTGTTCGCTGTAGGCCTTCTTCCACTGCTGCGTCAATGGATGTAGATAGGGCGCGGCGATTTCTTCCAGTGTGACCAGGCCCAGCGTCTGGCTCATCCCGTATTGCGTCACCATGTGACGCGCCATGTCGGTGGCCTGCTGCAGGTCGTTCTGGGCGCCGGTCGAGATGTCATTGAAAACCAGTTCTTCGGCCACGCGGCCGCCGAGAAAAACATCCAGCCGATCGAGCAGCTCCGACTTTTTCAGCAGATAACGATCTTCGGTCGGGAGTTGCTGTGTGTAGCCGAGTGCCGCAATCCCGCGTGGAATGATGGAGATCTTGCCGACGTGATCGGCATGCGGGCGGAACTCTGCGATCAGCGCATGTCCGGCTTCGTGATAGGCAACGGTTTCCTTTTCGCTCTTGCTCATGACGCGCGTTTTTTTCTCCAGGCCGCCTATGATGCGATCGATCGCTTCGTCGAAGTCGCTCATTTCCACCTGTTGCTTGTTGCGGCGCGCTGCCAGCAAGGCGGCTTCATTGACGAGATTGGCGAGATCGGCGCCGACAAAACCGGCGGTGCGCGCGGCGATGGTGGTGATATCGATTTCCGGTGCGAGAACGACATGCTTGATGTGCACGTTCAGGATTTTCTTGCGCCCTTCGAGGTCGGGGCGTGCCAGCGCAATCTGGCGGTCGAAACGGCCCGGACGCAGCAATGCGGGATCGAGGATTTCCGGGCGGTTGGTGGCGGCCAGGATGATGACGCCTTTCTTGGTATCGAAGCCATCCATTTCCACCAGTAACTGATTCAGGGTTTGTTCCTGTTCGCTGTTACTGCCCGGCATGATGCTGACGCCGCGCGCCTTGCCGAGCGCATCCAGTTCATCGATAAAGATGATGCACGGCGCTTTTTGTTCGGCCTGATTGAATAAATCGCGCACCCGCGCTGCGCCGACGCCGACGAACATTTCGACGAATTCGGAACCGCTGATGGAGAAGAAGGGCACGCCCGCTTCGCCCGCCACGGCCTTGGCCAGCAGCGTCTTGCCGGTACCCGGCGCACCGACGATCAACACACCTTTGGGTATTTTGCCACCCAGACGCCGGTAGCGCTCCGGCATCTTCAAGAACTCCACCACTTCCATCAATTCATCCTTGGCTTCGTCTATGCCGGCGACGTCGTTGAAGGTTACGCCGGAGGTGTTTTCCTGATAAACGCGGGCGCGGCTTTTACCTATATCGAGCGCCCAGCCGGACGACATGCCGCCCGCTCTGCCGACCAGAAAATTCCAGGCAACCAGAAAAATCAGGAACGGCACGACCCACGCCAGAACCAGCGACAACCATGAACTCTGTTCGACGCCCCTGAACGGCACGCCGGTTTTTTCCAGCTGCTGCACCAGTTCGGGATCGGTTACCCGCACCGTGAAAAAGCTGGCTTCCTGCTGGCCTTTGTTCTTGAGTGCGGCGATGGATTTCTGCGGCAGGACGCGCTCTATGCCATCAAGCATCATCACGCCGCTGATGATGTTCTCGGATATCACGAGCTCGCCGAGCTTGTTCGCTTGCAGCAAACGCTTGAAGTCGCTGTAAGCCAGTTGCTGGCTATTGCTCCATGTGTAGATGACCTGGAACAGCACTAGTAGCAGCGGGATCAGCAGCCACAGTGCATTCTTGCTCCAGGGTGAGCCCTTCTTGTCGGCTTGCATGGATTTCACCATTGATGTTGTCGCGACGTGCACCTCGTATGGTGGCGGTAAGCGGCGGCGAAAACGACTGCTGAATGCAGGTTTATTGATGTGGAACATATACGCGCCACTTTTCTCTGCGGTGCGCACTCGCATTCTTGACGCCGCCTGCGGCGCGGCATACGGTAAAAACCTGCGCACGCACCAGGCATAACTGGCTGCGCGAGGCAGCGTATTTCCCCCGCTTGCAGCCACTCCTCATGAAGGCCGGGTCTGAGCATGAATAATCGAAAAGAGCGCTTGAACGACGACACTATGCTGGCCATGGTTCTGCAGCAGCCACGCCAGCCGCTGACGCCGATGCGGGTGCCGATACCTATACCTGCAGATCATGAAATTTTGATCAGGGTGCGCAGCTGCGGCGTCTGTCGCACCGATCTGCATATCGTCGATGGCGAATTGCCGCCGCACCGGCTGCCGCTGATTCCCGGTCATGAAGTGGTCGGTATCGTGGCGCGTGCGGGGCGACTGGTGGAGGGTTTTGCCATCGGCGACCGCGTCGGCGTGCCGTGGCTGGGCGGCAGTTGCGGCACCTGCATCTATTGTCGCGAACGGCGGGAAAACCTGTGCGATGCCGCGCGGTTCACCGGCTACGACCGCGATGGCGGCTATGCCGAATACATGACGGCGGATGCTCGCTACAGCTTTCATCTGCCGGCGCGTTACGACGATATGCATGTCGCACCGCTACTGTGTGCCGGCCTGATCGGCTATCGTGCGTACCAGATGACAGGCAATGCAAAAGACATAGGGTTGTACGGATTCGGCGCGGCCGCCCACATCATTGCGCAACTGGCGCAACACCAGGGGCGGCGCATCTACGCATTCAGCCGCCAGGGCGATATGCGCTCGCAGCAGTTTGCGCGCGCGCTCGGTGCGGTGTGGGCCGGCGCATCGAATACCATGCCGCCTATCCAGCTGGATGCCGCGATCCTGTTTGCACCGGCCGGTGAATTGATTCCGCAAGCGCTGGCGACGGTTGGCAAAGGCGGCAGCGTGGTTTGTGCCGGCATCCACATGAGTGACATTCCCGGCTTTCCATATGCATTGCTGTGGGGCGAGCGTTGCGTGCGCTCGGTCGCCAATCTGACGCGCGCAGATGGCGAGGCGTTCTTGCGCCTCGCAGAGGAATGTCCATTGCAGACGACGCCGGTACAGTTCGCCTTGGAGGACGCCAATCTGGCCCTCGAGGCATTGCGGGCGGGCACGTTTGACGGTG
The DNA here is from genome assembly GCA_964406085.1 of uncultured Herminiimonas sp. Classification (GTDB taxonomy): domain Bacteria; phylum Pseudomonadota; class Gammaproteobacteria; order Burkholderiales; family Burkholderiaceae_D; genus Oxalicibacterium. Next base: position 11,417 of record CAYOQL010000020.1, read on the forward strand.
CCGCTGTACTGACAGTGGCGCACTGAAAGTGCAGGCTGCTCATTTGCATATCGGCATCTATAGACTGTCAGGTCGCGCCAGCGGCGTCACCTTTGTGTGGAAATCGGGTTGCCGCCACTGCAGGTTCAGTGTTCCAGAGAGGCTATTCCTGTGCTGCCCGCCTTGTCATGCGTGGCAAATTTTTCGACCATGGTGGCGCTGGCCCGATTCAATCCCGACACGGTGACGTCTATTCCATTGCGGCGGAATTTATGGACGATGCGATCAAGTGTCTCAATCGCCGTGATATCCCAAAAGTGCGCATGCGACAGGTCGAGATGGACCGAGGCGAGATTGCTTTCCTTGAAGTCGAATTCGGAAACCAGTGCTTCCGACGAGGCAAAAAATACCTGCCCGCGCACGAGGTAATGGCGCCTTTTTTCTTCTGCATTCAAGGTGGATTCGACCTGCAATACGTTGCGTACCTTGGAGGCGAAAAACAAGGCGCTTAACAATACGCCGGTGCCGACGCCGATCGCAAGATTGTGCGTGGCGACTACAACGATCACGGTCGCCAGCATCACGATCGATGAGCTGGTCGGATGATCGACCAGATTCTTGACGGAGCGCCAGCTAAACGTACTGATGGACACCATGATCATCACCGCGACCAGTGCCGCCATCGGAATCTGTTTGACCCACGGGCCGAGAAACACCACAAAAACCAATAAAAATGCACCGGCGACGAAGGTCGATAAGCGTCCGCGTCCGCCCGATTTCACGTTGATGATGGATTGCCCTATCATCGCGCAACCCGGCATCGCGCCCATGCAACCGGCCACGATATTGGCGATGCCCTGACCACGGCATTCGCGATTTTTGTCACTGGGTGTATCGGTAAAATCATCGATAATCGCCGCCGTCATCAATGATTCCAGCAAGCCGACGATGGCGATGGCGATGGAGTAGGGGAAGATGATGCGCAGGGTTTCTAAATTAAGCGGCACGCCGGGAAACGCGAAGCTCGGCAAGCTGTCGGGAAAAGCCCCCATGTCACCGACCGTACGTACCGGCAATTCCATAACGACTGCAATCACTGTAAGAACAACGATGCATACCAGTGGTGAAGGTACGGCCTTGGTCAGACGCGGCAACAGATAAATGATGGCCAGGCCGCCAGCGACCATCGCAAACACCGCGACCGGTGCATGATCCAGCTCCGGCAGTTGTGCAAGAAAAATCAGGATGGCGAGTGCGTTCACGAAGCCGGTAATCACGGAGCGAGAAACGAAACGCATCAGTGCGCCGAGCTTGGCGTAGCCCGCAACAATCTGCAGCGCTCCTGCCAGCACGGCCGCTGCAAACAAGTATTGCACGCCATGATCCTTGACCAGACTGACCACTAATAAGGCGATCGCCCCGGTGGCAGCAGAAATCATGGCGGGCCGTCCGCCGGCAATGGCAGAAACAATTGCAATTACGCATGCAGCGTAGAGGCCAACCTGGGGATCGACGCCGGCGATTGCAGAAAAGGCTAGCGCCTCGGGGATCAGTGCGAGGGCGACCACCAGTCCCGCCAGCAGGTCACCTCGAATATTTGAAAACCATTCTTGTCGAAGCGGGTGAATTTTAACCATGATGTTTTTAGTCTGGATATCAGTAAGAAAACAATCGCCTGCCATGCACGAAGGCGAAGGCGATTAATACAGTGAGGGCTGGCATATATCGTGAGATGCACAGTTCAAGTTGCATGCTCTGCAATCGAATGCAACCAACCAAGTGTGAGCGCGTGCAAATCAGCACGCGCGCGAACCTTCAGCTTGATGCCGTAAAAGATAACGGTGGAAGGTTCGGGAAAATCTACATTGGTATCAGCTGGAAAATTGAAGGCGAAGGCAAACTCAAGCCCGTCGCGAGCCGCCATGTTAAACGATGACGTACCGATATGCAAAAAACCGGCGCTCCATCAGTCTGTTCTGCAGAAGCATCGTGCCGGATTTTCGGCTGATTTCTCAAGCTCTACCGCACTGAATATTGCGGTGAATGTGACATCGCGCCTGGCCGACTTTTAACTATCTTGCATGTGTGAATTTGAGTCGTATTGAATGCGTTTTCCGCCCGGAATCATCGTCAAAAAAATAGCGCCGAATAGTGCTTCGCGGCGCTGAACTAACTTCGGCCAGACCCCTCTGACACGGCGGGCTGTGCGGCTGTGGTTTTCCGATGATGAGTGTGGCTCCGCAACTTCATTTCGTTCATCACAGTGCTGTGTGCACAATTTATCTCGAGGCTATCATGACCATGACTATCGTTTCCTTCTACATCGACTTCAGAAAAATGTTCAAAGAGTGGTTTGCCAATATAGATGTCTATCGCGGCTTGAGCCACGAAGAGAAACAGGACTTGATGAATTGGTAGCGCGCAGGCGGCGCACTTGATTTGATCTAACCGGCTCAAGTAAAAATGGTTACGTTTTTTGCGTAACCATTTTTGAGCAATGCAGTTTAGTCAGTGTCGCGCATTGCGCCCTTATGCGGCCATCAGCGAGACATGTGCTGCGACGATGCGCCAGCCTTGCGGCAGTCGCAGCCAGGTATGGCTTTGTCGACCGGTGCGCGCCTCGCCCTTACGTGTGAACTCGGTATTCGCCGTAGCGTAGTCGCGACCGTAAGTGGTAATGACGGTGTGCATCAAGTCACGCTCCAGTCCTTGGGATGGACGCGCCAGACGGAATGCGCGTATCGCCTCGTAACCGACAAGGTTCTCGCCCACGCCGTAACGTAGCGTGGACGGATGATCCCAAAACAATTCATCCAGCACGGCGACATCATTGCTCGTCAGCGCAGCTTCATAACGCAGGAAAGCCGCGGTCACTTCGGCAACCACCTCAGGCAAATTGATTTCGTGTTCCATAGTGTAGAAGAAAAAATAAAATTAATTGTGCGGCGATCGCTTCTGCATCGAGCGGACCAAAGTCTGCACCGCGTTAAGGAGGTCACCTTTTGTCACCGCGTTGTCAACTGAAATTCCAGAGCGCTCTGCCTCATCCTTGTGTTCGGGCTCGGCCGGCTCGTCCTGATCTTCACGGACGGTCATCGACTGCCTGATCGCGTACTCAAGCTTGCTCAAGCGTTCGATCAGATCAGCGTTACTGTCTTGATTCAGATTGCTCGATGTTCGCGTGGTGTCTGCAGATGATGTCATTTTTGAGGCTGCAATAAAGTCGTAGAAGTTAGAGTGCGATGGATTTTTAATGCTGCTTTCTGTTTGGTCTGCTTAAATCTTAATCGAGTTTGCATAATACAAATAAAAAATAAAGTCGTTTACTGCGCGGGCCTGAAGTTTCGCCATGCTCGCCAAGGCCTGCCATACCTATGAGTTGTCTGCCGTGTACAGACGTGAAGCAGTGGGTTGGATGCACGCTCAACCTATTTGACAATAAATAGTACGCCTCCAGACAAGAATCAAAATTTCCGTACTCCTATGATTTGACCAAGGCCACGTTCAAGTGGCGTTTTTAAAAAAAACAGGAGACGTATGTCAGATCATATTTGCAGTACAGGATGCAAGCACTTCTCACATCTGAATGATGCGGATTTACAAGCTGAGTTTGCAGAAGCGCGCCATAGTTTAAGTTCAAGTATCAGTGGAACATCGGCAAGCGACAAGGCCGGCTCGGCCAGCGTGAAGCATCGCCCCTTGCCTTCCAAAAAGGCGGGCGAGAATTTCAGCCATTATTATGTTCCAGCCAATAATGAAACCATCCATTGGGGCTACTTCAGTAAGGTCATGAAGCCGCTCCTGAAGCTGGATTCCGGTGATTACGCGACGATTGAAACCGTGACGCATCATTCGAATGACGATGCAGATCGAATGATCAAGGGCGATCCTGGCGCGGAGAGCATATTTCACTGGGATGCCAAGAGCAAGGCGATCGATCGCCGCGGCGTGGGCCCGATGGATCACCCGCTGGGCGCGGGCGGAGGAATCGGCGTACACGTTTGCACAGGCCCGTTTTATATAAATGGCGCCGAACCTGGCGATGTACTGGAAGTGCGCATCATCGATACGATGCAGCGTCCATCCGCCAATCCTGATTACCGTGGCAAGTCGTTTGGCGTCAATGTGGCGGCCAATTGGGGTTTTCAATACAAAAACCTCATCACTGAACCAAAGACACGCGAAGTCGTCACCATCTTTGAGGTTGATGCAACCGGTGACCAGACATTTGCGAAGGCCGTTTACAACTACCGCTGGACGCCGCAAACCGATCCATGGGGCAAGGTGCATCCCATCATTGATTATCCGGGCGTTCCCGTCGATCACCGCACGATCACTCCCAACTACGATGTTCTGAAGGGATATGAAATTCCGGTACGTCCGCACTTTGGTTTGATCGGCGTAGCACCTGTAGAAGTGGACAGCGTGTCATCGAATCCGCCAAGTTATACGGGCGGCAATTTCGACAACTGGCGTATGGGCAAAGGCGCGACAGCCTTCTTCCCGGTCGCGGTGCCAGGTGCGATGTTCTCGGTCGGCGATCCGCATGCTTCGCAGGGTGACGCGGAACTGTGTGGCACCGCAATTGAGTGCTCCCTGACTGGTTTGTTCCAATTCATTCTGCACAAGAAGGCAGATCTGCCAGGTACCAAGCTTTACGGTCTTGACTACCCATTGCTGGAAACCGCCAGTGAGTTGATTGTCCACGGTTTTAGCAGCCCGAATTACCTCAAGGAATTCGCGCATAGCCAGGATCCGGGAGCGGAGCTCAAGGGTTCACTTGACACTGCGATGACAGATGCCTTTAACAAAACGCGTCGTTTTTTCATGGATACACGCAATCTGTCCGAAGACGAAGCCGTGTCCTTGATTTCCATATCGGTGGATTTCGGCATCACGCAAGTCGTGGATGGAAACTGGGGGGTGCACGCCATCATCAAGAAAAATATCTTTCCGAAGTAAGGGCGTGATGTGTGCTGACGCTAAACAGCGTCAGCACATTCCAAATAATCCAACGCATGCGTCTTAAAAAATAAAAGAAATTTTCTTGTGGTCACAAATCACAAAAGAGAAATTTCTTCATAGCGATCGGGTCGTCTGCGTTTGATTCAAAACTGTAAGTGGCAAATGTTTGCCGAACATCCTGGAGGAGAAATAGAAATGAAACCGGAAAACGTCTATGTCGGTAGAAATGAAATCGTGGCGCTGGTAGTGGGCTTGATCACCGGCACCTTGTACTCGTGGTTGAGTTTGCCGATCCCGGCACCGCCTGTCCTTGGCGGCATCTTTGCAATCATCTTTACCTATATCGGTTATTTGATCGTACAAGTCATGCGCAAGGCAGTGGTATTCGGTCGTCCGAAAAATTAATTTTCTTTCATAATTATTATTAAAAAAAGCAGGAGACATTCATGGTTGAGATTGGATTTGGTTTAACCGAAATTCTGGCGTCTGGTGTCGGGCTTGTTACCGGACTGATATATACGTCAGTCCGCGCGCCCATCCCTGCTCCTAACGTGCTGGGCGGAATTTTTGCCATTGTCGGGACCTTCATAGGTTTTGTTTTTGTCGCAGCCATGCGAGGTCAGCTGGCATTCGTGAGTTAAATATCGATGACGTATGCGCGCCACGCCTTTTTGCATAAAATGCTCACGCATTAAGCGAGAGGCCGGAAGAAGGGGGTGTTTTAATTTCTGGAATAAAGACATTGCGACAACGATAACCCGGTGTAAATGGGCGCGTCATGTTGCGAATAATTGTCTGCCAAACATTCCGGGATTGCCCCTTCATTTTCCGTCCGTGTGGAGATGTTTTTATCCCATAAAAATGGATATTTTCGTTTCATTTGGCCTAGTATTCGCCAGGAAGATTGACGACGAAAGTTCCCGATATGCATTACGATCCACATACATTTTCTGCAGATACATTTCCCAGTCAGCTACGCGAGGCAGCATGGCAAGACACGCTGGCGCGTATCGGACTGGCCGCAGAGATTTCAACTAAAAGCAAAGTGTCGCTAGTCGGCTATACGACCTTTGGACTATCCCATACCGGTTCGACATTCTGCGCATTGAATGCATCCCCACAAGCATTCATGCCGCTTGATCCTGCGGTGCTCGCACGAACAGATTCTGTAACTGTATTTGTACTATTTGAGGGCGTCGGAAAAATCGACGTGGGCGCGGAAACTGCCCCAGTGTCATCTGGGGATATTTACCTTCTGGATGCGTCCCGCAAATGGAGATTGGAGCTGGGGTCCGCATGTCGAGCTTGTGTTATCCGGTTGGAGAGAGCCAACTTCATATCCAGGCTGATGCACACCGGCAAGACTGATATTTGCAAAATATCTTCGGCATCTGGCGTCGGAAATATAGCGTTTGAATTTGTCAGTGCGATAACGTCCCAGCTTACTTCGCTGGCGCCAGAGGATCTGGGGCAAATGGAAGATGCACTCAGCACAATGTTGGTTGCGAGTTTGGCTGCCAAGGAAGAAGAAGAGGTCAGCCATTCCACTTCGATGCAGCTTAGTCATCTAAGACGCATCTGCAGAACTATTGAAGCAAGACTGGCCGATCCGGAGTTGGCGGCTATTGAGATTGCGCGCTCAGAAAATTTATCTGCCCGGTATCTTCAAAAGCTATTTGCCTCTGCGGGCACCACTTTCGGCGAGTATGTAAAGAAGCGGCGACTGGACAAGTGTCGCATTGATTTGTCCAACATCAGCCTTAAGCATTTGACCATATCCGAGTTGTGCTTTCGTTGGGGATTTAATGATGCGGCCAATTTCAGCCGCGCGTTTAATCTGGAGTTTGGAATCTCCCCGAAGGGATATCGAGCACAACCAAAATCGTCGGCGAAGCGATATGAACTGCGCGGCAGGCCGGCTCCCTCTTCGACTGAACATGCCAGGAATGTCTTGTTGCCGAATGAAGAATTGCCATGGAGTGCGCGGTTTGCCGAGGTCTTGGTAGAAGCAGCTCTACTCGAATCAGCGATTGCGCTTGTGCCAAATCAACACTCTTCGCCTAAATCGAACGATGGCGATGAGGTGGAATATCTTGGAACGCACCACTACATCCCTGCCACTTCTGAAACAGTGCATTGGGGTTACTTTAGCAGCCTCATCAAACCCATCTTGTCAGTCAATTCCGGTGACTATTTGACGATCGAGACGATCACTCAGCATGCCTACGATGATTATGAAAGGATGATCAAGGGGGATGCGGGCGCTGAGAGCATATTCTTCTGGGACAAGGATAAGAAGGGGATTGATCGGCGGGGCGCTGGCCCGCTCAACGCGTCAATATTCGGACGCGGTTCAGGTGAGGGGTTTGGCGTGCACATATGTACCGGGCCTGTGTATGTCAATAACGCCGAGCCCGGGGATGTGTTGGAAATTCGCATTCTCGATGTGATGCCCAGACCCGCTGCTAATCCAGAGTTTGCCGGCCAGTCCTTCGGCAGCAATGCCGCATCCTGGTGGGGTTTTCATTATCATGATTTACTCACCGAGCCGAAGCCGCGCGAGGTGGTGACGATCTACGAAATACTCGATGCAGATCATGGCAGTTGTGCCAAGGCGGTATATAACTTTCGCTGGACGCCTCAAACAGATCCGTTTGGTGTGGTCCACGAAACCATCGATTATCCAGGGGTGCCGGTAGATCACGACACCATTGTCAAGAATTTCGAAGTTCTAAAAAACGTACGCATTCCTGTTCGCCCACATTTTGGTGTGCTTGCGGTTGCGCCTGCGCACGAAGATCCGATTGATTCTGTTCCGCCAAGTCACTTTGGCGGCAATCTTGATAATTGGCGCGCAACCAAAGGTGCAAAGCTTTATCTGCCGGTCGCGGTAGAGGGCGCACTTTTCTCTGTAGGTGATTCCCATGCATCGCAAGGGGATTCTGAATTGTGTGGCACAGCAATCGAGTGCTCAATGAGTGGGAAATTTCAGCTTGTGTTGCACAAGAAAAAGGACTTGGAGGGAGGCTTTTTCGCAGATCTTGATTATCCATTTCTCGAGACGGAAACAGAATGGTTGATACAAGGTTTTAGTTATGCAAATCACTTGACGCAATTAGGGCCGCATTCTCAAACGGATGTATATAAAAAGGCGACATTGGATTTGGCGATGCGGGATGCTTTTCGCAAAACGCGTCGTTATCTGATGACGGCGCACAAGTTGACGGAAGACGAAGCCATTTCCGTGATTTCGGTCGGAGTGGATTTTGGTATTACGCAAGTAGTCAATGGCAACTGGGGCGTACATGCAGTAATTCGAAAGTCGATTTTTTCTGACATTTCATAAAGAGCATTTGCGCCATCATGCCGCAGCTTGTCGTAAATAAAAGCAGTTCGTCCTCCTGCCTAGCCAAGGAACAGAAAGACGTTTCCCCCGAGGTTTTGAACGGCGAAAGATGGACCGATTCCTCTCTGCACCCTATAGGCATCGATAGTCGGGCTGCAATGGCTGCGACAGCGATGGAATCTCGATAAAAATGCGTTCGGCACCTGCCCTGAATATCACGTTAGGTTTTGTGGCTGGCTATGTTGATGCGATCGGCTTCATGGCATTGTTTGGCTTATTCACGGCGCACATCACAGGCAATCTTGTACTGCTTGGTGCAGAGGTGGCGACGCCGGGACACACGCTCCCCCTGTTAAAAATACTGGCGTTTCCGGCTTTTATTGCTGGAGTGGCAATGGCAAAAATGATTGCTTCCGCATGCCAGAAGAATGCATGCAATGCACGCCTCGTGCTCTATGTCATTGAAACGGTGCTTCTCACCATATTCATGCTTGTTGGACTCGTTGCGACACCCGTTGAAGATCATATGTCCCGCATTGCAATATGCGCCGGGGTCATGGGAGCGATGGCAATGGGGGTGCATAGTGCCTGTGGTCGATTGTTGTTATCCGACCTTGCGCCGACAGTAATGATGACTGGAAACGTCACCCAGTTCGTAATAGAACTGGTTGATCTCTTTCAAGAAAATGGAGACAAGAGTGCACGCAGCAGGTGTGCAAAGTATTTCTGGGCAATCGTTGCTTTTGCGTTTGGAGTGCTGATTGCCGCGTTCGCATATTTTCAATTCGGGTTTCAAGCATTGGTGCTGCCGATAATTTTACTGATGTTTCTAGGTTGCGCTGAGGCGCGACATGGTGGCGGGAGTTAGATGCGCATGTCTATTCTCGAAATCGGCGCTGGCTGTGCTCGCATTGTTTGCTGATAGTTGGCCGAAAAGTTTCGTGAAGATCACATCGCGCATCAACCTTCCTATTTGACTCATCGCAGATCGCCGGACTTGAACCGTGCTGGCTAACGAAGAATAGTCGCGATTTTCAAATGCTTGTTTTCGACAATGATTTGTTCGTTGCAAGACAAGATCACATCACTCTTATCTCCTAGTATCGCTAAATCAAATCAGTGACGGACATCTCTGGTTTGCATAGTCGCGTGTTCAATCACGCACATAAAAATATGAGAGGAGAGACAATGAAGATGATCACGTTATTCGTTTTAAAAAGAGGGCTTTCGATGAAGTGGGTAAAGCACGTTGTGATTGGCAGCGTGCTGGGCAGCGTCGCTTCTGCATTTTCGATGGGGGCTCTTGCGCAGAGCTCGGTGCAGTTTGGTGGAACGATCGATGTCTTTGCCGGTTCCATCAAGAGTAGCGGCGATACCGGCTCCAAAGCAGGGGTAAGCAGCAGCGGGATGGAAACTTCCTGGTGGGGTTTGAAGGGCACGGAAAATTTGGGTAACGGCTTACGGGCAGAGTTCGCGCTGAGTAGCTTATTCCGACCCGATACTGGCGGTCAGGGACGATTCGAATCTGACACATTGTTTTCGAGGGATGCCCACGTAGGGCTGTCAGGTTCTTTTGGCCGCGTGTCTGTCGGGCGTGACCTGGCTCCCCACTTTATTCCCACACTAAAGTTCAGTCCATTCGGAGGTTCATTCGCCTTCGCGCCACTGGAACTGCATACGCAGACACCCTCGGGCCGTTATCGTGGACAAGTCTGGTCTCCAACCGTATCTGGGGATACCGGCTGGAGCAACGAGATCATGTATGTCACACCGCAGTTGGGTGGGTTTACTACCAGCCTGTTCTTTCAATTTGGGGAGCAGGCTGGAAACTCGGGCAAAAACAATTACGGCGCGAATACTCTGTATGAGCAAGGGCCGCTTTCTTTCGGTGCTTACTTCCAGTCGGTACAGGTCAACAACCCGCTTGATTCCGTAAGCAGCGGAAACTCGCAGGTTTTTACGTTTACGCCTTACAACCAGGTAACTGGAGCGACCTATACCCTTGCTGCGTCAAAAAATGACACATGGTTTGTCGGTGGTGCTTATGATTTGCAATTCATGAAGCTCTTCGGGACGCTGAACTATTCGCGCGCTCGGTTGATTGGTGCCGCGAACGACAGCCAATACGATCTGAAATCGAATACGGTTCAACTGGGCACTCGCGTACCTGTGGGGAGTGGCGCTGTGCTGCTGTCGTGGGCGCGTACCAATGTCAAGGCAGGGGGTGATTTCAGCGCGGTGTTGGGGAGCTCCGGCGTACAGTCATCAATTGTCCGTAATACGGCTTCGCTGGGATATGACTACTTCATCTCCAAACGCACTGATATATACAGCGTAGTCAGCTACGATAAGCTGACAGATCAATCCAGTGGAGTCAGCGTTGGCGCAGGTATTCGTCAGCGCTTCTAAGGTATTCATCAGGGCAGTGCTGCTGCCCTGATGAATAAAGTCTGGCGTCAGTTTTACTCAACCGTTACCGATTTCGCCAGATTGCGCGGCTTGTCGACGTCGGTGCCGCGCGCCAGTGCCGTGTGGTACGCGAGCAATTGCAGTGGCACCACATGCAGTATCGGCGACAGCGCGCCGTAATGTTCCGGCAAGCGAATCACGTGCAAGCCTTCGCCCGACGTGATGCGCGAGTCGCCATCGGCGAACACGTACAGTTCGCCGCCGCGGGCGCGTACTTCCTGCATATTCGATTTCAGTTTTTCGATCATCGAATCATTCGGCGCGACCGTGACGACCGGCATTTCTTCGGTGACGAGTGCGAGCGGGCCGTGCTTGAGTTCGCCGGCCGGATACGCTTCGGCATGGATGTATGAAATCTCTTTCAGTTTCAGCGCGCCCTCGAGTGCGATCGGGTAGTGCAGGCCACGACCGAGGAAGAGCGCGTTTTCCTTGCGGGCGAAGGCTTCTGCCCACGCGATGATTTGCGGTTCCAGTGCGAGCACGGCAGTGATGGCGAGCGGCAGGTGGCGCATTTCTTTCAAGTAGGCGGTTTCCTGTACGTCGCTGAGACGACCTTTGACTTGTGCCAGCGTGAGGGTAAGCAGGAACAAGGCAGCCAGTTGCGTGGAGAAGGCTTTGGTGGATGCAACACCGACTTCGACGCCGGCACGCGTGATATAGGCGAGTTCGCACTCACGCACCATTGCACTGGTGGCGGAGTTGCATATCGTCAGCGTGTGCTGCATGTCTTGAGATTGTGCGTGGCGCAGTGCGGCCAGTGTGTCTGCGGTTTCACCGCTTTGCGAAATCGTGACGACCAGCGCATGCGGATTGGGCACGCTGTCACGGTAGCGATATTCACTGGCGATTTCTACATCGCAGCGCACGCCGGCAATCGCTTCTATCCAGTACTTGGCGGTCAGGCCCGAGTAGTAGCTGGTGCCGCAAGCGAGGATCAGCACTGAGTCTATCTGCTTGAAAATCTTGAAAGCCTGGTCGCCGAAAATATCCGGCGTGATGGCGCTGATGCCTTCCAGCGTGTCGGCGATCGCGCGCGGCTGCTCGAAGATTTCCTTTTGCATGTAGTGGCGATACGGACCGAGTTCGACTGCGCCGGTATGTGCATGCACGGTTTTGACTTCGCGCTGCACTTGCTTGCCGTCGGCATCGACGATCCAGACGCGCTGCAATTGCAGGTCGACGACGTCGCCTTCTTCCAGATAAATGATTTGATCCGTGGTACCGGCCAATGCCAGCGCGTCGGAGGCGAGGAAGTTTTCGCCATCGCCGACGCCGACGATCAGCGGCGAGCCGCGACGTGCGCCGACCACGCGATGCGGTTCGTCACGGCTGAACACGGCAATCGCGAACGCGCCAGTCAGGCGTTTGGTCGCGAGTTGCACGGTTTCGAACAGGTCGCCGGTATACATATGATCGACCAGATGGGCGATGACTTCGGTATCGGTCTGGCTTTCGAAGATGTAGCCGAGGGCTTTCAGTTCATCCCGCAGTTCATCGTGGTTTTCAATGATGCCGTTATGGACCAGTGCGATGCGCTCGCGTGAAAAATGCGGATGCGCATTGTGCGAGGCCGGTGCGCCGTGGGTTGCCCAACGGGTGTGCGCGATGCCGGTAAAGCCTTCGAGATGTTCCTTCGCGACTTGTTTTTCCAGTTCGGCGACGCGCGCAGTACTGCGTGCGCGTTCCAGCTTGCCATCTACATGCAAGGCGACGCCGCAGGAATCGTAACCGCGGTATTCAAGCCGTTTGAGTCCTTCGACCAGGATGGGGGTGATATTGCGTTGCGCAACTGCGCCGACGATACCGCACATAGGAACCTCGTGGTGATTTGTATAAGTGAGACAGTCTAGAGGAGGGTTTGTGAAATAAGTTTTCTAAATATTGAAATAAATGGCTTATTATTTCTTTGTACTAATAAAGTGAAATTAAATTTCAAATTCAATCAAATATTTTCCATATGGATGACGAGCAAATAGTGCTGGATGAGCTGGATCGCCGTATTTTGAATACGCTGCAGGCCGATTCATCGCAAACCAATAATGATCTGGCGGCGGCTGTCCATGCATCGCCGCCGACTTGCCTGCGCCGCGTCAAGCGTCTGGTGGATGCCGGCGTGATCGAACGCCAGGTCGCCATCGTCTCGCCGCAAAAGATAGGTGCCGGGCTGACCGCCATTGTCGAAATCGCGCTGGACCATCAGGCGGCCGAACGACAGGTGGAATTTGAAGTGCTGGTCGCGGCTGAAAGCGCAGTCTTGCAGTGTTATCGCGTGTCACCGGGTCCGGATTTTGTGCTTGTAATACAGGTGGCGGATATGCCGGCATATAACGCGCTGGTGCATCGTCTGTTTGCCTCGCATGCGAATGTCCGCAATGTGAAAAGTTTTTTCTCTATTCATCGCAGCAAGTTCGAAACGCGGATTGCTGTATAAAAAAACGCCGGTATCGACCGGCGTTTTTTATAGTGTATTAAATTTGGCAGCACATACGTGCTGAAATCTCACTTCTTGATTTTGACCGGACGCTGCCAGCCTTCCACCGTAATTTGCTTCGCGCGCGAGACGGTCAGCTTGTCGGCCGGCGCATCCTTGGTCAGCGTGGTTCCTGCGCCTATGGTCGAGCCTTTTCCTACCCGTACCGGGGCAATTAATTGCGTCGCGCTACCGACGAAGACATCGTCTTCGATGATGGTGCGCGATTTGTTGACGCCATCGTAATTGCAGGTGATGGTGCCGGCACCGATGTTGACGCGCGAACCGACGGTTGAGTCGCCGATATAGGTCAGATGATTGGCCTTGCTGTGGGCGGCGATGGCGCTGTTTTTGACTTCAACGAAATTACCGATGTGAACGTCTTCAGCCAGCACCGTGCCTGGGCGCAGGCGCGCATAAGGTCCGATGATGCAAGCCTCGCCGACGATGGCATTTTCAAAATGACTGAAGGGGCGAATGTGGGTTTGCGTACCGACGCGCGTATTGTGGATCACGCAATATGCATCAATGCGCACGCCGTCGGCCAAGGTGACGTCGCCTTCAAATACGCAGCCGACGTCGATCGTGACATCGCGCCCGCAGGTCAGCGTGCCGCGCACATCAATGCGCGCCGGATCGGTCAGCGTGACGCCTTGTTCCAGCAGCGTGTTGGCAATATTGCGTTGATGAATGCGCTCCAGTTCGGCCAGTTGCACCTTGCTGTTGACGCCGTGAGTTTCCCACACGTGATCGGGTTGGGCGGAGACCACCTGAATGCCGTCCGCGACTGCGCTGGCGACGATGTCAGTCAGGTAATACTCACCTTGCGCATTGTTGTTGGACAGGTTGGCCAGCCATTTTTTCATCAGCGCCGTGGGTGCAACGATGATGCCGGTGTTGACTTCGGTGATGGCACGCTCATCGTCATCAGCATCTTTTTGCTCGACGATGCGCTTGATAGCGCCATTTTCGCGGACGATGCGGCCATAACCGGCAGGGTTGTCGAGATTTACCGTGAGGATGCCCAACTTATCGTTGCCTGCGATGTCCAACAAACGTTGCAGGGAAGCAGCGGTCGTCAATGGCACATCGCCATACAGTATCAGCGTGGGCGCATTGTCATCCAGTAAGGGAACGGCTTGCGTCACCGCATGACCGGTACCGAGCTGTGGTTCCTGTTTTGCAAAAGCCAGATCCTCGGCTTGCAATAACTGCGGGACTTGTTCCCCGCCGTGGCCGTAAATAACACAGAGCTTGGTTGGAGAGAGTTGTCGAGCGGTATCGATTACGTGAGATAAAAGAGCCTTGCCCGCCAATGGGTGCAGGACTTTCGGGAGCGCGGACTGCATGCGCTTTCCCATACCTGCAGCAAGAATGACTATGTTCATAGAAAGCCAATAAAAAGAATGCAAAATATTATCACGCGCCTTTCCTGCGTCACCGTGAAAAGACTGACGATTTTCACAATGGCGTTCATCCTGGCCGCCTGCAGTGCCGTGCGCATAGGATTCAATAACGGGGAAACAGTTTCTTACTGGTGGCTCAACAGCTACGTCGATTTTGAAGATGGGCAAAAGTCTTTGGTCAAAGGTCGTCTTGAAAACCTGTTCGCATGGCATCACAAAACCCAGTTGCGCGATTATGCGAAGCTGGTGTCGCGCATACAGCATCGCGATCTTGCGGTAGCGAGCAAGGCTGATTTGCTGAATGATTATGAAGAGGGCATGAAGTATCTGACGCTGGTCACGGATCGTGCCGCGCCCGATCTGGCCGATCTCGCCTTGTCGCTGACCCCGGCACAAATTACCCATATTGAAGAAAAGCTGGAAAAGAATAATCTCAAATTTCGCAAGGAATACCTGCGCGGCGATCGCCTCAGTCGCCAGGAATTCCGTTACAAGAAAATGATGACGCAGGCTGAATACTGGTTTGGTAACTTCAGCCGCGCCCAGGAACAAAAGCTGCGTGCCTTATCGGATGCGCGCCCTTTGAATAACGAGCTGGTGCTGGCCGATCGCATGCGACGCCAGATGGAGTTGGTGGCTTTGCTGAAAAAAGTTCACGGCGAAAAACCGGGCAAGGAAGCGACGACCGCGATGATCAAGAAGTATGTGGCGGCGACTGCCGATCATTACGGCAACAAGGAACATCAGGCTTACTTTGATGTGCTGACGGACGCCAATGCAGTGCTGGTGGCCGAGATGATGCGCATGGCCACTGCGGATCAGAAATCACATTTTGTAAAAGCCTTGCAGGACTGGGTCAGCGATTTCAACCGCTTGTCGGCAAAGGCCGCAGCGTAACAGCTGGTCTATAAACTGACGGGGAAAATTTGCGTCCAGGCTTTGCATGCATGAACGCGTGCAAAGCCTGGTCGCGTTTAGTGCTTACTCTTCCGAACGCAATGGAATGACGCTGGAAATGGTGGCGCCGGTTGAACAAGGTTCTTCATCGAAGGCAATGTCGCCATTCGCCACCGCCTCGCCGGTCGCCTTCAAATCCTTGAAGCCGAAGAGTGCGCCATCCATCAAATGCGAAGGCACGACTGTCGATAGCGACGAGAAGATATTGTCGACGCGTCCCGGATGTTTTTTCTCCCATTCGCGCAACATGCCCTTGATCTGCTTGCGCTGCAGGTTTTCCTGGCTGCCGCACAGATCGCACGGAATGATAGGGAAGTTCTTCACCTGCGCATAGCGCTCGGTATCGGCTTCCTTCACATAGGCCAGCGGCCGGATCACGATGTGCTTGCCGTCATCGGATTGCAGTTTCGGCGGCATGCCCTTGATCTTCGCGCCGAAGAACATATTCAGGAAAAATGTTTCCATGATGTCGTCGCGATGATGGCCGAGTGCGATCTTGGTCGCACCGAGTTCATCGGCGACGCGATACAGAATGCCGCGACGCAGGCGTGAGCATAGCGAGCACGTGGTTTTGCCCTCCGGGATCAGGCGCTTGACGATACTGTAGGTATCCTGATTCTCGATGTGGAAGGGAATATCGAGCTGCTTCAGATAGGCGGGCAGGATGTGATCCGGGAAGTTCGGTTGCTTCTGATCCAGATTGACCGCAATGATGTCGAACTTGATAGGCGCACGTTCGCGCAGCGTCATCAAGATATCCAGCAAGGCGTAACTATCTTTGCCGCCGGACAGACACACCATCACCTTGTCGCCGTCTTCAATCATGTTGAAGTCACCGATCGCCTGGCCAACCTGGCGGCACAGGCGTTTGTGCAGCTTGTTGTTTTCGTAGACGACCTTTTCGCTCGCCTTGAAGCTCAGGGCCGCTGCGGTTTCGGTTGGGGCCGCATTGGCATCTATTGCGGCTGTATCCAGCGCGTCATTCATTACAGTCTGGGACATATCAGTTCCCCTTGATACGGAATACTTCCACGCCTACCGAGTCGCAATCCGGGTAGACGTCGGGCTTCTCGGTCGAGACGCGCGCGGCACGCACCTTGGGATGCGCCAGCATGGCTTTCACCACGTCGTCGCACAAGGTTTCCTGCAAATGAATATGACCTTCTGCCATGCGTTTGGCAATCGTGCTGCGCATGAAATCGTAATCGACGACTTCATCCAGCGTGTCGCTGGTCGGGGTCGATTCATTTAGCGGAATGAATAGATCGACGTTGATCAGCACGCGCTGTTCGCCTTTCTTTTCAAACTCGTGCACGCCGATGTTGATTTGTACTTCGTAATTGCTCAAGAACAAACGACGGCAATCGGCGAGCTGTGGATGGAAAAGAAAGGAATTCATATCTGTTTTTTTAAACCGGTTTATTGCAAAGAAAAATCTTGCGGATGAAGAAACTTGAAAATCAGGAAGCGACAAACATGACGTCGCGCTGCAAGGGAATCAGATGCTGACCGCCATCGACGACGATCGTGGTACCGGTAATCGAAGGCGACTCGACGACAAAGCAGACTGTCGCGGCGATATCTTCCGGCGTGCTGGAACGGCCCAGCGGTGTGACTTTGTGCGCGCGCTCGAACTCCGCTTCGCTCTGGTCGCCGGATACCAGAGTAATGCCGGGAGCAATCCCCACCACCCGCACCTTTGGCGCGAGCGCTTGCGCCAGCATTGTGGTGGCGCTGTGCAAGGCGGCTTTCGACAAAGTGTAAGACAGGAAATCCGGGTTCAGATTGAACAGTTTCTGGTCGAGCAAATTAACGACCACGGCCTGTTCGTCATCGGCGGTTTCTTCGAACAGCGTTTGCGCCAGCAAAACCGGCGCGACCAGATTGACATGCATGTGCGCATCCAGTGATGCTGCAGAAAAATCAGTCGCGCTGTCGTAATCGAACAGAGATGCATTATTCACGACGCAGGAAATCGGCCCCAGTTGCGCCGCCGCGCTATGCAGCAGTGCCTTGACTGCAGTTTCATCACTCAAGTCGCAGGGCAGCGCAATGGCGTTGCGACCCAGCGCTTCGATGTCGGTGACGGTTGCATGCGCGGCGTCAGCCGAGCGCGCGTAATGCACTACCACATCCCAGCCGCGTTGCGCCAGCGCGAGCGCAATCGTGCGGCCTATGCGTTTGGCCGCACCGGTAACGAGCGCTGTTTTTCTTGAAACTGTTGCCTGGTCTGTGGACATGGGTATTTGTGTTTCGGTTGTGTCTTCTGCTGATTTCTTTACAATACCGCCATGCAACTGCAACTGCCTCAACCATCCCCGGACGCGCTCAGCGCGTCACACGCACTCCAGAACCTGATCGCGGAAGAAATTCACCGACATGATGGCTGGATTTCATTCGCACGTTATATGGAGCTAGCGCTGTATGCGCCGAATGTCGGTTATTACAGCGGCGGCGCTGCAAAACTCGGCAAAGACGGTGATTTTACAACCGCGCCCGAAATTACGTCGCTTTTTGGTGAAACTCTGGCGCACGCGGCCGGCGAACTGATGGCGCAAAGTGTTCCGCAGATCCTCGAGTTTGGCGCCGGCACCGGCAAATTGGCGCTGGATATCCTGACCGAGTGCGCAGAAGCTGGAATTTTGTTGGAGTCATATTCCATCGTCGAATTGTCCGGCGAACTACGTGCACGTCAGCAGCAGATGCTGGCGGATTTTCCGCAAGTCAGATGGCTGGATGATTTCCCGCGCGCATATTCCGGCGTGGTGCTGGGCAATGAAGTGCTGGATGCGATGCCGGTGTCGCTGGTGGTCAAAAGCGATAACGGTTGGCTGGAGCGCGGCGTCGCCTACGATGATGGCCGGTTTGTATTTGTTGATCGGTCTTGCGATGCGGCTTTGGTGGCGCAGATTCCGTTTGAAGAAGAGTTGGCGGTCGGTTATCTGACCGAGGTCCATCATGTCGCGGCCGGTTTTATGGGCTCTTTGGCCAGTATGTTTGTTGCTGGTCTGGAGCAGTCCGGCAAGGGCGGGGCAGCGATTTTGCTGGATTATGGTTTTCCGGCCAGCGAATATTATCTGGACCAGCGTAGCGAAGGCACCTTGATGTGCCACTACCGCCATCATGCGCATCCCGATCCGTTTTATCTGCCTGGTTTGCAGGATATTACGGCGCACGTCGATTTCACGTCGATGGCGTATGCTGCAGTCAATAACGGGCTGGAAATGCTGGGCTATATGAGCCAGGCGGCATTTTTGCTGACTGCGGGTTTGAGTGATCGCTTGTTGAAAACCTCGCCCGAGGATGCGCGCGCCTATTTGCCGCAAGCCAATGCGGTACAAAAACTGACGTCGCCGGCTGAAATGGGCGAGTTATTCAAGGTGCTGGTGGTCGGACTCGATGTGCAACTGCCTGTGCAGTTTGATCGCGTCGATCAGAGTCGTCGACTTTAAATTTCCGTCCGTCGGCGCAAGTCTGCGGCTATCCTTGCATCAGGAAAGTAGCTCATGTTCCGCTGGTTCCTCGTCATCTTTCTTGCAGTCATTGTGTTTTCTGCCGCTTTGCCATGGCTGGAGAAGTTCGGTGTGGGAAAATTGCCTGGTGATGTGCGCTTCACCCTATTCGGCAAGACGATATTTTTGCCTTTCGCTTCGACGGTATTGTTGTCGCTGGTGGTATTTTTGGTCGCGAAATTCTTTTAGTTTGAGTTGTGGACAATGGCATTTCTGACGATTTTGTACTGCGAAGAAAATGCCATGACGGAGGCAGAATGATTCGGTGGGTGGCAGTTATTTTTGTGGGCTTGACGGTGTTCTACGCCTTGTTGCCATGGTTACTCGCAAAAATCGGTGTAGGCCGCATCATAGGCGACGTCAAATTTCAGCTGTTTGACCGGATTTTCGTCCTGCCTTTCGGCTCCACCGTGTTGTGGTCGGCGATTGCTTTTCTGATTGCCGAAATCGTCAAGCGTACCTAGAGGATATTGCTGACTTGCGGGAAATCCACGTCGTTGGCTAAAAAATCGCGAGTTTTGGCGATGCGCGGCGCGCTAATGATATGATTCACGACTTATCAACAGTAGGGCTTGTGGGTCTAACCGCGAGTTCCCTTAGTAGTGGACATATTAATTATTCTGGGTTTGATACTGGTAAATGGCGTTTTTGCCATGTCGGAAATTGCGATCGTAACTTCCAAACGGATTCGTCTTCAAAAACTTGCTGAAACCGGTAGCCGTGGCGCCAAGGCCGCGCTTGATCTGTCGGACAGTCCAAGTCGGTTTCTTTCCACTATCCAGGTCGGTATCACGCTAATCGGCATTTTCAACGGTGCGTTCGGTGAAGCGTCGCTGGTCGAGCGTCTGCAACCTGAAGTGGCACTGATTCCCTTCCTTGCTGAATATGCACGCGAAATCGCGCTAGGCGTGGTCGTGGTCGGCATTACCTTCGGTTCGCTGATTTTGGGTGAGTTGGTGCCTAAACGGATCGCCATGCAATATCCGGAAACGGTCGCCTCGATTGTGGCCGCACCGATGTTGATGTTGTCGCGTTTGATGGGGCCGTTCGTCAAAATTCTGACGGGGACGACCGAATTTATCCTCCGCATACTCGGCATGCATCACAAGAAAGACGATGCGGTTACCGAGGAAGAAATCGCTGGCATGTTCCGCGAAGGTACTGATGCCGGGCTGTTTGAAAAAACCGAGCACGATATTGTGTCGCGTGCCTTGCGTCTGGATGATCAGCGCGTGGCCGCGCTGATGACACCGCGCCTGGATGTGCATTTCATCGATCTGGAAGACTCAATCGAGGTCAATCTGGCGAAGATTGCCGATAGTTCCTACAACCGTTTCCCGGTCTGCAAGGGTGACATCTCGCACATCATCGGTATTGTGCACGCCGGCAGTCTGTTCGAACAGGCAATACGCGGCAAGACCATCACCACCGTCGATATCGAAGCGGCCACCCGTCCACCACTGTTCGTGCCGGAAACCATCAGCGCGATGCAATTGCTGGAGACCTTGAAGAAAAACCGTGCCGAACTGGCATTGGTGATCGATGAGTACGGCGAAATCGAAGGCATTGTCACCTTGAGCGACGTTCTGGGTGCGCTGGTCGGTGATGTGTCGGTGATCGATGAGCATCATGAGGTCGATGGTGTGCGTCGCGACGACGGTTCATGGTTGATCGACGGTGGCGTATCGTTTGACCGTTTCCGCGAATTGCTGGAAACCGAAGTGCGCTTTCCGGAAGAAGCATCAGGTACGTATCACACGCTGGCTGGTTTCGTGATGACTTTCCTTGGCCACATCCCGCAAATGTCCGACCATTTCGAATGGGAAGGCTACCGGATTGAAGTAGTCGATATGGACAGGAATCGTATCGATCGCTTGCTGATTACCCAGATCAATCCTGAGCCGGAAGAGCCGGCGCCAGAGAGTGAAAACTGACAAATCGCAAAACTGCTGAATAAAAAATGGGCCGGACAATGTATCCGGCCCATTTTTTATTCAGCAGGTGAAATGGTCTGGCTCGCCATATGCCGAAGTTCTTGCCGAGGGGAAATAAACGACCCATGCAAGGCATCGCTTTGGCGCAGGGCATCGAAGCCGATAAAACTGTAAACAAGCCGATATGTCAGGAAATGCAGCGAAATAGCCACAAAATTGCTGTTTTTTGACGATAGATTGGCAGTGTAGGGTGTGCGGATTGTGACGGATGGTTAAAAAGGGATTATATTGCGTGCGATTTACTGCAGGATATGATTTAGTTGCCTCAAGGAAATTGACGGAATTTCTGTCGATTAATTTGTTTTTGACGAACCATTCTCGGTGGGTTTCATGCGGCAGACGGGTGATCAAAATGCTGTTTCGCAAACGGATGCACACGCGGATACTTTTCCGTCGGAGGCGGCTGGGCGTCAACTAGAATTCTTTGCGGAAACATCGCAGCACGCCGCCAAAGCCAAGCAGACTAAAGTCCATGTAGTACGCGCACGGCATATGACGCCGGTGGATATCAAGGCCCGTCAAGGTGCACGCGTCCAGCGTTTGATGTTTTCAGCTGCGCTCTCGCTGATCTATCTCGTCGTCATCGCGATTTTCTATTTAAAGAGTTTGGTCGAACTTCACGTGTTGCAAATGAATGCCGCTTTGATCGCAGCAAACTTTGTGTTTTTCCGTCTTTGCTTTGCTTCTGGTTTGAATCTTAAAGCAGAGGAAAAAAATCTGCGCCTGCCAATTACGCTTTCTGCGATTAGCGTCATGCTGTACACGGTGTATGTGGCGCCGGTAACGCAAATTGCTTTTATCCCTTTCCTTTTCCTCATCCTTGCCTTTGTCATGCATCGCGTTACGCCGCGTGAGGTATTGTTTCTTGCCGGTGTCACTTTGGTGGGCTATGGCGTGGTAGTGGCTGTACATTACAGCGCGCGTAACGATAACGACATGCTGATGCTGGAGTGCGCGCAATTCCTGGTGCTGGCAGTGACGCTGCCGGCGTTTGCCGTGCTGGCGAATCGTGTGCAGCGGCTGCATAGCGCTTTGTTCAAGGCGAATCGCAAAATCAGGGATATTGAAGAAGATGCGCAACGCGATGTCTTGCTCGGTTGCTTCAATCGCCGCTACATCGTCGCTGCACTCGAACAGCAAAAGCGCCTGGCGGATGAAACCGGCACGCCACTTTGCCTGGCGGTGATCGATCTGGATAACTTCAAACGTATTAACGATGAAGCCGGTCACCTGCGAGGTGACGAAGTCTTGCGGGTCTTTACCCGCATTGCACAAGCCAATGTGCGCGAAGGCGATATCTTTGGCCGTTACGGTGGTGAAGAATTCTTGCTGGTTTTGCCGGAGACTACATTGCTGGCGGCTCTGAATGTCGCTGAACGCATACGCGAGCAGGTCGAACATTTTGACTGGGATGAAAAATTGCGCAATCGCGTGACGGTGTCTATCGGCCTGACCCAGCATATGCCCGGCGAATCGGTGCTGGATCTTTTTTCGCGTACCGATACCGCCATGTATATGGCCAAGCAGGGCGGGCGCAACCAGGTCGTTGTCGAAGAGCCTACACTGGATATCGGTATTGTTTGAGTGGTCGCAGAACTCCAGGCACTTCGTTACCGTCCTTCGTGACAGATCCACTCTTGTCAAATTCTTATTCGGCTACGCACACAGCCGAGTAATTTCCGCTCGCGTCACAATTGCGATGACGCCGATTAACAAATGTAATATTGTTCTACAGTAATAGCGCTCTCATTCATTCGATGAGGGCAGTAACACCTACTTCTAGTGGTTTCAACAATCATGCAAGAACTCGCAGGACTGACCGCACTAATTATTGAGCCGCATGCCGGCATGCGCGCCAGCATTCACAATATGCTGAGCTTGGGCGGCATCAGCAAGATCGAGTACGCAAACAGTTCCGGCACCGCGATTCGGCCGCTGAAGCAAAAAATCTTCGATCTGGTCATCTGTGAATATGACCTGGGCGAAGAGCAGCAGGATGGCCAGCAACTGCTGGAAGACTTGCGCCATAACAAATTGATTCCGCTATCGACTGTATTCTTCATGGCGACCGCCGAGCGCACGCACGGCAAAGTGGTGAGCGCTGCAGAATTGGCGCTCAACGATTATGTATTAAAGCCATTCACCGCAGACACTTTGATGGAGCGGATTGCCAAAGCGATCGAAAAGCGCAATGCATTGATGCCTGTGTATCGGATGATGGAGCTTGGAAATCTCGGGGCCGCGATAGAAATCTGCCAGGCCGGCGAGGCTCCCAAAGCACCGCATCGTGTGGATTTTCTGCGCTTGCGCGCAGAGATGCACATGACATTGGGTGAAGTCAGCGCGGCAGAAGAAATCTATACCGAGCTATTGTCCAAGCGTTCTATCGCGTGGGCGCATCTGGGTCTGGCCGGGACCTTGTTCATGCAAGAACGCTTCGAGGAAGCGGAAGAAAAACTGAGTGCGTTGATAGAGACCAAAAGAGAATTCCTTGACGCTTATGACTGGCTGGCCAAAACGCAGGAGGCCAGAGGTAATTTGACGGCGATGCAAGCCACGCTGGAAAGCGCCGTCGCACGTTCGCCCCACGCATTGCGACGCTTGCGGACCTTGGGCAAGGTTGCATTGCAAAACGGCGATACTGAAACGGCGCATCGCGTTTTTCAGCAGGTTGTCAGCAAGGCCAAGTTTTCCGAATTTCGCGAACCGGAAGATCATGTGCAGTTGGTTGAAGCCTCGCTCGCCAAAGGCGAGACAAAATCGGTGCCCGCGATCATTCGCGATTTGGCCAAATCATTGTCCGGTCTGAAGAAAACCGCGGCTTGCCGTGCCATCGCGAGCGCAATGTTTCATCGACATAACGGCGACAGGGAGCAGGCGACCGAGGAATTGGAAGTGGCTTTGCTCGCCTGCAAAGAGCCGATAGGCTTGAGCAACGATACCAAGCTCACGCTGGCCAGGAACTGTCTGGAGGCGGGTATGGAGCAAGGCGTCGTCGAGATCATGACATCGGTAGTCGGCAATGCATATACCGCTGCCGCCATGAGCAGCGCGATGCGTCTGTTGCAGGAAGGCGGTCGCGAAGATCTGGCCAAGCGTGTCACGCAAGCCAGCAAGAGCGAAGTGGTGGACCTGGTTTCTGCCGGCGCAGAGAAGGCACGTCTGGGCGATTTTCACGGCGCGGTGACCTTGATGTCGCAAGCGGCAGAAAAACTGCCGCATAACCCGCAAGTGGTTTTCAATGCCGCGGTGGCAGCACTGAAATGTCTGGATAATCTGGGGTGGGACATGCAATTGGGTGACAAAGCGCGCCGCTATGTGGCGGATGCCCGTCGTCTGGACCCGCGCAATCCGCGCCTTTCCTTGTTGGCTGGGATGTATCGCGATATTTTGAAAAAATACAAAATCAGCGGCGTAGATGATATCCCGACTCAATCCGTGATCAGCGTCGACGTGCAAACCGCAGCATCTGCAAAATAGTTGCTCGCGATTTTGATGAATGGAAATCGCGCCGGACTACTTAATTGAGTTGCAATATGTTGTTGGCCAATTCGACCGGCCGCGCGATGACTGCGCGTTGATTGAAACGGAGGATCGGTCTTTGCAACAATTGCGGATGGGTGGAGAGCGCTGCCAGCAATGCAGCATCGTCGGCATTTTGTAGGGCGAGTGTGGCAAACAATTCTTCATTGTCGCGCAACATAGCCAGCACACTGACGACTTGTTCCGACTGCAAGACCTGATGCAGCTCTGTCAATTGCGTCAGCGTCAACGGCGATTTCTGATAGTCGATGACGGTCAGTTCAATCTGATGCAGCGCCGAAAATTGTTGTGCCAGTTCTAATGCACTGCGTGATTTGGAGCAGCCTGGGTTGTGATAAATGATGAGCATGATGTTTGCGCGAATAGATAGGTATCGAAAGTATATTTGATCGTGGCAGGCATTCTGCCTTTTGGTAAAAAACGTTTTTTAGTGAGCAAGTGACAGGTTCGTAAGATCGCCAATTATAGAAACCACACGCTTATACTTCATGCTCAATCCATGAATTTGCTGCAGACTTGGATGCTGTTCTGCGATTTTTCTAGTGTTTTTCATGAATGTTGAGCCAGTGCGGATAGATTGTTGCAATCTGTTGTCTACTCTTTCTCGATATTAAAGTGAACCCATGTCTGACAATTCCGATAGCAATTTGCCACCAACTGTTTCAGCTTCTTCCGAAACACCTACTCCAGATCACAATCCAACGCCGGCTGCGACAAGTGCCGGTGCAACGGAACCTCCTATTGCGCGTGCGCCAGCTGCGCCGTACGTCCCTGCAGCCAAAATCGAATTCGGCAAGCATACTGCGCCTGCATGGCAACTGCCGGATGACACACCGTGGAGACAAACCTGGCGGGTTTTTTCTGCGCGTTTGCAAAGCCTGTCTGATCAGGTGGGGCGCCGTCTTACCCAACGGACGCTGAAAATTGGTGTCTCAGCGCGGATTTTTCATCCGGAAGCCGGCGCGCGTGGCTTGCAAGGCAAGACTTTGCAATATCTGGAAGAGTCGATTGCGCAATGGGTGATGTCGCGTGACGTATTGGTGCTGATGATCCCGACCGTCAATACCAACGGGCTTTTGCATCCAAGCAAGATTCGTCTGCGCGACTATGCCAAGCATCTGGATGGTCTGGTATTGCAGGGTGGTGCTGACGTCGCGCCACAAACTTACTCCCAAACCGCCACGCGTCCAGAATGGATAGGCGACAGTGCGCGCGACATGTATGAATTGGAGTTGTTGCATGAATTTGTCGAGGCTGGCAAGCCGGTGCTCGGTATCTGCCGCGGTTGCCAGTTGATTAACGTTGCATTTGGCGGCACCCTGTATCAGGACATCGCGTCGGATGTGCCGGAGGCCAAACCACACGTCAACGACTTGTACGATAGTCATCGCCATACAATTCAATTTCCACCTGGATCATCGTTGGCATCCATGTTTCCTGCGCAAACACCGCTGGTGAACTCCATCCATCATCAGGCAGTGCGTGATCTGGGGCGTGATTTGATGATTGAGGCGGTGTCTGAGGGCGACAATATTGTAGAGGCGGTGCGGCATACCAAATCCCGTTTTGTGATGGGCTTGCAGTGGCATCCGGAATTTCACCGCGCCGGTGGCTCCGAGCTGCTGGATTGCACGCCGATTCTCGATAATTTCTTGCGCGCGGCACGAGAAACGCGTTTCTAATATCTGCGTTGCCCATCAAAGCGGGTCGAAAGTGCATTCGCTTTGAAATTTTTTGAAAATATTACGCACCAAACCGCTTGCAGTTGTTGACAAGAGGTACTGACTCCCCTATAGTTTGGGGTTCCCCGCGGAGGGGTGGCCGAGTGGTTAATGGCAGCAGACTGTAAATCTGCCTTCTTACGAATACGCTGGTTCGAATCCAGCCCCCTCCACCAAGTTTCTAGGGAAGCTTATTAGTTGAGTAAGTAGTGGCAGCGAAGATTAGGTGACCCTCGCGGGTGTAGCTCAATGGTAGAGCTGAAGCCTTCCAAGCTTATGACGAGGGTTCGATTCCCTTCACCCGCTCCAGTTTTAAGGTTGGACGTGTCGCTAAAGTGCGGCATTGGACGGCTAGTTTTGCCCTTTTAGCTCAGTGGTAGAGCACTCCCTTGGTAAGGGAGAGGCCACGTGTTCAATCCACGTAAAGGGCACCAAAGAATTCTGTTGTTTCAGTTTTTCAGTAAGTCGGTCGGGCGTGTGCCTGAACATTCTCATCAAAATTGTTAGGAGTTCAAAATGGCAAAAGGCAAATTCGAGCGGACCAAGCCGCACGTCAACGTCGGCACGA
>CAYOQL010000021.1:0-12846 GCA_964406085.1 uncultured Herminiimonas sp.
GGGCATGCTGCCTAAAGGCCCACTCGGCTACGCGATGATCAAGAAGCTCAAAGTGTACGCTGAGGAAACTCATCCGCACGCCGCGCAGCAACCAAAAGCACTTGAACTGTAAGGAACGGACATGATCGGTAACTACAACTACGGAACCGGCCGTCGCAAAAGTGCAGTGGCTCGCGTTTTCATCAAATCGGGCTCCGGCCAGATCGTCGTCAACGGCAAACCAGCGAACGAATACTTTTCGCGTGAAACCGGTTTGATGGTGATTCGTCAACCTCTGGAATTGACCAACAATGTCGAAACTTTCGACATCATGGTCAACGTCAATGGCGGCGGTGAATCCGGTCAAGCGGGCGCTGTGCGTCACGGCATTACTCGTGCTTTGATCGACTACGATGCAACATTGAAGCCAGAACTGTCGAAAGCCGGTTTTGTAACTCGTGATGCACGTGAAGTTGAACGTAAAAAAGTTGGTCTGCGCAAAGCTCGTCGCGCAAAACAATTCTCGAAGCGTTAATCTGCATCCTGCGCGCGTTGTTTGCGTGCCAGAAAAGCCGCCAGGTTTACGCTTGGCGGCTTTTTTATCTGCGCTCGCTTAATGGTGTTTGATCGGCTGTGGTTTGCATCCGCTGTTACATCTTTTCGCTGCGTTGGTGAAACTATGAAGCGGAATCGCCTGTTAAAATAAAACGAAGTATTTTTTGCCGGGAAGAAACATGATCAAGGTTGGTATCGTTGGAGGTACGGGTTATACCGGCGTTGAATTGCTGCGTATTTTGGCGACACACCCTGACGTCGAATTGACTGCAATTACTTCGCGCAAGGAAGATGGTTTGCCCGTTGCCGACATGTTCCCCTCATTGCGCGGGAGCGTGGATCTGGCTTTTTCGTCTCCAGACAAAGCCAAATTGACTGAATGCGATGTCGTCTTTTTTGCCACGCCGCACGGTGTCGCCATGGCGCAGGCTCCTGAGTTGCTGGCGGCCGGTGTCAAGGTTATCGATCTGGCTGCCGATTTCCGTTTGCAGGATATTGCCGCATTCGAAAAGTGGTACAAGATGCCACACAGCTGCCCAGAGTTGTTGAAAGAGGCGGCATATGGCTTGGTTGAATTGAACCGTGATGCGATCCGCAAGGCACGCATCGTTGGCAATCCAGGCTGCTATCCAACCACCATGCAACTCGGCTTGGCCCCTTTGCTGAAAGCTGGCGTGATCGATGCTTCACATTTGATCGCAGATTGCAAATCGGGCGTATCGGGCGCAGGGCGCAAGGCTGAAGTCGCCACCTTGTTCTCTGAAGCTGGCGATAACTTCAAGGCGTATGGTGTTTCGGGCCACCGTCATTTGCCGGAAACTGTTGAGCGTCTGAATACCCTGACGAAAGATAAAGTCGGATTGTTGTTTACGCCGCATCTGACGCCGATGATACGCGGCATGCATTCGACCTTGTACGCGCGGTTGACGAAAGAAATTGATAACGCTGCACTGCAAGCCTTGTTTGAAGATGCATACAAGGATGAGCCGTTTGTTGATGTGATGCCGTTTGGTTCGCATCCGGAAACTCGCTCTACGCGTGCGTCGAATATGCTGCGGATTGCACTGCACAGACCGAACGACGGTGACACCGTTGTGGTGCTGGTGGTGCAGGATAATCTGGTTAAGGGTGCATCCGGACAGGCTGTGCAGTGTATGAATCTGATGTTCGGCCTCGACGAAAAGACCGGTTTGATGCATGTGCCTATTTTGCCTTGATGCTCCCGTGATGATACCTAGCTGACGTCATGGCGAACAAGCCAAAGCCGGTATTCAAATCGCTGCGCCGTAAACTTTGGTGGCAGCGCTGGTCGGTATCGCCTGCGCGGATGACGATCAAGAATCATCTGCCGTGGCCTTTGCGGCTGTTACTGATTGCCGTCGTATTGGGCTTGAGCGGTGCGATTGCAATGTGGACTTACGATTTGGGGCGGAGTTTTACCGGTTTCAAACCCGCTGCTACGCTGGAACAGCTTAGTTCACTGCAAGAACAGGTGGCAGAAATCAGTGCCGAGCGCGATCGTTTTCAAACCACGGTCAATGCGGCAGAAAGCCAGTTGAATATAGAGCGTTCCTTGCAGGCGCAATTAAACCGGCAAATCAAGACGCTGGAATCGGAAAACAGCAAGCTCAAGGATGACCTGTCTTTTTTTGAAAGTTTGTTGCCAACCAATACCGGAGCTGAGGGCATCACGATCCGCCGGTTTAAAGTGGAGATGACCGAGCCGACGCAGTTGCGCTACCGGTTGTTATTGATGCAAGGCGGTAAATCCGTTTCCGATTTTGCGGGGAATTATCAGCTTGTTGTGACGCTGTTGCAGGAGGGTAAAAGTGCTATGATGACCTTCCCAAAATCGGATGCCCCCGATAAATTCAAGCTGTCATTCAAGCATTATCAACGCGTCGAAGGTGTGATCGCTCTGCCAGAAGGCGCGACTGTAAAGTCAGTCCAGATCAAGGTTCTTGAAAGAGGCGCGATGCGTGCGCAGCAATCTGCAAATTTGTAAAGGAGCATCATCATGTTTGGCCGTAAAACCAAAAGTACGATTGATAGTCTGATAGGCGCTGCGACAAATATCACCGGCAATGTGCACTTCAAGGGTGGCTTGCGCATAGATGGGCACGTAAAAGGCGATGTGATTGCCGACGAAGATGAAACCAGTATGCTGGTTATTTCCGAGCACGCTAAAGTCGAAGGTGAAGTACGCGTCGCGCATTTGCTAGTCAATGGCACTATTGTCGGACCGGTATTTTCATCGGAATTGCTTGAATTGCAGCCGAAAGCCCGCATAACTGGAGATGTGCATTACAAAGCGTTGGAAATGCATGGCGGTGCCGTGGTATCGGGTAAATTGACCCACGACACAATTGATACGCCACTTTTGAAACTCGCCGTACCCATACTTGCGGCCAATAATACGTAAAGTCCGGTACAGGTCTATAATGTGAAGTACCGTTTTCCAGCAGGAGTCTGAAATGAATGCAATTGCCGAAATGCCATCCCCTATCCTCTTCAGCGACAGTGCTGCGGCCAAGGTTGCCGAACTGATCGAAGATGAAGGCAATCCGGATCTGAAACTGCGCGTCTTCGTGCAAGGCGGCGGTTGCTCGGGCTTCCAATACGGCTTTACATTTGATGAAATCGTCAATGAAGATGACACGACGATGACCAAAAATGGCGTGCAATTATTGATCGACTCAATGAGCTACCAGTATCTGGTTGGCGCAGAAATCGATTACAAAGACGATCTTGAAGGTGCGCAATTCGTGATCAAGAATCCGAATGCAACGACGACTTGCGGCTGCGGTTCATCTTTTTCCGCATAATCTCGGCAAACCGTTTCGATTAAAAAAAGCGCAGATTCATCTGCGCTTTTTTTATGCCTGAAGCGAATGGCAAGGTCCTTGTGTACTTATGGGTTCAGGAACCTGAACGTAGATTCCATCCGATTTCAGGCTGGATACAAGGCACCCAAAATTCTCAAGCCACGCGCGCCGGTCACCGACGGAAGGTTAGCCGGTTCCCGCATATAAAACCGCTGTGCCAGCCATGCGAAAGCCAATGCTTCGACTTGATTCGGCGCGACGCCCAAGGCTTCGGTCGACTCCACCCGTATCGTCGGGTTATGCAGTTTCAATGCAAAGTGTATGAGTGTCATCAGATAACTATTGTAAGCACCGCCACCGCAGACATAGACAGCCTCAGTTTGCGGCGCATGCAGTTTGATGGCATCGCTCAATGTAGCGGCGGTAAATACGGTCAGCGTCGCCTGCACGTCGGCGCTTGGAATGCCGGGAAAATTCGCCAACTTTTGTGCCAGCCACGCCGGATGAAACAAATCGCGACCTGTGCTTTTAGGCGGTGGCGCGCTGAAGAATGCTTCATCGCGCAAGGCTTTCAGTAATTCCGTATGCACCTTGCCGGTTTTTGCCCAATCGCCATTGGCGTCATAGGGCAAGCCATTGTGTTGCGCAATCCATGCATCCATCAAGACATTGCCAGGCCCGGTATCAAAGCCGACCACGGGCGTATCTGCCTGTTGCGGCAGGATGCTGATATTGCTGATGCCGCCTATATTCACGACCACACGATTTTCCGTGCTGCTGCGGAAGAGTGCGCGATGAAATGCCGGAACCAGGGGCGCCCCTTGTCCGCCTGCCGCAATATCGCGGCTGCGGAAATCCGCGACAACATCAATGCCTGTCCATTCAGCCAGCAAGGCTGGATTGTTCGTTTGACGTGTATACCCGGCTTCGGGGCGATGCCGTATGGTTTGCCCGTGCACGCCGATGGCCACTACATCACTGGTCGCGACCTTGGCTTCCCGCAGCAACGTACCGACGCATTCTGCATAGTATTCGGCGAGCTGTTGCGCCACGAGCGCTTCACGATGGATTTCATCCAGCCCGGCAGTTTGCAGGGCCATCAAATCGGCCCGCAACGCATCCGGGAACTCAACGTAGGCCGCCGCCAACGTTTGTTGCGGCTTGCCATCAATGGAAAAGGCCGTCAGTACGCCATCCACGCCGTCGAGGCTAGTGCCGGACATCAAGCCGATAAAAAGGGACGCAGGAATAGTGGACATAAAAAAACCGTTAGTCAGAGTTAAGCGATTTTAAGTCACTAAGCGCTGAACCAACGGTTTTTACTGTGGGTAGCCTGAATTGAACAGGCGCTATTAAATTCGACTTGCTTATTTCGACGCCAGTCGGACGTTATTATTTTCTGGTGCCAGCAGCGCAAAGCGATGCGACATTTCGCCTGCAACAGCGCGGAAGCGCTGCATCTGTGCTGCGGCCAAAGGCTGTGCGTTCGGGATATCAACCGTCATCGGATTGCGCGCCACGTTGTTAACGCGGAACTCATAGTGCAGATGCGGGCCGGTTGACCAGCCGGTGGTGCCAACGTAGCCGATTACCTGGCCTTGACTGACTTTTGTTCCCTTGCGCAAATTGGTGGCGAAGCGGCTCATGTGCGCATATGCGGTCGAGTAATTCGACCAGTGCTTGATAACAACCACATTGCCGTAGCCGCCTTGCTTGCCGGCGAAATCGATAGTGCCATCGCCGGCGGCACGTATCGGTGTACCGGTTGCCGCGGCGAAGTCCACACCTTTATGCGCTTTCCACAAGCCGGAAATCGGATGCTTGCGCAGCGAGAAGCCGGACGAAATACGGGAAAATTCCAGCGGTGATTTGAGGAAGGCCTTCTTTAACGATTTTCCGTCAAAGCCGTAATAACCGCCGCTTTGTGCGCTGGCCGGATCTTCAAACCAGACCGACTGATAGGTCGCCGGGCCATTCATGAATTCACCCGCCAGCACGCGACCTGCATGCACGTACTCGCCATTTTGCCAAAAGGTTTCATAGACGACATTGAAGCGGTCACCGCGGCGCAGATCGGAGCCGAAGTCGATGTCGGTAGAAAACATGTCGACAATCTGCGACGCGATGTTGTCAGGGATTTGAGCTGCATCGGTGGCGGCAAACAGGGACGACTTGATCGTGCCCGAACGCATCTCGACACGCCGCTCCATGGCGACCGGCGTTTCCGCGGCCTTGAACTGATTGCCTTCGCGTGTGATCACGATATTGCGCACAGCTTCATTGCGACCGCTGGAAATCGTGCTGCTCAGCCAATTCAGTTCGCCGTCTTCATCGGTTTGCACCTGTACACGCTTGCCCGCTTTTAACTGCATGACATTGCGTGCAATCGGGTCAGACTTGATGAAAGTCGCTGCATTGCTGTCATCTACGCCCAGACGATCCAGCAAGGTCGCCAGCGTATCACCATAGCGCACACGTTCTTCGCTGATATAGTTTTGGCGACTGTTTTCGAGCGCGGCTACCTGCTCGGCCAGTTCAGGCAGAGCTAATTCCTGCGTGATGGATTTGATCGGTAAGTCGTCTGCATCGGGCGCCATAGGTGCAACACCTGCTGCGCCAAAAGCGCACACCGCCAGCAAGAGTGCCGAGCCAGAAACAATGCGTGTTTTGCGAGATGAGCCGAGTAAGAGTTTTTTGTTGCGTGAGCCTGCGCTCAGTAATTTATTTAATGTGAACATGCAATAAGTTAAAATCTGCCGTTTGTTCAGTTTCTCTTTCGGATGCGGTGTTTTGTTGACACACGGCAACGATAGAAGTGTCTGAAAATAAAATAAAAAAAGCATTGTACCTACTTCAGCTTTTGTTACTCCCGTTTCTTACAAACTTTACAAATTTAAATTCGCGATATGGACGTTTCTTCTAGCAACAAACCGGTGCAATTGCCTCTCTCCGACGCAGTACAAGAGGCCTTGACGGTCGCCAAGCGCGGCGTTGAAGAATTGTTAATCGAATCTGAATTTGCACAAAAACTGGCGCGCTCCGAACAAAGCGGCAAACCTTTGCGCATCAAACTCGGGCTGGACCCGACTGCACCGGATTTGCACCTCGGCCACACCGTCGTATTAAACAAGATGCGTCAGCTGCAAGATTTGGGCCATCAGGTGATCTTTTTGATCGGTGATTTTACGTCGATGATAGGCGATCCATCGGGCCGCAACATCACGCGTCCGCCATTGACGAAAGAGCAAATCGACGAAAACGCGAAGACTTATTTTGCGCAAGCCAGTCTGGTGCTTGACCCATCGCGCACCGAGATTCGCTATAACTCTGAATGGTGCGATCCCTTGGGTGCGCGCG
The DNA here is from genome assembly GCA_964406085.1 of uncultured Herminiimonas sp. Taxonomy (GTDB): domain Bacteria; phylum Pseudomonadota; class Gammaproteobacteria; order Burkholderiales; family Burkholderiaceae_D; genus Oxalicibacterium. The sequence goes on from CAYOQL010000021.1 coordinate 6,717, forward strand.
GGATGATCGAGCTGGCTGCCAAATATACGGTGGCGCGGATACTGGAGCGCGAAGATTTCACCAAGCGCTTCCATTCGAATACACCGATTTCGCTGCATGAATTTTTGTATCCGCTGATGCAGGGCTACGACTCGGTGGCGCTGAAGTCGGATCTGGAGCTGGGTGGCACCGATCAGAAATTCAATCTGCTGGTTGGTCGCGAATTGCAAAAGAGTTACGGTCAGGAGCAGCAATGTATTTTGACCATGCCCTTGCTGGAAGGTCTGGATGGTGTCGAAAAAATGTCGAAGTCCAAAGGCAATTACATCGGAATCACTGAGCCAGGCAATACTATGTTTGCCAAGCTGATGAGTATTTCCGATGTGATGATGTGGCGTTATTACGAGCTGCTGTCGTTCCGTTCGATGGCCGAAATCGCGCAGTTCAAGAAAGAAATCGAAGGCGGTCGCAATCCGCGTGATGTCAAAGTCTTGCTTGCGCAGGAAATCGTTGCACGCTTCCATTCGGTGCAGGCGGCAGAGGAAGCGCTGGCCGATTTCGTCAATCGTTCCAAGGGCGGCATTCCTGATGACATCCCTGACGTTGCATTGAGCGGCGCGCCGCTCGGCATAGGTCAATTGTTGAAGCAGGCGAATCTCTGTCCATCGACATCCGAAGCCTTGCGTATGGTGGAGCAGGGTGGCGTGCGTATCGACGGAGCAGTCGTGAGCGACAAGGCCTTGAAAGTGGACGCGGGTACGGTAGTGGTGCAAGTCGGCAAGCGTAAATTTGCGCGCGTAACCTTGTCGTGATCCGGCTCTGGTTCACCATGTGTTTTGTTAAAGTCGCAGCATGATTGCCTTGTTGCAGCGCGTGACGCGCGCCAGCGTTGTCGTCAACGATCTAACAGTGGGTGCGATTGATGCAGGCTTGCTGGTGCTGGTCTGCGCCGAGCGCGGCGATACGGAAAAAGAAGCGGACGCTTTGCTGGGAAAGCTGTTGTCGTATCGGGTATTTTCCGACGAGGCAGGGAAAATGAATCGCAGCGTGACGGATGTGGCAGGCGGTCTGTTGCTGGTGCCGCAATTTACCTTGGCGGCAGATACGCAAAGCGGTACACGCCCGTCATTTACACCCGCTGCCGCCCCAGAATTGGCACGTCGCTTGTTTGATTATTTTGTCATGCAAGCCGGAAAGAAACAGGCGCGCGTGGCGACAGGTCAGTTTGGTGCGGACATGCAAGTTTCGTTGACCAATGATGGGCCGGTAACTTTCTGGTTGCAGGTCAAGCCGGCGATTTGAAATGCTCCTGTATTGTTCACAGAACATTGATACAGTATTCATAATCATCCGACATCAATCACAGTGGAGCACATTATGAAGCTATGGAGTGATTCTTTCAAAGATGGCCGCGCGATTCCAGGCGAATACGCATTTTGCGTGATCGATCCCGTGACGCATGTGGCCTTGTCGACTAACAAAAATCCGCATCTGGCCTGGAGTGATGTGCCTGCCGGCACCCAATCATTGGCGTTGATAGTGCATGATCCTGATGTGCCGTCGCGTGGCGACGATGTCAATCAGGAGGGTAAAACCGTCCCCGCCGATTTGCCGCGTGTCGATTTCTTCCACTGGGTGCTGGTCGATTTGCCTGCAAACATCACTCAGATAGCGGCCGCTTCATTTTGCGCCAGCGTGACCCCGCGAGGCAAATCAGGCCCTGCAGTTGCAGATTCGCCTATCAAGTTGGCGCAGGGTGGGCCACGTCACGGCATCAACGATTACACCGGCTGGTTTGCGCAGGATGCGCAGATGAGTGGCGATTATTTTGGTTACGATGGTCCTTGTCCGCCATGGAATGATTCCATAGCTCATCGTTATGTTTTCACCCTGTACGCGCTGGATATTGCGCGCGTAAATGTCGATGGCAAGTTCACCGGCGCGCAAGTGCGGGATGCGATTGCCGGTCACGTGCTGGGACAGGCCAGTATCTGCGGACTGTATGGATTGAACCCCGGCGTGCCGATTTAATACGATAAGAACATGACTGAGATATTGTTGATTCGCCATGGCGAAACCGATTGGAATGTCGAGAAGCGTTTGCAAGGCCATCACGATATCGATTTGAATCGTGAAGGTGTGCGGCAGGCGGCAGCGCTAGGTGTTGCTCTATTGAACGAGCCGCTGGATGCGATTTTTTCCAGTGACTTGAAACGCGCACTAGGAACGGCGCAAGGGATTGCGATTCCGCGCGGGATGGGCATTCAACTGGACCAGGGTTTGCGTGAACGCTGCTTCGGCTGCCTGGAGGGATTGATCCATCCGGAAATCAAGGCCCGCTTCCCCGACGATTATGCCGCATGGCAAAGACGCGATATCGATGCGCGCTATCCGCCCGGTGAGTTCCACGCAGAAACCTTGCGTGAATTTTCAACGCGCGCGATAGACACCATTACTGCACTGGCCCAGGGACATCGCAAAATTGCGGTGGTGACGCATGGCGGCGTCCTCGATTCCGTGTATAGACGCGCGAAAAACATGGGTTATGAATATCCGCGCGATTTTGATGTGCTCAATGCCAGTATTAACCGCGTGACCTGGGATGGTACAAATTTTCATATATTGAAATGGGCAGACGTTGCACATCTTTCGCATGCCGCGCTGGATGAAAGTGACAACATCGCGTAGTCATTTGAAGTAAATAGATTGACAACAAAAGACAATGAAAGCGTGAGATGAAACCCGGCGCCGTGTCGTATTTCATCTCGATTGATTGCTTTTAAGCCAAAACACGCCTGAGCCGCTGGCGGATGCAGCTAAAATAGCGCTTTGCTTATTGCCAGTCCGCCTCGTGAACATCGGCCCTTATTCCCTACCCAATAATGTATTTGTCGCTCCGATGGCTGGGGTGACGGATAGACCGTTTCGCCAGTTGTGCAAGCAATTGGGCGCAGGGTATGCAGTGTCGGAAATGGCGGCGTCCAATCCGCGTTTATGGGCGACCGACAAATCCACGCGCCGGACAAATCACGATGGCGAGGTCGAACCCAAGGCGGTGCAGATCGCTGGTGCTGATCCTGTCATGCTGGCTGAGTGCGCGAAGTTCAACGTTGATCGCGGTGCGCAAATCATCGACATCAATATGGGTTGCCCGGTCAAGAAAGTGTGTAACAGCTGGTGCGGTTCTGCCTTGTTGCAACACGAATCGCTGGTGGCGAAGATACTCGAAACGGTGGTGTCCGCTGTCAATGTTCCGGTTACGCTGAAATTTCGTACCGGTTGGGACAGGGCGCACAAGAATGCATTGAACATCGCGCACATTGCCGAGCAGAGCGGCATTGCGATGCTGACCCTGCATGGCCGTACGCGCGCCGATGGTTACAGCGGCGACGCAGAATACGAGATGATCAAGGCCGTCAAAGCGGCGGTGGCGATTCCGGTGGTTGCCAATGGTGATATCACGACGCCTGAGAAAGCACGCTTTGTGCTGGAAGCTACGGGTGCCGATGCGATCATGATCGGTCGCGCCGCGCAGGGGCGGCCGTGGATATTTCGCGAGATCGATCATTATTTGCGCACCGGCACCTATTTGCCTGCGCCCATGATTTCTGAAGTACGCACCTTGATGGATGAACATTTGCGCGCGCATTACGCTTTTTACGGTGATTATTTGGGCGTGCGTACTGCGCGCAAACATATAGGCTGGTATGTGCGCGAGCTGATAGGCGGGGAAGAGTTCCGCCAGCAAATGAATCGCCTGGAAGACTGCGAACAGCAATTGGCCGCCGTGAATACCTTTTTTGATTTGCAGCTGAGCCACGGCGAACGGTTACAATATCGTTCGACTGAAGAAAAGTTGGCCGCCTGATAATCGGGGCCGGCATCGTCATTGATCTGGTGAAATGATGATGTCAGGTTTCGAGAATTTATAAAAACGATTATAAAAACGCGCAATCAACCAAGCACATGAGCAAAGATAATATTCAAGACGTCGTCAAGAAAAGCCTGGAGAAGTATTTCAAGGATCTCGGTGAGCAAATGCCATCCAACGTTTACGAGATGGTGGTGTTTACTGTCGAGAAGCCTATCCTCGAAGCGGTGATGGCGCGAGCCGACGGCAACCAGTCGCACGCAGCTGACATGCTGGGGATCAATCGCAATACGCTGCGCAAGAAATTGCAACAGCACGACATGCTGTAAGTGAAGTTGTAAGTTGGTTTGTAAATGTCGTTGTAAATTTCGCTTTAAAAATTGTTTTAAATTGTTTCAAACATCGTTGTAAAACCCCGCTGTAATTTTTTGCTTTTTGAGATTTTCAGGAAGCAAATAAGCTAAGGGCGTAAGGTTGCAAACCGCCAGGATCCGCGAATGAGCGCATCGCATTGCGCCTTTATCTTATTGAATTTCTCCAGATAATTACTCCAGATATTTCTATCATGATCAAACAAGCTCTCATTTCCGTTTCAGACAAAACCGGCGTACTCGATTTTGCGCGCGCACTGTCCGAGATGGGCGTCAACATCCTGTCCACCGGCGGCACCGCAAAATTGCTGGCTGAAAACGGCATCAAGGTGACCGAAGTGGCCGACTACACCGGCTTTCCGGAAATGCTCGACGGTCGTGTCAAGACTTTGCATCCGAAAGTACATGGCGGCATTCTGGCGCGTCGCGATTTTCCCGAACATGTGGCCGCGTTGAATACGCACGGCATTCCCACCATCGATATGGTGGTCGTCAATCTTTATCCGTTTCAGCAAACGATTGCACGCGCTGAATGTTCGCTGGAAGACGCGATTGAAAATATCGATATCGGCGGCCCTGCGATGCTGCGTTCGTCGGCCAAGAATCACAAGGACGTCACCGTCATTTGCGATCCGTCCGACTATGCACAGGTATTGCGCGAGTTGCATGCGAATAAAGGCGAAGTGACTTTCGAAACCAAATTCACTTTGGCGAAAAAAGTGTTTGCGCATACCGCGCAATACGACGGTGCGATCACCAATTATTTCACTTCGCTGGGTGACGACAAGAAACACGCAACACGCAGTGCCTATCCAACTACCTTGAACCTGCATTTCGATAAAGTGCAGGAAATGCGCTACGGCGAAAATCCGCATCAGTCCGCCGCCTTCTATCGCGAAAGCAATCCGCAAGCGGGGGCGCTGGCGAACTACACGCAACTGCAAGGCAAGGAATTGTCGTACAACAATATCGCTGATGCCGATGCCGCGTGGGAATGCGTGAAGACTTTTGACGAAGCGGCCTGCGTCATCATCAAGCACGCCAATCCTTGCGGCGTCGCGATCGGCATTACGCCTTTCGAGGCTTACAGCAAGGCACTGCAAACCGATCCGACTTCAGCCTTCGGCGGCATTATTGCCTTCAATCGTGAAGTCGACGGCAATGCGGCAGAAGCCGTTGCCAAACAATTTGTTGAAGTGTTGATTGCGCCATCGTTTACCGAACAAGCAAAGAAAATATTTGCAGCGAAACAAAACGTTCGCCTGCTGGAAATCCCGCTTGGTAATGCGGTCAATAGTCACGATTTCAAACGCGTAGGTGGTGGCTTGCTGGTGCAATCGCCTGATGCAAAAAACGTTGCATTGGCTGAACTCAAAATTGTCAGCAAGAAGCAACCAACACCGCAGCAATTGCAGGATCTGATGTTTGCATGGCGCGTTGCCAAGTTCGTCAAATCGAATGCGATCGTGTTCTGTGCGAATGGCATGACGATGGGCGTAGGTGCGGGTCAGATGAGCCGCATCGATTCAGCGCGTATCGCATCGATCAAGGCGCAAAATGCAGGCTTGTCGCTGGTCGGCACTGCTGTCGCATCCGATGCTTTCTTCCCGTTCCGTGATGGTCTGGATGTAGTGGTGGAAGCTGGTGCGACTTCTGTTATTCATCCGGGCGGTTCGATGCGTGATCAGGAAGTCATTGATGCCGCTGATGAACATGGCATCGTGATGTTACTGACCGGCACACGTCATTTCCGTCATTAATAAAAGCGAGTGATGCGGTGCATACCGCATCACTCTTGATTATCCGCCTACATATCCCATATGAAAATTCTCGGCATCGATCCCGGCTTGCGTACGACCGGTTTCGGTGTGATCGAGAAGCATGGCAACAAGCTCACCTACATCGCATC
>CAYOQL010000021.1:12946-24083 GCA_964406085.1 uncultured Herminiimonas sp.
CAGGTCAAGCAAGCGGTCGTGGGACAAGGCAAGGCGCAAAAGGCGCAGGTGCAGGATATGGTGCAGCGCCTGCTGAAATTATCCGGCTTGCCCGGCACCGATGCGGCCGATGCCTTGGGCGTGGCGATCTGTCATGCGCACAGCGGCGAGGCACTGGCGGCATTGGGTGCATTGGCGCCCGAGCTGGCAAAAAAAGGTTTGCGCGTGCGTGGCGGCCGACTGGTTGGATAATGCGCTGGTTCTCTGCCCTTGTTATGCACAGTAGCTGAACAAAAATATTCCATCATTTCTATTCAAGGTCATTACGATGATAGGTCGTCTTTCTGGAAGCCTGCTGGAAAAAAATCCGCCGCAATTGCTGGTCGATTGCAATGGCGTGGGCTATGAGGTCAATGTGCCGATGAGCACCTTCTACAACCTGCCCGGACTGGGTGAAAAGGTCGTGTTGCTGACACATCTGACCGTGCGTGAAGACGCACATATCCTGTTCGGCTTCGGCACCGCAGAAGAACGCAATGTGTTCAAGCAACTGGTGAAGATCACCGGCATAGGTGCCCGCACGGCCTTGTCGATTTTGTCCGGCATGTCGGTGGCCGATCTGGCGCAGGCAATCACGATGCAGGAAGCCGGCCGACTAACCAAGATTCCGGGCATAGGGAAGAAAACTGCCGAGCGCTTGCTGCTGGAATTGAAGGGCAAGCTCAGCGCTGATCTGGGCGCGGCAGGCGGCGCGATACACAGCGACGCGACATCGGATATTTTGAATGCCTTGCTGGCGCTCGGTTATTCCGACAAGGAAGCCTTGCTGGCGATGAAACAGGTGCCAGCCGGCACCGGCGTTTCTGATGGCATCAAGCTGGCGCTGAAGGCTTTGTCGAAAGCCTGAGCGTAGTTTGCCTTACCACTCACTCCGCACGCTGTGTATCCAGTCTGGCATCAGCCCCTGTATTAAATTCTGCAGCCCACACGCTACAATGCGACCATGAGCATTCAAACCGACGACTTCAGCGAACAACGCATTATTGCCGCCACCCCCGCTTCTGCCAATGAAGAGGCGATCGAGCGCGCATTGCGTCCCAAGCATCTGGACGAATATGTGGGCCAGGAAAAAATCCGCGGCCAGCTGGAAATTTTTATCACCGCCGCCAAGCAAAGGCGCGAAGCACTGGATCACACCTTATTGTTCGGCCCGCCGGGTTTGGGCAAGACCACATTGGCGCACATCATCGCGCGCGAAATGGGTGTCAATCTGCGCCAGACGTCCGGTCCGGTGCTGGAGCGCGCCGGCGATCTGGCGGCATTGCTGACCAACCTTGAAGCCAATGATGTCTTGTTCATCGACGAGATCCATAGGCTGTCGCCCGTGGTGGAAGAAATTCTTTACCCCGCGCTGGAGGACTATCAGATCGATATCATGATCGGTGAAGGTCCCGCCGCGCGCTCGGTACGTCTCGACTTGCAGCCGTTTACTTTGGTCGGCGCCACCACGCGTGCCGGCATGCTGACCAATCCTTTGCGTGATCGCTTCGGCATCGTGGCGCGGCTGGAGTTTTACACGCCGCTCGAATTAACCAAGATTGTCACGCGTAGTTCGTCCTTGTTGAATGCGCCTATCGATGAAGAAGGAGCATTTGAAATCGCCAAGCGCAGTCGCGGCACGCCGCGTATTGCCAACCGCCTGTTGCGCCGCGTACGTGATTATGCGGAAGTCAAAGGCAATGGAGAAATTACCAAGAAAATGGCTGATGCTGCATTGGTGATGCTGGATGTAGACGCGGTTGGCTTTGATGTGATGGATAGAAAATTGCTGGAGGCCGTGCTGTTCAAATTCAATGGCGGCCCGGTCGGACTCGATAATCTTGCCGCTGCAATCGGCGAAGAGCGCGACACGATAGAAGATGTGCTGGAGCCCTATCTGATTCAACAAGGCTTTCTGCAGCGCACGCCACGCGGGCGCATTGCAACACCAGTGGCATATGCTCACTTTGGGGTTACGGCACCGCAAACCGGCCCTAACGGCGAGTTGTGGGGCGGACAATAAGGTCCGCACTGCTGGCGCCGCAAGAATTGCACCGCGCTTTATTTCAACAGAAAGAATTCCATGCAAATCTGGGTTGATGCCGACGCCTGTCCGAATGTAATCAAGGACGTCTTGTTCCGTGTGGCTGACCGTCTGGAAGTACACGTCACGCTGGTGGCCAACAAATTATTGCGCACGCCGCCGTCCCGCTTTATCAAGGCGGTGCAAGTGCCGGCCGGATTTGATGTCGCCGACAATGAAATCGTACGCCTGGTCGAGCAAGGGGATGTGGTCATCACCGCGGATATTCCGTTGGCGGCCGACGTGCTGGAAAAGGGCGGTCATCCGCTCAATCCACGCGGCGAGTTTTATACCAAGGACAATATTCAGCAATTTCTGACAATGCGTACCTTCATGGATGAGTTGCGCAGCAGCGGCGTCGAAACCGGCGGCCCCGCCGCATTTAGCCAGAGCGATATCCGTGCATTTGCCAATCAGTTGGACAGGTTTCTGGCGCGTTTGCGCAAGCAAGGTTGAGCGTCCGATTACATGCAAATGCTCGGAAAAGTATCTTTTCGGCATGAATCAAACAGCTTTTTTGCATTAATAATTTTCATCTGACATACAGGGCATGCAGCTTTGCAGCAGGTGAACCTTATGTAAGAATGTTGCGTCTAAAGCAATCCATTTGCTTCACATTTCTTTGCGCGAGTCTGCCATGTTGATGTCTACCCAAGCCAACCGCTACGCGCACCAGTTATTGGCCGCCCGAGCGAATTCGCAGCAAATCCGCTGTATCAGCAAGGATGGCCCTTTATCGATTGCCGATGGCTACGACATTGCCAAGTGCATCGTCGATATCCGTATCGCGCAGGGCGAGACGCCGATAGGCCGCAAGATCGGCTTTACCAATCGCAAGATATGGCCGAATTATGGGGAGCGCGAGCCGATCACGGGACCGATCTGGTCATTTATGTACGATGACACAGTCCGCTATGCGGACAACAATCATGGCGTACAAAGTCTGGCCGGTTCAGTCCAGCCGCGCATTGAGCCGGAGATCGTGTTCAAGCTGGGCAAGACGCCGAGGAAGAATGCGACACTCGACGATATGGCCGATTGCATAGAGTGGATGGCGCATGGTTTTGAACTGGTCGCCTGTCCCTTCCCGGACTGGAAGTTCGAGGCGGCTGATGCCGTCGCGGCGTTTGGTTTGCATGCCAGCCTGATCATCGGTGAACCGCATATGCTGTCGTCGGCAACGCGGCGACACCTGGCCGATATTTTGACGGCAGCCAGCGTGTCGCTGTCCTATAGCGAAGGTGCAGAGTTCACTCTGCATAGCGCTGGTTTTGGCAGCAATGTGCTGGATAGTCCCCTGCATGCGCTATTGAATCTGCATGAAACCCTGAAGACGCAGCCGCAATTCGCGCCGCTGGCTGCCGGCGAAATCATTACTACCGGCACCCTGACCGATGCGTATCCAGTCAAGCCTGGACAAACATGGACTACCGCTTTTTCTGGCGTTGCCTTGCCGGGAATGACGCTCTCTTTCGTCTGATGCATTTTTAAGCAGTGTATGAAATAAAAAAGCCTGACTTCAGTAATGAAGTCAGGCTTTTTGTTGATGCCTGCTTTTTAATCGGCACGGCATGCGATAAACATGCTGTGCCGAATGTCAGCCGGTACGGTTACAGCTTGGCGAATTGCTCGCGCAATTTTTCCAGCGTTGCGGAGAAGTTGGCGACGCGCTCCTTCTCTTGTGCCACCACTTGTACCGGTGCGCGCGCGACGAAACTTTCATTGCCGAGCTTGCTATTGGCTTTGGTGATTTCGCCATCGAGACGCGCGATTTCTTTGCTTAAACGTTCGCGTTCAGCGGCGACATCGATCTCCACTTTCAGCATCAGCTTCGCCGTACCGACGATAGAAACCGGCGCCGGCGATTCTGGCAATGCATCAGCGACAATCACTTCCGACAGTTTGGCCAGTGCTTGCAGATAAGGGGCAAACGATTGCAGGCGTGCGGTTTGCGCAGCGTCGCTTGCTTCCATTGCGAGCGGTACACGCAAGGCTGGTGACAATTGCATTTCGCCACGCAAATTACGGCATGCATCGGTCATGGCTTTTAACTCATGCATCCACGCTTCGGCTTCTTCATCGATCTTGCCGGCTTGCGATTCCGGATACGGCTGCGTCATGATCGAATCATGCACTGCGCCATTCACGACTTTCATTTTATAACCGGTCAATGGCGCAACGGTTTGCCACAATTGTTCGGTGATGAATGGAATCACAGGATGCGCCAGACGCAAGATGGTTTCCAGTACGCGCAACAAGGTGCGACGCGTTGCACGTTGCTGTGCTTCGCTGCCGGTCTGGATTTGCATCTTGGCGACTTCCAGATACCAGTCGCAATATTCATCCCAGATGAATTGATACAGCGACGACGCGATATTGTCGAAGCGATAGTCAGCAAAGCCCTTGGCGATATCCGCTTCAGTGCGCTGCAGCTTGGAAACAATCCAGCGATCCGCTTGCGAAAAGTCGGTGTAACCACCCGGATCACAGTCTCCAGCAGCGCACGGCGCATCGCGGAAGCCGCAATCGTGACCTTCGCAATTCATCAACACAAAGCGCGTGGCGTTCCACAACTTGTTACAGAAATTGCGATAGCCCTCGGCGCGCGCCAGATCGAAATTGATGTTGCGCCCCAGCGATGCATAACTGGCCATCGTGAAGCGCAAGGCGTCGGTGCCATAGGCGGCGATGCCGGCGGGGAATTCCTTGCGCGTCGCTTTTTCGATCGCCGCAGCCTGCTTCGGATTCATCAGGCCGACTGTGCGTTTGGCCACCAGATCGTCGACGCTGATGCCGTCGATCAGGTCGATAGGATCGAGCGTGTTGCCTTTGGACTTGGACATTTTCTGGCCGCTGCTGTCGCGTATCAAACCGTGTACGTACACGGTGTTGAACGGCACCTTGCCGGTGAAATGCGTGGTCATCATGACCATGCGTGCCACCCAGAAGAAGATGATGTCGAAGCCGGTGACCAGCACAGACGAGGGCAGGAAGGTCTTGAAATCAGGTGTTTCTTCCGGCCAGCCCAGTGTAGAAAACGGTACCAGCGCTGAAGAGAACCAGGTATCGAGTACATCTTCATCGCGCGTCAACGGGCCGTTGTAGCCAGCCGCTGCAGCCTTGGCTTTGGCTTCTTCTTCATTGCGGCCGACGTAGACTTTGCCTTCGCTGTCATACCACGCCGGGATTTGATGTCCCCACCACAGCTGACGCGAAATACACCAGTCCTGGATATTGTTGAGCCACTGGTTATAGGTATTGGTCCAGTTTTCCGGCAGCATTTTCACTTCACCGCTGGCGACTTTTTCCAGTGCGACTTCGGTAATCGATTTGCCCGGGAAGTGCGTGCCTTCCGGTGCCGGCTTGCTCATCGCGACAAACCATTGATCGGTCAGCATCGGCTCGATCACGGCATTCGTGCGATCGCCGCGTGGCACCATTAATTTGTGCGGCTTGACCAGTTCCAGCAAGCCTTGTGCATCGAGGTCGGCAACGATTTGCTTGCGTGCGACGTAGCGATCCATGCCTTGGTAAGCGACCGGTGCGAATTCATTGATCTTCGCATCGAGTGTCAGGATGCCGATCTTGTCCAGGTTATGTCTCTGACCAACGGCGTAATCGTTGAAGTCATGTGCTGGCGTGATTTTGACGCAGCCGGTGCCGAATTCCTTGTCGACGTAGTCGTCGGCAATAATGGGAATCGTGCGGTCGCACAAAGGCAGGGTCAATAATTTTCCAACCAGTTGCTGATAGCGTTCGTCGCTAGGATCGACCGCAACGGCGACGTCGCCCAGCATGGTTTCCGGACGCGTGGTGGCGACGACGATAAAGTCGCGCTCTTCCCATTCGGTGGCCTGGCCTTCTTCGTCGAAGGCAATCGGGAACTTGTATTTCGAGCCGTCGGCCAATCGATAGCGGATGTTCCACATGTGGCCGTCTTCTTCTTCCGACACGACTTCCAGATCCGAGACAGCGGTGCCGAGCACAGGATCCCAGTTGACCAGACGTTTGCCGCGATAGATCAAGCCTTGTTCGACCAGACGCACGAAGACTTCGGTGACGACTTTCGAGCGTGGCTCATCCATCGTGAAGTATTCACGGCTCCAGTCTGGCGAGGTGCCGAGGCGACGCATCTGGCCCGTGATGGTGGAACCGGATTTTTCTTTCCACTCCCAGACTTTTTCGATGAATTTTTCGCGACCCAGATCATGGCGCGTGATTTTTTGCGCATCAAGCTGACGTTCAACCACGATTTGCGTAGCGATACCGGCGTGATCGGTGCCTGGAATCCATGCCGTGTTGAAGCCGCGCATGCGGTGATAGCGGGTCAGGCCATCCATGATGGTTTGGTTAAAGCCGTGGCCCAGATGCAGCGTGCCGGTGACGTTAGGCGGCGGCAACTGGATGCTGAATGCCGGTTTGTCGGCATCGGTGGTCGCGGCGTAGTAGCCGCGTTTTTCCCATTCGGTGCGCCAGAATGCTTCAATGTCGGCCGGATCGAAAGATTTTGCTAATTCCATGATTTTGAAAGAATTGAATCGAATCAAGCATTATAAGTGACGATGTGCTCTGCATTGCCGCCGATAAGGCAAATGCGGGTAGAATTCTGGTCTTCATTGATTGATATCGATCTTGATTTTCAGGCAAGAGTGCATTTTTTGCCGGATGCTCGCGCGGGATGTACGGGTTTGATCAAGAGAAATTGATGGCAGTGACAGAATGAACAGCAAGGCCCACGCGGCCGCACATTGCTGATGTTGATCCAGCAGCAGAACACGATGTTCTTGATCTGAGGAGTTCAGATTGATTAATCGGCGCTGCGCCTTCAGTGAAAATAGTAAAGCAATGATCCAGATCGAATTAAATGGTGCTGCATACGAGATTGAGCCCAATCAGAACGTTGAAGCACTGATAGAAAAATTATCCTTGTCGGGCAAGGCGGTCGCAGTGGCGATCAATCGCCAAATCGTGCCGCGCAGCCAATGGCAGCAGCGCGAGTTGCAGACGGCCGACCAGGTCGATGTCGTGCGCGCCATCGGCGGCGGTTGATTTCTCTCTGAATATTTCTGCAACGCGCCGCATCTTTGCAAGGCGGTTTTGCAATGACTAAAACGAATACCGAAACAGGACCACTATGAGCACATCCACATTCACCGACGCGCCCTTCGTCATCGCCGGCACCACTTACCGTTCACGCCTGCTGGTCGGCAGCGGCAAGTACAAGGATTTGACCGAAACACGCGACGCCAGTCTGGCCAGCGGTGCGCAAATCGTGACCGTCGCGATTCGCCGCGTCAACATCGGACAAGACCCGAATGCACCGAGCCTGCTGGATGTCTTGCCACCATCTGAATTCACTTTGCTGCCTAACTCGGCCGGCTGCTACAACGCCGTCGATGCGGTTTATACGCTGCAACTGGGGCGTGAAATCCTCGGTGGTCACAAACTCTGCAAGCTCGAAGTCCTCGGCGATGAAAAGACCCTGTTCCCGAACATGCCGGAAACCCTGAAGGCAGCGGAAACGCTGGTCAAGGACGGTTTCGACGTCATGGTGTATTGCAGCGATGATCCGATTCAAGCGCGCATGCTGGAAGACATTGGCTGCGCAGCCATCATGCCGTTGGCTTCATTAATTGGTTCCGGCATGGGGATTCTGAATCCGTGGAATCTGTCGCTGATCATTGAACAATCAAAAGTCCCGGTCATTGTTGATGCCGGTGTCGGCACCGCATCCGATGCTGCGATTGCGATGGAACTCGGTTGTGATGGCGTCTTGATGAATACTGCGATTGCCGGAGCACAAGACCCGGTACGCATGGCACATGCGATGAAGCTGGGCATTGATGCCGGTCGCAACGCCTATCTGGCGGGCCGTATCGCCAAACGTTTCTCAGCATCACCGTCTTCGCCTATGGCAGGACGTGTGGTGAAGTAAAACTAAATAAGTAACACTCAAAAAATTACAGTCGCTTTACAGAATAGTCAGGAAGAACAGCATGCAAGGTTTGTATCTCGTTACCCCGGATTGGGACGACACCCGCAAGTTACTGGAAATTACCGAACTGGCATTGAAAGGCGGCGTCTCGCTGCTGCAATATCGGCATAAAACGGCAGATGCCGCCTTGCGCCGTGAGCAAGCCGAATGTCTGCAGGCGCTCGCCAAAAGCTATCAATGCCCATTCATCATCAACGACTACATCGACCTGTGCATGGAACTTGATGCCGATGGCATTCATGTCGGCGGTACTGATATGGCTGTTGCGGAAGTGCGCAAGGCGATCGGCCCTGACAAGATACTCGGCGCATCCTGCTACGGCAGTCTGGAGATGGCGCACGCAGCAGAAAAAGCGGGTGCAAGCTATGTCGCATTCGGTGGCTTCTATCCGTCCAAGGTAAAAAAATATCCGGTGACGACAGATCCCAACATCGTTGCAGACTGGAAAGCACAAGGCAAGGTGCCTAGCTGCGTCATCGGCGGCATGACCAAAGAAAACTCCGCGTCGCTGGTCAAGAATGGTGCCGACATGGTCGCTGCAATCAGCAGCGTTTATCTTGCTGGTGATCCGCAGGCAGCGGCGCGTGCATTTGCCAATCTGTTTGTAAAATAATTTCCTGCAGTGCGCATGTTTTGACTGCGCAATAACCAAGACGCCTGTATTTCATCGACATATTTGTTGAATGAAATACAGGTATTTTTTTATCTGCGGAATCTATAATTTTCATGTTGCCATGTCATTCGGCAATCGATGCAAGCTTGCAGCGCATGCACATGCATTCAGTTTGGATTCAGCGCGGTATCGCGACCCTGTGCCGGTATAATCGATAGATGCAAAATCTTCTCCACAATCTCAATCCCGAACAACTCGCAGCCGTGACTTTGCCAGCGCAACCGGCGCTGATTCTGGCGGGTGCCGGTTCCGGTAAAACACGCGTACTGACGACACGTATCGCGTGGCTTATCCAGACCGGACAGGTATCGCCAGGCGGCATACTTGCGGTGACCTTTACCAACAAGGCTGCGAAGGAAATGATGACGCGCTTGTCGGCGATGATGCCGATCAATACGCGCGGCATGTGGATAGGAACGTTTCACGGATTGTGTAACCGCCTGTTGCGCGCACACTATCGCGATGCAGCGCTGCCGCAGACTTTCCAGATTCTGGATTCGCAGGATCAGTTGTCGATGATCAAGCGCCTGCTCAAAGCGAACAATATTGACGATGAAAAATATCCGCCGCGTACCTTGATGTATTTCATCAATGGCGCGAAGGATCAGGGTTTGCGCGCGCAGGATGTGGAAGCGTTCGATGACTACAACCGCAAGATGGTCGAGTTGTATGAAATTTATGACCAGCAATGCCAGCGCGAAGGCGTGGTCGATTTTGCCGAATTGTTATTGCGTACTTACGAATTGTTGAGCCGCAATCAGCCGCTCCGGGAACATTATCAATCACGTTTCAAACATATTCTGGTCGACGAATTCCAGGATACCAACAACCTGCAATACAACTGGCTGAAGTTGATGGCCGGTACGCAAGGGGCAGTGTTTGCCGTCGGCGATGACGATCAAAGTATTTACGCCTTTCGCGGTGCCAACGTCGGCAATATGTCGGCGTTCGAGCGCGAGTTCAAGGTCGAGAATCTGATCAAGCTGGAGCAGAATTATCGCTCGCACGGACATATTCTCGATATTGCCAACACGCTGATCGCGAATAATACCAAGCGCCTCGGCAAGAATCTGCATACCGATGCCGGTCATGGCGAACAGGTCAGGATTTATGAATCCACCAGCGATTTGCAGGAAGCGCAGTGGATCATTGAAGAAACAAAAAGCCTGATCGCAGAAGGCGGCACGCGCAGCGAGATTGCCGTCTTGTATCGCTCGAATGCGCAATCGCGCGTGATTGAGCATGCGCTGTTCTCGGCCGGTATTCCATATCGCGTCTATGGCGGCCAGCGCTATTTTGAGCGTGCCGAAGTCAAGCATGCCATCGCCTATCTGCAATTGATGGATAACCTGCATAACGATTCTGCTTTCCTGCGCGTGGTGAATTTCCCTACGCGTGGCATAGGCGCGCGTTCGCTGGAGCAGTTGCAGGATGCCGCGAAACAGTATGGCATCTCACTGTGCGCGGCGGTGCCGTATGTGGCTGGTAAGGCGGGGTCTACGCTGGGTGCTTTCGTCAAGCTGATCGAAGGTGCTCGTTTCGAAACCCAGCATCTGCCTTTGCCGGAAATGGTGCAGGTCGTGCTGGATGCGAGCGGCTTGATCACGCATTACCAGAATGAAAAGGAAGGCGCAGACAGGATAGAGAATCTGGAGCAACTGGTCAGTGCGGCGACGCTGTTCGTTTCCGAAGAAGGTTTTGGTCACGATGCGCCCGCCATGCTTGGGCCACGTAGCGAACAGATGGCGGGTCCCGCGATTACGACGCAAGATGGCGTGGAAGTGCTGGATGCCGATGCGCCATTGCCTGCCGTGATGTCGCCCTTGTCTGCCTTCCTGTCCCATGCCTCTTTGGAAGCGGGCGACAATCAGGCCCAGGCTGGGCAGGACGCCTTGCAATTGATGACGGTGCATTCCGCCAAGGGACTGGAGTTCGATGCCGTGTTTATCACGGGTTTGGAAGAAGGTTTGTTCCCGCACGAAAATTCGCAGAAGGAAGAAGGCGGCGTCGAAGAAGAACGTCGCCTGATGTACGTTGCGATCACCCGCGCCAAACGTCGTTTGTATATCAGTTTTTCGCAAACGCGGATGTTGCATGGCCAGACGCGCTACAACATGAAGTCGCGCTTCTTTGACGAATTGCCGGAAGAATCATTGAAGTGGTTGTCGCCCAAAATGCAGCCGCAACAGCATCACTGGTACGCGCATCCAAAAGCTGCATGGGAAGACGCGTTAGGTGCAGGTTCCAACAAGATTGCGCAGGCGATTACCAAGACCGACATCGGCTGGCGCATAGGTGAATCAGTTGCGCATGCGAAGTTTGGCGAAGGCGTGATCGTGAATATCGAAGGCAGCGGCGGCAGTGCGCG
>CAYOQL010000021.1:24183-36488 GCA_964406085.1 uncultured Herminiimonas sp.
GGCGAGTTCAGCAGCATGCCGAAAATCGAACTCACGATGACCGGGAATATCATCCCTATCGTGACCCATGCCAAACCGTAAATCAAAAATGCTTTACTGGCGCGACGCACCGCGAAGAAGCTGTAGAAAATCGCCTTGCCTACGCCCATACCCTGCCATGCAATCAGCGGTGCCGCATACCAGAACGCCATCGCCGCCGGTATATACACGACGGCAGAAAACAGCATCGCCAGCGTCATGTTGGAGTTGCGTACGGTTTCGGCATCAATCGCGATCTGACCGGTAATCGCTTGTACAAATACACCGCCGTCTATCAGCGCAGATGCGCCGATGGCGATGATCGCGGCCAACAGATACAGTGAGCCGAGCTTGATCAGGTTGCGTACGTAAGGCGAGCGAAAACCGACCAGCAGCAGATTGGGATACACTTTTTTGCCGGCTTCTATCTGTACACAGGCATGCATGAAGGTCATCGAAAACAAGGGCACCAGTATCAGTGGCATCAGTTGGCCAATGACGGGAATGATGCCGAGTGCCAGCATCAGAAACATGTAGCCGAAGAACAGTGTTGATAGTTCAGCCGGCTGCTTGCGGAACAGGGCAAAGCCTTCCGTCACCCAGAGCCAACCGGTTTTTGCAGGTAATTTTTCCATCATCCCGCCGTTGTAAAAAGTGCAGGTGCTGCCTGTTCGATACGCAAACGCAGTATGCGTTCAAAATGTGCCGGATCGTGCGGCGTCAACATTTCAGCATCGCGCGGCATATGGAAATCATACAGCCGCGACAGCCAAAAGCGTAGCGCGCTGGCACGCAGCATCGGTTGCCAGGCAATTTGTTCTTCGGCGGTAAATGGACGTATCTCGTGGTACGCGTCCAGCATTGCCCGCACGCGCGCCTGATCGAATGCGCCACTTTCTGTATTGATACACCAGTCGTTGACGGTAACGGCGACGTCGAATAGCCACGTGTCGCAACCGGCAAAATAAAAATCGAAAAAACCACTCAGTTGATCGCCGTCAAACATCACGTTATTGCGGAACAGGTCGGCGTGGATAGGGCCGTTGGGCAATTCCTTGAAGACATCGGAAGCTGCAAATGCATTCTGGAAAGCCATTTCCTCGGTCAACAATTGCTTGTTGCTATCGGAAAGGTAGGGCAAGACGACAGGTGTGGTTTCATTCCACCAGCTGATGCCGCGCAGATTCGGCTGGCGAATTTCAAAATCTTCGGCTGCCATATGCATGCAGGCCAGCATCGCGCCGACAGCCGCGCAATGCAAAGGTTGCGGTGCGAGTTCGCAATGACCTGCCAGTTTGGTCACAATCGAAGCTGGTTTGCCGTGTAATGGATTAATGATGGAACCCTTGCGATTGGCGATGGGTGCAGGAACGGAGACGCCCCCTTCCGCCAAATGGCGCATCAGATTCAGATAGAACGGCAGTTGTTCGAATGTGAGTTTTTCAAACACCGTCAGCACATATTCGCCGCGCTCGGTGGTGATGAAAAAGTTGCTGTTCTCGATGCCGGATGAAATGCCCTTGATCGCGAGCGCTTTGCCCAGATCGAATTGCGTGATCCACGAGGAAAGGTCGTCGAGACTGACCGGAGTAAAGACTGCCATGAGGATATTTAATGAGTATTTAAAAATGCGTATTAAAAAAGACGCGTTATCCGAAAAGAAAAAAATAACGCACCGGAGTGCGTTATCTGACGGTTGCCGACAAACCTTGCTGCGGCTGCTTTATTTCACTGGTGCAGGTGCGGGCGCCAATGTCTGTGCCGGTTCTGCTGCAGTAGCGCTTTTCGGTCCACCGAAGGTGCCGACTTCAAATTGCACAGGGCGATTGGTATCGCTTTGGCCATCGCCGCGCATCGCGCCCGGCGTATCGTTTGGTTTTGCGTAGTAAGTGGTTTTACCAGTTTGTACTTTTACTTCAGTGACTTTGCCCTGCGATCTCTTTTCGGTAATTTTCTTTTGTGTGTCAGGCTGACGGATCGTGACTGCCGGTGCTTCGCCTTCTTCCAGACGTTGCGTTTGCGGCGGTGCCGGCGCGAAATCCTTTGTCGGCGCAGTTGATTGCGCGCTGACAATCAGCGGTGTTGCGATTGCCGCTATGGAAATCGTAATAAGGGACCAAAATTTGGATGTGCGCATGATGTATGTATGAGCCGTCGTTGAAAGGAAACCAATATGGTTCATTGTAGCAAACCGGCCCCTGCCTGCAGCAAATAGTTCTGTTTGTATTTCGTTTATGGTCGGGTGCGTGACGCCTGCCATTGCAATGCTTTCCATAATGCCAATTTTTGTCCGCGCGACCTTGTCGCGCCAGGATCGCACGCAGGCCTGAGCATCGCATTATTCGGCGATCTCAAACTCTGCCATAATCGTAGCCGTTTGCCATGCCTTGCATGCCCCCCAGTCAGCCGCCTTCCTTACCGAATTACCGAATCCCTATGAATAAAACTTTGTTACTAGTCGATGGTTCCAGCTATTTGTATCGTGCGTTTCATGCGATGCCGGATCTGCGCGGCCCGGAAGGGGCGCCTACCGGCGCCATCTACGGCATGATCAATATGCTGCGCCGCCTGCGCAAGGATTATCCGAGCGCCTACATGGCGTGCGTATTTGATGCCAAGGGCAAAACCTTCCGCGATGATTTATATGCTGAATACAAGGCGCAGCGCGCTTCGATGCCGGACGACCTGGTGCGCCAGATCGAACCGATCCATGAAGCGGTACGCGCGATGGGCTGGCCGATCCTGATGATAGAAGGGATAGAGGCCGATGACGTGATCGCCACCCTGTCGGTCGAGGCAGTCAAGCATGGCATGACGACGGTGATTTCTACCGGCGACAAGGATTTGGCGCAGCTGGTCAATGAGCACGTCATGCTGGTGAACACGATGAGCAATGAAAAGCTTGATCGGGATGGCGTGATTGCAAAATTCGGCGTGCCGCCGGAACGTATCGTCGATTACCTGACGCTGATAGGCGACACCGTGGACAACGTGCCGGGCGTCGAAAAAGTCGGGCCCAAAACTGCGGTCAAATGGCTGACGCAATATGGCACGCTGGATGGCATCGTCGCGCATGCGGCAGAGATCAAGGGTGTGGTCGGCGACAATCTGCGCCGTGCACTGGATTGGTTGCCAAAGGCTAAAGTCCTGATCACGGTGAAAACGGATTGCGATCTGTCCGCTCACATGCAGTCGATTCCGGAATCGCTTACGCACAAGCCGGAAGATATCGAGGCCATGATTGCCTTCTTCAAGCGCAATGGTTTCAAGAGCTGGTTGCGCGAGTTGAGCGAGCATGCCGATTCGGCGCCAGGCCCGAATGCTGCCGCCAGTGCTGCGACCGGGATCGCGCCGCAAGGCGCATTGTTTGGCGAAGATTTGCCGGAAGTTGAAAAGCGCTATGAGACCGTATTGACAGAAGCCGATCTGGACCGCTGGTTAAAAAAAATCGATGGCGCGGTGTTGACATCTATCGATACGGAAACGACTTCGCTGGAGCCCATGCAGGCGCAACTGGTCGGTATATCGCTCTGTTGCGAGCCCGGCGTTGCCGCGTATATCCCGGTAGCGCATCGTTATCAGGATGCGCCTCTGCAATTGTCGCGCGACCTGGTGCTGCAAAAGCTGCGTCCTTGGCTGGAAGATGAACACAAAGCCAAGCTTGGACAGAATCTGAAGTACGACAGCCATATTTTTGCCAATCATGGCGTCAGCCTGCGCGGCATCCAGCACGACACCTTGCTGCAATCCTATGTGTTCGAATCGCATCGCAGCCACGACATGGACAGCCTCGCCTTGCGCCATTTGAATCGCAAGACGATCACGTTTCAGGAAGTCTGCGGCAAGGGCGCGTCGCAAATCTGTTTCGATCAGGTCGAGATAGCCCGTGCGACCGAGTATGCGGCGGAAGATGCCGATATTACTTTGCAGCTACATCAACGGATGTTCCCGCATGTGAGCGGCGACCCGGGCTTGACCTTCATCTATGAAAAAATCGAACTGCCTACCGCGGTAGTTCTGCAAAAAATAGAACGTAACGGTGTGCTGATTGATCCGGCCTTGCTGGCAACGCAATCGAACGAACTCGGCAAGCGCATGATGGAGATAGAGCAGGCAGCTTATGAACTGGCTGGCCAGCCATTCAACTTGAATTCACCCAAGCAGATAGGTGAAATTTTCTTTGAAAAATTGAAACTGCCTGTCGTAAAAAAAACGCCATCCGGTACGCCGTCTACGGATGAGGAAGTACTGCAAAAACTGGCCGAGGATTATCCGCTGCCGAAGGCCTTGCTCGAATATCGTGGTCTGGCAAAGTTGAAGTCGACTTACACCGACAAGCTGCCGAAAATGATCGATCCGACGACCGGCCGTGTGCATACGAATTATGCGCAAGCGGTCGCGGTCACCGGACGCTTGTCTTCGAATGAACCGAATCTGCAAAACATCCCGATCCGCAATGCAGAGGGGCGCCGCATACGCGAAGCCTTCATTGCACCAGCCGGCAGCGTGATCGTGTCTGCCGATTATTCGCAAATCGAATTACGCATTATGGCGCACATCTCGGAAGATGAAAACATGTTGCGTGCGTTTGCAGAAGGGGAAGATATTCACCGTGCCACTGCGGCAGAAATTTTTGGTGTGCAGGCAACCGATGTCAGCAGCGAACAGCGGCGCTATGCGAAAGTCATCAACTTCGGTTTGATTTACGGCATGAGTGCATTTGGTCTGGCAGGCAATCTCGGCATAGAACGCTCGGCGGCACAGAGTTATATCGAAAAATACTTTTACCGTTTCTCCGGCGTCAAACGCTATATGGATGAAACACGGATGGAAGCAAAAGCGCGCGGCTATGTGCAAACGGTTTTTGGTCGTCGCCTGTGGCTGCCAGAAATCAATTCACCTAACGGCCCGCGCCGCCAGGGCGCAGAGCGTGCTGCAATCAATGCGCCCATGCAGGGTACCGCTGCCGACTTGATCAAGCTCGCGATGATTGCAGTGCAAGGCTGGCTGGAGTCTGAAAAGCTGCAATCAAAAATGATCATGCAGGTGCACGATGAACTGGTGCTCGAAGTGCCGGAAACCGAACTTGCACTGGTACGTGAAAAATTACCGCAGTTGATGCGCAACGTCGCGCAACTGAAAGTGCCATTGATCGCTGAGGTTGGCGTAGGCAAGAACTGGGACCAGGCGCACTGATTTTTCCGTTTGCTGAGTTGCATTTTAGCTGCAGGTGTAACTGAAATGCACCACCGCAAGTATTTTTCAAGCTCAAAGATTGTATCGCTTTAACTACTGGAGGATTGCCATGGAAAATTTGAAAGAAGATTTCGCTAGTCTGGTTGCCAAGACCCCTTTGTCCGATGGTGTCGATCGACGCGGCTTCATAAAGACTGCGCTGGGTACCGGCTTTGCAGCGGCGGTGCTGCCTGTTTGCGCACAAAGTGTAGTCAAGACCGATACGACTGGATTGGTGGCGGGTGAGGTGACTGTGATGGTCAATGGGCAGGCGGTGCCGGTTTATCGCGCGCAACCGGAAGGCAAAACCAATCTGCCGGTAATTCTGGTGATCTCGGAAATTTTTGGCGTGCATGAATATATCGCCGACGTCGCACGTCGCTTTGCGAAGCTGGGTTATTTGGCGTTGGCGCCGAGTCTGTTTGTGCGACAAGGCGATCCGGGTGCCTACAAAACGATTGCAGAATTACAGAAAGAAGTGATTGCCAAAGTGCCGGATGCACAAGTGATGATCGATCTGGATGCTGTCGTTGCATGGGCCAAGGCGAATGGCGGCAACACTGCGAAGCTAGGCATCACAGGTTTTTGCTGGGGTGGGCGCATCACGTGGATGTACTCTGCACACAATCCCAAGGTCAAGGCGGGCGTTGCATGGTACGGACGTCTGGTCGGCAACAGCACACCGCTGACGCCTACGCATCCTGTCGATATCGCGGCTAAATTAAAAACGCCGATACTCGGTTTGTATGGGGCGCAAGATGGCGGTATTCCCGTCACCACCGTAGTGGAAATGAAGGATGCGCTGGCCAAGGGCAGCAGCAAATCGGAATTCATCGTGTTTAAAAATTCCGGCCATGCCTTCCATGCGGATTATCGTCCTAGTTATGTAGAGGCGGACGCCAAAGAAGGTTGGACGCAGTGCATTGCATGGTTCAAAACTCACGGCGTTGCTTGAGATCTGCTTGCTGCACTTAACTGCGTCACCAGGGTAGTAACCTACACCGGCAATCAAAACTGCGGCATGCGCTCCGGGCGGCATGCCGCAGTTTCATTTGCTGAAACGGGCCGGATATGTTCTAATTTGCAACCTTGTTGCATCTACTGAGATTCAAAATTAACTCCACGCTCGTTTCCATCCTGTTGACCACCGCCATCTCTGGCGTGTTCAGCATTTCTGCTGCGGCTCTGTTTTCATTTTCGCTGTTGTCCAAGCTGGTTGATCGCATGGTCAGCCTGTCGGTCGGAATTTTGCTGGCAACATCCTTGTTGCATGCCTTGCCGGAAGCATTTGAATCGGAAGCCGATACGCACACATTATTCGCGGTGCTGCTCGGTGGTTTGCTGGCTTTTTTCCTGCTTGAGAAAATGGCGATCCTGCGTCACTCCCATCACCATGAACATGACGGTCACGGCCATCATCACGGCCATGATGCGCATGAGGCTGGCGCTTCCGGCTGGATGATACTGGTGGGCGACAGCCTTCACAATTTCACCGATGGCATTTTGATTGCGGCAGCCTTTTTGGCCGATCCGCATCTCGGCATCATGACCGGGCTGGCGATTATCGCGCATGAGATTCCGCAGGAAATCGGCGACTTCATCGTGTTGCTGAATGCAGGTTTTACGCGCACCCGCGCCTACGTCTACAACATCATTTCCGGCTTGATGGCGATCGTCGGTGGCGTGGTCGGCTATCTGTTGCTGGACAGCGCACAGTCATGGATACCCTACGTGCTGGTGTTCGCCTCGTCCGGATTCATCTATATCGCGGTCAGTGATCTGATGCCGCAAATGCAGCGTCGTGCATCGATGCGCGAGACGGTGCCGCAAGTGCTGTTGATCGCACTTGGTGTAGGCATCGTTTTATTCCTGACTGGACATGCGCACGTGCATTGAACTGCGCACGGCCTCTAGACCGTCTGTGCGACCGGCCGTGCCGGGTCGCTGCACCACTCACTCCATGAGCCGGGATATAGCGCAGATCCGGTAAGACCCGCAACTTCCAGTGCCAGCAGGTTGTGACAGGCGGTGACGCCTGAACCGCATTGCATGACGGCGCTTTCCGGGTTCTTGATCATTTCACTGAATTCGCTACGCAATTGATCGGCAGATTTGAAGCGGCCATCGGCTTGCAGATTGTCCTTGAAGAAGCGATTTTTTGCGCCTGGAATGTGGCCGCCTACGGGATCCATGGTTTCATTCTCGCCACGGAAGCGATCCGGTGCGCGTGCATCGATGATGGTGTGCGCAGAGGCTGACAAACCTTTCAGCAAGTCATCGGCGCTGACCGATGTGACCAGTGATGGTTGGTCCGTCAATGTGCCCAAGGTACGGGGCGAGGGCTCGGTGGACAAAAACATGTCCGATGCCTGCCAGGCCTGCAAGCCGCCGTCCAGCACCGCGACAGCGTTGTGCCCTACCCAGCGCAGCATCCACCACAGTCGTGCGGCAAACATGCCGCCATGAGCATCATAGGCAACGACTTGCGTGTCATCGTTTATGCCCAAACGCCTGAGTGTCAGTATGAAGGCAGTGCGATCCGGCAGCGGGTGGCGACCGAGGAATCTGCCGTCGGCATTGATTTTTTCGCCAGACAGATCGCGATCCAGATGCACAAATTGCGCATTCGGAATGTGACCGCTTTCGTAAGCGTCGCGACCGAAGTCGGGATTGGCCAGATCATGGCGGCAATCGAGTACGACCCAGGCAGGATCGAAGAGGTGTGCTGCCAATTCAGTTGCGGAAACCAGTGTCGTAAAAGCCATTCTTGTTTCTCCGGTTGGGTGTGTTGCAGGCACGTGGCGATCAGAGCTCTACGGCGATCGGATCTACCGGCGGGGCCGCTTTGCTTTGCGCAGTGCTGCGAATATTGTAGAACGTTGCGACCAGACCGCTGATCAGAATGATGGCGATGCCCAGCCAGCCATAGATGCCCAGCACATCATTCCAGACCACGATGCCCCACAGACTTGAAAAGACGATGCCGGTGTATTGCAGGTTTGCTGTCACCAGTGTGTTGCCGAGCCTGTAGGCGCGCGTCATTGCCATCTGCGCCATCGCGGCAAATACGCCTATGCTCAGCAGCAGCGTAATGCCATAAGCGGAATGCGCGCGCAGTATGCTCACTGGCTGTTCATGCAAGCCCGGTCCGAACAGGCAGCCGAGAAAACCTGCCAGCAGGCCAGTAGCGGAAAAATAAAATACCACGCGTGATTCAGGTTCGCCCAGTTGCCCTAGATGCCTTACCTGTAGATAAGCCAGCGCCGATAGTGCACCGGAACACAATCCGATCAAGCCACCCAGCCATTGATCATCATGTATCGATGGCCGCAACAGCAAGGTCACGCCGATGAAGCTGGCAATGATCGCGCTAACCAGACCCCATTCAAAGCGCCGCTTGCCGATACGCCATGCCGAAAAAAACAGGATGCCGGAAATCCAGATCGGCGCCATGTAATTGAGCGTCATTGCAGTTGCCAGCGGCAGCAGGCTGATGGCATAAAACCATAACCAGACCGCGACTGTGCCGACTATGCAGCGCCATCCATGTTGCCAGACGTAAGTGGTTTTCAGGCTGCCATTCTGACGCAGGATCAGTGCATAAATGAAGACCACGCCGACCAGGCCGCGGTACATCAAAATTTCGGCAACGGTATAGGTTTCGGATGCCAGTTTTACGCACACGCCCATGATGGCAAAGGTGAAGGTGGCGAACAGCATCCAGAGTGATTGCATGAGAGGTGCTGCTAAAAGTGAGGTGAAAAAGAGGGGTGAATCAGGGGGCACATGCGGTGATGCATGCGCCCCAAAGAGCTCATTGATTTAGACGTCGAGCTGACGGCGATACCATTCATGGAAGTGCTGCATGCCGTCTTCCATCGGCGATTGATACGGACCGACTTCATTGACGCCTCTATCCATCAGGATCTTGCGGCCGGCATCCATGCGCAAGGCGATTTCGTCATCTTCTTCGCAGGTTTCCATATACGCCGCCCGTTCTGCCGCGATGAAGTCGCGTTCGAAATGGACGATTTCTTCCGGGTAGTAAAACTCGACGACGTTGCGTGTTTTTTGCGGACCGTTAGGCCACACGGTCGACACGACCAGCACGTGCGGATACCACTCGACCATGATGTTCGGATAAAGCGTCAGCCAGATTGCGCCATACGGCGGTGCTACACCGCCGCGGAATTGCAGTATCTGCTCCTGCCACTTCTGGTAAGTCGGCGAGCCATGTTTGGCCAGCGCATTGTGCACTCCTACAGTTTGCACGCTGTACTCATCACCGAATTCCCACTTCAAATCGTCGCAGCTCACGAAACTGCCCAGACCTGGATGGAAGGGCTCTACGTGGTAATCCTCCAGATACACTTCAATGAAGGTTTTCCAGTTGTAATCGCATTCATGTACTTCGATGTGGTCCAGCATGTAGCCGCTAAAGTCGAGATCCTTGGTGACACCCAGATTGCCGAGAATTTTTGCAACATCGACGCCATTGCGTTCGAACAGCAAGCCGTTCCAGTTTTGCAGCGGAGTATTCGACAGGTTCAGGCAGGGCGTTTCGCCGAAATGCGGCGCGCCTATCAACTCACCCTTGAGATCGTAAGTCCAGCGATGCAGCGGGCAGACGATATTGTTGGCATGGCCGCGACCATTGAACATTTTCGCCTGGCGATGACGGCAGACGTTCGAAAGCAATTCAATACCATGCGGATTGCGTACCAGCATGCGGCCTTCGTTTTCCCACGCGAGCGTGGCAAAGTCGCCGACATTCGGCACCATCAATTCATGACCCGCATAACGCGGACCATCGCGGAACAATTGCTGAATTTCCTGCTTCAACAGCGCTTCGTCAAAATAGACGTTGACTGGAAGTTGCGCGTTAGAGCGCGCGAGTTTGGCGAGATTAGCCAGATCGGACATCCCCACCCCCAAATTAATTTGCACCAACCTAGAAGGAAAGAATCCGCAAAAACCTTAGATCAAACGAGATAAAGAGGCAATTTTGGACAGAACCGACGATTATACCCGAGACTATTAACGTGGGAGGAGATGCAGGCGGGTTTTTGGCAGGCAGCTTCGACCGCTTGGCAAAAAGAAAAGATTTGGCCGCGCCTCCTGAAAATGCGCATGTTCGAATTACCTATTTTGAGTTTTTCAAACGAATAAAGTGCCATTTCCTGCAAAAACAGCGGTTTTTCCTGCTTGAAACAGCTGCATAAGCTGCGTTTATCCGCAGTCTTGGATGGATTGCTCTAAAATAACGGGCTAAACCTTTTCGCTATTCCTATGTCCAAAAAACTAACTTCCGCTGCACTCCCTTCTTCGTTTGAAGAAGCGATGGCAGAGCTTGATCAATTGGTCGCACGCATGGAGGCGGGCGAGTTGCCGCTGGAAGCATCGGTCGCGGCCTACAAGCGCGGTTCGGAACTGGTCAAATATTGTGCCGCCCAACTGGAAAAAGTCGACAGCCAAGTCAAAGTGCTGGAAGGCGATATGCTGAAACCGTTTAACGCCGAGCGTATTGAGGCGGATGAATGACGGAACAATCCTTTGATGGCTGGATGAAAGCAATTCAGGGCGAGATGGAAGCTGCGTTGCTGAAGTTTTTACCCCAGGTGACACAAAAGCCGGCGCGTTTACATGAAGCGATGCATTACGCGGTGCTGGATGGCGGCAAGCGCGTTCGTCCCTTGTTGGTCCATGCTGCCGGCGCCTTGTTCGATGCGGATGCCGCCGAGCTGGCGCGCGCTGCGGTAGCCGTTGAAATGATTCATGCGTATTCGCTGGTGCATGACGACATGCCATGCATGGATGATGACGCGCTGCGGCGCGGCAAGCCAACGGTGCATGTGAAATACGATGAAGCGTGCGCGCTGCTGGTGGGCGATGCATTGCAAGCGCAAGCGTTTGAAATATTGTCCGAAGGTGGACTTGATGCGGCGCGCCAACTCGCGATGCTGCGCGCGCTGGCAAAGGCATCCGGCTCGCTCGGTATGTGTGGCGGCCAGGCAATCGATTTGGCGAGCATCGGTTTGACCTTGTCACTTGAAGAGCTGGAGCAGATGCATACGCTGAAAACCGGTGCGCTGTTGCGCGTGTCGGTATTGCTGGGCGCGCTCGCCGGCAAGTCGCTTTCCGAGGATGAGGTTGCAGCGCTGGATCAGTATTCCAGCGCAATTGGTTTGGCGTTTCAGGTAGTCGACGATGTGCTGGATGCGACGGCAGATTCGGCTACCTTGGGTAAAACGGCAGGCAAGGATGCTGCCGATAACAAGCCTACCTATGTATCAATTCTGGGCCTGCAACAATCACAGGCCCTGGCAGAAAAATTGCGTACTGATGCATATCGGGCGCTGGAACAGTTTGGAGACAAAGCACGGCGCCTGCGAGAACTCGCAGACCTGATCGTGCAGCGGAAGGCCTAGTATGAATTTGCTTGAAAAAATTAACGATCCTGCCGACATTCGGCACCTCTCGCGTTCGCAGCTCAAGCAGCTGGCGGACGAGTTGCGCGCGTTTGTGATTGAATCCGTAGCGCAAACCGGCGGTCATCTGTCATCCAATCTTGGCACGGTAGAGCTGACGATTGCGCTGCATAACGTGTTCAATACGCCGGAAGATCGCATCGTGTGGGATGTAGGCCATCAAACCTATCCGCACAAGATATTGACCGGACGTCGTGAGCAGATGCACTCGTTGCGTCAACGCGATGGCATTTCCGGTTTTCCGCGCCGCGATGAAAGTCCTTACGATACCTTCGGTACCGCACATTCATCGACCTCGATTTCTGCTGCTTTGGGCATGGCGCTGGCCGCCAAAACCAAAGGCGAAGACAGGCATGCGATCGCCGTGATCGGCGACGGCGCGATGACAGCCGGTATGGCATTCGAGGCGATGAATAATGCAGGCATCCACGACGACATCAACCTGCTGGTCGTGTTGAACGATAACGATATGTCGATCTCGCCACCAGTCGGCGCCTTGAATCGTTATCTGGCGCGGCTGATGTCCGGCCAGTTTTATGCTGCGGCGAAAAACGTCGGCAAGAC
>CAYOQL010000022.1:0-35939 GCA_964406085.1 uncultured Herminiimonas sp.
GAGTAATTTGCATCGAACCGCGTCATAAGCAGCGCCAAGGTTAATTTAACGTTATTGATTTGAGGAATAACGAATGGCACGTATCGCAGGGGTAAACGTACCCAATCATCAACATACCGTAATCGGTCTGACCGCTATTTATGGTATTGGCCGCCCACGTGCGCAAAAAATTTGCGACACAACAGGTGTTCTGACCACTAAAAAGGTCAAGGATCTGGACGATAACGAGCTCGAAAAGCTGCGCGATGAAATTGCAAAATTCATCGTAGAAGGCGATCTGCGTCGTGAAATCTCGATGAACATCAAGCGCCTGATGGACTTGGGTTGCTATCGTGGTATGCGTCACCGCAAAGGCTTGCCTTGCCGTGGTCAACGTACACGCACAAACGCTCGTACTCGCAAGGGTCCGCGTAAAGCAGCGCAATCGCTGAAGAAATAATCCAAGCGCAGTTTGACTAGTCGTCGGATTCAAGGAAAGAATTATGGCAAAAGCACCTAATAACGCCGCAGCAGCACGTGTGCGTAAAAAAGTTAAAAAGAACGTTGCTGAAGGCATCGCGCATATTCACGCGTCATTCAACAACACCATCATCACGATCACCGATCGTCAAGGCAATGCGCTGTCATGGGCAACGTCTGGCGGTGCCGGCTTTAAAGGTTCGCGTAAATCGACCCCGTTTGCAGCGCAGGTTGCAGCTGAAGCCGCTGGTAAAGTTGCGATCGAATGCGGTATCAAGAACCTTGAAGTGCGTATCAAGGGCCCAGGCCCTGGTCGTGAATCTTCGGTTCGTGCATTGAACAATCTCGGTATCAAAATTACCCAGATTCAAGATGTCACACCAGTGCCACATAACGGTTGCCGCCCACCTAAGCGTCGTCGTATCTAAGCATTTGTTCCAACGGACGTAGTTGTGCCGTTATCTACCCGCCAATGACCTTGGCGGGTTTTGTTCTTAGTAAGCCCACCGTCTGATTACAGATTTGTCAGACTAGCGCTCAATGAATTGGTTTTCGTCAGAAGATTCATTCGGGGCGTCATCATTTAAAGGAAATTCTCGTGGCACGTTATATTGGACCTAAAGCAAAACTCTCCCGTCGTGAAGGCACCGACCTTTTCCTGAAAAGCGCACGTCGTTCGCTGGACTCGAAATGCAAACTCGATTCGAAACCTGGTCAACATGGTCGCACCTCCGGTGCTCGTACCTCTGACTATGGCAATCAATTGCGTGAGAAACAAAAAGTAAAACGTATGTACGGCATCTTGGAACGTCAGTTCCGCCGCTACTTCGCTGAAGCCGATCGTCGTAAAGGCAACACCGGTGAAACATTGCTGAAATTGCTCGAAACGCGTCTCGACAACGTCGTTTATCGCATGGGCTTTGGTTCGACCCGTGCTGAAGGCCGTCAATTGGTTTCGCACAAGGCGTTCACCGTCAACGGTATCGTTGTCAACATCGCTTCGTACCAAGTCAAACCAGGCGACGTCGTTGCTGTTCGTGAAAAATCGAAAAAGCAAGTGCGTATCGTTGAAGCGCTGTCGCTGGCTGAGCAGATCGGCATGCCTACATGGGTGGCGGTTGATTCGAAGAAAATGGAAGGTACTTTCAAGTCCGTTCCAGATCGTAGCGAAATCGCCGCAGACGTCAATGAATCGTTGATCGTCGAACTGTATTCCCGTTAATTTTGAATTCCGGGCCCACCATCTGGTGGGCTTTTTTCGTCATGCCATCAGCCTTATCGGTGTAATGAGCCGAGGGTATTGAAAAGGACATTTCATGCAAAACAGTTTGTTGAAGCCACGTATTATTGAAGTCGAAGTACTCGGTGCAGGTCACGCCAAAGTCGTGATGGAACCGTTTGAACGCGGCTATGGCCACACCTTGGGTAACGCACTGCGTCGCGTCTTGTTGTCTTCTATGGTTGGCTACGCGCCAACAGAAGTCACGATCGCCGGTGTCGTTCATGAGTATTCGTCACTCGACGGCGTGCAGGAAGACGTCGTGGATATGTTGTTGAACTTGAAGGGCGTTGTGTTCAAGCTGCACAATCGCGACGACGTCACCCTGATCTTGAAAAAGGAAGGCGAAGGCGCTGTTCTCGCATCCGATATCGAATTGCCACATGATGTTGAGCTGATCAATCCAGACCACGTGATTGCTCATTTGACCGCCGGTGGCAAACTCGACATGCAGATCAAAGTCGAAAAAGGCCGTGGCTATGTGCCAGGCAACGTTCGTCGCTTGTCAGAAGACACCAACAAGACTATCGGCCGTATCATTCTCGACGCATCGTTTTCGCCAGTTCGCCGCGTTTCATACGCCGTTGAATCGGCTCGCGTCGAACAACGTACCGATCTGGACAAGCTGGTTATCAACATCGAAACCAACGGCGTGATCACGCCGGAAGAAGCGATTCGCCAATCGGCGCGCGTTCTGGTTGATCAGTTGAATGTGTTTGCTGCGCTGGAAGGCACAGAAGCACCTGCAGATGCGCCTTCGCGTGCACCTGCAGTTGATCCTATCCTGTTGCGCCCAGTGGATGATCTGGAACTTACCGTTCGTTCGGCTAACTGCCTCAAAGCAGAAAACATTTACTACATTGGTGATTTGATCCAACGTAGCGAAAACGAACTGCTCAAAACGCCTAACCTCGGCCGTAAATCCTTGAATGAAATCAAGGAAGTATTGGCGTCCCGTGGTTTGACACTGGGCATGAAACTCGAAAACTGGCCGCCAGCTGGTTTGGAGAAGTAATTTTCACCGGGGCAGAGGAAACTCTGCCCCGGTAAATTTGTAGTAAAATCTGCCGTCTTAAAAAATATAGATACCGGTCCGCGACATTGCTTATGCAATTCGATAGAAGAACTGGATTTAAACTCAAAAACTGAAAGGAATTACCATGCGTCACCGTCACGGCCTTCGTAAATTAAATCGTACTTCTTCCCACCGTCTCGCAATGTTGCGCAACATGACTGTTTCGCTGCTGCGTCACGAAGCAATCAAAACCACATTGCCAAAAGCTAAGGAGCTGCGTCGTGTGATCGAACCGATCCTGACCCTCGGCAAAACCGACAGCCTGGCTAACAAACGTCTGGCATTCAACCGTCTGCGCGATCGCGAAATGGTTGTCAAACTCTTCGCTGAATTGGGCCCACGTTACGCAAATCGTAACGGTGGCTACCTGCGTATCCTGAAAATGGGTTTCCGCGCTGGTGACAATGCTCCTATGGCATTCATCGAATTGGTTGATCGTCCAGAAATCACAGAAGCTGTAGAAGACAACACAGGCGATTAAGTCGACCCGCAAGTAATCGCAAGCGCGATTGCAAGTAAAAAAGCCAGGCGTTGCCTGGCTTTTGCTTTTGTAGCGCGACTTCTATGCAAGCTTGTTTGTGGCAAGATAGAGGCCTTTCACGCACGAGTGACCTTGTCCTAGTGCAGTGATGATGGTGTCTTCGCACTTTTAATCTGTCAAACCTCACCGTGTTGCTTTCATCATGTCGCTCATGCCTCAAGTCCTGCTGGTTTTAACGAACGTGCCAAACGAGGAAGTTGCAGAACAATTGGCGCGCCGGATAGTCGAACGGCGACTGGCTGCATGCGTCAACATCCTGCCTGCGATACGCTCTGTCTACCGCTGGGAAGATCAAGTGGAGGAGACGCAAGAAGTGGCTATACACATCAAGACTATCGCTACGCGCTACGCGGAACTGGAGGCAGCCATCAAGGAAATGCATCCGTATGCAGTGCCTGAAATTATTGCTGTGCCGATTGCCGATGGCTTGCCGGCATATCTTGATTGGATCACGCGGGAAACGAGCAAGGAACGGAATGTTTAAGCATGTGTTGTCGATAGTGAACGCCTTGCACGGTTGCGCTAAGCGGGGCGGGATGATCTTTCGAGCTGGCGCTGCCTTTATGCGCGCTATCGCTTTGTGCGTGGTGCTGGCCGGGTTGTCTTTCACTGCGCATGCCGAGGAAGATTTTCTTGCGCCTGAA
Organism: uncultured Herminiimonas sp.; assembly: GCA_964406085.1. Taxonomy (GTDB): domain Bacteria; phylum Pseudomonadota; class Gammaproteobacteria; order Burkholderiales; family Burkholderiaceae_D; genus Oxalicibacterium. The sequence continues at coordinate 3,999 of CAYOQL010000022.1, forward strand.
GTGGCATTCAAGTTTTCCGCTCAAATGGCGGATGCGCAAACGATAGCGGTCACCTACGCGATCGCCGATGGTTACTACATGTATCGCGAACGGTTTGCCTTCAAGGCGAGCAATGCAAGTCTGGGCGAGGCGCAGATCCCTTCGGGAAAGATCAAATTCGACGAAACCTTCCAGAAAAATGTGGAGACCTATCGCAATAGTGTGACGATACGCATCCCGGTTCAGGCTGATGGCCGTTTTACGCTGACGGCCACCAGTCAGGGATGTTCGGACAAGGGCCTGTGCTATTCGCCTATGGATTCTCAAACGTCGCTGTCGGCTCAAGGCGATGTGTCCGGCAACGTGCCGCAGAGGATGGAGGTGTCTCCTTTGAGTGAAGGTCCGGGCACGCGCGTGGTACTCGATTCAGACATGGGGCGTATTGAGCGCTCGCTGCAGAGCGGGAAATTGCTGGCCATATTGCCACTTTTCCTGTTGCTGGGTCTGGGTCTGGCATTTACGCCCTGCGTGCTGCCTATGGTACCGATTTTATCCAGCATCATTGTCGGCGAGGGGGCGCAGGTAAAGCGTAGTCGAGGTTTGTTGTTGGCCGGTCTGTATTCGCTCGGCATGGCACTGGTTTATACGTGTCTGGGAATTGCCGCGGGATTGATAGGCGAGGGATTGTCGGCGGCACTGCAGAATCCGTGGATGTTGAGCGCATTCGCTATCTTGATGGTCGGCCTCGCATTATCAATGTTCGATGTTTACCACTTGCAAATGCATACATCAGTGCAAAGAAAACTAACGCATGCATCATCCAAGCAGACGGCTGGAAAACTAGTCGGTGTTTTTGCGATGGGTGCCCTGTCCGCCTTGATCGTAGGACCATGCGTTGCCGCACCGTTGGCGGGTGCGCTGGTTTATATCAGCCAGACGCGTGACGTCATCATAGGCGGAGGCGCCTTGTTTGCAATGGCGATTGGGATGAGCGTGCCGCTGCTACTGGTGGGTGTGTCCGCCGGTGCGCTTCTGCCCCGTGCAGGATCGTGGATGAATGCGGTCAAGCGCTTCTTTGGCGTTTTGATGCTGGGACTTGCCATCTGGATGATCTCGCCTATTATTCCTGATGCTGTGCAAATGATCGGCTGGGCCGCGCTGGGTATTGCTTATGGCGCTTACTTGTTATGGGCGGCAAAGGGGCGCTGGATCTCGAAAGCAGTCGGCCTGGTGTTTGCCGCGCTGGGATTGATGCAGTTGGTGGGTGTGACTACGGGCGGCCGTGATGCGCTGGCACCCTTGGCGCATATGCGCAAAGATAGCGCAGAGCATGCAGACTTTACTCGCGTCAAAACCGTCGCTGATCTGGATGCGGCCATAGCGAAAGCACACGGTAAAAATGTCATGCTGGATTTCTATGCGGACTGGTGCGTGTCCTGTATCGAGATGGAAAAGCTGACCTTTACTGATCCCCGTGTGCAGATGCAGTTCGCTGATATGGTGTTGCTGCAAGTGGACGTTACTGCCAATGATTTGCACGACAAGGAGTTGCTGCGTCGATACAATTTATTCGGGCCGCCGGGCATTATTTTCTTTGACAAGAATGGCCAGGAAATTCGTGGTGGACGGGTGATCGGATTTCAAAAAGCGGACAAATTCACCCAATCGCTGGCGCTGATCAAACAGTTCTAGATTTGGGGGGGCATGACGTCGTCGCCGGATCATAGCTTCTCGTTATTTGTTTAGTTGATATCTGTCGTTGGAAAAGCGGTCTGGCGCAGCTATAGTCAGACTTTCATGATTGCCATTGCAAAGGAGAAAAAAATGACTTTACGCTTGGGTGACATTGCCCCTGATTTCGAACAGGATAGCTCGATCGGGAAAATCAAGTTTCATCAATGGGCTGGCGACTCCTGGATCGTTTTGTTTTCGCATCCAGCTGATTTCACGCCGGTATGCACAACCGAACTCGGTTTGACAGCCAAACTGAAGGCAGAATTCGACAAGCGCAACGTCAAGGCGATTGCGCTCTCCGTCGATCCGGCTGACAAGCATTTGGAGTGGATCAAGGATATCGAAGCCACGCAAAAAACCGTCGTCGGGTTTCCTATCGTTGCCGATGCGGATAAATCCGTTTCTACGCTGTATGACATGATTCATCCAAATCAATCAGCGACGGCAACAGTGCGCTCGGTGTTTATCATTGATCCGCAAAAGAAAGTCCGCCTGACATTGACTTACCCCATGAGCGTAGGGCGTAATTTCGATGAAATCTTGCGTGTGATTGATGCCTTGCAATTGACGGATAGTCATACAGTTGCCACGCCGGGTAACTGGCGTGACGGTGATGATGTGATCATTCCATTGACGATTCAGGATGAAGAAGTCATCAAACAGAAATTCCCCAAAGGCTACAAGGCTGAGCGCCCTTACTTGCGCCTGACGCCGCAGCCGAATAAATGAGCCGCACAAATATAATGTGTTGGTAAATAAAAAAAGCGTCCGTTCAAGGACGCTTTTTTATTGTGAGCGTTTGCTACTCAATGTCGCCCGCGCTCATTGTCCGATCTTCTATCTTCGAGATAGCGCCTGCGGCGGAAGAAGATCAGCAGGCCGACCACGATCATGACCATCAATCCCATCGCGATCCAGAAACCCGAGCTATCCTTCAGCAAAGGCATATCCACAAAGTTCATGCCGAAGATACCGGTGATCACCGTGAGCGGCATGAAGAGCGCCGTAATGACTGTCAGCGTGCGCATGATCTCGCTGGTACGGTGCGCCATCGCAGAGAAATGGATTTGCACTGCTGATTCTATCGAGGCTTCCAATCTGCGCGCATGATTCAGCACGCGATTGATATGTTCCATGACATCGTGCACGCGTACCAGAAGCAAATCTTGCGCGCGATTGTTGACGCCTTGATTGTTGTCTACCAGGTAGTCGCGCAACTCCTGCAATGCATCGTGTTGCTCTTCGCACAGGTGATCGAGTTTGCGCAATTCTATGCGGGCATCCAGCAATGCGGTCCAATCCTGAAACGCGCGCCGCGGATTGAGAAGCGCGCGTTGCCAGCGATCGATTTGTCCGGTCAGCGGCTGGCGCAAATCGAGATATTGATCAACCATCGCATTGAGCAAGCGTAGCGCCAGCTCGGCCGGCGAAGTGGGTGGGCGATTGTGCTGCGTATTTCCCTCCGGTTTGTACTTGTACTCAAGCAGCCGCGCCCGGGTTGCTTCTATCGTGCGACTGTTAGCTGCGTGTACGGTAACCAGTGCGCGCCCCATCAATAAAAATGTCACAGGTTGCGTCATTAATTTGCTGAGGGCGGGCGGGATTTTGCGTCTTTCACTGTCATCGATATTGCTTTCTACGGATGGCAAGTCGGCATTGAAGGATAGCTTGCGAAACACAACCATCGCGTAATCTTGTGTCGAATCAAAGTATGAAGGATGTCTTTGATTGATGACATCCTGCAGATGCAAGTCGTAGATGCGGGTGGCGGTTGCCTGTTCAATTGCATTGCGCCACAGCTCGGGATTGTTGGCGACTTCATCGTGGGTCGCATCTATCCACAAAAAGCCCGCTTCAGGCGCGGCATACGGTAGATCGTCGACAAGGGTGACCTGATGCTCACCAATTTGATAAATATTCATGGGCAGCATGCTTTCCAAAAATGGCAGTGATGCGCGAATAAGCAGGGAATGCTGATCGGGCGATCAGTATCGTGGCAGGCTGGATTCTTTCTGCGCCATGACGGTAAGCATGGGTTACGCGTCAGGCGCAGGATTTGGCGTGTACTGGATCAGCCAAGTTTCAAACGTCGGGCAATATCGCGCGCAAAGTATGTCAGCACGCCATCGGCACCTGCGCGCTTGAAGGCCATCATGGATTCCATCATGGTTTTGTCATGATCGAGCCAGCCATTTTGCGCAGCCGCTTTGATCATCGCGTATTCGCCGCTGACTTGGTATGCGAAGGTCGGCACCTTGAACTCATCCTTGACGCGGCGCACGATATCCAGATACGGCATGCCCGGCTTGACCATCACCATGTCGGCACCTTCTGCAATGTCGAGTGCAACCTCCCGCAAGGCTTCATCGCTATTGGCGGGATCCATCTGATAAGTCGCTTTGTCGCTTTTTCCCAACGTGGCGGAGGAGCCGACTGCATCACGGAAGGGGCCATAGAATGCCGATGCATATTTGGCGGAATAGGCCATGATGCGAGTGTAGATATGGTGATGTGCTTCAAGCGCATTTCGTATGGCGGCGATGCGGCCGTCCATCATGTCCGACGGCGCGACAATGTCGACACCGGCCTCTGCTTGCGTCAGCGCCTGGCGGGTCAGAATCGCGCAGGTTTCGTCATTCAACACATAGCCGCTGGCGTCCAGCACCCCATCCTGACCGTGACTGGTGTAGGGATCCAGCGCGACGTCGGTCAAGATCCCGAGTTCAGGAAAACGTTTTTTCAACTCGCGTACTGCGCGCGGCACCAAGCCGTCCGGATTGGTCGCTTCCATGCCATCCGGTGTTTTCAGCGAGGCATTGATAACCGGGAAGAGTGCAAGGACGGGAATGTGCAGACCCACGCATTCTTCAGCGACGCCGAGCAGCAGGTCAACCGAAAGGCGTTCCACGCCCGGCATGGAAGAAATTTTTTCGCGATGGTTTTCGCCTTCCGTAATAAATACCGGATAAATCAGATCGGCCGGCGTCAATACGTTTTCTCGCATCATTGCGCGCGAGAAGGCATCCTTGCGCATACGTCGCATGCGTACGGCTGGAAATTGTGCGTTGGATAATAATTTGGACATGGCCGTCTTCAGCAAAGATGAGGTTGGTTAAAAAAGCGATCAAATAAATGAAACTTTTTGATCACGCGCTCGTCCTAGTAGTAGATGCTTTGCATCTCCCGCTTCTCCTCCCTGAGCGGGGCCAGGTCGTACTATGCGATATGGCGTTATTGCCCTGGAGATACTCCCCTTTCTCCAGGGCTTTTTTTTGTCTTTTTTATTACTCGTGCAAATCATTCTCGCTCGCGGATGATGCGGGTGGCAAGTCTTTGGCGTCAGCATCATTCAATCCCAGTAACTCCAGAATCTTTTGATCGGCTTCCTCTATGCCGGTGCGCTTGAGCGCGGAAAATAATTGCGCAGTAAATGGAAACGGTTGCCCTTCTGCATCCACATAGCTGGCGAGAATGGTGCGTGCGGTACGCAATGCATTGGTCGATTCATTCCTGTTTAATTTATCCGATTTCGTCAGTATGCAGTGGATCGGTTTGCCCGTAGGAGCAAACCATTCCAGCATCTGGATATCAAGATCGGTAAAAGGTCGGCGCGAGTCTATGATCAACACCAGTGCAGCGAGTTGCTCGCGGCGCTGTACATAATCGCCGAGCAATTCCTGCCAATGCAGTTTTGCCGAGCCGGATACCTGAGCATAGCCATAGCCGGGCAAGTCGACCAGCAGGCCGCGGATTTCGTCGACTTTGGTTTCATCTTTTCGGTGTTGCCCAACCTGCGCGCCGCCAATAGAAAAGTAATTGATATGTTGTGTACGCCCCGGTGTTTTGGAGGCGAAAGCCAGCTTTTTTTGGTTGGACAGAATGTTGATGGCAGTAGATTTGCCGGCGTTGGAGCGGCCGGCAAAAGCGATTTCAGGGACTTGCGTATTTGGCAAATCACGGAGATGATTCACCGTGGTGAAGAAGCGGGCTTGCCAAAGTAGGGACATAGGATGTGCAGAAAATGCAAAGGTGTGGCAAAAATGCCGGAAAGCTATTGTACAATAAGGGGTTGCGCTTGTTGCACTGCAGTAGGGAAAGCGTATCGGTTGTAACAAAAAACGTCGCCAATAAGGCAGATTTTAATACTAAGTCTCAGGGTGTCTGAATGAATCGTATTTGTTTACCAATCGTAAAATCCTTGTGCATTTCGCTGCTGGCAATCGCTTCCGTTGCGCATGCAGCCGAAGAAAAAAAGGTCGTCAAGGCCGATGCTGCCAAAGGTGAAGCGCTTTACAACACAGGTGATGCCACACGCAACATCACAGCTTGCATCGCTTGTCACGGCGCAGCAGGCAATTCTTCGATTGCGGAGAATCCCACTCTGGCCGGGCAGCATGGCGCTTACATTCACAAGCAACTGGTCAGCTTTAAAAGTGGCGAACGCAAGAATGCCATCATGGCGCCTATCGCCAAAGGCATGACAGAAGAAGACATGCAAAACCTGATCGCTTATCTGGCGAAGTCGAAACCGACACCAGGCGCAGCCAAAAACAAAGACACAGTAGAACTGGGCAAGAAGATTTTCCGCGGTGGTATCGCCGAGAAGAATGTTCCTGCCTGCGCAGCTTGCCACAGCGCCAACGGTGCCGGCATGCCGGCGCAGTTCCCGCGGTTGGCTGGTCAGCATCAGGCTTACACAACGGCGCAGCTAATGAGCTTCCGTGCGGATACGCGCAAGAACGACCAGATGAACAAGATCGTGAAGCGGATGTCTGATGAGGAAATTCAGGCAGTTTCAGACTACGTCGCCGGCTTGAAATAATAAACAAAATTGCCAGATTATGAATAGAGAGGGGTGGCCAAGGCTGCCCCTTTTTCTTTTCAACGGTAATCGATGTTGTGCGGGCAACTCAAGATGGCATCGCTGCATGCTTGGCGCATGCCTGGATCTGGTTTTAGGATGATGGAATGACGAGCGAGACCGAAACAAATACTGGCGGTTGGGAATTACAAACCAGCCGCCGATGGCTGGCTGACGCAGTTGAATTACTGTCGTCGATGCGCTTTGCGATCAGCTTGCTGACGCTGATTTCCATCGCGTCGATTATCGGGACTGTACTCAAGCAGAACGAGCCGATGACGAATTACGTCAATCAGTTCGGGCCGTTCTGGTTTGAAGTGTTCGCCAAGTTCAATCTGTACGCGCTCTATTCGACATGGTGGTTCTTGCTGATCATGACCTTCCTGGTGATCTCTACGTCGCTATGCCTGATTCGCAATGCGCCCAAGATGTTGAAGGATATGCGCAGCTGGCGTGAAAATGTGCGCGAACAATCACTGCGCAATTTCCATCACAAGGCGGAATGGCACAGCAAGCTTGCACGTTCTGCGTTGACGACGCAAACGCTGGCCAGAATTGCTGCACACGGCTACAAGGCCAAGGTCATCGAGAAAGAAAATGCGACTCTGGTCGCGGCCAAGCAGGGTGCCGCGAACAAGTGGGGTTATATCTTTGCGCATAGCTCCATCATTATTATTTGTGTCGGTGGTTTGCTGGATTCCGAGTTGCCGATTCGCATACAAAAACTGATCTTCGACAAAACGCCGTTTTCCGGCAATGGCGTGATTTCACAAATTCCCGCGCAGCATAGACTGGGTTTGGGCAATCCAACCTTTCGCGGTAATACGCTGATTCCTGAAGGTAGTAGCAGCAGTACCGCCATCATTCCGCAGCAGGATGGCGTGCTGATTCAGGATTTACCATTCACGATCCAGTTGAAGAAATTCGTCATCGATTACTACTCGACCGGCATGCCGAAGTTATTTGCCAGCGATGTCGTTGTGACCGATCACGAAAACGGCAAGGTATTCGCTGCGACCATCAAGGTCAACGAACCGCTGATCTATCGCGGAGTGGCGGTTTATCAATCCAGTTTTGAAGATGGCGGCAGCAAATTGAAGTTGTCTGGTTACCCGATGCGGGGGCTGGGACATGCCGCGTTTTCCATGCAGGGCGAAGTAGGCGGTACGTCGGCGCTGGGCGCGGATAAGGGCGGCGATCACACGATTGAATGGTCGGGCTTCCGCGCCTTCAATGTCGAAAATATGGCGCAGAATGGACAGGATGTGCGCGCCGTTAATCCGAAGCAGGGTTTCATCGCATCCAGTCTCGACAAACACCTCGGTTCGGCCGCCAAGAATGCGAACAACAAGGATTTGAAAAACGTCGGTCCTAGCGTGCAGTACAAGTTGCGCGACAAGAACGGTCAGGCGCGTGAATACAGCAACTATATGCAGCCGGTGCTGGTCGATGGCGCTTATGTATTCCTCGCTGGTATGCGCGAATCGCCGGCAGAACCATTCCGCTTCCTGCGTATTCCGGCGGATGATAACGATACAGTGGAAGAGTGGATGCGCTTGCGTGCGGCTATTCTGAATCCGGATTTGCGTGCTTTGGCTGCACAACGTTACGCCAAACGCGCATTATCGGATGCGCGCACAGACGCGGCAGGATTGCGGGCGCAATTGCAGGCATCATCATTGAAGGGCCTGACGATTTTTGGTGGCGACGCGCAAGAGGCTGGCTATATTGCCGTTTCAAAATTTCTTGAGAAGATCCCTCCGCAGGATCAGGAAAAAGCAGCAGATATTTTCATGAAAATTCTGAATGGCAGCCTGTGGGATCTGTGGCAGGTTGCACGTGAAAAAGATGGTTTAAAAGCAATCGAGCCTGATGAGAAACATGCGCGCTTTTTGCAACTGGCGACGAATGCTTTTTCCGATGCATTTTTTTACGGTGCACCGGTTTACCTGCAGTTGCAAGGTTTCGATGAGGTCAAGGCGTCGGTGCTGCAGGTAACGCGTTCACCAGGGAAAAATATTGTTTACTTTGGTTGCCTGCTGCTGGTTCTCGGCGTGTTCTCGATGTTTTATATACGTGAACGTCGCCTTTGGGTCTGGATAAGGTCAGAAGCCGATGGCAGTGCACATGCGTTGATGGCGGTGAGTTCGCAGCGCAAGACGATGGATTTCGAAAAGGAATTCGAAGTCTTGAAGCAGCAATTATTGCAGTCCGGACCAGCGCAGAAATAGCAGGCGGACTCGACTATACTGAGCCGCGCTTTTTAAATCGAACACAAACCGAATTGCGTCGCACTCGTAGCAAGAAATGAAGACTGCGCTTTTCGCGCGCGACGCAAGATGCTCTTGCAAGTCGATGGCAGTCATTACGGAGAATAGTCATGGATGTAGTACAAGATCAGATATACGCACAGCCGCCGGGGTTTTTTAAGCGACTGACCATCATTGACTGGCTGTATGGCGTGGCCTTGCTGGCAGCGTCACTGTTTGCGTTGAACCGCTTCGGCCATCACATGGATATCTACGAAGAAGTGATTCTGGTCCTGGCTGCGCCGACATTTGCTTGGCTGGGCTGGCACTGGAAATCCGTCCGTTGGCTGATGGCATTGCTGGCTGTACTCGCCTTGTCTGCGATTGCCATGTATGACGGTTCGTTGGCGATGAGCGAACAGAAATTCTTCCTGAAATATTTGCTGTCCAGCCAATCGGCCATCCTGTGGATGAGCACCTTGTTCCTGTTGTCGACTTTATTCTATTGGGGCGGTTTGATCGCGCGTTCGCAAACTGGCGGCTCGATCGGCAGCAAGCTGTGCTGGGCCGCGGTCATCATGGGTTTTACCGGCATGCTGGTGCGCTGGTATGAGTCTTACCTGATCGGTGCCGATGTCGGCCATATTCCTGTTTCCAATCTATATGAAGTGTTCATCCTGTTTTGCATGATCACAGCCTTGTTTTATCTGTATTACGAACAGGTATATGCAACATATCAATTGGGGCCATTCGTATTGCTGGTGATTAGCGCTGCAGTTGGCTTCCTGCTTTGGTATACCGTGAGTCGTGACGCATCTGAAATTCAGCCGCTGGTTCCGGCATTGCAAAGCTGGTGGATGAAAATTCATGTGCCGGCCAACTTCATTGGTTATGGCACTTTCTCGTTGGCGGCGATGGTGGCGGTTGCTTATTTGTTGAAATCTCACGGCATGCTGGTTGACCGCTTGCCTGCACTCGAGGTGCTGGACGATGTGATGTACAAGGCGATCGCGGTCGGTTTCGCATTCTTCACGATTGCCACGATTCTGGGGGCCTTGTGGGCGGCCGAGGCGTGGGGCGGTTACTGGTCGTGGGATCCGAAGGAAACCTGGGCCCTGATCGTTTGGCTCAACTACGCATCGTGGTTGCATATGCGGCTGATGAAGGGTTTGCGCGGCAAGGTTGCTGCGTGGTGGGCGGTGGTGGGTTTGCTGGTCACAACGTTTGCTTTTCTTGGTGTGAATATGTTCTTGTCAGGTTTGCATTCCTACGGAGAGTTATAAGGCCAGAGTTTGCATGGCGGCGGAATCGCTGTAAATGTAAAATTTACGCGCTCCGCTTTCTGAAATGAAACTCCTGTAATGTTGGCAGGTCTGAATAGACTCAACGGTCATTATTATCAATACGGAGTAGCCATGTTAATCAAGCGCAATCCGAACGGGATCGATATCCCATTCCCATCTGAAATTACGCCGCGTGAAGTTTTCGAATCGCGTCGCGCGTTTATTCAAAAAATAGCAGCTGGCTCCATTGCCGGTGGTGCAGTGCTGGAAATGGCAACGCGCGAGGCTTTTGCCGCGACATCGACCACCGCGCAAAAACTCGCCGCTCGTCCCAATCCATCCTATGTCGTGCTCGATAAAGCCACGTCTTACAAGGACGCCACGACTTACAATAATTTTTACGAATTCGGCACCGACAAGGCGAGTCCGGCGCGTTATGCGCCAGCGATGAAAACGCGGCCATGGACCTTGACGATAGAGGGTGAAGTCAAAAAACCGATGACGCTGGATATCGATAGCTTGCTGAAACTGGCGCCTCTGGAAGAGCGCATCTATCGTTTGCGTTGCGTGGAAGGCTGGTCGATGGTGATCCCTTGGAGCGGTTATTCGCTGGCTGAGTTGATCAAGAAAGTAGAGCCGACGTCCAGCGCGAAATACGTGGAGTTTGTCACCATTGAAGATAAAGAGTCGATGAATGGTCTGCGCAGGCCGGTGCTGGATTGGCCTTATGTTGAAGGTTTGCGGATAGACGAAGCGAACCACCCGCTGACGCTGTTAACCTTGGGTATGTATGGCGAAATATTGCCGAATCAGAACGGTGGTCCCGTGCGTATCGTCGTGCCGTGGAAGTATGGTTTTAAATCCGCCAAGTCCATCGTCAAGATTCGTTTCGTCAAGGAGCAGCCGCGTACCGCATGGAATATGTCGGCGCCGCGTGAATACGGTTTTTATTCCAACGTTAATCCGGAAGTCGATCATCCGCGCTGGTCGCAAGCGACTGAGCGTCGCATAGGTGAAGACGGTTTTTTCGCGAAAAAACGTCCGACGCTGATGTTCAACGGATACAGCCAGGTTGCATCCTTGTACACGGGCATGGATCTGAAGAAATTTTTCTGATTTCTCTGCCATTAAATGACGTACTACATCATATCGTTGCTCGATTGCCTCTGGATAAATAATGACGGCGTTTAATCCATCATCAAAGCAGCTTGCGATTATCAAAAGTCTGTTATTCGTGATTGCCTTGCTGCCGTTTTGCAGACTGTTCCTGTTTGCTTTTACGGATCAACTAGGCGCGAATCCGATTGAATTCATCACGCGTAACACGGGTGATTGGACGCTGTATTTTTTGTGCATCACGCTGACGGTCACGCCTTTGCGGCGCCTGAGCAAATGGAACTGGCTGATTAAGTTGCGTCGAATGCTAGGCTTGTTTGCTTTCTTCTACGCCACTTTGCATTTCACGACTTTTCTCTGGTTCGATCATTTTTTCGACGTCAGCGAGATGCTGAAAGATGTGATCAAGCGTCCCTTTATCACCGTGGGGTTTGCGGCCTTTGTATTGCTGATCCCGCTCGCGATCACCAGTACGAACGGCATGGTGAAGCGTTTGGGCGCCAAGCGCTGGCAATGGCTGCATAGACTGATCTATGTCATCGCATCGCTAGGAATATTGCATTACTGGTGGATGAAGGCAGGCAAGCACGATTTCGAACAGCCGATTATTTTCGGTGTGATTGTGGCGATTTTGTTGGCGATGCGGATATTCTGGGCCTGGCAGAAGCGATCAAAAGCGAATGTGGTTGCTGGGAGTGCCGTGTGATCGACGCCGGATTCGCATTGCGATCCGGCTCCTTGCATCATGGAAGCAATGATTCCAGAGCAAACAGATCGGCTGCAGATTCGCGTTTGCGAATCAAATGAACGCTCGTGCCATCGACCATGATTTCGGCTGCGCGACCGCGCGTATTGTAGTTGGATGACATGGTCATGCCGTAGGCGCCAGCCGACATGATTGCCAGCAAATCACCCTCCTGAATCGCCAACTCACGCGAGCGTGCCAGCCAGTCACCGGACTCGCAGACTGGACCAACGATGTCGTAAATTTGCGCATCCGTTTCGCGTTGCAATACTGGTTGCACACCGTGCCACGCCTCGTACATCGCCGGGCGCATCAAATCATTCATTGCTGCGTCGACGATCGCGAAGTTCTTGGTTTCGCCATGCTTGATGTATTGCACTTCAGTTAGCAGTACGCCGGCATTGCCGACGATAGAGCGGCCCGGCTCAAACAATACTTTGATCGGCGTGCCTTGATAACTTTTTTCGCGCCATGCATCAATTTTTGTGAACACGCGTGACAGATAATCGCCGACCGCCACCGGCTGATCGTTGTCGTAATTGATCCCGATGCCGCCACCAATATCAACGTGATGGATGACGATGCCTTCGCTCGCCAGCGTATCGATCAATTCGATCAACTTATCCACAGCTTCCAGCAAAGGCGCATCGTCCAATAGTTGTGAGCCGATATGGCAGTCGATGCCTACGACGCTAATATTGGGCAGCGCTGCCGCAACGCGATACGTCGTCAATGCATCTTCATAAGCGACACCGAATTTATTGTCTTTCAATCCGGTTGAAATATAGGGGTGGGTTTTCGCATCGACGTTGGGATTGACGCGCAGCGAGACGGACGCACGTTTGCCCATTTCTCCCGCAACCTCATTCAAGCGATGCAACTCCGGAATCGATTCGACGTTGAAGCACAGAATGTCGTGCGACAAAGCGAGTCGCATTTCTTCGCGCGATTTGCCGACGCCAGAGAAAATCACTTTGCGTGGCGAGCCGCCCGCGGCCAATACGCGCAGCAATTCACCGCCGGAAACGATATCAAAGCCGGAGCCGAGTTTGCCGAGTACATTCAGCACAGCCAGATTCGAGTTGGATTTGACCGAATAGCAAACGAGCGCGGTCTCATCGTTGCGACCATGCTTTTTGCATGCGTCGGAATAGGAAGATAAATGCTCCGCCAATGCGGCTTTTGAATAGATATAGGTCGGCGTACCGAATTGCTGGGCGATCTGCGTCAGCGGAACGTTTTCCGCGCACAGCACGCCGTCTTGATAAGAAAAATGCGACATGACGAATTTATTTGGAATCGGAAGAGCTGGCTGGCGGCGTGTTGACCGGCAGCGAGACGGTGCTCGAGCTGCCTGTCGTTTGAATCGCGGTCGTTTGGTAGCCTTTTTCGCCTTGCGGCATGTACAAGGGACCTTTTTGACCGCAACCGGCGAGCAGGCTGACGCACAAGGCACCGGCCAGGATTGTGAAAAAAGCGCTGATGCGCGACAAACAAGAAAGGGACTTCACGATTAGAATCACTGTTTAACGAAACGTGGTGGAGTGTAGCATGACCGAATCAGAATTCCTGCAGCAGGCAGAGGCAACTTTGAGCCAAATTGAGGCAACCCTGGAAGCGTTGGCCAATACCAGCGACCTGGATGTAGAGTGTACGCGTAGCGGTAATGTGCTGGAAATCGAGTTTGTCGATAACGGCACCAAAATCATCGTCAATAGCCAAGCGCCCATGCAGGAACTATGGGTGGCGGCGAAATCCGGTGGTTTTCATTTCAAGGCGCAGGGTTCGAAATGGATCAATCATCGCGATGGCGGCGCGGAATTGTTTTCGGCCTTGTCGCAAATGGTGAGCCAGCAGGGCGGTATAGACGTCATATTGCATGATGCAAAGTGAGTCGGGTTGCGTTGCACATCGGTCCAATAGAAAAGCGGAAAAGTCTTGCGACTTTTCCGCTTTTTTTTTAAACCGAACTCTGCGCAATAGCTAGAACAACTCGTTCTTGACTTCATCTCTGGTCGGTTCGTTGGCGCGCGCAGGGCCATCGCTGAGTCCGAGGTTGCGGACACCCAAGCCTGGTGGATTCTCTGCGTAGAAATACTCTCCATTGGCCGTGATGATTCCTTCTGGCACTGTGCGTTCGACCATAGGTACGTTTCTCAATGCCTTTTGCATGTAATTGATCCAGATCGGCAGCGCCAGACCGCCACCGGTTTCACGGTTGCCCAGATTTTTGGGTTGATCGAAACCGATCCATGCAATACCGACAATATCTGGCTGATAGCCGGCGAACCATGCATCAAACGAATCATTGGTCGTGCCGGTTTTGCCGGCCAGGTCGGTGCGCTTCAATGCCATGGCTTTGACCGCTGTACCCGAGGTCACAACGTCCCTCAGCATGCTGTCCATCAGGAATGCATTGCGCGCGTCTATGACGCGATTGGCTTCATCTCCAGCCTTGTCTGGCTTTGCTTCCGACAAGGCTTTGCCATTTGCATCGGTGATTTTGGAAATCAGGTAGGGGCTGACCTTGTAGCCGCCATTGGCGAACACGGCATAGGCACCTGCCATTTGCAGAGGTGTGACGGCACCTGCCCCCAGTGCCAGTGTCAGGTAAGGCGGGTTTTTATCCGCATCGAAGCCGAAACGGGTAATGTATTCCTGTCCGTATTTGGCGCCGATTTTGTGCAGGATGCGGATCGAAATCATGTTTTTCGATTTAGTCAGACCTCTGCGCATCGTCATCGGGCCATCGTATTTTCCATCATAATTTTTCGGCTCCCACGGTTGACCGCCGGTTTGACCCGCGTCAAAACTGATAGGCGCATCGTTGATGACGGTGGATGGCGATAAGCCTTTTTCCAGCGAAGCTGAATAAATGAACGGTTTGAACGACGAGCCTGGTTGACGCCACGCCTGTGTAACGTGATTGAACTTGTTGCGGTTAAAGTCGAAGCCTCCTACGAGAGCGCGAATCGCACCGTCGTCTGTGTTTGCCGCGACAAATGCCGATTGCACCTCAGGCATTTGAATGACGCTCCAGTTTTTACCTTCTTGCATGACGCGAATCACCGCGCCACGTTTGATGCGCTTATTCGGTGGCGCCTTGGCACTCAGTAAATTGGCTGCGAAGGTGAGGCCGGCACCCTCAATCTTGATCTCTTCACCCGATACCAAAACCGCAGTCACCAATTGTGGCGTCGCGTCCAGCACGACTGCGGCCACCAGATCGTCGCTATCCGGATGATTGGCCAGTTCGACTTCGATCGCGTCTTCAGCTTCTTCCTTGTTGGTCGGAATCTCGATATAGTTTTCCGGGCCACGATAGCCGTGGCGCTTTTCATAGTCCATCACACCGCGGCGCACGGCGAGATATGCCGCATCCTGATCCGCTTTGGTAATCGTGGTGAACACATTCAAACCACGCGTATAGGTTTCTTCCTTGAATTGTTCGTACACTAACTGGCGTGTCATTTCCGCGACGTATTCGGCATGTACGCCGAATTCGCTGCTATTTGTCTTGATTTTGAGCTCTTCTGCCTTGGCTTGGATATATTCCGGTTCTGTGATGTAGCCAAGTTGATACATGCGCTGCAGAATATACTGCTGACGCGCTTTGGCACGTTTTGGATTGACGACCGGGTTGTACGCGGACGGCGCCTTGGGCAGGCCGGCCAGCATTGCAGCTTCGGCGATGCTGATGTCCTGTAATTTCTTGCCGTAATAAATTTGTGCTGCAGATGAAAAACCGTAGGCACGTTGCCCCAGATAAATCTGGTTCATATAGACCTCAAGAATCTGGTTTTTCGTCAGATTCTTTTCAATTTTCCAGGCCAGCAGCACTTCGTAGATCTTGCGTTTGAGCGTTTGCTCGCTGGACAGGAAGAAATTGCGCGCCACTTGTTGCGTAATTGTGGATGCGCCCTGTCGGGCTCCTCCACTGAGATTGTGCACGGCTGCGCGCACGATACCGACGTAGTCGACGCCGCCATGCTCGAAGAAGCGATCATCTTCAATCGCCAGCACAGCCTTTTTCATGATGTTCGGAATTTCCTTGATATGGACCAGATTGCGCCGCTCTTCGCCGAATTCGCCAATCAGGACGTTATCTGCCGAAAAAATACGAAGCGGGATTTTGGGCCGGTAATCGGTCAGTGAATCAAGCGCTGGCAGGTTGGGATATGCCATCGCCAAGGCAAAAAACAATATCAGTGCGCCGATGACGCCAAGGCCAAATATCAAGCCAACTACGCCCAGTCCGAATTTCAAGACGGTTCTGGAGGCGCTTTTTGCTGGTTTGGAGGAGGTACTGCCGGACGATGATGTTTTGGAAGTCATGCAGGGAAAAAGTGAGGGGTAGATATCCGCGCCATTATAGCTGCCTGCCGCAAGCGGGCGCGATTGTGACCAAGAATAGACTGCAATTGCAACATCCCATACCCCGCGTGGATTTTTGGCAACGGATTTGCAAATTACTTTATGGAAATTGCTTTACAGTTTTGGAGCCTTGTTGCTACGATTTAATGTAACGTTTTATCAATGTGTCCTAAATACACGTTTTTAAACACATTTTTATTGAAATCCTTATATCTTTTAATCGAGATCGGGGTTTCGACAAGCTAAACGGCACCGCGTTCATATACTAATAACGTTTTTGGGGAGAACTGCCCTTGGCTTTAGATTTTGGCTCCTTATTCGGCAAAAAGAATCCGCCGCTGATTGGCTTGGACATTAGTAGTTCCGGGGTGAAACTCGTCGAACTGTCCGAAGTCGGCAAAGGCGAACTACGCCTCGAATGCTTTGCTTCCGAACCCCTTGCGCGTGGCGCAGTCGTTGACGGCAACATTGAAAACATTGATCAGGTTTCTGACGCTATACATCGGGTCTGGAAAAAGAGCGGCACCCGCGCCAAGTTGGCCGCTATGGGCATGCCACCTGCGTCCGTTATCACTAAAAAGATCATTCTTCCAAGCGGCTTGTCCGAGGAGAGTCTGGAGTTGCAGGTCGAAACCGAGGCAAGCCAGTACATACCGTTTGCGCTGGATGAAGTGCGCCTTGATTTTGATGTAATCGGTCCGGTAGAGAACTCGCCTGAAGATGTCGAAGTAATGCTTGCCGCAACCCGTAAAGAAAAAGTCGAGGATCGCGTTGCTGTTGCCGAGGCGGCAGGTATCACCCCGACGGTAATGGATATCGAATCCTACGCTGCTCGCGCCGCAATTGACCGACTCACCAAACAATTGCCAAATGCAGGAAAAGGTCAAATTCTCGGTTTATTCCAAATCGGTTCGCAGGTAACGCACGTTTCCGTTTTGCTAGATGGTCAATTGGTTTATGAGCGCGAACAACCGTTCGGAGGTCATCAATTGACGCAAGAAATCGTGCGCACCTATGGCCTGTCGTACGAAGAAGCCGAAGCCAAAAAGAAGGCAGGCGATCTGCCGGATGGCTATCAAAGTGAAATTCTCGATCCGTTTCTGGAAAGCGCTGCGCTCGAAGTTACCCGCGCCATTCAATTTTTCTTCACTTCCACTCCCTACACGCGTATAGATCAACTTTTTCTGGCTGGCGGATGCGCCATTATTCCCGGCATGGTGGATATGGTTGCCAATCGCACTAAATTGTCGACCTCTGTCGTGAGTCCTTTCAAGGGGATGCAGCTTGGGCCGAACGTGCGTGAGAAACAATTGCGCATAGAGGCGCCAGCCTATCTGGTTGCGTGCGGGCTGGCGATGCGGAGGTTTGACTGATGATCCGAATTAATCTTCTCCCGCATCGCGAGGAAAGACGCAAACAGCGCAAGAAAGAATTCGTCGCGATGATGATGCTGAGCGCGATCGTGGGCGTTTTAATCGTCATTGCAGTAGGCGGCTACTTTTCCAGCAAACTTTCCGAGCAAGAGCAACGCAATACCTTCATCAAAAATGAGAATGCGCGGCTGGACGCAGAAATCAAGGAAGTTGCCAGCCTGAAGCAGGAAATCGAAGCACTCAAGGCGCGCCAGCAAGCGGTCGAAGATTTGCAGGGTGATCGCAATCAACCCATCTATTTGATGGATGAATTGGCGCAACAGGTACCTGAAGGCGTGTATCTGAAATCATTTAAACAGGATGGGCAGCGCGTTTTATTGAATGGTTATGCGCAATCGAATGAGCGCGTATCTGAATTGCTGCGCAACCTGGGAAATCATTCACCATGGCTGGAGCGTCCGGATTTGATTGAAATTCGATCGGTCGGTATTGGGCAGGGTAAGGATGCGAAAAGGGTATTCGAATTCAGCATCAATGCAGGAATTAAACGCCCTCGGGATAACGATCAACCAGTAGCAGATGTGAAGGTGCTCGCACCGGTTGCAGCTCCATTGAAACCTTGATTGTGAGACAGGCACCATGGCAGATTTGAAAAATATCGGCGAGTCGGTCAGCGCGCAGTTTCGCGACCTGAATGGCTTGCATCCCGGGCAGTGGCCTATCGTCCCACGTTTGCTTTGCGCGGTAGGCGTGTTGCTGGCTGTTATGGCGGTGGGATGGTACGCGTACTGGAGTACGCAACTTGAAGATCTGGATCGTACCGCCGCTGAAGAACTGACGTTGAAGGATGCTTACAAAATAAAAGTGCAGCAGGCGATCAATCTCGATGGCTTGCGCAAGCAAAAAGTCCAAGTGAATGAATACGTCTCCACTCTGGAAAAGCAATTGCCAAGCAAGGCTGAAATGGACGCTTTGCTATCGGATATCAATCAAGCAGGATTGGGGCGCGGCTTGCAATTTGAATTATTCAAGCCGGGCCAGGTGGTAGTAAGAGATTATTACGCTGAATTGCCTATCGATATCAAAGTAACGGGACGCTATCATGACGTCGCTGCTTTCGCGAGCGACATCGCAAATTTGCCTCGAATTGTTACTCTGAATCGAATGAATTTAGCGGTCGCAAAGGACAATTCCTTGACGCTGGATGCGGTGGCGAAGACCTTCCGTTATCTGGATGACGAAGAAGTCGCCGCACAACGCAAAGCTGCAGCTGGAAACAAAAAAGGTGGCAAAAAATGATGCGCCTTCATTTTATTCGTCTGGGTTTATCCGGTTTGGTATTGGTGAGTCTGTCTGGCTGCGGAGATGGCGGGATACAGGATGTTAGCCAATGGATGACGGAAGTCAAGCAGCAAACGAGAGTGTCGATCAAGCCATTATCCGAGCCGAAAAAATTCACCCCCTTTTCGTACGATGCAAAAGGCAGAGAAGATCCATATAGCCCGAATAAGCTGGCCGTCGCCTTGGCAAAATCAAAAAAAGACACTGGTTCTATACGTCCGGATCTTGAGCGTCGCCGCGAGGCACTTGAAAGCTACCCTCTGGATAATTTGCGCATGGTGGGGACCATGGCCAAACCGGGCTTGACCTTTGCCTTATTGCAAGCGGATAAATCGGTCTTCCAGGTCAAAGTAGGAAATTACATCGGACAGAATCTCGGCATGATTACCAGGATTACGGAAACTGAAGTGGAACTGAAAGAGATCGTTCAAGATGCGTCCGGCGAATGGGTCGAACGTGAGGCCACGCTGGAGTTGCAGGAGACGCAAAAATGATCGCGCACCAAAAACAATTCAAAGACTCGCAGGGAACCATGCAAACATTAAAGCGTACATTTGCGTTCATTTATCTCTCAATGATGTGCGGCCTTGTCGCTGCACAAGAAAACGCGATTCAATCCATTAGCGCGAATCAGCAGGGCTCGAATATCGTGGTGAAAGTGGCATTGAAAAATCCACTAGTCAAACCGCCGATCGGGTTTTCGATCACGAATCCGGCGCGTATTGCGCTCGATTTTGCAGGCACTGCAAATGCGACCGGCAAAGGGGTTCAGGATATCGGTTTGGGCGACGTGCGCAATGTGAATGTTGTACAGGCAGGCGATCGTTCACGTTTGGTTTTCAATCTGACTCGTCCCTTGAACTACGCAACTGCTGTCGAAGGTAATGCAGTGATTATCACCATAGACGGCACAGGTGGCCTAGCCACGGCAGTCAATGCATCCGGACTTCCGGTTGCTGCGCCACAGATAAATATGGCGTCGGGGCGCCAGGCATTGCGTGATATCGATTTCCGTCGCGGCAACAACGGCGAAGGTCGTATTGTCGTTGAATTGCCGAATAATCAAGTCGCTTTGGACGTGCGTCAGCAAGGCAAAAAAATCGAAGTCGATTTCATGAAAACAACGGTGCCGGATGTATTGCGCCGCCGTCTGGATGTCGCTGACTTTGGTACTCCGGTCAATATCATAACTACCCAGCAGCAAGGCGAAAACGTTCGCATGACGATTGAGCCGAAAGGTTTGTGGGAGCACAGCGCCTATCAAAGTGACTCTCAACTGGTGATTGAAGTTAAACCGCTCAAGGAAGAGGCCAATAAACTCGGTCAAGGTGTGCGCGATTACCGTGGTGAAAAGCTGTCGCTGAATTTCCAAAATGTAGAAGTGCGCGCAGTGTTGCAAGTGATTGCCGATTTCACCGGCCTGAACATCATCACTAGCGATACTGTCAGCGGCAATGTCACCTTGCGCCTGAAAGATGTGCCTTGGGATCAAGCGCTGGATATCGTGATGCAGGCTAAAGGCCTGGATATGCGTAAAAATGGCTCGGTACTCTGGATCGCTCCGCGTGACGAACTGCTGACGAAAGAAAAACTGGAGTTGGAGCAGCGTGCGCAAATTGCCGAGCTGGAGCCAGTCAAAACAGAAACTTTCCAGCTTAACTATCAAAAAGCCGAATCATTTAAACAGGTATTTGGCATTGATGGCGGTAACCGCAGCATCTTGTCCAAGCGCGGCAGTGCTGTCGTAGATCCGCGCACCAATCAATTGTTTATTACCGACATCCCTTCCAAGCTGGAAGAAATTCGTGCGCTGGTACAAAAAACGGACGTTGCCAGCCGCCAAGTCATGATTGAGGCAAGAATTGTCGAAGCAAATGACACTTTCAGTAGTAGTTTGGGAGCCAAACTATCGTTTGGTGTGCAGCAGAATAGATTTAATCTCGGTGGTAATCAGCCCGACGGAACGACCGGTCTGTCGCCGCCAATTCCGAACAGTAGTTCGGTAAACTTGCCTGCCAGTATTGCTGGCAATGCTGCGGGTACCGTCGCATTGACTTTGTTTAATGCTGCCGCCACCAAATTTATCGGATTGGAATTGTCTGCACTTGAAGCGGATGGGAAAGGAAAAATTATTTCTAGCCCGCGTGTGATTACCGCGGATCAATTAAAAGCATTAATTGAGCAAGGTACGGAACTGCCATATCAACAAGCAACCAGTAGCGGTGCAACGAGCGTTTCCTTCCGCAAAGCAAATCTGAAATTAGAAGTTACTCCTCAGATTACGCCGGATGGCAATGTGATTTTGGATGTCGACGTCAACAAGGATAGTGTTGGTATTGAAACGCGCGCAGGCTTTGCGATTGACACTAAGCATGTGAAAACACAGGTGCTGATTGACAATGGCGGTACAGTTGTCATCGGTGGTATTTTCCAGCAGACGGAGCGTACTTCGATCTCCAAGGTGCCTTTCTTTGGTGATATTCCTGTTTTTGGTAATTTGTTCAAAACCACGGGTCGCACCAATGACAAAACGGAATTGCTGATATTTTTGACACCTAAAATCCTGACCGACAAGGTATCAATCAGGTAGGATGCTGGTTGTGGCAGCGGCCGTCTCGGTCGCTGCATCTGGCGAGAAAGAGTTAGTGCAACGTGGGTGGAAATATTTTTTTGGTCGGCTTGATGGGGGCTGGCAAAACGACAGTGGGTCGTGCGCTGGCGAAACGGCTGAACAAGCAATTCATTGATTCCGATCATGAAATTGAAGCGCGCACAGGCGCTTCCATCCCCTTGATTTTTGAAATCGAAGGCGAAACCAGTTTTCGTCAGCGCGAAGCGGAAGTAATCCGTGACTTGACCGCTCAGCAAGATATCGTCCTGGCGACAGGCGGTGGTGCAATACTGAATGCTGAAAGTCGTGCCTACCTCAAATCACGGGGCACAGTGATTTACTTGCGCGCCAGCGTCAACAGCATTTTGCAACGTACCAGCCACGATAAAAATCGTCCTCTGCTCCAAACCGCAGATCCTCGCAAAACGATCGAGGAGTTATCGCGTACGCGCGAACCGTTCTACAATGAAGTCGCCGACATCGTTATTGACACGGGACGGCCTAACGTACAATTCCTTATGCAATCGATACTGGCGCAGTTGGGGCCGGAACATACGCAATCCCCTACGCCTGCATCTCAGCAACACGATTCTTTTTCTAAGCACATTACGATGGCACAGCTTTCTTCTTTTCATACTCTGCACGTTGATTTAGGTGCGCGCAGTTATCCCATCAGCATTGGTCAGGAGTTGTTGAGCGATCCTGCCGTTGTTGCTGCGCATATTGCCGGTCCACGCGTCGCGATTGTGACCAATACCGTGGTCGCTCCGCTCTATCTTGAGCGTCTGAGCAAAACCCTGGAAGCCGCAGGCAAGCGGGTAACTCAAATCATTTTGGCGGATGGTGAAGAAGAAAAGAATTGGGCCAACCTGATGAAGATCTTCGATGTGTTGCTCGAAGAAAAATGCGATCGAAAAACTACTCTGGTTGCTTTGGGCGGCGGCGTGATCGGCGATATGACCGGTTTTGCGGCAGCCGCATACATGCGTGGTGTGCCGTTTGTCCAGGTGCCTACTACGCTGCTGTCGCAGGTTGACTCTTCCGTCGGTGGCAAGACCGGGATCAATCATCCGCTCGGGAAGAACATGATTGGTGCGTTTTATCAGCCGCAAGCCGTCATTGCCGATACTTCTACATTGAACACCTTGCCGGCGAGGGAGCTCTCCGCTGGTTTGTCCGAAGTGATCAAGCATGGTGCAATCATCGACGCGCCATTCTTCGACTGGATAGAGGCAAATATTTCCAAGCTGGTCGCAAAAGATCCGGATGCTTTGGCGTACGCCATCAAGCGTTCGTGCGAAATCAAGGCGGATGTGGTGCGTCAGGATGAACGTGAGGGCGGCTTGCGCGCAATCCTGAACTTCGGCCACACATTTGGGCATGCGATCGAAGCTGGCATGGGTTATGGCGTCTGGCTGCATGGTGAGGCAGTTGGTTGCGGCATGGTCATGGCAGCTGAGTTGTCGCATAGATTGGGTTTTATTGATGCGCCCTCAAAAGAGCGCATCGTCGCATTGGTAAAAGCGGCTGGTTTGCCGACGGTAGCGCCGGACCTCGGTGTTGCGCGATGGCTGGAATTGATGGAAGTTGACAAGAAAAATGAGGGCGGCGAGATCAAATTCATTTTGCTCAAGCCTTTGGGGAAATCGATTATCACAACGGTGCCACAAGATATCCTGCTCGAAACTTTGAATGCGTGCGTTGCCTGATTCAATTTTCAGAAGCCCAGGTTGCAAGGGGATGCTGACATGAACATCGAAGCCCATCTCGCACCATATGCTGCGCATAGCGAGCAATCTTCCGGACGCCGTTATTCAGAGCCGGCAACCACGTCGCGTACCGAGTTTCAGCGCGATCGTGATCGCATCATTCATTCAGCTGCATTTCGCCGGCTTGAATACAAAACCCAGGTATTTGTTAATCACGAGGGCGACCTGTTTCGTACCCGTCTGACGCACAGCATTGAAGTCGCGCAAATTGCCCGCTCCATCGCCCGCAATTTGCATTTGAATGAAGATCTGGTCGAGGCGATCTCGCTGGCACACGATCTGGGGCATACGCCCTTTGGACATGCCGGGCAGGATGCGCTGAATGCCTGCATGAGCGACTATGGCGGCTTCGAACATAATCTGCAAAGCCTGCGCGTAGTCGATACGCTGGAGCAGCGGTATGGGGCATTCGATGGTTTGAACCTGATGTTTGAAACACGCGAAGGCATACTCAAGCATTGTTCGCTAGCGAATGCAAAAAAACTGGATGCGATCGGCTTGCGCTTCATTGAGAAAAAACAGCCTACGCTGGAAGCGCAGCTTGCCAATCTGGCCGATGAAATTGCCTACAATAATCACGACATCGACGATGGCTTGCGTTCGGGTTTGCTGACCACTGCACAACTGGATGAAATTGATTTTTATGCGCGTCATCGTCAGCAGGTGGAACTCGCATTTCCCGGCATTAACGGGCGCCGGGCTATCAACGAAACGATACGGCGCATGATCAATGCGCTGATTGTTGATGTGATCGAAACGTCGCAACAGCGGATACAGGCCGCACAACTCAAGACGCTGGATGATGTGCGCAATGCTGGTCCATTGATCGCGTTCTCGGACACGATGCGTGCCGAAGCCGTTTTGCTGAAGCGCTTCCTGCGAGAAAATCTTTATCAGCATTACCAGGTCAATCGCATGACGAGTAAAGCGCGTCGCATCGTGAATGATTTATTCAGCGCCTTCATGCGTGAGCCGAATTTGCTGCCGCCAGATTATCAACAAGTTAATAGCGATATGCCGCAGGCAATCGCAATGCAGGCGCGCAAGGTTGCCGATTACATTGCGGGCATGACAGACCGCTATGCGATACGCGAACATAGGCGCTTGTTCCTGATTGACGAGATGTAAGCGTTGTTTCCGACCTCGAATAATTTCGTGCTCGCAGATTGAAAGGCGGCTGTGGGCAAGACGCCGACGGGAAAGAAAATAAGCGAGCTACCGTAGCGGAATTGACATCAGGCCAAGTCGCGCAACGGATGTGCATAGTCTGGCCAGGCCGAAGTAAAAAACGGCGCGATCATTTCCGGCGTCACCTCTTGTAACGACGCAGGATTCCACCGCGGCGCATTATCCTTGTCGATAGCCAGCGCCCGTATACCTTCCACGGTTTCTCCGTGTTCGAAACAACGCCTGACCATGGTGCGTTCCAGTCGCAGGCAATCCGCCAATTCCATTTTGGCGGAGCGACGGATTTGTTCCAGCGAAAGGCAGATCATCAGAGGCGAGCGCTTCAAGATGGTGCTCAACGTCTTCTGCGCAAAAGGATCATCATCCTGCGCCAGAGAAGATGTAATTGCCGCTACATTGTCGTGTGCAAAATGATGGTCGATCAAACGTCGCTGCTTGGCGAGCATGCTGTTCGCCGGATCAGTTTGTGTGGCAAATGGCGCGGCAAATTCGTCTATCGCTTGCCGATACTGTTGATCATCGACCGATTCAATCAAGCTCATTAGCGCCGGCAATTCTGCTCGCGGTACGAATGCATCTGCCAGATTTGCATACAGGGTATCGTCGGTCCCGACGATTTCTCCTGTCAATCCCAGATAAGTGCCAAGTTCGCCCGGTAGCCGCGATAGAAAGTAGCCGCCACCTACGTCCGGGAACAGCCCGATATTCACTTCCGGCATCGCCATTCTGGTGCGCTCGGTTACGACGCGTATGCTTTGCTCCGCGCTGCTTTGCGAGATACCCATGCCACCTCCCATCACGATACCGTCCAGCAGGGCGATATAAGGTTTTGGGTAATGGTGAGTCAAATAATTCAACGCATATTCTTCAGTAAAAAAATCTTCCAGCAATGCGCTGCCGCCAGTTAGGCCGCCAGTCGCAACCTCATGGAAAAAGTGGATGTCGCCTCCAGCGCAAAAAGCTTTTGGCAGTGTGCTGCGGATAACAACGGCTCGCACAGCTTGGTCTTTTTGCCATGCCATCAGGCTTTGTGCAAGCGTACGAATCATGTCAAGAGACAAAGAATTCAATGCGTGGGGGCGGTTGAGTGTCAAACAGCCCAAGCCATGTTGGATAGAGGTTTGAATATCTGTTTGCATGCGCGTGCTCAGTTGAATGTAGGCATCTATTTTAGCGGCTTCTGCGCAACAGCTCTTATGTGAGTGGTGCCGTTTGTGGCAGGAATTAAACCGTTTATCGGCTGCGACTGGTATTGCGAATTGATTGGTTTAAATTAACCTTACTTAAAGGAAATTTACTATGAAGCATGCCTATTATTTTTCTCTGAGGCGCAAATCAGCAGGTTTTACGTTGATAGAGCTGATGATTACAGTTGCGATTATTGGAATCTTGGCTGCAGTTGCCGTACCTGCTTACGGCGACTATGTAATTCGCGGAAGAATTCCTGACGCAACATCGGCACTAGGAGCAAAGAGAGTGCAAATGGAGCAATATTTTCAGGATAACCACACTTATGCACCTGCTGCTGCGGCTCCTTGCGTTGCCGATTCGACTACTAGTCGATTCTTTACCTTTAGCTGTTCTGTAGCTGGAACGGCCACTGTTTATACATTGCAAGCTGTTGGCGTGGGGCCTATGACAGGTTTCAATTTCACTATAGATCAGGACAATACTAAGGCAACGACGATGACGACGGGCGCCCCATCAGGCTGGAGCGGCAATGCGAATTGCTGGGTAACAAAAAAAGGCGGCGAGTGCTGACTCTGCCCAAAAGCCAACGTGGCGTGACATTGATCGAATTGATCATTGGTCTGGTGATTGTTGCCATTTTGCTTGCCATCGGTGCTCCCAACTTTAGTACTTTCATCCAAAACACGAAGATTCGCAATGCTGCCGAGGCTATACAAAACGGCCTAAGTTTGGCGCGTGTCGAGGCGGTACGGCGCAATACCAATGTTCAATTGGCGCTTGGAGCGGGCACTGCTTGGACCGTCGGGTGCGAGACCGTTGTGGCAGGCTGTCCTGCAGTGATTCAAACGAGGACGGCAGCCGAAGGATCTGCAAATATTTCTATTGCAGCGACGGAAGTGGTCGCGTCCACGAATGTGGTGGCAGCAACGCCGATTTTTACCGGCGCGCTTAGTTTTAATAATTTGGGCAGGGTAAGTAATGCCACCTTGGCGCCTGGAAATAACGCTATTTTCGACATCAGCAATCCTACCGGTGGCACTTGTGCCGTTGTTGATGGGCCTATGCGTTGTCTGCGTGTGGTTGTTACGTCGGGAGGGCAGGTGCGCATGTGCGATCCAAAACTTCCGTCTGCTGATCCTCAAGCGTGTTAGGACGAATATGTCTGCATATCAACCATCAATAAAAAACCAATCAGGCATGATGTTGCTAGAGGGCCTGATTGCCATCCTTGTTTTCTCTCTTGGAATACTTGCTCTGGTCGGTATGCAGGCGGTCGCCGTAAAGCAGGTGACGGATGCAAAGTATCGTTCGGATGCCAGTCTATTGGCTAGCCAACTATTGGGGACGATGTGGGTAAATTTAGACCGTAGATCTACCGTGACGCCTGCTACTGCTTCAGCAAACCTGAAGGCGAACTTTGATACATCCGAAGAAGATACCTCTACAGCTTTGGCGAACTGGAAGGCAGCAGTCGCAAATACTTTGCCGGGAATCGCCGACGATGTTAATCAGCCGACGGTAGACGTTACCGCAATTGGAACTGCAAATGATGGCACGGTAACAGTGACGATTTTCTGGCTTGCACCTGGCGATCCGTCACCGGACGCGCATAGGTATGTGACGGTCGCGCAAATCAGGTGAGGAGAATAAATTGTTGAGGATGTCGAAATTTCCAAAGCGCCGCGCAGTGGGCTTTAGCCTCGTGGAAATCATGGTTGGGTTGGCCATTGGGATGTTGGCGGTCATCGTTATTTTGCAAGTATTTGCTCTGTCCGAAGGTCGAAAACGCACGACTACGAGCGGTGGTGATGCACAGAGCAATGGTGCGTTAATGGTCTATCAATTGCAGCGCGATATTGGGCAAGCCGGTTATGGTTTTGCGGCGCCAAGCATGTTCAATTGCAACCTGACTTGGCCAGTGGCTTCAGGGGCAACTATAGCAACGGCTGTTCCCTTGGCGCCAGTCACGATTAATCCTGCCACCACAATTATTCCTGCAGGCGATCCGAATACCGATCGTTTGTTAATCGTGTTTGGTAATGGAAATGGCCAGCCGCAAGGCAATACTATTACTGCGCAAGCATCTGCGGTATATACGGTTCAAATGCCAAGTTCATTCACGCCTGGCGCAGTCGGTGTTGGTGACAAGGTTATTGCAGGTCCGACTCCTCCGGCAACGTGTGGCAATTTGATTGTTGACCGCATTACAGCTGTTGCAGCCAATACGGTGACGGCTGCAGTGGGATCAGTCGGCACGATACTTTATAACCTCGGCCCGTCTCCTACAGTGCGTGCCTATGCTGTACGCGGCGGCAATCTTACCGTGTGCGATTACATGGTCAATGATTGCGGCCTGGATACGAATAAAGGAAATCCAGCGATATGGGTACAGATTGCCGGCAATATTGTCAGCCTGAAGGCGCAGTATGCCCGAGATACCACTGCGGCGATGGATGCAATTCCCGACGTTTTTGATCAAACAACACCGACGACGGGCTGTGATTGGGCGCGCACACCTGCTGTGCGCTTAGCAATCGTGGCACGTAGTAATCAATTTGAAAAAGGACTCGTGACGACTACTGCTTTAAATGTTAATTCGCCGGTGAATGCGCCTACTTGGGATGGTAACGCGGGAGCGCCAATTGTTGCCGCCACTGGAATCCTGGGGCCGGATACGGCCGTGGATGAGCCTTGGAAGCACTATCGCTACAAGGTTTCACAGACGCTGGTGCCGATTCGGAATGTTACCTGGTTGGGAGTGCCCACGGGATGTTAATAAATCGTACCCTTACCGCTCGATACCCCAAGCAGTCAGGCGTAGTACTGATCATCGCTCTCATTGTCTTGGTGGCGATGACGCTGGCCGGTATCGCGTTAATGCGCTCCGTGGATACCAGTAATCTTATTGCAGGCAACCTCGCATTTCAGCAAGCAGCAACCAGATCAGGTGATGCTGGAGTGGAGGCGGCAATTGCTTTTTTGTCCGGCGCGAGTAGTGCAACCCTCGAGGCGGATAGCGCAGGCAATGGCTATGCCGCAAATGGAAGCGCCGCGTCGCATAATCCTGCGGCAGGCCAGACGTGGGATGCCTTTTGGGTGTCGAGTTTGGCTGCCAGAAAATTCGATTTGAACAATGGTGCCGAAGATTCAGCTGGCAATAAAGTCTCTTACGTAATAGATCGCATGTGCAACAACGCTGGGGGGAAGACCTCAGGCGCAGCTTGCACAGCCTCACCAGTAGTGACGGCGGCAACTGGGAATAATGAAAATCAGGAAATTCAGTTGAATGCTCCGTCAGTCGTCTACTACAGAATTACTGTGCGCATCGTCGGCCCCAGAAATACGGTCAGCTATATTCAGGCAATGGCGTCAATGTAATGGCTGAACATGCAATAAGCCTAAAAAGTTGGCAATCAACTACACATAAAAATATGTTTCGAATTCAGGAGATCGACATGACCCCTAACCAATTGCTCAAAAAAATCGGCGCGGTGCTGATGGTTTTGGCTTGTGTCGAACCTGCATACGCGGCAGAAACGGACATCTCCACGACACCATTGAATACATATTCTGCTCCTTCCTCCACCGATGTGAAGCCGAATGTATTTTTCATCCTGGATGATTCGGGCAGTATGGATTGGGATTTCATGCCTGATTGGGCGTGTGCCAGTATGTCAACTCGGAACTCTTCTTGTTCAAGTACGGGGCAGGATCCTGCTTCTACTCGGGCTGAATATTTGTTCAGAAATAATGCCTACAACGGTATGTATTACAACCCTGCCGTCAAATACGTACCGCCGATTGCAGTTGGCTCTACAGGGGTAACTAACACTACTACTTATCCAAGTCAGACCGGCGTTTCAGTTGCAACAGGGGGGGACAACACCGCGACAACATCTGTGCGCAACTGGAAGGCTGTTAAAGATGATGCATATGGTATTCAGAGTACAAGTACATCAGATCTACTAACCAACTCAGCAACGCCGCCATATTTTTATACGATGGTGCCGGGAGAGTATTGCACTGCGCCGAATTTGAAAACATGTATTGCGGCGACAGCGCCTACCACAACGTACCCTTATCCTGCGACTGTGCGCTGGTGCACTAGTAGTGCTTTAAGTACATGCCGGGCGACTTTTGGTACAAGTTATGACTGGGTTAGAGCGCCATCGCCGCCTATGGCGACGATCACGGTCTCAGCCACAAATTCAAGCACCAGTGTGAGTAATATTACAGTTGGCGGTTCGGAGATCATGTCCGCTACCGCAGTTGCCTCAAACGATGCTGCTGTTTTGGTCGAAAGAATAGTGGCTCAGATAAACGTCTGTACTCTTGCTAGGGTGGGTAATTGTCAAACTGTTGGTTACACTGCATTTGGCTTGGCGCGCAGGGATTCTAGTGATTCCGGTTCTACATACGGAAACTGGTATCCGGTTTCCTCATGTGCGGTAGATAACAGTGGATCAAGTCGCAACCAATGCCAGACCGATGTAGTAACGATCATTGCGCCGGAAGCCCTAACATCCACTCCCTCGGTTACTAAAGGCAATGCTGGAACCAAGACCTTCACTGCAACGGCGTTTGCCGTACCAAATACTGCCATCCTTGGAAATAACGTGCGCACCACGATTACACCTTCGGTGAGCAGTTATCCCTATCCAGGTAAAAATGTGAAGGCCACCACTCGTACTGACTGTGCCGGCACCACGTGTACCTACAATGAAGAAATGACTAACTATGCGAACTGGTGGACGTATTACCGGACGCGTATGCAGATGATGAAGACCTCTGCTAGTAATGCTTTCGCGGCCATTGATGCTGCCGCCGATATAGCGAGTGGAGTCTCACGCTTTCGTCTGGGTTATATGAGTATTAACGATAATACTGATAGCGACTTCCTCAATTTGGCGGAATTTTCGGGTACGCAAAAATACAATTGGTACAACAAACTTATTAGTGCCG
Source organism: uncultured Herminiimonas sp. (assembly GCA_964406085.1). GTDB lineage: Bacteria > Pseudomonadota > Gammaproteobacteria > Burkholderiales > Burkholderiaceae_D > Oxalicibacterium. Next base: position 34,775 of record CAYOQL010000022.1, read on the forward strand.
AACCAGGTAACGGTACCGGCTTGCGTCCTGCCCTTTCACAGGCGGGCCGATTATATGCAGGTCAGCTAAACGGACAAACGTTTCAAGGCAGTACGGTAACTGATCCTATGCAGTATTCGTGTCAACAGAATTACACGATTTTGTCCACGGACGGTTTCTGGAACGGCGGCGCAGGTTTTAAACTGGACGGTAGTACTGCTGTCGGCAATCAGGATGTCGGGTTGTCCAGGCCTTACTATGATGGCGGTGCTGCACAGCTTCAAAGTCAAACCAGTACCTTGCAACAACGTACAGGCGCGCTTCAAAGAAGGTCGAGCGGTAATTGGAACAACGTTGCGACCTGTAACCCGAGCTCGAGCACGTGCAGATACGACTGGAGTAATTGGACAAACGTGTCTTCATGCACAGTTAATTACAGCCAAAGCACAAGCAATATGACTATCAGTAATGGTACGGATTGCCGGTATAGGCTTAATACTGCAACAGATGTCACCTCGTGTACACCTGTGAGTGAATCTACTCCACCTACATACACGGTGGCAACCGCTACTTCATGTTCGTATAGGTCGACTAGTGGCGGTGCGTCGGATACGCTTGCTGATGTTGCTTCCTATTACTACAACACGGATTTACGTGATTCGTCGGTAACGGGTGCTGATGCAACTGGCACGTGCACTGGACCAATTATTGCCCCCGCCACGACGGCAAATAATCTATGTACTAATAATGTTCCATCCAGTGGAAGGGACGTAGCAACCGCTCAACACATGACAACCTTCACCTTGGGTTTGGGTGCGCAAGGCCAGATGGTTTATGCACCGACCGATACCCAGGATTATTGGAACGATACGAGTGGTGATTTTTACGACGTGCTCAAGGGGAGTACAACTAGCTCAAGTACGGGCGTTTGCTCCTGGCAAAGCAGCGGTGCATGCAACTGGCCGACGCCTGTTTCAAATGCAAATACCACGATTGACGATTTGTGGCATACCGCGATTAACGGACATGGTACTTATTTTAGTGCGGCCGACCCAGCTTCGTTGTCCAGTAGCTTGATAAGAGCGCTGGCAACAATCTCCAATACGCCGCGGCCCGGTACTGCTGCGGCCGCAGCTAGCAGCAATCCAAACGTCAGTGCGAGCGACAATTATGTATTCAGTTCATC
>CAYOQL010000023.1:0-35540 GCA_964406085.1 uncultured Herminiimonas sp.
CAACTGGCTTTTTAGCTACTGCTTTTTTAGCGACGACTTTCTTTACCGCTTTTTTAGCTACTGCTTTTTTCGCTACTGGCTTCTTGGCGACTGCCTTTTTAGCCACTGGCTTTTTAGCTGCTGCTTTTTTAGCGACAGGTTTCTTTGCTACTGCTTTCTTTGCAGCTGGTTTCTTCGCTGCTGGTTTTTTTGCTGCTGTTGCCATTTTGTTTCTCCTTCACGTGATGGAAAAAATCAAGCTTCTATTGGAAACCCGCCGTTTCCATCGCGATGAAAAAGGCGGATTATTCATCGGCACAAGCGTACTCTTGCTTGCGCTAATGAATTCGGCACCAGCTGAACTGCTGCATCCCCTCACTTATGCAGCACTTCAGCCTTACATGACCATGCGTATTTCGTAGCGGCGCTACTGCATTAGCCAAAAAAAACGCCAGCACTCATGCCGGCATTGGAATTCTGTTTCAGAAAAAACAAACCTTTTTTAAAGGAAAAAGCCGCCACACCTGACTGAATCAGGTGGTGCGGCTTGAGCAGATCAGATCGTATCGGTCTTCTACTGTTCATTAAATTTGGTTGTTGCCTTTCCTGTTTTTGCAGTCTTGTGATTCATATTTATGTGACTGCATATTCAAGGTGCAGCTCAACTTGCTTATTCCCAGTTGAGCGCGCCACCTGTCTGGTATTCGATGACACGTGTCTCAAAAAAGTTGCGCTCTTTTTTCAGATCGATCATTTCGCTCATCCAAGGGAAAGGGTTTTCCTCTTGTTCGAACATCGGTTCCAAACCGATTTGTTGCGCGCGACGATTTGCGATAAATCTCAAATAGCCTTTGAACATCGGAGCATTCAGTCCAAGCACTCCACGCGGCATTGTATCCTCTGCGTAACGATATTCCAACTCTACTGCGCGTAAAAACAACGCTTTAATCTCTTCGCGGAATTGCGGTGTCCACAAATGCGGATTTTCCAACTTGATTGTGTTGATCAAATCGATCCCGAAATTGCAGTGCATCGATTCATCGCGCAGGATGTATTGATATTGTTCAGCAGCGCCCATCATTTTATTTTGACGACCGAGCGCGAGAATTTGCGCGAAGCCGACATAGAAGAACAAGCCTTCCATCAAACACGCAAACACGATCAGCGAACGCAATAATGTTTGATCGTTTTCTGTAGTACCGGTGGTGAAATGTGGATCGGTGAGAACGTCGATAAACGGAATCAGAAATTGATCCTTATCGCGTATCGATTCGATTTCATTGTAGGCATTGAAGATTTCGCCTTCATCCAGACCCAGTGATTCCACGATGTATTGATACGCATGCGTATGAATCGCTTCTTCAAACGCTTGACGTAACAAGTACTGGCGGCATTCAGGTGCAGTGATGTGACGGTAAGTACCGAGCACGATATTGTTCGCAGCCAGAGAATCTGCAGTAACGAAAAAACCGAGATTACGCTTAACCAGACGACGTTCGTCCTCAGTCAATCCATTCGGATTTTTCCACAGTTCAATGTCGCGCTGCATGTTGATTTCCTGCGGCATCCAGTGATTTGCGCAACCAGCCAGATACTTGTCCCATGCCCATTTGTACTTGAACGGAACCAGTTGATTGACATCGGTCTGACCGTTGATGATGCGCTTGTCGGCGGCATCCATGCGGCGGGTTGGATCAACTGCGGCGGCCGGGTTTGCCACCAATGCAGGATTCAATGCGACATCTTGATGGGCTTGTACGCGTTGTGCTGCTGCGTCACGTACTTGTTGCAGTGCTGGTTGCAATGCCGACTGCGGTGCTGCTGGCTTTGCTTCTTCATCCCAACTTAGCATGATGTATTTCCTTATTTATATATGGTGCGGATGTTGCCGAAAACCTTAATGCCGACAAAACCTTATACAGCTTTGTCAGCATTATGCAATTCAAGTTCAGTGCAACATCATGAATATCAATTTTTGCTAGCGAATACCACCGTCTGAATAGACGATTATTGGCAGGCTTCGCACTCTTCAAACCCGGCATCGCCTGGACGCAGCATGCATGCTGGACCGTCGGTTTCAGCCGCGGATGCACTTGTCGAATTGCCGCCGCCGGAATCCACCGCATTGAGCGCGCCGGTTTTCGATGTCGATTTTTCGGTGTGGGTTGCACCCATGGTACGCAGGTAATATGTGGTTTTCAAACCGCGCAACCATGCCAGCTTGTAAGTGTCATCAAGTTTTTTACCCGATGCGCCTGCCATGTAGATATTCAGCGACTGCGCTTGATCTATCCATTTTTGACGACGCGATGCGGCTTCAACCAACCACGATGGTTGCACCTCGAAAGCGGTGGCGTAGATATCGCGCAGATCTTGCGGAATGCGATCGATCTTGGCCAAGCTGCCATCGAAGTATTTAAGATCCGAAATCATGACTTCATCCCACAAGCCACGCGCTTTCAAATCACGGACCAAGTATTCGTTGATCTCGGTGAATTCGCCGGACAAGTTCGATTTGACGTACAGATTTTGGTAAGTCGGCTCGATACAAGCCGAGACGCCGATGATGTTCGAAATCGTTGCAGTCGGTGCGATCGCTACGCAATTGGAATTGCGCATGCCGAATTCCTTGATGCGTGCGCGCAACGGTGTCCAGTCGAATGTTTCGCTGTAATCCGCCTCCAGATATTTCGCGCCACGTTCTTCTGCCAGCAATTTCAGCGAATCCTGCGGCAAGATGCCACGATCCCACAAGGAACCTTTATACGAGCTGTAACGGCCGCGTTCTTCTGCCAATTCGGTTGATGCGTAGTAAGCGTAATAGCAAACGGCTTCCATCGAGTTATCAGCAAATTGCACTGCTTCGTTCGATGCATAAGGAATACGCATCATGTGCAAGCAATCCTGGAAACCCATGATGCCGAGGCCGACTGGACGGTGACGCAGGTTCGAGTCACGCGCTTTTTTGACTGCGTAATAGTTGATGTCGATCACGTTATCCAGCATACGCATCGCGGTGCGGATGGTTTTTTGCAGCTTGACGTGATCCAGCTTGCCGTCTTTCATGTGGGCCGGCATGTTAACCGAACCCAGATTGCAGACTGCGATTTCCGAATCGTTGGTGTTCAATGTGATCTCGGTGCACAGGTTCGAGCTGTGAACGACGCCAACGTGCTGTTGCGGCGAACGGATGTTGCAAGGATCTTTAAATGTGATCCATGGATGGCCGGTTTCGAACAGCATCGACAGCATTTTGCGCCACAGATCCAACGCCTGAATGGTCTTGAACAGTTTTAATTCACCACGAGCAGCTTTAGCTTCATAGCCGGTATAGGCTTCTTCGAATGCTTTGCCGACTTTGTCGTGCAGGTCTGGTGCGTCGGATGGCGAAAACAAGGTCCACTCGCCTTTTTCCATCACGCGCTTCATGAACAGATCAGGAATCCAGTTGGCGGTGTTCATGTCATGCGTACGACGGCGATCATCGCCAGTGTTTTTACGCAGGTCGAGGAATTCCTCGATATCCATGTGCCAGGTTTCCAGATAGGCGCAAACAGCACCTTTGCGTTTACCGCCTTGATTGACAGCAACTGCGGTGTCGTTGACAACTTTCAGGAATGGCACCACGCCTTGTGAACGGCCGTTGGTACCTTTAATATGCGCGCCGAGCGAACGGACTGGCGTCCAGTCATTACCCAGACCGCCAGCGTATTTCGCCAGCAATGCATTTTCCTTGATTGCTTCGTAGATGCCGTCGAGATCATCAGCGACCGTCGTCAAATAGCATGACGACAATTGCGAACGCAAAGTACCTGAGTTGAACAAGGTTGGGGTCGAGCTCATGAAGTCAAACGACGACAACAGGTTGTAGAACTCGATCGCACGTTCTTCACGGTTGATTTCGCCCAGCGCCAGGCCCATCGCAACACGCATGTAAAACGCTTGCGGCATTTCGATACGGGTATCGCTGATATGCAGGAAATAACGGTCATACAAAGTTTGCAAGCCAAGGTAACCGAATTGCAAATCGCGCTCAGGGACGAGTGCGTCGCCGAGTTTTTTCAGATCGAATTGACCAAGCTTGGCATCCAGCAGATCTGCTTGGATACCCTTTTTGATGAATTTCGGGAAGTATTCCAAGTAGGCTTCAGGAGCATCAGCCTGTGCGACTTCCTTGCCGAATACTTCTTTACGGATAGTGTGCATCAGCAAACGTGCTGTCACCGTTGTGTACGCAGGGTCTTTTTCCATCAGCGCACGGGCAGCCAGGATGGCGGACTTATGCAATTCTTCGACCGGTACACCGTCGTACAGGTTCTTGACTGTTTCGCGCAGAATCGCTTCAGCGTCGACGTGCTTTTCAAATCCAATGCATGCTGCGCCGATCAGATCGCGCACTTGATTCATATCCAGTGGGCGACGTTGACCATCTTCGATCACGTGCAACTGATTGGATTCAACGACCGGCTTCGCGGCTTGCTGCTGCGCACGCTCTTCCATACGTTTTGCACGATACAAGACATAAGCGCGAGCCACGTCGTGTTCACCCGAGCGCATCAGCGCCAACTCAACCTGGTCCTGGATATCTTCAATATGAAAAGTGCCGCCGGCTGGCTGGCGACGCACCAAGGCGTTCACCACATTCGCCGTCAATTGCTCAACCAGTTCGCGCACGCGTGCAGATGCGGCACCCTGACCACCGTTAACGGCCAAAAAGGCCTTGGTAACAGCGATGGAAATTTTCGATGGCTCAAAGCCGACCACTGCGCCGTTGCGGCGGATGATCCGGTGGTCGCTCAAACCGACAGCGTGAGCGCCGGAAGTCGATGGAGCAACCGCGAGAGGCGCGATATTGCCGATTTCCGTCGACGATTTGGCTGAATTTTCTTGAGTAGAGAGCATTACAACTCCTTTAAAAACTATTGCAGGCAGGTTTTGCCGTGCTGGTTGTAAGAGATAAACCTGTTATTGCGGGTTTTGCGAAAAATGTTTTTTATGGAAGGCACCTGCGTACGTCTATCTAGGTTCGTACCGGGACCAACTCTATTTAGTTATATTGAAAGACACCTGCTCAGGGGGCCCGACTAATATGTATATACGGACAAATTATGGTGAAGCAACAACTGAACAGATTTAAGGGGCGGATCGGCAAAACCCACTACATCTAGTGCGGAATTTATGATCTGCACTAATTCTAGTGCGCTAAAGTCGGGGATGCAATCACTTTCGTGAGAGTTTTCGATATATTTTTTTATATGAATACATGGGATTGCAATGGTGCATTTTTTAACCTAGATAGAACTGCAAATCACCATCAATGCGCGCAGACTGCACTGATTGCGAGCGCACTTTGTGATAGCGCTCTTGATAATCCGCCCAGTCAAAAAATGGCCCAGGATCGGTTTTCCGCCCGGGGGCAATCTGTTCATGACCGACCACATGCCGCAGCGGATAGGCCTGCCTCAATGCAGCGGTCAGCAATGCCAGCGCAGCATACTGCGCTGGCTCGAAAGGCTCAAAGTCCGTACCTTCCAACTCAATCCCGATTGAAAAATCATTGCAACGTTCTTGCCCGCAAAACGAAGATGCGCCGGCGTGCCATGCCCTGTCGTTCGCGGAGACGAATTGCATGACCATGCCATCGCGCCGGATCAGAAAATGCGCCGATACGCGCAAAGGCTTCAGTTGGTCAAAATAAGGATCCGCATCATAATCCAACTGATTCAAAAACAGGTCGGCGATAAACGGGCCACCGAACTGCCCCGGCGGCAGGCTGATGTTATGAATAACCAACAACGCAATTTCCGTCCCTTCAGCGCGCGGGTCAAAATTGGGTGATGGCAAGCGCACGACGTCACCCGCCCACCCATTCGCGCCGATCTGAAACGGCAAGGATCTAGCGCTCGCGGACTGTTTATTCGGGGGCATTGATATCCAGCCGCTGCATGCGATAACGTAGTTGGCGGAAACTGATCCCGAGAAGTTCTGCAGCTTGCGTGCGGTTAAATCTGGTTTTTGCCAATGCGCGCCGGATGATCTCCCTCTCCACATCGTCGAGATGGTCGGGCAAGGATGACGGCAACTCGTCGGACAGCGGCGGCAAAATCATTTCTTCTGTTTCAATCAATGCCGGCACCATCATCGCCTCTTCCGCAGATGACGACGGTGCAAAAATCTTGATTGAGGGCGATGCTTTCAGTGCCAGATCCATGACTTCAATCACACCGTCGTTGGCAAATGCCAAGGCGCGCTCCAGAATATTTTCCAGTTCGCGCACGTTACCGGGAAATGAATAACTACGCAGCGCATCGAGCGCAGCGGGAGTCAGAGTGGTGTGCCCGCCGCCAAGGCGGGTCAGAATCGCCTGCGCCAGCAAGCCGATATCATCCAGCCGCTCACGCAAAGGCGGCAAATTCAACTCAATGACATTCAGCCGGTAATACAAATCCTGGCGGAAGCTTCCCTTGCCTACGCATTCATGCAAATTCTGGTGCGTCGCGCTGACGATACGCACATCAACCGGTTCCTCCACGGTGGCGCCTACCTTGCGCACCCGCCGTTCCTGAATCGCACGCAGCAACTTGACCTGCATCGCCAGCGGTAAATCAGCCACCTCATCCAGCAGCAAAGTGCCGCCATTGGCGGCCTGGAAAAAACCATCCCGGTCCTCCGCCGCACCGGTGAATGCGCCTTTGCGATAACCAAAAAATTCCGCTTCCATCAAGGCTTCCGGAATTGCACCGCAGTTAACGGCGACAAAAGGCTTGTCGCTACGCGCACTCTGCGCATGAATATCACGGGCCGCCAACTCCTTGCCACTCCCCGATTCGCCGCTGATGGCAACCGGTGCCATGCTGCGGGAAAGCCGTGCAATTTGGGCACGCAATCCCTGCATTGCTTCAGACTGCCCCATCAGGCGCAATGCGGCCGGCGCGATCACTTTTTGGCTGGATGTCTGGGTGCCGTCACTTTGACTAATACGCAAGGCCGAGCGGACCATGACGCGCAATTGTTCGAGCCCGACCGGCTTGGACAGGTAATCAAATGCGCCGGCCTTCAAGGCCACGACGGCATTATCTGCACTGCCGAAGGCGGTAATCACGGCAATCGGCGTATCTTTGTATTGCGCCGTCACCTCGTGCACCAACTCTATTCCCAGCCCATCCGGCAAGCGCATATCGGTCAATACCAATGCATATTCCGTCTTCGCCAGATAATCGCGTGCGACCGCGAGCGTGGGAGCGCTGTCGATATCGAGCCCCATTTTGATGAGAGTAATCTCCAGCAATTCCCGCAGGTCTGCTTCATCGTCAACGATCAATATGCGAGGAGAACTCATAGCACGCGGTTTTTACGGTTCATGGGCGGTTAGATACGATCAAATATTTTCATTATTAGCGAAGGTAATCACGAAACGGCCAGCTGGCGCACTTTTTTCGTCATCACTTCGATATTCATAATTCAGCAAGGCGCCATTATTCAAACATAATTCGCGCGCCAGATAGAGCCCGAGGCCGGTGCCTTTGCTGGATGTTGTGTAGAACGGCTCAAACAAATGAGCACGTACTGTAGATGTAATTTGCGGGCCGTCATCCTGTACGTGCAATTCGAGTCGATGGCCGACTCCCGATACTATATAAACGCGAATGCTACCCGGCATGCCGCTTGCGTAGCGTAACGCATTTGTCAGCAAGTTCAAGATGATTTCGCGCAAATGCAACGGATCGAAACGTACTTTGTAGGACGTCATATCAGCAATCGCGATCATCCCCTGCTGTACCGCGTGCATTTCATGCAACTCGCTCAAAACATCGTCAAACAGCAATCCCAGACAAAGCGGCTCATGATACTGATGCGCCTTGCGTGACAACTTGAGGATATCCTCGATCATGCGATTCAAGCGCGCCACGTTATCGCTGATGATGGCAAGCAGGCGCTGCTGACTTGCTTCCTGCGCGTCTTCACTCAACAGCGAAGCTGCATGCCCGATCGCCGACAGCGGGTTACGCACTTCATGTGCAATGCTGGCGGTCAAACGCCCCATCGACGCCAGCTTGAGCTGCTGTGCACGATTTTCGATTTCAGTGACATCCTGCAGAAAGATGACAACCCGCTCTTCCTGAACGCCTTCCGCGTCGACTTTTGCAAAGCGCAGTTTCAAATGCGTGATCAATTCGCGACGACTACCCAACACCGTCGTGCCGCCTTGCAAAGTCAAGTCTTCACCATGTTTAATTAAAACAAAGGTCGGCGTATTGGCTTGTGTCGGTGTGCGCAAGCCGTCCCGCCCTCCCCATGCTTGGTAGGCATCGGCTATCGGCCGCAACCACGCCATGTCGGATAATTTCCCATAGATTTTTTCATGCGGAAAAGTGAGACCAAGCATGTGTGCTGCTGCCGGATTGCTGATCAATAAGCGACCTTTGCGATCAACCACGAGAACGCCGTCCTCCATATCCGCGATGATGAGACGATTAATTGCCTGCTGAACGTGCAAGGCCTTGCCTCGCCCCAGCGCCAGCGATTCCTGTTTGATCAGGCGCGCAGCGAGGCGATTGATGGCAAAAATAATGATGAAAAATGCCGCGCCGTACAGACCGACTTGCGATGAAGAGATGTCTGAGTTTTCATTCAGTAACTGGTAACCGCTGTCCGCCAGCAGAATCAGGGTCACGACAGAAACGAAAAATAGCGACAGAATCAGGGGCGCGAGAATCGCTCCGCCCGCTAGGGGGAACAAATACAGAATCGCCAAACCGCTTTTTATTCCACCTGCAGACAAATACAGAAACGAGATCGCAGCAATATCAACCGATATCTGGACTACCAGCTGCATCATGAAGCGCCGGCGCCAGTACAACGACAGCAGCGCGAATATGAATGCCGCGATCAAATAGGCGATGCAAATTTCCCAAAACTGCTGTTTGTCCGGCCATAGTTTTGCCGTGCTCAAACCGAAGTAGGCCAGCAACACTGCCACGATCAAGGTTCGCGTAAACGCGAACGTCTGTAGCGTGCGCCAAAATGTCGCTTTGGCGTCCTCGAAAACCGGCTTGGCTTGGCTCATGAATTACCGCGAAACATGCTGAGCGCGATGCTCGACGCTGCAAAAAGCGGTATTTGAAGAATCAAATACCGCTTCTGAGGCGGGGAAATAAGTCTGGCAATGCGCACAGCGCAACATTGCTTCTGTACCTTCATGCGGCGCCTGAGGAGATTCCGGGACATCCACCTCGGCTGAAGATTTTTTACTGCGGAGCAGCCAGATCACCGCGAAAACAATGGCGGCCCACAACAACAATTTCATGCGAGTCCCCGGTGCAGCACTACTTCCAGCACGAAGCGGCTGCCGACATAGGCCAGCAGCAAGGTCGTAAAGCCAGTCAGCGTAAAGCTGAGAGCGGTCTTACCGCGCCAGCCGCGCCATTTCCGTCCCGCCAGCAAGATGCCGAACAAGAGCCAGGACAACATCGTAAAGATGGTCTTGTGCTCCCATTTGAACGCTTGTCCAAACAGTTCTTCGGAAAAAATGACGCCAGACAAAACCGTCAGGGTCAGCAAGAAGAATCCGAAACCGATCAGACGGAATAATAATTTCTCCATCGTCAGCAAGGCCGGCAAGCGATCAAGCGCCATGCCAAACCAACCGGCTTTTTGTGCATTCAGGCCGGTATGCAGTTTCGATTCCTGCAGCGCCATCAAGATCGCATGAAAAGCCGCAATCGTCAGCGTGCTGTAGGCCAGCATCGCAATCACAATGTGCCAGGGATAAAGAATTGACCGGCCGTCCAGCGCAATCACGCTACCGGGGAAAATCATGGGCAGCAGAACACCGATCGCTGCGCACGGCAATACAAGAATGCGCAAGCCATCCAGTGTGAAGTTGCGATTTTCCAGCCAGTAGGCAGCGACAGAAATCCACAGTGTCCCAGACAGCATGATGGCAAATCCCATGCGCAGGGAATTGGACGTAACAGCATCCGCCCACAGTGCGCCGCCGTGCAGCAACCATCCAATCAGGGTGCCGATCGAAATTGCCATGCGTTTTTTGGGCGGCAGGAAAGCGCACACCGCATAAAACAAGGCAGCCAAGACAAATAGATATATATACATCGCTTAAGTTTACACCATGTAATCAGAGCTTCCCGCCGAGACAAACAGTATTGTCATGTTTTCCATCCACACTTATTCGGATTACTTGCGCGTGATTCATTTGGCAGGTATCCAGCGACATCAACGCGCGATGACACCGAATTCGATCAGCATCTCGCCATGGCATAGAGAATTATTATTGCGACATTACCATTAGCCGGATAGAAACGCTTATACAAGATACTGCCCGCAAGTCTATCTAAAACCGGCTTTCCAGATTAGCTACGGCAAGAGCGCGGCTATCCCGCACGGCATCGGGTAAAATGAAGTTTGCCCGCGCCTCAGGTGCATAGTCATTGCAGGCACGTAATTTTCGCCACAATCAGTTGTTTCATCACACATTCAAAATACCCATGCTCGACAATCTTACACAACGCCTAGCCAAAGCCGTCAAAACCATGCGCGGAGAAGCGCGTCTGACGGAAGCGAACACCGCAGAAATGCTGCGCGAAGTCCGTCTGGCGCTCCTGGAGGCCGACGTCGCACTGCCTGCCGTCCGTGAATTCATCAGCCGCGTCAAAGAAAAAGCGATGGGTGAAGATGTCATCGGCTCGCTCTCGCCAGGCCAGGCATTGGTCGGCGTGGTACAACGCGAGCTCGCTGCCATCATGGGCGCCGATCTCGGCCCCGAAGCTTCGCAACTCAATTTTGCAACCCAGCCGCCGGCAATCATCCTGATGGCCGGCCTGCAGGGTGCAGGTAAAACCACCACCGTCGGCAAGCTGGCGAAGTATCTGCGCGAACAAAAGAAGAAGAAAGTCCTGACCGTTTCCGCCGACGTTTATCGCCCGGCTGCGATCGGCCAGTTGCAAACCGTGACTGCTCAGGTTGGTGCCGACTTCTTCCCTTCGTCCGCCACCGACAAGCCGGTTGACATCGCACTGGCCGCACTCGATTATGCCAAGCGGCACTATCACGACGTACTGATCATCGATACCGCTGGCCGTCTCGGCATAGACGAAGCGATGATGCAGGAAATCTCGGCGATCCATGCTGCCGTCAAACCGATCGAAACACTGTTCGTGGTCGATGCGATGCTCGGTCAGGATGCGATCAATACGGCCAAGGCATTCAGCGACGCGTTGCCGCTGACCGGTATCGTGCTGACCAAGCTGGACGGTGATTCACGCGGCGGTGCCGCGCTGTCGGTACGTCATATCACCGGCAAGCCGATCAAATTTGCCGGTGTAGCAGAGAAACTGGACGGCCTCGAAGCGTTCGATCCGGTGCGCATGGCAGACCGTATTCTCGGCATGGGCGATATCCTCGCGCTGGTCGAAGAAGCCCGCAAGGGTGTCGACATGGAAGCCGCCGAAGGACTCGCGCAAAAGATCAAGGTCGGCGGCAAATTCGACTTGAATGACTTCAAATCGCAACTCGCCCAGATGAAAAAAATGGGCGGCATGTCCAACCTGATGGACAAACTGCCAGCCCAATTACAGCAGGCAGCCAGCGGTGCCAATATGGGCATGGCCGACAAACAGGTGATCCGCATGGAGGGCATCATCAACTCGATGACGCCGCAGGAACGCGCCAAGCCCGAGTTGATCAAGGCTTCCCGCAAGCGTCGCATCGCCACCGGCGCCGGTGTTCAGGTGCAGGAAGTCAACCGCATGCTGGCGCAATTCGACCAGATGCAAACAATGATGAAGAAGCTTAAAGGCGGCAACATGATGAAAATGATGCGCGGCATGAAGGGCATGTTGCCCGGTATGCGCTGATGTTCAGTCTTGAGAAAGTCCCCCAACCCGGCTGATGCCGGGTTTTTTCATCACGCGGCACTTCAAAATGGCGCGCATCACTGACCCCGCCTCCCAAAGAAAAAATCAATTTCCACTTTTTGGAAATGCGCTGGTCGCCAAAAAACACCTCCATTCGCGATCAAATTCAATCCAAATTTGAAGCGTTCGAACCGGATAAGGCATTGGGCGTTTTCCCTCTGTGATCAAGGCGTGGCGCACAACCTACAAATACCATGTGAAACACTCAAAAAACACTTGCACGGCAAGAAAAACCACACCACTATTAGCGGTGCGTGAAGTGGCGCAATTTCCCAACACAATGTGAAGGAGGTTTGAAGATGGCAACAGCCAAAAAACCAGCGGCCAAAAAACCGGCCGCTAAGAAACCAGTAGCAAAAAAAGTAGTAGCGAAAAAAGCAGCGCCAGCTAAAAAAGCAGCGCCAGCCAAAAAAGTAGTCGCTAAAAAACCGGCAGCTAAAAAAGTCGCAGTGAAAAAACCGGCAGCTAAAAAAGTAGCCGCTAAAAAACCAGCGACTGCACGCAAGCCTAACGCTGCGTTCATGAAACCAGTAACACCGTCCGCAGTTCTGGCCGCTGTTATCGGTGCAGCACCAGCACCTCGCACTGAAGTAACCAAAAAAGTGTGGGAATACATCAAGAAATTCAAACTGCAAAACCCAGAAAACAAACGCATGATTGATGCGGATGACAAACTGAAAGCAGTCTTTGGTGGCAAGAAACAAGTATCAATGTTTGAGATGACCAAACTCATCTCCGGTCACTTGAAATAATTTTTCAGGTACCAAACAAAAACGCCCGCATCGCGCGGGCGTTTTTGTTTTTGCTGTGCATTTCGATTCGCAGCCTACGTCAATGTTCAAATCGTCCACAGCGCTATTTCATCTGCATCACTGGCATCACATCACGGGTGATGCTCCCATTTTTTCCACGATACCAATACAGAATTCGGGTATTCGGCACGACCACGACTTCCGTTGTAGCGTCCCAGCGCAAGAAACAAATCGCCTTTTTCAATATCCAGATACATACGCAAGATAGAACAGCCAAACCGCAAATTGGTTTGCATATGGAACAACTTGCTGCGATCGCCGTCACCAATCACACGCGTCCAGAATGGCATGACTTGCATATAGCCATGCGCGCCTACCGGTGACACTGCATATTTACGGAAAGCCGATTCTACCTGTATCAAGCCAAGCACCAAGGCCGGGTCCAAACCAGCGCGTCTTGCTTCGTACCACACAGTGCGCAGGAACTCGATGCGCACTTGCCTATCCGAAATTCGCTTCGCCAATCGATCCGACATATCGCCCAACCACTGCAGATAAGCCAGCCGTTCCTTGATATCGATGAATTGCGGAACAGGGGGGCGCGGATCGGAAATCGCACGCGATAAAGCCATGCGCACCGAATCCGCCATGGCTTCTTCTTTTTGATTGCCAGCGAAAACATAAGTAGCATTCGTCAGCAAAAATATGCTGACGATGACTATACGACTCAACAATGACGATAGCGGCCCTGGATATCGCCGGCTGCTACCTTCGACGCCATGGCGTCGAAAGACCGTACTCGCGATCGCCAATTGCATCAAAACAATCACGCAGCCAATTTGGCTTTAACGAAGGCGAGCATCTCATCCAGTGCGACTGCAGTTGCCTCCGTATCGCGGCGCCCTTGGTATTCCAGCTTGCCCTCTTTCAAGCCGCGGTCACCGATCACGATACGATGTGGTGCGCCGATCAACTCCCAATCGGCAAACATTGCACCCGGACGCTCGCCGCGGTCATCCAGAATGACGTCGACGCCAGCCGCCTGCAAAGCCTCATACAATTTTTCGGTTTCTGCCTTCACACTTTCGCTACGGTCGTAACCCATAGGACACAGCACCACTTCAAACGGCGCCAGCGCGGCTGGCCAGATGATGCCCTTGTCATCGAAATTCTGCTCGATGGCAGCACCCACAATGCGGGTGACGCCGATGCCATAACAACCCATTTGAATCAATTGCGGTTTGCCATTTTCATCGAGATAAGTTGCTTTCATCTTCTCGGAATAAGCGGTACCTAACTGGAACACATGGCCGACTTCGATGCCACGCTGAATTGCCAAGACGCCTTTGCCATCGGGCGATGGATCACCTTCTACTACATTGCGAATGTCGAGCACCGTGGCTTCAGGCAAATCGCGCACCCAATTGACGCCGATGAAGTGGAAGTCCACTTCATTTGCGCCGCAGACGAAATCGCTCATGGCTGCGACTGTGCGATCGACTATCAATTTGACAGGCTTCTTGGTATTGACAGGGCCAAGGTAGCCTGGCGTGGCGCCGAACCATTCGACGATCTCTGCTTCGCTGGCAAAGCGATAGTCTGTCAAACCCGGGATCTTTGCGATTTTTACTTCATTCAATTCATGGTCACCGCGTAATAGCAATAACCATACTTCTTTATTGACGACGCCCTTCTCTTCTTTTTCCACCGTCAGCACGATGGACTTGACCGTCTGTGTCAGTGACAACTTCAGCAATGCGGCGACATCTTCGCATTTCGATGTTCCTGGCGTCGAGACCTTGGTCAATGCTTGTGTCGCGTCAGCACGTTGGGCGGCTGGCGCAATTGCTTCTGCTGCCTCCATGTTGGCGGCGTAATCGGAATCAGGGCAATACACCAGCGCATCCTCACCCGTATCGGCAATCACGTGAAATTCGTGCGAACCGGAACCGCCGATGGCACCGTTATCGGCCGCTACCGCGCGGAACTGCAGGCCAAAGCGATTGAAAATCTTTACGTACGCATCGAACATGATTTGATATGATCGCTTCAAACCGTCCACATCGCGATCAAAGGAATAGGCATCTTTCATCGTGAATTCGCGCCCCCGCATCAGCCCGAAGCGCGGACGGCGCTCATCACGGAACTTGGTTTGAATGTGGTAAAAATTGAGTGGCAACTGACGGTAGGATTTGATCTCGGTACGAACTACATCGGTGACGACTTCTTCCGATGTCGGCTGTATCGCATACTCGCGGCCGTGACGATCTTTGACGCGCATTAACTCAGGGCCCATCTTGTCCCAGCGTCCGGTTTCTTGCCAGAGTTCGGCAGGTTGCACCAGAGGCATCAATAATTCGATGGCATTCGCACGGTTCATTTCTTCCCGCACGATCGCTTCCACCTTGCGGATCACGCGCAAGCCAATCGGCATGTATGTGTAAATACCGGAGCCGAGCCGCTTGATCATGCCAGCGCGCATCATCAGTTTATGACTGACGATTTCTGCGTCGGAAGGGGCTTCTTTAAGAGTGGAAATGAAAAAACGGGATGCACGCATGACGATGAATTCTTTTTAAAAAGAGAGAGGGTTATAATCAACTCAATTTTAAAGGATTAGCTGGCTGATGGACCCACTCTTCGCACAATTGATTACCATCCCCGTTGTTCGCACGTCATCGTGCGCGCGGCGGTACGAGTCCGTAGAGACAACGATTTTCGATTGAGGGTACCGTTAGCCGCAGAAAGTTTGAGGTGCACTATGCTCGATCGTGAAGGCTTTCGCCCAAACGTCGGCATTATTTTGATCAACGCCCAAAATGAAGTGTGGTGGGGCAAGCGGGTGCGCGAGCACTCGTGGCAGTTTCCACAGGGCGGTATCAAATTCGGCGAAACACCCGAACAAGCCATGTATCGCGAGCTGGAAGAAGAAGTAGGCTTGCGGGCGGAGCACGTCAAAATCATGGGACGTACACGCGACTGGTTGCGCTATGAAGTGCCGGATCATTTCATCAAGCGGGAAATTCGTGGCCATTACAAGGGTCAGAAGCAAATCTGGTTTTTGCTCCGCATGGTAGGCCGTGACTGCGATGTCAATTTGCGTATGACGGAGCATCCGGAATTCGATGCCTGGCGCTGGCATGACTATTGGGTACCACTCGACGTTGTCATCGAATTCAAACGCGATGTTTATCAACGCGCGCTGCAAGAGCTATCGCGATTTTTAGTGCGCCCGGCACAGCATTCTGCGCCGCACAATACAGCACGTTATTTGCGCCAGACGCATCCATCGCGCAAACCAGACGAACTATCCACTGTAAAGATCAAGCCTGACAATGAATAAGTCTTCCATACCAAATCGTAAATTAACGTACACACTGCTCAGCCTGTCACTGTTGGTTGTGACGCAGATTTCCCTTGCGCAACAGCTGGAATTTAATAAAAACTACAGCGATGAAGAGGACAAGCCATGGGAAGAAATAGCTGCAGAGTTGCCGCCCGCTCCCAAGACAGAAAACCTGCTGCCTTTTTATGTAGGCCCCACTGCAACGCAAACGTTTGCCATAGATAGCAATTCGCTCTCGCTAGGCACAGATGGCGTAGTGCGCTACACATTGGTAGCTACCAGTCCTTCGGGAGCGAAAAATATCAGCTATGAAGGCATTCGCTGCGCATCATTTGAAAAGAAGATTTACGCGATTGGACGCGAAGATGGTGCATGGGGTCGTTCCCGTCGCGACCTTTGGGAGCCTATAGTACGGGGCAAGACCAACAGACAGCATGCAGCGCTGGCGCAGGATTATTTCTGCAGCAATTTGACGGTGGTCGGGACGAAAAAAGACATGTTATACCGTCTTAAATCCGGCAAAACGCTAATAGACGACTTGTTGCACGAGTAAAGATCGCCGCGCTATGCCAACGCATGATCGCGGTAATCTTGATTGCGATCGTGGATCGCACCACCTGCGTTAAAGCAGCACGAGATTATCTCGGTGTATCAATTCCGGCTCTTCGACGAACCCCAGAATAGACAGTATCTCTGCCGACGGTTTGCGCATGATGCGACGCGCCTCCGAACTGGTATAGTTTGTCATGCCACGTGCAATCGCGCGACCATCGGCATCGACACAAGTAATGACATCGCCGCGACCAAACTCGCCTTTTACTTCGGTGACACCGATCGGCAGCAAGGACTTGCCTTCCGCAGTCAGTTTCTGCACTGCACCAGCATCCAGCACAACCTTGCCTGCTGTTTGCAAATGATCGGCCATCCATTGTTTTCTTGCCGTCAACTGCGCAGTTTGCGCCGTCAGTTGCGTACCGATTGCCTCCCCTGCGGCGAGACGACTCAACACGCGATCCTCACGTCCCCAAGCGATGACTGTATGCGCACCCGATAACGCCGCACGTTTTGCGGCAAGAATTTTTGTCAGCATGCCGCCGCGACCAAGGCTGCTGCCGGCACCACCCGCCATAGCTTCCAGCGTTAAATCTCCAGCCTTGGCCTCATGGACAAATTCTGCATTAGGATCTTTACGTGGATCAGCGGTGAACAAGCCACGTTGATCAGTGAGAATAATCAAGGCATCGCCTTCGATCAGATTCGCGACAAGTGCACCCAAAGTATCGTTGTCGCCGAATTTGATCTCATCGGTAACGACCGTATCATTTTCATTGATGATAGGTACTACGCCGAGGCGCAAGAGAGTGAACAGCGTAGAACGCGCGTTCAGATAACGTTCGCGATCAGCGAGATCTGCATGCGTCAGCAAGACTTGCGCGGTACGTACATTATGTTGGCGAAAACTGGTTTCATAAATTTGCGCCAGGCCCATTTGACCTACTGCGGCGCATGCTTGCAACTCATGGATACCGGTCGGCCGTTTGTCAAAACCAAGCCTCTGCATGCCTTCGGCAATCGCCCCCGAGCTAACGAGCACAACTTCTTTACCGAGACTGCGAAGATGGACAATTTGCTCTGCCCATTTCTGGATGGCGGCCACATCCAAACCCTTGCCATCATTGGTGACGAGGGATGAACCAACCTTGATGATGACGCGCTTGGCTTGTTGAATGACAGAGTTCATGCTTTGTGATCCGACGCTGTTTTTATCGTTGCTTGAACGTTATCTGGACGCTACTTTAATACAATGCGCTTTTTATGCAGCATGGCCCACTTGGGCCATGCTGCATAAAGACATATCAGTCGATGATTTTGAAACGTGGATCGTCCGGATCG
Source organism: uncultured Herminiimonas sp. (assembly GCA_964406085.1). Lineage (GTDB taxonomy): Bacteria > Pseudomonadota > Gammaproteobacteria > Burkholderiales > Burkholderiaceae_D > Oxalicibacterium. Next base: position 17,904 of record CAYOQL010000023.1, read on the forward strand.
ATAGAATCGATCAGGCGCGCCTCTTCGCTAATATCTGTTTCTTCAGAACGCTGCTCAGCCTGGCGCTGAACCGCGATGTAGTCATAAATTTCAGTGACCAATTCGGAACAACCAGCGTGGGTCAAAGCGGAAATCTCAAAAACCGGGCCTTTCCAGCCAAAGCGCTTGATGAAATCCTTCACCCGCTTCTTGCGATCTTCTTCTGGAACCATGTCGAGTTTGTTCAAGACCAGCCAGCGCGGCTTGTCGAACAACGATTCATCGTATTTTTTCAGTTCCTTGACGATGGCCTTGGCTTCCTTGACCGGATCGACATTGTCGAAGGGGGCCAAATCAACGATATGCAGCAACAAACGCGTACGTTGTAAATGACGCAGGAATTGAATACCCAAACCGGCACCATCTGATGCGCCTTCAATCAAGCCAGGGATATCGGCAATCACGAAACTCTTTTCGTGACTGACGCGGACCACACCCAAGTTAGGATGCAGCGTAGTAAATGGATAGTCGGCAATTTTCGGACGCGCATTCGAAACAGCCGAAATAAAGGTGGATTTGCCGGCATTCGGCATCCCGAGCAAACCGATATCAGCGAGCACTTTCAGCTCCAGCCGCAGTTCACGTCGCTCGCCTTCCTTGCCCTCAGACTTTTGCCGCGGCGCACGATTGGTCGACGATTTGAAATGGATATTGCCCCAGCCGCCTTCGCCGCCTTTCGCGATCAAGACTTCTTGACCGTGTTCGGTCAAGTCGGCAATCAGTTCACCGTCGTTGTTGTCGATGATTAATGTGCCAACCGGCATGCGCAGCTTGATGTCGTCCGCGCCCTTACCGTAGCAATCCGCACCGCGACCATTTTCACCGTCACGTGCCTTGTGCATTTTTGAGTAGCGAAAATCAACCAGTGTATTGATGTTGCGATCGGCAACTGCCCAGATGCTCCCACCCTTGCCGCCATCGCCGCCATCAGGGCCGCCGAACGGCCGGAATTTTTCACGACAAAAGGAGGCGACGCCGTTGCCGCCGTCGCCAGCAATGACTTCGATTTTTGCTTCGTCGATAAACTTCATAATTGTGCCGCCATAAAACTAAAAAGGCTCTACCTGGGGCAGAGCCTTTCGATTGAAGGCTTTCGCCTTACCTTGCTTGCTTAAAAACTTAAGCAGGTACTACTGTAACGTAATGACGTTGCAATGCGCCTTTGGTAACGAATGCAACCTTGCCATCTGTCAGTGCGAACAAGGTGTGATCCTTGCCAATGCCTACGTTTTCGCCCGGGTGCATTTTGGTGCCACGTTGGCGAACGATAATGCCGCCTGCGTTGACAGCCTGACCACCGTAGACTTTAACGCCCAGTCGTTTTGACTCTGAGTCACGACCATTTCGCGTAGTGCCGCCGCCTTTTTTATGTGCCATTTCTGACTCCTTGTATCTGTTTAGTCCGAGTCAGCGGCTTAGCCGTTGATCGAAACGATCTGCAATTCGGTGTAATTTTGACGATGGCCCTGGTGCTTCTGGTAATGCTTACGGCGACGCATCTTGAAAATCGTGACCTTTTCGTGACGACCATGGGAGACAACCGTAGCACGGACCGTAGCACCTTCAACCAGCGGAGCACCAAACTTAATGGTTTCTCCTGCGCCCAATGCGAGCACCTGATCAAGGGTGATTTCGGATCCAATGTCTGCCGGTATCTGTTCTACTTTAAATTTTTCACCAGCGACAACTTTATATTGTTTGCCACCGGTTTTTATGACCGCGTACATGTGAAACCTCATCAATTGATTAAAGGACTTTTCTCTCTTCGAATCGCCAAAGACTGCGCAGGCGGAATCGGGAAAACCTCCAATTATACATGTACTTACCCTGCCGGTCAAAGCCCTAAATCGCATCAATTCGAGACCCTTGATACATGTCTTTTAAGAAATAGTACGTTCCTGGACTGCAACATGCGCGCTTGCGCTGCATTTGTCGTCGTATAATTCTTGCTCGTCCATGCTCATTCATCAGGCTTACACTTGGCTTCCGCTTCCATTGCTTCCGCACAAAACCTGCTCATCCAGCCCATCGCCGCAGATCTGAATGCAGTCGATACGGTGATACGCCAAAAACTCCATTCGGAAGTGGCACTGGTCAACCAAATTGCTGAATATATTATTAGTGCTGGTGGAAAACGTATAAGACCGGTGCTGGTTTTGCTGATAGCAAACGCTTACAGTTATCGCGGCACCGACCATCATCAATTAGCAGCCGTTGTAGAGTTTATCCATACCGCCACCTTGTTGCATGATGATGTAGTCGACGAATCGTCGCTGCGACGCGGCCGCAAGACTGCTAATGCGCTATTCGGCAATGCGGCCTCCGTACTGGTAGGGGATTTTCTTTATTCGCGCGCCTTCCAGATGATGGTCTCGGTTGGCGACATACGCATCATGCAGATCTTGGCTGACGCCACGAATGTGATCGCAGAAGGCGAAGTCCTGCAATTGCTGAACATGCACGATCCCGACGTATCGGAAGAGCGTTATACCCAGGTCATCCGCTCCAAAACCGCCAAGTTATTTGAAGCGGCAGCGCAATTGGGTGCATTGATTGCCGGCGCATCGGACGAAGAAATCGAAGCCGCCGCAGAATATGGTCGCTCTCTCGGCACTGCCTTCCAGTTGATTGACGATGTACTGGACTATTCAGGCCAGTCCGACGACATCGGCAAGAACGTCGGTGATGACCTGCGCGAAGGTAAAGCCACCCTGCCGCTGATTTACCTAATGGAACACGGGACGGCCGAACAACGCGAACTGGTCCGCAGTTGCATCGAGAATGGCGATGAGCAGCATTTCGATGCCGTTCTGTTTGCAGTTACCACATCAGGCGCTTTGGACTACACCAAGCGCAAAGCCGAAGAAGCCGCCGCACGCGCTACCGCTTCTATCGCCCCCCTTCCCGCCAGCCAGTTCAAGGATGCCCTGCTTAAACTCAGCGATTTTGCGGTTAATCGAAATCACTAAATTCCCACGTGGGCCAGTCGAATCGGCACAGAGTGTGCGGAGAGGGAGATTCTCGGTCCGCCTGCAGACTGCAGGAATGACACCCGGCACCTTAATGCGTGCTCAATAATCTAATCGACAACTGGCGCATGGGCCAAATGTTGCATTTAGCAGCACAAAGAAGTAACAAGCCTTCCGATACCTTTACAAAACAGATGCTTAGAGGCATTATCTAACGCACCTTCGATGTTTCAATCGACCTTTTCGGCATAACTACAATGGCTGCAGTTCTCCCTAGTTCGGCGTCAAATAACTCGATGTCCGGCCTCGCGCGCGCATTGCTGCAGGCAGGACAAATAACGCCACAGCAAGCCGATACGCTGACCAAACAAGCTGCCACCGAGAAAAGTACGTTCATCGATGCGCTGCTGAAAAGTGAAGTCATGAATGCGACCAGACTGGCCGCCTTTTGCTCTCAGACTTTTGGCTATCCCCTGCTTGATTTGGCTGCATTTAATAGCGGCAATCTGCCGGACAAGCTTATCGACACCAAGCTGATGCAAAGTCAGCGTGTCATTGCACTTGCCAAGCGCGGCAACAAAGTACTGATAGCGATTTCAGATCCCACCAATGCGCAGGCGCTGGACCAGATCAAGTTCCAGACACAATTAACGGTCGAACCGATCATTGTCGATCATTCCACCTTGCTCAAACTGATAGAGAAGCTGGGTCAGAGCGCAGAGCAGGATTTGAATGAGCTGATTGGCGACGACTTGGAAATCGATTTTGTTGAAGATGATCTGGCTGCACCGACTGAGGGCGGCACTACCGACATCGATGACGCGCCGGTTGTCAAATTTCTGCAAAAAATTCTGGTCGATGCGATTAATCTCGGCGCATCCGATCTTCACTTCGAACCTTTCGAAAAGTTTTATCGGATACGCTTCCGCGTAGACGGCGTGCTGCGCGACATCGCACAACCACCGCTGGCAATCAAAGAAAAGCTGGCATCGCGCATCAAGGTTATTTCCAAGCTGGACATTTCAGAGAAACGCGTACCGCAAGATGGCCGCATGAAACTGGTCATGTCGAAAACCCGCTCCATCGACTTTCGTGTCAGCACCCTGCCCACGCTATTCGGCGAAAAAATCGTCATGCGTATTCTGGACGGGTCGCAAGCGCAAATGGGAATTGAGGCGCTAGGCTACGACCCTGACCAAAAGGAAACATTGCTGAATGCCATCCAGCGTCCTTACGGCATGGTCTTGGTCACCGGCCCCACAGGCTCCGGCAAGACTGTTTCGCTTTACACGTGTCTGAATATCCTGAACAAGCCCGGCATCAATATCTCTACCGCGGAAGACCCTGCCGAGATCAATTTGCCCGGTGTGAATCAAGTCAATGTCAACGATAGAGCCGGCCTCACTTTTCCAGTCGCACTCAAGGCTTTTCTACGTCAGGATCCAGACATCATCATGGTGGGTGAGATTCGTGATCTGGAAACCGCTGACATCGCGATCAAGGCAGCGCAAACCGGTCATATGGTGTTCTCGACACTGCATACCAATGATGCGCCAGCAACGCTCACACGCTTGATGAATATGGGCGTTGCCCCCTTCAATATCGCGTCATCCGTCATTTTGATTACTGCTCAGCGTCTGGCCAGGCGCTTATGTTCGTGCAAGCAAACCACGGTAATTCCCGATGAAGCTTTGCTCGACGCAGGCTTCACTGAAGATGACCTAGATGGCACATGGCTTCCATACAAACCGGTAGGCTGTGAACGTTGCAGCGGCAGCGGCTACAAAGGTCGCTTGGGCATCTATCAAATCATGCCGATCAGCGAAGAAATTGAGCACATCATTCTAAATCACGGCACCTCGCTGGAAATCGAAGCACAAGCAAAAAAAGACGGCGTGCGCTCCTTGCGTGAATCAGGCTTGAGAAAAGTAAAACAGGGCATGACCAGTCTGGAAGAAATTCTGGGTTGTACAAACGAATAATAAAGAGGTCTAGGGATGGCAACTTCAGCACGTAAAGTTGGAAGCACAACACTCGCCAAGGAAGCCGTTTTTGCCTGGGAAGGCAAGGACAAGTCTGGAAAAATAGTGCGCGGCGAATTGCGTGCCGGGGGCGAGTCTGTTGTCAACGCAACGCTACGCCGCCAAGGCGTGCTGGTGACCAAAGTCAAAAAGAAAACTTACCGCAGCGGCAAGAAAGTCTCTGATAAAGACATCACTCTTTTCACGCGCCAACTGGCCACCATGATGAAGGCAGGCGTTCCGCTTCTGCAATCGTTTGATATCGTTGCCAAAGGCAATGATAATCCTTCCGTATCGAAATTGATTCAGGACATTCGCGCCGATGTAGAAACCGGCACCAGCCTGAATCAGGCATTCCGGAAGTTTCCATTATATTTCGACCCACTTTTTTGCAATCTGGTGGGTGCCGGTGAACAGGCAGGTATTTTGGAAGACTTGCTGACTCGCTTAGCGATCTATAAAGAAAAAACCTTGGCGATCAAGGCCAAAATCAAATCGGCATTGATCTATCCGGTCGCCATTCTTGGGGTCGCATTTCTCGTGACTGCCGTCATCATGATCTGGGTGGTACCAGCATTCAAGGAAGTGTTCAAGAGCTTCGGTGCCGATCTCCCTGCACCTACCTTGATGGTTATGGCAATTTCCGATTTTTTTGTCTCTTACTGGTATTTGATTTTCGGTTTGCTTTTTGCCGGACTATATCTATTTTTCCAATCATGGAAACGTTCGCTGCAAATGCAACGCACGATGGATAGACTGCTGTTGAAAGCGCCTATCTTCGGTGCAGTGATCCGCAAGGCAACCATTGCGCGCTGGACTCGCACGCTGGCAACAATGTTTGCTGCGGGTGTGCCTCTGGTTGAATCGCTGGATTCAGTCGGTGGCGCTGCCGGCAACGCCGTGTACCTGGATGCAACAAAAAAAATTCAAAGTGAAGTCAGCACTGGCGTCAGCCTCACGGTCGCGATGCAGAATTCTGATGTCTTCCCGAATATGGTCACGCAGATGGTATCTATCGGCGAAGAATCCGGTTCGCTGGACAATATGCTTGGTAAGGTTGCAGATTTTTATGAAGATGAAGTCGACGAAGCGGTAGCCTCGCTCTCCAGTTTGATGGAGCCGCTCATCATGGTGATCCTCGGTGTACTCATCGGTGGCTTGGTCATCGCAATGTACCTGCCTATTTTTAAACTGGGTTCTGTGGTCTGATGATGGAGTTAATTTGGTCTGCACCTGCGGGGAGCGCACTGCCCGCAATCTTTGCCGGCATATTCGGTTTGCTGATTGGCAGTTTTCTCAACGTTGTGATCCACCGCATCCCCAAAATGATGCAACGGGAATCGGATAACTATGTCGCGCATGAAAGCGGCCGGCCTTTGCCGCATGAAGATCGCTACGATTTGCTGATGCCCCGCTCGGCTTGCCCGCAATGCGGGCATCAAATCACGGCAAAGGAAAACATTCCGGTTTTCAGCTATGCATTTTTACGTGGGAAATGCATAGCGTGCAAAACACCTATTTCAATTCGTTATCCGATAGTTGAATTGTTGACCGGCGTATTATCCGCTTTACTCATCTGGCATTTCGGTAGTGGCTGGCTCGGCCTGTCTACCCTCGTGTTGACCTATCTTCTGATCGCAATGACGTTTATCGACGCTGATACACAATTGCTACCGGATGACTTGACGCTGCCTTTGCTGTGGCTGGGACTGCTCATCAATCTGAATGGCACCTTCGTGCCTTTGCAAGAAGCCGTGATTGGGGCTGCCGCCGGCTACCTGAGCTTGTGGGCGATTTACTGGCTGTTCAAGCTGGTGACAGGCAAGGAAGGCATGGGTTACGGCGACTTCAAACTATTGGCAGCACTGGGGGCCTGGCTGGGCTGGAAAATGCTGCCTGTCATTGTATTGCTATCTTCATTAGTCGGTGCCGTGGTCGGTATCGCACTGATTTTGCTGGCGAAGCGTGGTCGCGATATCCCGATCCCCTTTGGCCCCTATCTGGCGGCAGCCGGCATGTTGACTTTGTTTTACGGAAAGCCGCTAACACAAATGTATCTCGGTTTTTACTGAGCAGATGACAGGGTCAGCACTCTCACGCCGTTTCTCGGTAGGTTTGACCGGCGGCATAGGTAGCGGCAAAAGTACGGTTGCCGACTTATTTGTCGCACACGGCGCTGCAGTAATCGATACGGATCTGATTGCGCACCAACTGACAGTGGCAGGAGGCGCTGCAATTGCACAAATACGGCTAGCGTTTGGGGCAGACTTCATCGCACCTGACGGCGCCATGGATAGAGTCAAAATGCGGGAGGCGGTCTTTGCAGATCCACGCGAAAGAAAGCGCCTTGAGGCGATTCTTCATCCGCTGATACGCGCCCAAACCGAACATGCGGCAGCGCAAGCAAAAGGGCCGTATATTTTGGTCGTCATTCCATTATTGGTCGAATCCGGCCTGTGGAAGCAACGCCTGTCGCGCGTGCTGGCAATTGACTGCTCGGAAGAGATACAAATCCGTCGCGTGATGCAACGCAATAACCTGACCGAACAACAAGTGCGTGCCATCATCGCCACGCAGGCCTCGCGTGCAAGCAGGCTCGCAGCGGCAGACGATGTCATCCTCAACGACGGCGATGCAACGGCGTTAGCCCCGCAAGTAAAGCGCTTGCATGATTTGTACATCTCGCTGGCGAGCGGTGCTTGAACATCCACTGACGCGCCGGGCCTGCATGCAATATTTGCTGAAATTGTCTGAAATCCAGACTTGCCGCAACATAAGATAAGAACAAAATTGCGCCCGCATTTGTAATTTGCCTCAGCTTCGTTCAGAATCACACAATTACCTCGTATTGCCCGGTTTAAACTTTAAAGGGATGCCACTTTGATTGTCTACGAATACCCTTTCAACGAGCGTATTCGCACGTTGTTGCGGCTAGAAGACCTGTACGAGAAATTTGCTTTCTTTGTCGGTCATGATCACCCGCAGCAGCATCACGTCGCCCTCTCCACGATTTTCGAAATGCTGGAAGTCGCCGGTCGCGCAGATCTGAAATCAGATCTGCTGCAGGAACTGGAACGCCAGAAGCAAACCTTACTCGGATTCAAATCCAACCCTAATGTCGAAGCAGAGATGCTGGACGCGATTCTGTTCGACATCGAACGCATCAGCACGGCACTCGTCGCCTCGCAAGGAAAAACCGGACAGCACATCCGTGAAAATGAATGGCTGATGAGCATACGTGGCCGCACCATTATTCCAGGCGGGGCCTGCGAGTTCGATCTGCCGTCCTATTACGCATGGCAGCACGATTCGGCCGAACAGCGCCTCGCCGACATCCACAAATGGTTTACGCCGCTGGCGCCCTTGTTCGATGCAATCGGCATGATCTTGCGCCTGTTGCGTGAATCCGGCCGGCCGGTAAAAATGATTGCACAAAGCGGTAGTTATCAGCAAATGTTGCAGGGCAAGGCTTACCAGATGCTGCGTTTGAATATCGATGAAAGTCTGGGTGCGATTCCCGAGATATCTGCCAACAAGTACATGTTGTGGATACGCTTTACGTCGCAAGATGGCGATAAGAAACCGAAAGCGTTCGAAGGCGATGTGCCGTTCGAGCTGAGTTTGTGCAGTTTTTGATTAGATAGTATTTATGGTTACAACAGTCGATTGCCCTACCTGCGGCACCAAAGTGGAATGGTCGGAAATAAGCAAATTTCGCCCTTTCTGTTCCAATCGTTGCAAGCAAATCGATCTTGGTGCCTGGGCTGAAGAGAAGTATGTGATCCCGGTCGTCAATCCGCTGGATGATCTCGACGAAGATATCCCGCCACCGCCGCGACCTTAATTGGCGCGCACGGTTTAAACCTGTACCGTAGCTGAATAACGAAGCTTATTTATGTAACTTAGCTACGTAGCTCATCCAGCCATTCAATCAAGGGAATGGTCGCCGGCAACAACGGCTCGACGCCCACGCATCCCTGCCAGGCGAACGCCTGATTTTCCAGACTTTGCGGATCACCCTGCCATTCCCGGCTGATGTAAAAGTGCAGCCGTACATGCGCATGCGGATAAACATGCTCGACGCCGCACCACGGCTCTGCAGAGATGACCTCTACTCCCAACTCCTCGACGAATTCACGCTTCAGCGCATCCAGAATGGCTTCGCCGGCTTCTACTTTCCCTCCCGGAAATTCCCAGTAACCAGCGTACGGCTTTCCATCCGGTCGCTGGCCCAGCAAGACGTCCCCGTTCGGTTTCATCAAGATGCCAACCGCTACATCGATAGGCACGGCGAGTTTTTCAGACATGGCGGGGACCTGTACAGACGAAACGAGAGAAACTCAAAGAGCGGCGAGTGAAGCGCCTGCAGGGCATCATTTGGGTGCCTTACCCGCATGATCCTTGGCGAACTGCCACGCGACACGGCCGGAGCGCGAACCGCGCTGCAAGGCCCAGCGCAAAGCCTCTGGTTTCGCCTCTTCGATTTGCTCAGCGTTGCAGCCGAAGTGCGTCAACCAGTGCGCCACGATGTCCAGGTAATCGTCCTGCCTGAACGGATAGAAGGTTACCCACAAACCGAAGCGCTCTGATAGCGAAATTTTTTCTTCGACCGTTTCGCCTGGGTGCAAATCACCATCGTCACCATGCGTATAGGTCGAATTATCGGACATGCGTTCCGGCATCAGATGCCGGCGATTCGATGTTGCATAAATCAGCACGTTGTCGGATTGCGCAGAAATGCTGCCATCCAGCGCAACCTTCAATGCCTTGTAACCGCCCTCGCCTTCTTCAAACGACAAGTCGTCGCAGAAAATAATGAAACGCTCGGGCCGACCGGCAACCAGATCAACGATATCCGACAAGTCGCCAAGATCATCCTTGTCGACTTCGATCAGGCGCAAACCCTGATCCGCATATTGATTAAGGCACGCCTTGATCAAGGATGATTTGCCAGTGCCACGCGCACCGGTCAGCAGCACATTATTGGCCGGCAAGCCCTCGACGAATTGCCTGGTGTTCTGTTCGATCTGCTGCTTTTGCGCGCTGATATTGTGCAGGTCGGTCAATGCAATCGGCGAAATATGTGCGACCGGCTGCAAATAGCCGCGACCATCCTTGCCATTGGATTTGCGCCAGCGAAAGGCAATACCGGCCTTCCAGTCAGGCGCGACATAGGCTGGAGGAAGGATCGATTCCAGACGGCCTAACAAGGCTTCGGCACGCGTCAAAAATTGTTCAAGTTGAGTCATCGTTTCGCTTAATGAATTCAGGTTCTATTCATGAATAGACGGTATCGGCACTATCTATTCCTGGCAATCCAAGCGCCGTGATTCGGGCTGATCAGGAACGGTAGTCGGCATTGATCGTCACGTATTCATGCGACAGATCGCAGGTCCAGATGGTGGCTTCTGCCTTGCCACGTCCGAGTTTGACGCGCACGGCAATTTCGCTTTGCTTCATCACGCGCTGGCCATCTTCTTCCTTGTAATCAGGATTGCGGCCACCGTTCTTGGCTACCCATACATCATCCAGATACAGATTCAATTTGCTGACATCGAGATCATCGACACCGGCGTAGCCGATAGCGGCAAGAATCCGGCCAAGATTTGGATCAGAGGCAAAGAAAGCGGTTTTTACCAGCGGCGAATGGGCAATCGAATACGCGATCTTGCGGCACTCTTCCACATCGATTCCATCTTCTACTGTCACCGTAATGAATTTGGTCGCGCCTTCGCCATCGCGCACGATCATTTGCGCCAGTTCTTGCGACAAGCCAAGAACTGCAGCGGCAAGCGCCGCGTATTCCGGCGTATCGATCGCATTGATCTCCAGCGCCGAGGTGCCGGTTGCGATAACGATGAAGGAATCGTTGGTCGATGTATCGCCATCAATCGTGATGCAATTGAAGGAACGATCCGCGACCTGCTTGACCATGTGATCCAGCACTGGTTGTGCAACCTTGGCATCGGTTGCCATGAAACCCAGCATGGTCGCCATATTCGGCTTGATCATGCCAGCGCCTTTGCTCACGCCGGTCAGCGTGATCGTGTGACCATTGATTGCTACCTGGCGCGAAGCAGCCTTGGGTTGCGTATCGGTCGTCATGATAGACAAGGCCGCGTTATACCAGTTATCTGCTTTCAAATTCGAAAGTGCTTGTGGCAAGCCTGCCACCAAGCGATCAACCGGCAAGGGCTCAAGAATCACGCCGGTAGAAAACGGCAGGATTTGCGACGCATCGCAACCCAGCAATTTTGCCAACGCAGCACATGTGGCGTTGGCATCCGCCAAGCCGCTTTCGCCGGTACCTGCATTGGCATTGCCGGTGTTGATGACGAGTGCCTGTATCGGTGCACCGGCTTGGCGATGGGACAAATGCTCTTTACAGACCTGAACGGGGGCTGCGCAAAAACGGTTTTTCGTGAAAACGCCCGTCACGGTCGCAGTCGGAGCCAGCTTCATCACCAGCACATCCTTGCGATTGGCCTTGCGTATCCCCGCTTCGGCATGACCGAGTTCAATACCGGCAACGGCGGTCAGATTTTCAGGAATGGGAAGAGGGAGATTGACGGCCATGGCAATTATTCTATGGTGGGTTAACAGGGTGGTTTAAATCAATGACATCAGACAGATAGTGCAGACGGATATTGTAAACGCATGCGCAGGTGTCCGCCGAATACGCTCAGCCTTCGCAAGGCCCAAGAAAAAGGGCGGGGAACAAGACGCCCCGCCCTTCATTTTTCAATGTGCGATCACAGCATTACGCGAGGCGACCATGACACTGCTTGTATTTCTTGCCGCTACCGCAAGGACACGGGTCGTTACGACCGACCTTGGGTACTGCATCGCCTTGCGACTCTTTAAAGGCTTCGCTTGACTGCGCAGTCGGCGCCAGCAATTCTTCCGGCGCCGCATCGGCATCAAAATCGGAATGCTGGTAATGCACATTTTCCACATGCGATTGCGCCAGTTGTTCTTCCGCAGCTTCAATTTCTTCACGCGATTGAATACGCACCGTCATGACAGTCTTGACGACTTCATCCTTGATCAAATTCAGCATCTGACCAAACAGTTCGAAGGCTTCGCGCTTGTATTCCTGCTTGGGATTCTTTTGTGCATAGCCGCGCAGATGAATACCCTGACGCAGGTGATCCAGTGCTGCCAGATGTTCGCGCCAGTGCGAATCCACTCCCTGCAACATCACTCCGCGCTCAAAGCCACCAAACGATTCCTTGCCGACGATGCCGACTTTTTCATCATAGACTGCATCAGTCGCCTTCAGCAAACGCTCAAGCAACTCTTCATCCGTGATATTCGGCTCGGCTTCCAGCAAGGCTGCCAGAGAGAAATCAACTTGCCATTCGCTACGCAGCACCTCGTCGAGCGTCTTCAAATCCCACTGCTCTTCCATCGATTGTTCTGGCACATAAGTACGGAACAGATCGGTGAAGACGCCTTGGCGCAAAGACATAATCAACTCGGACACATCCTGCGTTGCCAGCAATTCATTACGCTGTTGATAAATCACTTTGCGTTGATCGTTGGCGACATCATCGTATTCCAGCAATTGCTTGCGAATATCGAAGTTACGCGCTTCAACCTTGCGCTGCGCCGATTCAATCGAACGCGAAACAATACCCGCTTCAATCGGCTCGCCTTCCGGCATTTTCAGTCTGTCCATGATCGCGCGTACGCGATCGCCGGCAAAAATGCGCAACAGGGCGTCATCCAGCGACAGGTAGAAACGCGAAGAACCCGGATCTCCCTGGCGACCAGAACGACCGCGCAACTGATTGTCGACGCGACGCGATTCGTGACGTTCGGTACCGATAATATGCAAGCCGCCAGCGGCGACCACGTGATCGTGCAGCGATTGCCATTCGTCACGCAGTTTTTGCGCCTGGGCTGCCTTGTCGGCATCCGTCAGATCCGGATTGGCTTCGATGATCTGCACTTGTTTGGCAACGTTGCCGCCCAGGACGATATCGGTACCGCGGCCGGCCATATTGGTCGCAATCGTGATGGCTTTCGGGCGCCCAGCCTGGGCAATGATTTCCGCTTCACGTGCATGTTGCTTGGCGTTCAGCACATTGTGCGGCAATTTGGCTTTGCTCAGAATGCCGGACAACAGCTCGGAATTCTCGATCGAGGTCGTCCCGACCAATACCGGCTGACCACGCTCGTAGCAATCCTGAATATCCTTCAGCATTGCGCCGTATTTTTCGTCCGACGATTTGTAGACCTGATCCTGACGGTCCTTGCGCTGGTTAGGACGGTTCTGCGGAATTACAACTGTTTCGAGGCCGTAGATTTCCTGGAATTCGTAGGCTTCGGTATCAGCAGTACCGGTCATGCCGGACAGCTTGGTGTACATGCGGAAGTAGTTCTGGAATGTAATCGACGCCAGGGTCTGATTTTCATTCTGGATACGCACGTGTTCCTTGGCTTCTACTGCCTGATGCAAACCATCGGACCAGCGGCGGCCCGTCATCAAGCGACCTGTAAACTCATCGACGATCACGACTTCATCGTTCTGCACCACGTAGTGCTGATCCTTGTGATACAGAGTATGCGCGCGCAAAGCAGCGTACAAATGGTGAATCAAAGTGATGTTGGCGGCGTCGTACAGCGAAGCGCCTTCCGGCAGCAAACCCATGCTGGTCAGAATTTGCTCGGCTTTTTCGTGACCGGCTTCGGTCAGCAGCACCTGGTGGGATTTTTCATCCTTGGTGTAATCGCCGGGGACTTCTACCGTGCCTTTTCCGTCCGGCGTTTCTTCACCGATCTGCAAAGTCAGCAGCGGCGGAACTTCATTGATCTTGTGATACAGCTCGGTGTGATTTTCTGCCTGTCCCGAAATGATCAGAGGCGTACGCGCTTCATCGATCAGGATCGAATCGACTTCATCGACCACGGCGAAGTGCAAATCGCGCTGCACGCGATCTGCCATGTCGTAGACCATATTGTCACGCAGATAATCGAAACCGAATTCGTTGTTGGTACCGTAGGTAATGTCAGAGTTGTAGGCGCTCTGCTTCGTATCATGATCCATCTGCGACAGATTGATACCGGTAGTCAGGCCGAGCCAGCCATACAAAGTGCCCATCCATTCGGCATCGCGTTGTGCCAGATAATCATTGACCGTCACGACGTGCACGCCTTTGCCGACCAGCGCATTCAGATACGTTGGCAAGGTCGCCATCAGGGTTTTACCCTCGCCTGTGCCCATCTCTGCGATTTTGCCGTAATGCAGCGCCATGCCGCCTATCAACTGGACGTCGAAGTGACGCATCTTCAGTACACGCTTGCTCGCTTCGCGGCAAACCGCAAACGCTTCCGGCAGGATGTCATCGATATCTTCGCCCTTGGCGAGGCGCTCCCTGAATTCCGGCGTCTTGGCCTGCAAAGCCTGATCCGACAATTGTTCCAGCGCCGGCTCGAAGGCATTGATTTCGCGAACGGTCTTTTGGTATTGCTTGAGTAAGCGCTGATTGCGGCTACCGAAAATCTGAGTCAGTAATGACATGCTTGGATTCTAAAAAAGGCGCCTTGAAACAATCAGATACAGCGACCACCACTTGGGCTGCATCGAATTGGGCTTGGGCTAAATTGTGGATTTTATCATGTGGTTTCCGGCATATTGGGCTTATCAGTCCGGAAACAATAGCTAGTTCATGAATGCGTGGCCCTCTATTGCAGGGATATGACCTTGGCAATGCAAATTTGTTCTTGGCCTTACCACTGCAACGACTTCTTCAGAAGGATAAACGATTAGCTGACTTTGTCTGTCGATTTTCCATCCTTTATTAGCGATGATGTCCCATCTCTACTTGCTAGCCAACCTCGCCTGATTGGCACCAGCCAGCAAGAACTTGTGCGGATCCTGCGCCACGCCCTTGATGCGCACCTCAAAATGCAGATGCGGTCCGGTAGAACGCCCGGTGGTGCCAATATCCGCAATATGCTGACCGCGTCGCACAATATCGCCCACGTGCATCAATAGTCGCGACGTATGGGCATAACGCGTGATCATGTCGTTGCCATGATCGATCTCCATCATATTGCCATACTGTGGATGAAATTCTGCCACCGTCACCACACCGCCCGCAGCTGCCATGATGGGCGTGCCTATCGGCGCGGCGAAATCTATCCCCTCATGCATGGCGCTGCGCCCTGAAAAAGGGTCCAGGCGCCGACCAAAAGTCGACGCGTTATAACTGACGTTTACCGGCTGGCTGGTCGGCAGCAGCTTGGATTTGATCTTGTCGCTCATCAGCGTCGATTCAACGACATTCATGTAATCGGCACGGCGCTCCACATCGTGCGACATCGCGTCCAGCAGCGCCTTGAATTCGGACATGGTCAGATCGCGACTACTGGTGCCATCCATAGGCTCCACACCGCCGCGCCCGGGCATTTCCTTGAAATTGAATTCAGTCGGCTTGACGCCGGCCAAGCCCTGCACACGCTCTCCCAAGGCATCCAGGCGCATCAATTGCGCCTGCATTTCACCCACGCGGCGTGCCATCAAGGCGAGATTTTCTTTCAGGAATTTTTCTTTTTGCGCTTCGTCGCCTTGCGCTGCGCCGGCGAACATATCGCGCAAAGGCGACGGCAGGCTGGCGGCATTACTGGATATAAAGTAGAACAACAGAGACGTCATCAACAGGACTGCCGCGAAGAAAGCGACCACACCCAGCATCAGATGCCGATGCGTCAAGGTGACGGATTTGGCGTGGGTAAAACGTGGGTGCAACAAAATAATCTGCATCGCGACTCCCTGGCCTCGCCGGTTGACGACGAGGTGTGATAAGGTTTCATGACGATGCGCGCACCCTCATTTACCCCTTTCAAGCAAAGCTCTCCTTTCACAAAAACTGCGAAAGGGGCTGCGGAATTCTTACGCTCTCACGACAAGATGGCTGCACTTCTGCCATCTATCACGCGCATGGCTGCACTGCAAAAAGATTGCGCTGCGGCGCTGCCTGCCATGTTTACACACTGCGCCGTATTGCAGTTCGAGTCGGACCAGCTGGTACTATCGGTCCCGAACGCGGCACTGGCTGCGAGACTGAAGCAACAATGTCCAAAATTACAAGAGCAATTGTTGCAGCGGGGATGGCAGGTTAATGCAATCCGCCTCAAAGTGCAAGTAAGCAAAATGCTTGTAAAATCAACAGCTTCCAAGCAATTGGTGCTGCCCTCGCAAGCGGTTTCTGCTTTTGAAGAACTCAGCGACGCACTGGAAAGCTCGCCGCGCAATCAAGCGCTGAAGAATGCGTTGGAATCATTGATGCAACATCGACGCATGGCAAAGTAAGGTTCGGATAAGCCATACCTGCCCCCTTCAGACCGGCCCTCGTCAGTTCAGCACCCACTCCAAATCGGCCTGACGCACATAGTCTTTCGGCGCAGATTCGATCTTGTCGAAAGTGACGATTTCATAAGCATCCGGTTGCTCGAGCAAAGCCCGAACCAAATGATTATTCAGCATGTGCCCTGATTTGTGCGCGTTATAGCTGGCAATCAGCGGATAACCAACCAGGTACAAATCGCCAATTGCGTCGAGTATCTTGTGACGCACAAACTCATTGTCGTAACGCAGGCCATCGGTATTCAGTATCCGGTACTCATCCATCACAATCGCATTTTCCAGCGAACCGCCCCGGATCAAACCCATGCCGCGCAAGGTTTCCATATCCTGCATGAAACCGAAAGTGCGCGCGCGCGCCACATCCTTGACATAGGACTCAAAGCTGAAATCGATCTCGGCAGTCTGACCGGTACCATCCACGGCCGGGTGATTGAACTCGATGAAAAACTTGAGCTTGAAGCCTTCATACGGTTCAAGTCGCGCCCAGATTTCGCGCTCACCACTGCCGTGGCGTACTTCTACAGTCTTCTTGATGCGCAAGAATTTTTTGGCGGCTTCCTGTTCCTGCAAGCCTGCCTGCTGCAACAGGAAGACAAAGGACGAGGCAGAACCATCCATGATCGGCACTTCTTCTGCCGTCAGGTCGACATACAGATTGTCGATGCCGAGACCGGCACACGCCGACATTAGATGTTCAACTGTCGAGACCTTGGCTTCGCCCACTTGCAAGGTGGAAGCCATGCGGGTATCGCCGACGCGCAGCGCTTGCGCGGGCAGCTCCACCACAGGATCGAGATCGACGCGATAGAACACGATGCCGGTATCGATAGGGGCTGGACGCAGCGTCAATTCGACTTTGGTGCCGGAATGCAGGCCGACGCCGACGGACTTGACTGTTTGTTGGATGGTGCGTTGTTTTAACATTCCGCGATTATAGCAATCGCAGGCGAAATTCACCTGTGATTGCTAACGGTCGATGTGTTGAAAACAACAGGGAATTTTGCTCGGTGATGGCGAGGAAGTGCACGTCCAACAATGCTATTTCTTCGGTCACGCTCCTGTGCCGCGGTAGCCCGGCAACGGAGCATCATGAAAAGGCAATCTTATTAATTGCAAAACCACTGATTAAAGTCAAACAAAACCCAAACCCACAAAAAAAAAGCCGCCCGGTCTCTCAACCAAGCCCCTGAGTTAATCTGTGGAATAGCTCGCTTAATTTAGCTAAAATGCCCCG
>CAYOQL010000024.1:0-33189 GCA_964406085.1 uncultured Herminiimonas sp.
GTGCTCTTCACCATGTTTTCATTCTTGTCGCCGTTGTGTGACTGAGCGCACAGAAAATCATTCGCCAAACGTTTATTCTGCTTCTTCTTCATTCCAGTGACCGAATCGACATGCAGGCATCGCTCTTTCATCTATGGAAAGACAAGCCTGAAAAATAAATTCCACCGGGATACAACGCAGACATACGGAGGTTGAAATGGGCAGCAAATACTATATCGGCTGGCTGGTAGGCGCTTCCGTACTGGCATTCATATTCTTGTATCTGGGATTTTAAAGACTGCAGCAGGCGGACCTATATACGCCTAAAGTAACGATAGTGCTCGATGCACCCTGACCATGGCGCATGTTCAGTTGCAACCGCTGCAAGCACTCCTGGCCTTACCCGCAAATACTTCTCAAACAAAAACAGCAGGCCTGTTATTGACAGACCTGCTGCTCATCATTCACTTGAATCGTTCACTTGAAAATCAGCCCTGCGGGCTTACCATTTGTACGGTGGAATCGCCATCGTTACCAGCGCATTTACCTGCATCTCGTTCACGAATTTCTCTGCATTGGTTTCAGCTGACACCGCTGCCGGATTGAATACGATAAACAGCCCACCCGCTAAGGTAATGGCACATATAAATAATGAGATGAAATGGCGTTTCATGATATCGCTCTCGATTCTAAAATAAAGATCATTTGCACAAAATGATCAGATCGCTGCTTAGTTGGACACGTCCGACGCTGTAATCTGCGGGCCGAATGGCAATACATTTCCATTCTCTGCAGACGACTTCCCCAACCCCTTGTCCTGCATGGCATACATTCTTGAAGCCAGCCACGGGTTACGCCGCGCCCGCGCTCTTGAATTCTCTGCTTCCAATTCGGATATAAACTCTGGCGTAAATATGCGCGATTCGGTTTTTTTATATCCGACAACACCCTTGCATGCAGCATCGCCCAGATATTGAAGAGCCTTGTAACGTTTGCGTCGCAATACGCGCTCTACAGGATCGGCTTGGCGATCTGCAATCTCGGCACATGCCTTGGTATAGGCTGGCCACTCAACCGCCACTCCATTTTTGAGGGCGAAAGAGGCATCGGATAAAGTTGTTTGAAGAATAGACATCATGCACCTCGTGATTGATTTTTCGTTCTAATCGTTTGGTCGTATTCAGATAGTCGGCATCGTGATTTTCAGCCCCGCCTTTTACTCATCTAAATATGAGAAGGTCTGTCGCGGCATGGGAAGGATCGTATCCGCATGACGAATTTAACAATATAGGACAGCGTCGCAACCTCTTGTAGGAAAGGAGGAAGTTTATGATCTATATCAAAAACGCAAATAAACTCAATTAAACGCATTGATAACGCGCCTGTTCAGTGCACAAGTCAGGAATGTCAAAATGGTATACAAGCTGGTACACATCTGCTTTCGCGATTTGTTGTACCCTTACTTGCTCCGCATTAACTTTGAATTCTTCCATGCCCGCCGACGACACCGCAACACCATCCGCGTCCCCGATCCCGCCGCTTGCCATCCCCGCCTTGTCGCTTGCTGCTTTTGGCAGTGCGATTTCGTTGCGGGTAACGGATCCGCTCCTGCCGCGACTGGCATCGGAATTCGGCATGTCGCTGGGCAATGTTTCTTACGTGATCACCGTCTTTTCGATTGCGTATGGTTTTTCCCAGCTATTTTTCGGTCCGGTCGGCGACCGCTTCGGTAAATATCTGGTAATTGCCTGGGCTTGCCTGGCATGTGCAGTCACCGCACTGTTGTGTGCCCTGGCCCCCAATTACCCATTACTGATCGTTGCACGCCTGATGGCTGGCGCCACCGCGGCCGCGATTATTCCCTTGTCCATGGCATGGATAGGGGATGTGGTGCCCTACGCCGACCGGCAACCGGTCTTGGCACAGTTCCTGATCGGCCAGATTGTCGGCATTTCTGCTGGTGTCCTGCTGGGCGGTCTGGCTGCCGATTACTTTAGTTGGCGTCTGCCTTTCTTCGGCATTGCCTTCTATTTTGTTTTTGTCAGCCTGACGCTGTTTGCCTTCAACCGAAAACTGCCTTCTTACGCGGTGACCACGCACAAGGTTGCAGGCTCCGCCTTGCAGCGCATGATCAATGAGTTTGGCCAGGTGCTGGCCAAACCGTGGGCCCGTGTTGTATTGATTACGGTGTTTATGGAAGGTGCTTTTTTATATGGCGCGTTTGCTTTCATCGCCTCGCATTTGCATCGCGTCCATCATCTGTCACTGACCAATGCCGCGGCGCTGGTCATGTTGTACGGATTGGGCGGCTTTCTGTATGCGACCACGTCACGTCGGCTGGTGCGCAGCCTCGGTGAAAAAGGATTATCGCGCTGGGGCGGCATTATCGTTGCCGCTGCTTATCTGACCATCGGCCTTGCGCCCGACTGGCGCTGGGCAATCCCGGCATGTTTCGCCGCCGGGCTGGGCTTTTACATGCTGCATAACACCCTGCAGATGAATGCAACGCAAATGGCACCGGAACGACGCGGTGCGGCTGTCTCCACTTTTGCGGCCTGCTTCTTCCTGGGCCAGTCGGCTGGGGTCGGCCTGGCAGGATTTGCGGTTGAACAGTGGGGCACGGGTGCAGTCATTTGCATTGGAGCGGTCGGCGTCGTGCTGACCGGACTCACTTTCAGTCATTTGAAGCAGGCATCCTGAATAAACCGTGTAGATAAGCCTGACCATAATCGCCCGGCGGCTGACTTGCCCGATCGGCCGTTAGCGATATACTGATCAAGCACCCATCGCTTATCAGGAGGTCTTATGTATCGCAAGATATTGATCGCTTATAACGGCACACCGGAAAGTCGCTCCGCCTTGCAGGAATGTGTAAGGCTGGCCCCTGGCCCCGCTGCAGAAATCCATTTACTGGCAGTCGTCAATCCGCCACCATCAGTCGTCATCGGTGAGTATGCGATGGTATCCATGCAGGGTATCGAAGAAGAAATTCTCGCTGAAAAGAAAAAGATGGAGCGCGAGGTAAGCGATGGCCAGGCCTACCTGCGCGAAGCGGGCTTGCAGGTACAAACCCATATTGAAGTGGGCGAACCGGTCCCCACCATTGCCGAACTGGTCGATAAGCTGGGTGTCGAATTGCTGATCGTCGGACACTCACGCCATCAATCCTTGGCCATGCGCTGGTGGCGCGGCTCCACCGATGCCTTGCTTGTGGAAAAAATTCGCTGCAGCCTGCTGGTGGCGATGGATCCGAAGCATGACGAATGAGTAGAAGTAGATAAGCCGCACAATGAGATGCGAATTGTCACCTGCAAGGATGTTGTCGTATGACTAATACACCCCTGCAACGATACAGATTGTTACGAATTAGCAGTAGTCGAAGAGGATGATTGAGCGTTAAATGTCATCATCCATATTGAGATTTCCATGAAAAAATTTATTGCACTTTGCGGCTTGGCAAGCGTCCTGACACTGGTGGCAACGTCGGCAATCGCTGGCGGCGTGAACTGGTCAATCAACCTGGGCGTCGGTGGCTATTACCCGCCACCACCGGTTTATTATTCGCCACCGCCGCTCTACAACAACTACTCCAATTACTACGCGCCACCGATCATTTACGGTAGTCAGGTACCTGTTTACGCGCCGCCACCTGTCGTGTATGCGCCAGCCCCGGTCGTCGTTTATGGTTATCGTGATAGATATTATCGAGGCCCGCGCCATGACAACTATTACGGCCAGCACCGAAGCTATCATCGCGCACCGCGTGATTACCGCGATTACCGTGAAAATCGTGATTACCGCCGCTGATTTTCATCAACCACAAATAAAAATGGCTAGTCGATGCGACTAGCCATTTTTATTTGGTGCGCTCGTTTTAATGCGCGCATTTGCATGATCTGATGATCACCTGTGACCACGACCATGGTAACCGCGACCACCGTGGTAACGCGGACCATAGTAACCACGCGAACGGTAGCTGAGTCCTAAATTAACGGCCGGCGCGACATAGACTGGTGCGGCATATACTGCCGGGCCGCCATATACCGGTTGATCGTAGTAGCCTGAATTATACGGCACGACGGCACAACCACCCAGTGCAGCCAATCCTGCCAGCGAAACAAGCATGCGCTTCGCTACGCGTGTATTGAATATTTTCATCGAAACAGCCTTTCTTCCAACAAAGTAAAAGGAGAAAAATGCATAGCTTGCTACTGATGCGTGAAGCTTCTTTTTCCCCGCCTTCCACTTCAAAAATGCGCTGTAACGTTTATCGCCCTAACAATGATTTTGCTTGTTACGCTGACATCGCATTGATGCCAGCGTCCTCCCAAGCTTGACGTTTTGTACGCTTGCTTTCAGTTTTAAAATTTCTTAGCGACGATAATCGCCGCGCTCATAGCCACCATATTCGCCGCGGCGTCCATTCGATTGATAGCCACCGCGATAGTCGTTGTGTCTATCGTAGCCATTGCGATAGACGGGTCTCGTATAAACCGGAGCCGGCCGGTAATAGACAGGCTGCGGTTGGTAATGAGGTTGCGCCTGGTAATAGCCTTGCTGTTGGCGGTAACCGTAATTGCGATCATCGTGGCGACCGCCGGAAGCACTTGCTCCCACTACGGCACCCAACACGCCACCGATAATCGCCGCATCCTGACCGCCTACGCTGTTACCGATTACTGCACCAACCACGGCACCGAGCGCCGTGTTGACACCGCGATTATCAGCCGACGCTGTCGTCGAAACTGCAGCTGTCGCCAGCAAGGCAATGCCTATCCATTTTTTGTGCAGCATGATTGACTCCTGTTAGCCGCCGCGAAAACCAGATTTGGTTTATCAATCGCGTCGGCATGGAATCACTATATAGATCGGCTGAGGGAAATCCACGGGTGAAATAGTCTTTTACAACTGTAAAGAAGTATGAAGACGCAATGATTCAAGCGAGGGAATGATGCAAGGAATTGCGGGAAATATATGTGATGAAAATCACATCAATAGAATTGATGGCTCTCAATGTGATTACAGAGATACCGACGCATCAGTATCTCTGATCAAGCTCATTGCAAATTGACTTCGGAAACGATTTTCCACTGCGCACCTTCCCTGGCCCAGTACTGGCGCTTGCGCGTGACATGCTTGCCTTTGCCGATGATGGCTTCCTGAGTGAAGGCAGCAACGATCATTTCTTTTTGATCCTTGCCATCCGGATAGCGGAACAAGGTCACGTCGCGCAGTGCAACGTCAATCTTGCGTGCCCCCAGAGTTGATTGCTGCAACTTGGTCAGCCAGCCATCCAGAGTTTGGCCGCGCGGTGCCTTGAAGCTGCGCGAATAATGACGGCGCAAACGATCCGGATCAGTGCTTTCAATATCGACGCGCCATGCTTCCAGCATCTTGTTGGCGCTGAGACGGTCTGCTTCCCATTTTGCCTTGGTGACGAACTTCAGATCGTCGCTGATGATGACGGGCGTATTGCCTACTTCAACCGCAGCCGACAATTCTTTCAAGTCGGGATTGGTGAGTACCACGCAACCATCGGATGAAAGCGGTGGGCGGCTGTAGCTGTCCGATGGTGTGCCATGTAACCAGATGCCGGAACCGCTGCGGCCGTTAGCCTTGTCCCATTCATTCGGATAATTGATAGGCAACGCGCCGGGACCGTAAAATTCAGGAAGCCTTGCACCAGCCAGACGCGCGGTAATGTAGTACACGCCGAGCGGCGTCTTTTGATCACCTTCCTTGAATTTTTCTACGCCCAGTTTGCCCTGGCTCACATAGTAATCACTGACCAGTTTCAATTGATTGTTGACACGCTCATAGACATAGAGCCGTGAGCGCTTGGCATCCACCAGCAAAACTTTTTTCTGGTCGTCGCGCATTTGCAGGATGACGCGCGGAATCATGTTCGGGTCCGGACGCTCGCGCAAGGACTTCAAACGCACGATCGCTTCGGCACGCAGATTATTGAGTTTATCGGCAGGCGCATTCGTAGCAGCACCAAAAGTCTTGATAGCTTGGGTATGCAGTAGCAGCAAATCGCCGCGCACCAGATGACCAAGCCGGAAGTTCGGATAGGCGGCCACCAATGCATCTGCCTTCGCCTGCGCATCGCGCAAACGATTCGCAGCGAGCGACTTGTAGACTTCGATCAGCATGATTTCCGGATCGAGACGCGCGGGCACACCAGGCTTGTTGCCACTGGCAAACGATGGCAATGGCAAGCTGGCACCACCGGCAACCAGTAGGCTTAAAGCTGCTGCACCTGACCAACATCCAATACGACGTGCGAATAAGCGCAACTTTATTTTATTTCCGGCCATCAGCTACCCGCACGCTCCTGCTTGATGTGCCACTTACCGGATTGCTTGATCAGCCCTAGCGTCTTGCGGCTATTCGCTTTGAGCCGGTCGGAATCATATATCTGACGGAATTTTACAGTCGCAGTGTTGCCGCTTACGCTGACTTGTGGCGTTTCGATTTTGACACTGATGCGATCCTTGTCTTCGATACGGGCACGACGTTCATCAGCCCATGCCTTGCGTGATTGTCCTGCCGGCAAATCGAATTCGTTGGAATAAGCATTCAGATACGCTTTGACGTCGCGTGCGCTCCAGGCTTTGGCCCATGCGTTGACTGCACTCATTACTTGATCACGCTCGGCATCGGCGGCGGCACTCGCCTTGGCCTTGGCATCACGCTTGGCTTCAGCTTCCTGCTTTTGCGCCAGCTTTTGCTGCTCTATTTTCGGATCTGGCTTGGCTTCGACTTTTACTTCAGGTTTGGCTTCAACTTTTGGCTCGACCTTAGGCACTTCTTTCACAGGAGGCTTAGGTTCAACTTTAGGTTCCGGTTTAGGCTCGGCCTTTACCGGTGCTGAAGGTGCTGCCGCAACCACCGCAACTTTTGGATTGGTGCCGCCGCTTGTATTGCCAACCAGCGTGCGGACCATAGTCAATTTGGATTTGGCACCGTTGTTGGTGTTATCAAGTTGCAGCGCCTTGTCATAGGCCTGGCTCGCCAGCTTGGCATGCACATCACCGAGGTTTTCATAGGCAGTGGCATAGGTCGGGTTGGTGCGTATCGCCATATCGAGCGCAGTGCGCGCTTTTTCGTATTGGCCGCTGGATGCGTAAAGTACTGCCAGATTATTGTAAGGCTCAGGCAACGTTGGATAATCTTCGGTCAACTTGCTGAAAATCGTGATCGCTTCTGCCGACTTGTTTTGCTCGGTCAGGATCACGCCCTTCAAAAAACGCATTTGCGCATCACGTGGATTCTTGTTCAAAAAAGCATCTGCTTTTGCCAATGCAGCAACATGCTGACCGGAACGCAATAATTGCGACACATCAGTCAAATCATCGGCCAGCGCCGGGAAAACACAGAATCCTGCCAGAGACAAAGCCAAGGTCCGGCCCAACACATAACGTAAGCCTGAATTGAAAGTGCGACGTGGCGCGAAGAACATGTTTTTCCTTGTTATGGTTATTGGATAAATGCGCACAGCCAATATAGTACGACAAACCGCTCGTCTTCCCCAACCGATTGCTATGCGACGACGTGGCCTGACGACCAGGTTTCGTGAATGGCACAAGCACCGCGCATCAGCTGAAACAAATGATGCCGCGTCAATTGCAAATGCGATACAGGATTTTCCGGGATTCAGCCGCTTACGGCAAGCAAATCGATACTTCTCATTGATGCTTTTAATGTTCCCTGCAATGCAGCAGTAGAAATTTTGCGCTAAATGCACCAAGAGGGCGCAAGGCTGACGCCCGGCACCCTCTTGCATGGATAAATCGCTGATCGGCAAATCAAACCGATCCGCCCTAGCGTACAGGCTTATCTGACTTCTGCGTCAACCGTCCCATTTGCTGCAGCGGCTGGCGAACTCGACAATGCATACGAGATTTGCAACGTGGCCGGGGCCACCGCTCCGCTTGAAACATTGCTCACAGCCGCCACCGATTTTGCTGCCTGCGGTGTAAACATGTGCAGCGCATCGTGCTGAACGCTCCAGCCTGCGACGCCGACAAGCAATGCCAGACCGGCAGCTATCGATGTCCACATGCGCGCGCCCGATTTGGTTTGGTGTGGAAGCGATGCGCCCGATTCTGCCAGGACTGCAGTCGCACGCACACGCCATTCTTCATGTTGCTCGCCACGATCACTGATGCGGGAAATCAAATCGCGTGCAATCGCTTCCGCTTCTGCCTGTTCGCGATCGCGTTGTACCTGATCTGCCTTCGATAATTCGATTGCTGCGGCAGCAATTTTCGCTTTCTCTTCCGCGGCAGCCAGTGCTGCGCGTTCTGCTGCAAGCTGCGCTTCCTGCGCCAGACATGCTTCTTCTTCCGCAGCAAGACGCTGTTTCGATACTTCAGCCATTTCAAGTTCGGCAATTGCCGTCAGCTCGGCCACCGTGCATGCTTTTTGTTCGGCTTGCAGTTTTTCTTCAATCGCAGCCAATGCGATTTCGCTGGCTTCCAGGCGTTGCTGCTCCAGCATTTGCTGCTCTTCCAGCAATGCCAGTGTGCGTTGTTCGGCCAGCGCACGTTGCTCCTCGACTTGCGCCAGTTCGCGCACTTCGATTGCCTTGCGTTCTGCTGCTTCCATTACGATTCGCTGCGCTTCGACCTGCTGCATTTCCGTGGCC
The DNA here is from genome assembly GCA_964406085.1 of uncultured Herminiimonas sp. Classification (GTDB taxonomy): domain Bacteria; phylum Pseudomonadota; class Gammaproteobacteria; order Burkholderiales; family Burkholderiaceae_D; genus Oxalicibacterium. The sequence continues at coordinate 8,633 of CAYOQL010000024.1, forward strand.
AGCAATTCCTTTTCTGCGTTGGTAATCACTTCGCTCGCGTGGCGCATTGCCCGTTGCGCCTGCTGTCTGCTGCGCAGAATTGTTGCCTGTTCTTTTTCCGCTTGTATTCTCAATTCTGCTTCATGCAATGCAGCTTTCTCGGCTGCGATTTTTTCCTGCGTCACACGCAATATATTGGCTGCGCCCTGCAAACGCCGCTGTTCGGCCTGCAGCTTTTCTTCAATTGCATCCATCGCCTTTTTTTCAAGATCGGCACGTGCACGTTCCGCCTTGGCCAATTCCACCGCCTGGCGCGCTGCAGCTTGTGCTGCTTGCGCTGCCTGACGTTGCTGTTCCGCCTGCTGGGCTGCGGCTTCCAGCATTTGCTTTTCTGCCTGCAGGATCGATTCATTGGCAGTACGCGATGCGTGCTCGGCATCGGCACGCGCCTGGAACACGCCTGCCTGTTCCTGCTCCTGCAAAGCGCGTGCTTCTGCTTCGGCACGCGCTTTTTGTTCGTTGCTCAATTTTTGCTGTATCGCCGCCAGCGCCTTTTGTTCAGCCAGGCTGCGTTCACGTTCGGTTTGTGCAAGTTCCAGAGCTTCTGCCGCGCGTTGTTCGGACGCTAATGCATTCGCCTGTTGCAGCTCCGCCTTGATTCTGGTTTGTTCCAGCGCTTCGCGACTTGCAATGCATTCCGCTTCGGCCGCTTCGCGAATTTTGCGTTCGTTCAGTTCGCGCTCGCGCAGCAATTCCATTTGTTGCAAATCTGCCTGGATACGTGCATCGGCTTCAGCCTTGGCGGCCGCTTCGATCCGGCATTTCTCTTCCAATGACTGCAAGGCCAGTGCTTCAGCTTCTGCATGTTCGCGCTGTACGCGGGTGAGCTCGACCATTTGACGCACCTTGTCGAGGGCCAGATGCGCAGTTTTTCTTTGCAATGCGGTCTTGGCTTTGGCCTGCTCCAGGATGTGTTCATTCGCCACACATTCGGCGCGACGCGCGGCATGCAGCTCCTTGTCGGTCTGCTCTTGCGCCGCCAGCAACGCAGAATTTTCTTCATTCGCACGCACACATGCCTGCGCTGCTGCACGGGCCGCATTTTCTCTCGCAATTCTGGCTTGCGTGGTTTGCACTTCCTTGCGTACAGCTTCGGCATGCTGGCGCTCGGCAACCAGCTTTTGCTGGGCCGCAGCCAATGCCTTTTGTTCATCCTGCAAGCGTTGCGCCTGGACTTTAGCCAAAGCGACGGCTTGATGCGCTTGTGCCAATGCCGCTTCTGCTGCTGCGCGCTTCAGGTCCGCTTGTTTTGCAGTTTGTTCCAGCTTGAGTTTGAGTGCGGCACTTTCGGTTTCTTCTGCTGCCAGCGCCTGTTGTGCCGCATCCTGTTGTTGCTGCAGCAAAGCTGCCTGTTCCTTGCTCACTTCGGCGCGTGCAGCTGCGGTGGCTGCTGCTGCGGCTTCCAGTTGTTTCTTTTTCTGCAAGGCCAGAAGGGTGGATTGCTCTGCTTCCAGGCGCGCATGTTCTGCGTTCGCCAGCGCCAGCGCTTGCTGTGCTTTGTGTGCGGCGATTTCTGCCATTTGCTGTTGCAGGACTGCGCACTCTGCTGCCTTGTCGACTGCAAATTTTTCGGATACCGAACGTGCGCTTGCCATTTCCGCTGCAGCGCGTTCCATCGCAATGCGTTGTTCCGCCAGTTCTCTGGCGCGTTGCTCTTCTTCAGCACGTACGCGTGCTGCGGCTGCTGCCTGCTGTTCTGCAATTGCGCGCTGGCGTGCCTCTTCTTCGCCACGTGCTTCGACCGCGATGCGTGCACGTGCCTGTTCATCGGCCTGATGTTCCGCTTCCACGCGTGCAATGGCCGAAGTCTGCAATTGCTTTTCAACCTGAATACGCGCTTCGGTGGCAACACGGATGCGTTCTTCCGCTTCGCGACGCGATTGGGCCGCGACCGCTGCCATGCTTTCAATATGTTCGCGACGTTCTGCGGCGGCGCGCATCTCGGTTTCTGCATGCAGGCGCACCTGGATTGCTTCCAGTGCACGCTGTTCCGATTCGATACGCGCTTGCGCAGTGGCATGCTGTTCTTGTTCGGTCGCGGCACGTGCCAGCGCATCTTCACGGGCGCGCACTTCGGCCGGGACGCGATTGAGCATCGAGGCGAGCGCCTTGGTATCGGCTTCTTCGCGCTGCTGCGTCAGCAGCATTGCATCGCGACGCGTATTCAGTAGGGTCTGAGTCGTTTCACGCGCGCTTTTTTCGCGGCGTTCGTGTTCACGCGCGACGTCAGCCACCTGGGATTCAAGGCGTGCACGTTCTTCGGCCTCGGCCTTTGCCGCTTCGGTTGCGATATGGGAGGCGGCGATGTTTTCCACCATTTGCCGACGCTTGTATTCTGTTTCCTGCGCCAGTTTTTCAGCTGCTTCTGCTGCCTGCGCACCCAACTCTGTCTCTTCCGCGATTTGTTCTATGGTGCGTTTGCGTGCCAGTTGCTCGGCCTTGGCACGTCCGATCGCAATGATGCCGAGCTGGGTGTCGGCTTCTGTGCGTGCGCGCAGTTCGGCGATTTCCTTGTTGACAGCGACTGTGCGGGCCTCGCTGGCGGCACGCGCCTGGCGTTCAACTTCGAGACGGGCGCGGCTGGCGGCGATGGCTTCTTCGGCCGCCTTGGCGTTGCGGTTGGCTTCGGCGATGGCGGCGGCGTCGGCTTGCGCGCGATCTTCGGCAAGGGAACGGGCATGCGCTTCGGCATATGCACGATTCTCGGCGGTCACGGTTGCCTTGGCTTCTGCCTCCACGCGAGCGATGGCTTCACGAATCGCCTTCAAATCCATACCCGCCACGCGTGCGCCAGTCTTCGGCGCATCGATCACGGTATCGATGAAGTCGTCATTTCCCGCATCCGCTGCTTGCAGAGAAAAGTTTTTACGCAGTGCCTGATTCGTTTCCATCGTCATCCTCGCTTGAAAGTCAATTCCGCCGACCTTGCTTAGGCCAGCCGGAGTTTCTTAATAGGCATTATCGGAGGATGGGGTGTAAATCAGGCGGGAAGAAGAAGGGGGAAATCCGGCTATTTCAACGATATGGCCGGTTCCGGACGATGCCGGCCAGCAAAATTGCGCCGGTTTTCAGGTTGCTGCGTCAGGCAATTGCTGCAAAATCCCGCTAAACCGCTCCATTCTGAACGGTTTGACAAGAAAATGGTTCATCCCGGCATCCATGCAGGTATGAATATCTGCCAGGGTCCCGGCGGCAGTCAGGGCCACGATAGGCAAGTTGGCTGCGGGGCCGGTCAAGCCTCTGATGATGCGTGTCGCTGCCACGCCATCCATTTCCGGCATGTGCACATCCATCAGGATAAGGTCGAAATGACTTTGCTGAACAGCAAGGACGGCCTCATGACCGTTTTGCGCGACTTGCACGGTATGGCCCGATTTTTTCAGCAAGGCGACCGCCACCTTCTGATTCACTTCATTATCTTCAGCCAGCAGGATGCGCAGCGAGCGGCTGGCGAGTGGAATGGCAGTACTCACATCAACCGCTTTTTCCCTGGCCTCGGCTGCGGGCGCAAATGCCAGCTCGAACCAGAAACGGCTGCCCTCGCCCACGATGCTTTCCACACCGATGCAGCCGCCCTGCATTTCGACGATCTTTTTGCAGATCGACAGGCCCAGGCCGGTACCGCCGAAGCGCCGGGAAATCGAACTGTCTGCCTGCGAAAAAGACTGGAACAAACGGGCCTGCGCTTCATGTGCGATGCCGATGCCGGTATCGATGACGGTAAATCGCAACCGGATCTGCGCATCGCTCGCCGGCAGTTGTTCTACCTTGAGCGTGACGCTGCCCTCTTCGGTGAATTTCAAGGCGTTATTAATCAGGTTCAGCAAGACTTGCCGCAAGCGGCCCACATCGCCCACCAGCGCGCGCGGCAAGCCGGCGGTGCAATCGAGGCTGAGCGACAAGGCAGTATTGCTGGTTCGCGATTGCAGCAGATTGATGACGCTATCGACTGCCTTGATCAAGTCGAAGTCGGTCGCCTCGAAATCCAGCTGGCCGGATTCCAACTTGGAAAAATCCAGTATGTCATTCAGGATGGTCAGCAGGGCTTCGGCCGAATACTGCGCGGTCTCCAGATGTTCTTTCTGTTCCGCATCCGATGCCTGCGCCAGGGCCAGTTGCATCATGCCGAGCATGCCGTTCATCGGCGTGCGTATCTCATGGCTCATCACAGCGAGAAATTCGGATTTGGCGCGATTTGCCGATTCCGCATCTTCTTTCGCCACCGTCAGTTCGCGCGTGCGTTCCAGCACCTGATGTTCCAGATCGCGACTCAAATTTTCCAGTGCGACGATATCGTCATAGGACCGCAAGGCAGAAATGATGCACGTCAGCAGCTTTTGGCGCGTCAGTTCAGTCTTGGATTTGTAATCATTGATGTCGTAATCGACCACTACGTCGCGTTCCGGGGCCTGGCCTGGCTGGCCGGTGCGCAACACGATGCGCAGGCGACGATTATTCATTTGTTCGCGAATATGGCGCACCAGTTTCAAACCGGCATTGTCTTCTTCCATCACCACATCGAGCAAAATGATCGCGATGTCGCCATCTGCGGCTAGCATGTCGCTAGCTTCGCGTGCCGAATATGCATGCAGGAATTCCAGCTTGCGTCCCTTGAACTGCACGTCGATCATCGCGACTGCTGTCACCTGATGGACTTCTTCCTCATCATCCGCAATCAAAATCTTCCACGGCATGTGCATGCCGTCGGTGCTGCCTTCTTTTTCTGGCGCAAATACAAAATCTTCGAACATGATGAGCCTTAAGGCAGACGTTGCGCAGCATGCGCTTCGGTCGGAGCGGAAATGACGGCCTCTGCAGTCGCAGCGGGATTACGCGGAAAACGAACAATGAAAGTAGTGCCGACGCCGACCTGGCTTTCGACCGTGATCTGTCCCTGTAAGCTGCCAGTGACCAGATTATGAATAATGTTCAAGCCCAGACCGCTGCCGCCACGGCCGCGCATGGTGGTGAAGAAGGGATCGAAAATCCTGGCCAGGTTTGCCTGTGCGATGCCGATGCCGTTGTCGGAAAAACGCAATTCGATCAAATCGGTTTCCATCCCTTTTTCATACACATTGCGCACCACGATCAGCATGTCGCCCGACTTGTCGTCGGGGAATGCATGCAGCAATGCATTCATGACGAAGTTGGTAATGATCTGCGACAAGGCCCCTGGGTAGGTATCGACTTCCAATGCGTCGTCGCAATTGACGGTCATCCGGTGTTCCGAGCGCCGCAACATAGGACTCAGATTGGACAAGACTTCATCGATATAGGCTTTCAGGCGGAAGATGCGGCGCTCTTCGCTGGTCTGATCCACCGCCACGTCCTTGAAACTTTGTATCAGCGTCGCCGCCCTCTCCATATTCGACAGCAGCAATTTGCTGATCGTGGTGGCAGTACCGACATAGGCATCCAGATCCGAGCGCTTCATGTCGCCGCTCTGGTACAGCGATTTAAGGCGCGTGGTCTCTTCCGACAAGGTCGAGGCCCCGGTCACACTGACACCGACAGGAGTATTGATTTCATGCGCGACACCGGCCACCAACTGGGCGAGGGAAGCGAGCTTGGCCGATTCCACCAATTGCTTTTGCGTGAGCCGCAAAGAGTTCAGCGTCTCGTGCAACTCGGTATTTTTCTGGCTGAGCGCCTGGGTACGGGCTTCGATTTTCTGTTCGAGTTCGTTATACAGGGTGGCGTTCTCCAGCGAAATGGCAATCTGCGTCGACAGTATCTGCAGCAGTTCTGCATGCTCGTTCGTGAACGCGTCGATCGCCAGATTGTTTTCCATATACAGCATGCCGACCAGTTGCCCCTGCTTTTGCAAAGGCAGACACAGGATGGATTTCGGTCGTTCCTGCTCTATATATGGATCGCCATTGAACTGGCTGTCGTTCGCGGCATCACCCAGCACCACTTTTTCGCCGGTGCGCTTGACGTAGTTGATGACCGAGAGCGCCAGACTCTCACACTTCTCTACCGCGATTTCCTGCTGCAGGATGATGGTGTCGCCGTTGATTTCGGCCTGCACAAACAGGCGTCCGTGCGCTACCACCAGCAATGCGCCTTTTTGCGCGCCGGCATTCTCAATCAGCAAATGCATTAATTTCGACAGCAGTTTGTCGAGCTGAATTTCGCCCGACAGCGCCTGCGATGCGCGGATCACCGTCTGTATATCCACCTGGCGTTCACGCGCTTCGGCCAGGCCGCGGCTGTCTGAGCGCCTGCGCGCAATCACTCGCGCCAGCAATGCCGAATGGCTAGTCTCCAGCTGCAGCGCCTTGGCAAACGCACCCCATTCTTCATACTTGGCATGCGACTGCTCCAGATGCATGCGCGCATTGATTTCCTTGCCCACGCCCAGGTAAAACTTGCCGGCCAGCTCATGCGACAAGGCTTCATCGTTGAGGAATCCGTTATCGCGCGCACCCTTGATTGCCTTCTCGTATAACGACGCTGCGCGCGTGCTCCTGCCGGCAACGCGCAAGCGCTCGGCTTCGACCAGTTGCCATTTATGCAGATAATTCATGGGAGCTGCATCCGCCCATGGCTTGAAGCGGGCCTGCATCGCCTTCGCGCTGGCAAGCGCTTTTGTATTGTTGTCGTAGGGATGGCACAGGGCCAGTTCGGACAGGGAATGCACCCACATCAGGAATCCCGATGACGGTGTGCCAAAAGCGAAACCCGGCAGCGCAATCGCTTCTTTTGCATGTGCATGGGCGCTGCCGTATGCACCGAAATAATATTCGCCTATCGCCTGTATCGTGCGCACATAAAACAAGCCCCAAGGGTCGGCGGCATTCTTGCGCGCCAAGGCATAATCTTCCTGCTCGCGCCCCTGCGTGATCTCGGTGATCGACTCGCCCACCAGGCGCGAAAACAGCAGCGCCCACGGGATCATCACCCCGAGCAGGGCCGCGTAATCCATCTTGCGATAGATATCGATGTCCTTGCGTATCGTGCCCAATGCATCTTGCACATTGCCGCCGGACTGAAAACGTATCGCATCCGAAAATGACAGTGCCACCATCGCACCCGGCCGGTCGCCGGTTTCCATCGCCTTGACATAGGTATCCATCAAGGGCTCCAGCGACAGCCGCAAGTGCTCGCGATGATGGCGAATGATGCCGTGGAAGATGCCGACCGCACCCAGCAAGCGCTTGTGGCCGCCCAGCTGCTCGGCAACCTTGCCGAATTTATAGCCCTCTTCGTGCCGGCCCAATTTGCCGGCGAGTGTGCGTCCCCATACTGCATACGCATACGCAGAATTCGGCGATGAACCGTAACGGATGGAGCGCCGCACGATTTCCAGCGCCACCCATAACACCACGTTGGAACCCGCCAGATAGGTAAAGCCGTAACCCAGAAACGCCATCGTCGCATGCAGCTGCAGCAGATACTGCGGATCGGTGGCGGGCGGCAAAGCGGCCAGCTCCAGCGGATCCCTGCCGCGCAACGCCAGCTTGAGTCGCAGGCGTGCAATGCGTATATCTTTTTCGCCCAGATCGACCGGCACCTTGATGCCGGAAATCTCCAGCATCTCGATCCCGGTTTTCATCAGTTCCTGCGGCTTGTAGATCGCGCCATAGCAGCGAATCAGATAATCCTTGGCCGCAATCACCTCGGACGGCGTGGCGCTCTTTTCGCAGACGATCTGGCACAGCCTTTCCATTTCGCGATAATCGGCGCGCGCAAACGCGACGTTAATCAGCTCCATGTACAACTCGTGCATGAAGCCGGGCTTCTTGCTCCAGTCTTCTTCGCTGCCGAATTCATCAGCAATTTCTATGCATGCGCTATGCACATCGAACGCCGCCGACTTGCGGGCTTTTTTGGCCGCCAGCAAATTCAGATTGGCCAGCTCGTCCTTCTCTGCCTGCACATCCAGCAGGCTGCGCCCCTGGTTCAGGTGATCGACGATATTGAATATCTGCTCTTCCCGTTCCGCTGCGCTCAGGCTGTTCAGCAGCAAGCGGCCTATCTCCAGATGCACCGCATCGGTTTCTTGTTTGGCGATGCCTTCATACGCGGCCTGCTGCACGCGGTCATGCTGGAACTGATACGACAGCGGCACCATCGCGACTGCCGCCGCCGTGTGTTCAGACGGGATAATCAAGCCGGTTTGCAGCGCATCATGCAATAGCTCGCTGATTTCCTGCCGTGGTCTTTCGCTGACGGTTTCCAGCGTCTGCAGGTCGAAGCGGCTGCCGATACACGCCGCAATCGTCAGCAGGCGTTGGGTCGATTGCGGCAGGCGGCGCAGCTCCTTGGTCAGCAACTCCACCACGTTGTCGGTGATATTCAGCGCCTGGATCTGCTCGATATCCCAGTTCCACGCGCCGCCTTCAAATTGCAGCAGCGTCTCGCTATGCAAGCTCTTGATGAACTGACCGATGAAGAAGGGATTACCCAGCGTCTTGCGAAAGATCAGTTGCGCCAGTGGTCGCGTTTCCACCGAATCGCGCTTGAGCGTATCGGCCACCAGCTCTTCTATGCTGTCTTCCAGCAAGGGGCTGACTTCGACGATGGTGACGCTCGCATGTTTGCGGATCAGATCGATGGTCAGGTTCAAGGGGTGCGCAACATCGACTTCATTGTCGCGGTAGGCACCGACCAGCAACAGACAGGGATCGTCCAGATCCTTCATCAACAAGGTAATGAGTTTCAGCGAGGCCGCATCCGCCCATTGCAGATCGTCGAGGAACAGGACGATGGGATGATCAGAGTGCGTGAACACGCTGACGAAATTCTGCATCACATAATTGAAGCTGTTGCGGGTCGCGCCAGGCAGCGGCACTTGCGGCTGCTTGCCGATGATGAATTCCAGTTCCGGAATGGCTTCGATGATCAGCTGGCCGTTGGGGCCCAGCGCCTTCAATAATTTGGCGCGCCATTCGGCGATGCGGTTTTCGCTTTCGGTCAGGATTTGCCGCATCAGTTCGCGGAAGGCTTCGTTGAAAGCCGAATACGGGATCGTGCGTTTGAACTGGTCGAATTTGCCCGAGATAAAGTAGCCGCCCTGCGCCACCACCGGCTTGTGGATTTCATTGACCAGCGATGATTTGCCGATGCCGGCATAACCGCTGACCAGCAGCAGTTCCGCACCACCGGCAGCGACGCGCTTGAACGCATTGAGCAGGCGGCTGTATTCGTAATTGCGGCCATACATTTTTTGCGAAATCTGTAACCGATCGCACACATCGTATTGCGCCAGCACGAAGGATTCGATGATGCCGTTTTGCTCCAGCGATGCCTGGCAACGCTCTACGTCCTTGAGCAAACCTTCCAGACTTTGATAGCGGTCTTCCGCATTCTTGGCCAGCAGCTTGAGGACGATATTGCCGACGACATCGGGAATCACAGGATTAAGACGACCCGGCGGCAAAGGCTTCTTGGCGATGTGGCTGTGCACCAGTTCCATCACGCTGTCGGACTCGAAAGGCAGATGACCGCTCAGCAATTCATACACCACAATCCCGAGCGAATAATAGTCGCTGCGGTAATCGACCTGCCGGTTCATGCGCCCGGTTTGTTCCGGCGAACTGTAAGCCAGCGGCACCGTGGCATCGCTGCGCAACTCCACCGAACCGTCTTGCAGCAAACGCAGATTGGCCAGACATAGCGCCTGATGCAGGTCGGTACGCTGATGAACGTCGCGCAGGCCATGGATCAATGCGACAAACAGTGCCAGCGCCGCGCTCAGGTCATATGTGCCTTGCGCGCCGTTCGCCGGCAGCTGTTCAGAATTGGTTGCGACCGATGGGCTGAAGAACATCGAACGATGCAAACCGGTTTTCACCGTGCCGTCGCGCTTCGCCAATGGTGACCAACTCGATGCTTGTGGAAATATGATTTGATGCCCCGCTTCTATCCAGAGTGACGAAAGCTGTGTCGCTTTTTCTTGCCAAGAAAATAATTACAGTTGATGATAGCCAAGTATTACCGGGTCCACCGCCCCCACGTAATATAGCCCGAAATGTCAGCTGCGCGGCAACGATACGGTATCAAATCAATAATAAATTATGCCCAACAATGCACTCGCACAAGAAATCTTCCCCGCCCACGAGATAGAAGACACACGCGACCTTGCCGCGCGCCTGCAAGCCAAAATCATTCGAGACAATCCGACCGGCATCATGCGGCGCGATGCCCATCCCAAGATGCACGGACTGGTCAAGGCCGAATTCATCATCGAGCCCGATTTGCCGGCCGACCTGCGAATCGGGATATTTGCCGAAGCGCGCAGCTATCAGGCTTGGATACGTTTTTCCAATCAGGACGGCACCATCCAGCCCGACACCTCGCGCGACATACGCGGGATGGCGATCAAGCTGATGGGCGTGGCCGGCGACAAATTGCTGGAAGCCGAACGCGACGCGCAGACACAAGACTTCATCGTCATCACCACCAATGTGTTCGTGACCAAAGACGTGGCCGAATTCGATGGCTTGATCAAGGCGATGACCGGCAGCACCTGGGCAAAAATCAGTTACTTCACCACGCACTTGCGCGTCATCTGGAATTTGATCAAGTCGCTGAAAAAATTCGCCAACCCATTGCAAACCCGCTACTGGAGCACGACGCCGTATCTGTTCGGTGAGACGGCAGTCAAGTATTCGGCGATCCCGCATGTCACGCACGCAGACGAGATCCCCGACACTCCGGGCCCGGATTATTTACGACAAGCGATGGTGCGCCAACTGTCGCACCGCGAAGCCGTGTTCGACTTCACCGTGCAACTACAAGTCGATGCGAGCAATATGCCGATAGAAGATCCGGGCAAGGAATGGAAAGAGTCGGAATCGCCGTTCCGCAAAGTCGCCACCATACGCATCCCGCCACAGGAATTCGACAGCGAAGCGCAGCGCAGCTTTGGTGAAAACTTATCGTTCACGCCCTGGCACAGCTTGCCTGCGCATCGACCTTTGGGTGGCATCAATCGTGCACGCAAGATTGTTTACGATGCGATTTCTACGTTTCGACATGAGCGGAATAATGTGCTGCGGCGGGAGCCTACTAGCTGGGAAATTTAACAAGGATTTCGCTAACGGTTTGAATGTCAGCCAGACAGTTCCAGACCGAGGAACTTTAAAGTAAAAAATCAGCTCGTTTTAAGGGGCTGATTTTTATGGGAATAGCGTCATTGCACACACGTGGGTGACATTTGATATTGGTGGAGATGGCGGGAATCGAACCGTGGACCACGAGCCCTTTAGAATCAACAAGTTACAATCTGGCCGCTGTGCCCTGTGGTGCATAGGTGTGTAACAGTTTGAGTAAACATTATGCTCGTTTCTTATCCGTTCTGTCCATAAACGTTCCCATTCATTTCAGAGCGCGCCTCAAATAGCGGCAGCGCGGTTTCCACGCGCAAATAAAAGTTAATATGCCAATCTACTTGGCTCATTAAATGACGATGAATAATAAAAGAAATTGGAAAACGATTAGCAAACGTTCGTCTATCTGGCACACCGTATCTAACCGATTACCATTAATCGCTACTTGTATCGCGGCATTATCCTCAGTAGCGGCATTTGGTCTTAACTATTATATGGTTGAGAAAGTTCGAAACGACCTCTCGAAGCAAACCCTAGCCCTCAATCAACAGACTGTTGAGTTAGATAAAGTTAAAACAGAATTGGCAAAAGATGCACAACGCACTGCTGATTTGAATGCCCTTACCAATCAAGCTCAACTAGCATTGATGGTTCAGCAAACCATTAGCAACCAAAAGAATCAAAATATTAAGAACAAGGTCGACGAGAGGACAACCCGAGTTGATGAGGCGAGGCTGACTCCAGACTTCGCGAAATTGACTAATGATTTACGTCCAGCGTTGAACGTTGCCTGCACAACTACGCGGGAGAGCTTAGCGCTGGTTCTAGTGGCGTGCACTTTTAAAAATACGGGCGCATTTAAACTCGCATTGAAACTCGACAATGTCACAGCATGGGATTATCGAAGTGACGCGACGTTAAACGGAAAAATCAAGCGCCACTTTGGTTCTGATTCCAATAATGTTCCCGCTAACGGCTCTGCGAACAACAATTTTTACGTAGAACTAAGTGATGGTGTTAGGGACTTCACGGCTCGGCTCTCAATAACTGCTACTACCGACCGTCAAGCTATAGCTATGACCAAAAAACTGTCTTTGGGAATCCTCAATGATGAGGATTTAAAGGAGTTATCAACCCAAGGTTATTTGGTCAATTTAAAAATTCCAATGTACTGATTTTTTTTCTGCGACTGAACTAATTATCAGGTGAATTAAGTTCAGATATGGTGAAGGCTTACCATCGAGCACTTCTTAATGATTTTCCATCAAGATCGACTTGTTCTATAGTCTGCGTTCTGGCAAAGCCTTTAATTGCGGTGTGCTCTGTATGGACAACCGTACCGACCTTTTCGCCTGAAACATTCAAGACTGCATATGTGTCAATCTCGGTTTCTCCAAGCGGACCTTTAGTTCGATGGTCCTCACGAATAAGCGTGTCACCGTCTTGCAATATAAGTTTCTTCAATAATTCTTCGGTCATTGCGTTCTCACGATTCTATAAACTGGGCCATAGGGTTGCGACATAAGACAACTCAGCGTTAATCATTGCAGTTGAAGTTGCTATTGAGCTTGTACCTAAGTAATGAAGTTTGCCTTTTCTAACATCCAAAAGCGCCATTAATACGGTATCGGAGACTTGGGAGCGCAATACAAGCTCCATCAGTACTGGAACCAGCTCTATCTGTGCTTTAGAGATTTCGTCACTCTTCATATAAAGCTTAACAACGACTCTTTGCCCATCAATTATCAACCCCAATTCTGGGTTCACAATGATCTCAACTCCGCTGTTGGAATATGACCCTCGTGGTGGGGTGAACCATCCAATCTTCTTTCGTCCCCAAAACTTCCCATACGCTTCAACCAATTCGTGATAATTCGCGGTCTTCTTTGGGTCTGTAATTGAAGGCAGAATTGCAGCGAGGGCACTACGATCTTTGTCGTTAGCGTGAATATCGGTTAAGGCTATCCGAAGCGGACGGTAGTAGTCGGTCGCGGGTTGATAAGATTCACGATTTTTGATCTGCCGAACTTTTGTGGCCTTTGGACGCCCCGATTTAGAGAAAACGTCGACTACATCTGAAAGCGTCATATTTATCATAGAGTCCCTTAAGATCGATCATGACTTCTTTGTGGCAATGTTGATAATAACTAAAAAGTTGCTAAAAATCTTTTTGTTCATCTGATACCAATCAAATATAAGTTCTCCCCCGTACCGGGTCGTAGGCAAGATTAATGCAGTCTTTTCATTACTAGTTAATATCATTCATCTTGCGTTTGATCTACGCAGGATGTCCGTAAGGCTCTCCTTTCGGAGAATCACCAGAACACTGCTTATAGGTATGTTCCTTAGTAGGTAATTTAATTATGAACACTGTGCACAAGTTGATGAAGCCTTACGGACACTCTCAATGCTAATAAGCGAGATAATTTTAAGTAGTCACCGGAACCAATCCATCACTAACCAAATTCTCTAGAGTAAAAGGCGGGGAGCCTCCCTGAGCAATAGCCGCAGTTACCAACAGACGTCATTCACCGTTTAAGTACTGACTGTTCGTTTTGTATCGAAAGCGGACATTCAAGATATAAAAATAATATTTGCACGGACGCCGCAAAAGTACTGGGCTAAAACGGACACTCACTTACGCCCAAAAATCGCTCTCTGGTAACAGGATGATTAAACTCCACACTTGTAGCGTGTAACAAAAGTCTACCGGCCATGCACTGACTGTCAGGCGTCCCATACAAATCACAGCCCAAGATAGGATGTCCCATCCCAGCACTGTGAATTCTTAACTGATGAGTACGTCCGGTGCTCGGCGTGAACAACACCCGCGTGGTATCAGGCGCCGTCTGTCTATCCAGTACCTGAAAATGGCTACTGGCAGCTTTGCCGGTTTCAAAACAAACTTTCAACTTCGGAAAATTCACCGGGACTTTGGCAATCGGCAATTCGATATCGCCTTCATCGGCAGCGACGTGCCCGGCCAATACCGCCTGATAAGTCTTGACCACGGTACGCGCCTGAAACTGGCGATTGATATTGGCCGCGACCGCCTTGTTGAGCGCAACGATCATGATCCCCGACGTACCAAAATCAAGCCTGTGCAAGAGCAAGGCCTTTGGGAACTGCTGGACCAGACGGTAATGCACTGAATCCAGATTGAGCGGATTTTTGCCTGATAGCGACAGCAAGCCGCTGGGTTTATTGATCAGCAGTATCGCGTCGTCCTGATAGAGGATGGCGATTTCGTCGGCACACGGCGGTGCCACAAAGGTGTCGATGCGGGCGTTCATAGGGATGCATCATAGCGTGATCCGGTCACCACTCCACAAACGCACACTGCAGATCAACCGGAAATCGCAGCAGCAATCCCCGGCCCTCCTTACTTACCTTCCTTGCTTGAGTACCTGAAATTCGTCATCAAGTCGGATCAACTATCCCTTTGGCGATCATCCGCAGCGCTGTCATGCTGGGAATGAAGAAGTAATCGCCACCGCGCGTTTCTACCAGACGCGGAATTTTGTTGAGGAAGTACGGCGCGTCATCGCTGTCCGGCTCAACCTCCAGCACCGCACGGCTAGTCAAATCCGCGCCATGGTTGCCGAGGATGATTTCCTTGTCGTTGCCGGCGTGGAAATCGTTGCCGTAATTGATCCACTGCTGCTGCACGAATTCAAACTGGCGGCTGATGCTGGCGCTGATCATCATGATGACGATGCCGTGATTGCCATCGTCGCGTGTCGCATCCTTGACGTCGCCGTAAGGCAGGCCGCGCCGCATCACGCGACGGCGATTGGCCAGTGCGCCCGGCGTCTCGAATGCATCGGGCGTGGATTCCAGCGACGCGCGCGGATTGATGCGGCGCAGATGCGAGCTGAACGGACATTTCGCGCCGTTCATGTCGTCATTGAAGGTGAAGCCGCTCAACATCTTGTCGCGCTCGACGGCGTTGGCCGCGATGAATTTTGCATCCCATTCCGCCTTGCTGCCGGCGTCCGGTGCCGATACCAGCGGCGCGCCATTGTCGCGCCAGCGGCCGACGAATTTTGCTGCCAGCAGTTCTTTGCCGCCCGGATATTTCGCGCCTTCCTGCTCCAGATAGGCGTTGAAGGTGCCGACGTTTTCATGCAGCTTGCGATACACCATGAAGGTGCCGTTGCGCGACAACAGTTGCGGTGCGGGTGCGGCCGGATATTCATCGGCTTCGTCGCGGTGACCGAGGATAAATTCACCCGTTGCCAGCGGCGCCCAGGTGCCATCCTTCATCTGCTTGCCGCGACCGATGACGCGCTCGGCCCGCCCCGGCAATCCTTCGAAGACCGGATCGCCGATGCCATCGGTATAACCGAAGTGTTCCTTGCTGGTCGGCTTGCCATTTTCCACCACCGCGTGCACATCCTGGAACAGCAGGTGTTCGGCACCATCGTCACCGCGATGGCCGGACAGGATCGCCACGCCGTCAGCGCTGCGCGCCACCAGATCTTGCAGCCATTCGTAGCGCTGCTGCATCGCGGCCGGCGTCTGGCCGTTGATCGAAATCCAGATATGCACATCCTTGTCCCAATCGGTTTCGCGATTGTCGCGCCAGATCGGGTCCCAATGTTCGGGTGCGCTGCGGCCGTCATCGCCGAGTATGTCCTTGCGCTTCTTCATTCCCATCACGAATTCCATGGGGAAGCCGATCAGCGACGCGCGCGGCAATTCAAGCTGCTTCAAACCCTGATAGGTGAAGGCGATATTGACGGTAGCGAGCGGCTTGGGAACAGGATTGGGGCCGTCATCCCATTTGACGGCGGTGGTGACTTCCCGCGTCACGGCACCGACAAATTCGCGCGCACGCTGGCCATCGCGAATATTCAGGAACAGATAGCGCGCCACCGGAAAGTTGTACCTGCCGTAAGCGCGTATGACATTGCCCTGTATGTCCAGCAAATCGAGTTGTTTTTCCACGATGTTTGTCCTTTGATGTTTACAGGGCGGATTGGCCGGGCATCCACGCCGGTCCTGCCAGATTGAGCGGCTGTACGCGCTGCATGAATACCTGATACGCCTGCTGCAGCTCGGCTGCCGGCAAGCCTTGATGCTCGGCGGCGAAGCGCGAGAATTCCTGCTTCAGGTACAGCGCCTTCAATTGTTCGGGCAGGGGATCGTCGTTCGAGCCGACAAAGAACAAGGCTGCCTTCAGCTGGCACTTCTTGATGTAGGCGACGAAGGACTCCGCATCCTTGACTTCATCGAAGCCGTAGCAGAATTGCCAGATGTGCCGGATGTCGTCGCTGATCGCTTCCCACATGCCGCGCAGATAGACGTCCAGATCGCCATGCAGATTGCAGGAGAAAACGATGTACTTGGACTTCAGGTGATCTTCACGCGGCAAGGCTGCGCGGCGAAACTTGTCCGAGAAGATGGACATGAAGTCGTAGAAGGTGCCGCCGAATTCGGTGCCGGCCAGCGATTCGTAATACACATCGTCGAGTACAAAGTAGCGGCACAAATAGGTTTGCGGCACCTTGGCCATCGGGCTGTGTTCGAGCAAACCCCAGTTCTGCAGGCGGTGCCTGACTTCATCGCTGTAGGCGGTGCCGTGGTAGTGACCCTTCTCGATAGGACACAGACAGGTTAATGCGTAGGCGTTGCCGCTGATGTTCGCCATCTCAATCCCCCTTGGCCTGGTCGGCCAGGCTGACAATCGGCAACGGTTGCATGGTGCCCATATCGTGCTGCAGGCTGCGCAGCAGGGCTTTGTATTTTTTCAGGAACTCGTCAGGCGCGGCATCGTTGTATTGTGCGTCGAAGGCCAGCAGTTGGGTTGTCAGGGTCTTGGCCGACTTGACGTCATTCGATGCGGCCATCGGATAGGCGCTGTAATAGTGATCGGTCTGGATCTGGTTGAACTGTATGTATTCATGAAAAGGCGTCAGCGGTACCGAGCGCGGGTAACGGATATTCCATTTCCAGAACAGATCGAGGCCGCTCGGTATCGAGAACGTGAAGGAATCGACGTACTGCGCCCAGCTGCCATTGAAATTGCTGAAGAACAGCATGTAGGAATAATTCAGCGTTTCCTCAGGCTGGCGTTCGCTCAGATGCGGAAACTGCTTGCGCCCGACGATGACCCAGCGCGCGTAGTGAATCAGCGACAGCGTGATCAAACCCTTGAGCGTCGATGGCATTTTGAGCGCCACCCAGAAAATGACCTTGTTAATCCAAGTCATATACCAGCGGATCGGTGTGATCACATTCATGGCATAGGCTTTTCCAGCGATATTGGACATGCACTCTCCCCTTGCAACAACTGACACCTTCACGGAAATATCAGTACGCAGAAAAGACGCCCCATCAAAGCAGCGCCTAAGGCTTCTGATATTGACTTTTGGAACGGGCACCAAGCTGGTTCGCTTGTGCAGCCCTGGTTACGATCTTGATTTTTCTTTTACTCGTATTGCATCCGCATGGCTCGGCGTTGCTCCGCTTGAATACTCGCTGCCGACATGATGGATAGTGCGACCTGTGTTTGCTGCGCTTGTATATCGAATTCTTTAACTAATTTTTTATTGAATTTTCTTTTGATCACGGGCCGCAGCAAGATTACATGAATGAATGCGACTGTTGCAATAAAATAAAGCCCCGCTATCCATTCATTTGCGCCATGCTTTGTTATATTCTTGATGTGCACAGGCGCAGCATTTGAACCGAACAGACGTCCAACTGCCATATCAGATGATGCTGAAAAACATCCCAGAGAGATCATGTCCTCAACCATCCGCTTCAACCTGAAGCCGCATACCAAGGCGCAGCAAATCCGTTTGCAGCGCCGCCGCGTCGCTCAAGGCAATGTATCGGACGGCACGGAATTGCCGCTGCTGCGGGTGGATGCGCTGCAACGCATGATCAACACGCAAATGAACGGCATCATCGGTGCGCTGGAGATGATCCGCAAAAACGAGCTGCCATCTGATCAAGCGGAAATGATCAATCTGGCGCAAGACAGCGCCGACACGCTCTTGCTGGAAGTCGATCAGTTGCTGGCGTCGCATCAGGATGGCAGCAACGAGACACCATCAGAGGCAGGCAACGATCCTGTGGCCGACATCCGAATGATGCTAGTCGATGCAGACGCGAATAACCGCACGCGCATCGAACAAAAACTGCGGCACCGCGCGGTCCGCATAGACAGTTTCGCGCTGCCGCAAGATGCTCTGGTTGCACTGGAGCAGGCAGTGACAGAGGGTGATCCCTATCGCATCGTGTTGCTGGATCAAAACCTCACGGGAATTAGCGGCGAGACACTGGGCAGCGCCATCGGCAACTCGCCCCTGTATCGCGATGCGCTTTTGGTGCTGATCAGCGATGAACACAGCCGATCCAATGCAAACAGGCTCGCACATGCAGGGTTTTCTGCATGGTTGCCCACACCGACTTCGCACACCATGCTGCTCAATACCTTGCGCATGTTATGCACCTGCATCGCAAAAAAGGATGCGCCGCGCTTCGTCTGCGCCGGTGTGCGGCTGGGCTCAAAACTGAATGCAAAATTTCACGCGCAGCCGGGTGAGGAAGATACTGAAGTGTTTGCCAGCTTCTCGCATGCGCGCATTCTGGCCGTCGATGACCATGCGGTGAACCTGCAGGTGATCAGACAAATGCTGGCGCGTTTCGGCTGCGAGGTCGATACCGCATCCAACGGCGAGCAAGCTCTGCAACTGGTTCATGCACAGCATTACGACCTGGTGCTGATGGATTGCCAAATGCCGCAGATGGATGGCTATCAAACCACGGCCTTGTTGCGCGCGATGGAATCTGGCGACAGCCATGTGATCGTCATCGGCTGGTCGGCCGGCACACGGCACAATGAACGCGATACCTGCCTGGCGATCGGCATGGATGATTTCATCGCCAAGCCGATACGGCTGCGCTCCCTGAACGAGTTGCTGATGCGCTGGCTACCGGCGACTGCGGGTAACAGCATGAAGGTGATTCAACAAGATGACGAGCTGGATGCAACACAACAAATGTTTGGCGACGATTTTGCCGAGCTTGCGCAACTGTTTCTTGGCGACAGCCCCAAGCGATTGGCTGCATTGAGAACAGCGATAGCCGAACAGGATGCAATGACAGCGGGACGACTGGCACATGTCTTGTGCGGCAGCAATGCGTCCCTGGGTGCAACGGCACTGGCAGCTCTTTGCCGAGACCTCGAAATCAAGGCAAAGAATCACGAACTGGATGACGCCCCTGCACGCTTGAAAGCAATCGAGCTTGAATACGCACGCATCGAGAAAAAATTGCATGCGATGCTGGATGGGGCAATCCAGACCGAACCCGGCAGCTCGCAAGGCAAACATTGACGAGCGTCACCACGATTGAGTAGCAGGAATATCCATTGATCAATACACCAGCCAAGCTCAATTTCGTCATCGCCGACGACGATAGAATGACGCGTAATGTTTTGCGCATGTTGTTGCGTGAAAGTTATCACCAGGTTGCCGGTGAAGCGGGCGATGGCGAGAAGGCGCTCGAACTCTGCATCGAGCATCAGCCTGATATCGCATTCATCGACATCGACATGCCCAAACTCGACGGCCATCAGGCGACGCAAAAGATCCGTGAGCAGTGCAGAAATACACAAGTGATTGTCGTCAGTGCACTGGCTACGGTCAGCCATGTACAGCAAGCGCTGCAGGCCGGCGCAAACGGTTTTCTCGTCAAGCCGTTTAACAGTAACAAGGTCAACGAAGCCATACAGCAATGCATGAAAAAATTAAAGGCCGATTGAACCTGTCTGCACAATATTGAAACGCGGCGTTGGCTGTATCATCATGGGAAAAGCGCGCAATTAACATTCCGCGCATCCTCTACAGAACATGCTGAAGGTACCGAAGAATGAACCAGATTCCCGAATCAAAAAAGAACCATCTGTGGCGCAAGACTATCTGGCACACCGATCCGGACGAATTTCCGCTCGGTCCGCATCACTCGGTGGAAGTGTATTGCTGCGAAGAGTCGAACGGTTACGCAGTCTGGTACGCGCGCCGGCTGGCAAAGGATGACAGCAGAAATAGCGGAGGAATTGAAAACGGTGATTACCTGCTCAATTTTTTCGCCAAGACCAAACGCGACGATGCGATAGAACGCGCAGTGCTGATCGCCAATAGCGATGCGTCTGCCGACAAGGTGATCGCGGCGCTGGACGCTTTGGCCAAAAACGCGCAAAAGATTTAAAACGCATTTGCAAGCGGATTGAGCTTGAGCTTAAGATGCAGCGCGCCGACTGCGCGGGCTGCGGGCTAGCCGGCGAAAGCCATTGATGCCGCGGCGGCCGTGCGGAACTGGTTCTTGCCCGCGCCCTTGGCTTGATACATCAGGCAGTCGGCACTTTTCAAGACGTCTTCAACCGTACGCAGATCTGCATGCGGCAGCACGCAAATACCGACGCTGGCACCCAGCCGCAAATCCTTGTGCGCCAGCGATATCTCGGCAATCGCCTTCAGCATTTTTGCCACTACCGCTTCGGCACTTTTTTCGCTGACGATATGACGCAGCAGCACGCCGAATTCATCACCGCCGAGGCGCGCGACCTTGTCGGAGATGCGCACGCAATGCGTCAGCGACAGGGCAACTTCTTTCAGTATCGCGTCGCCGGCTGCATGGCCGCAGGCATCGTTGATCGCCTTGAAGCCATCCAGATCCAGCAGCAGCACGGCATCGATTTCGCCCGATGCGGCACCCGAACCAAACAGCTGCTCCAACTCATCGGCGAAGCCCGCGCGATTCAGCAATCCGGTCAGATAGTCGCGCTTGGTCGCCTCCTCGAAGTGGGCGGCACGCAGCTCAAAGGTTTGCTTGGCATCTTCCAGTTTCTGGACCAGTGCCACCACATACAGCGGCACCAATACGTTCACCAGCACAATGCCGCCGGCGACTGAGGGGATCGTGCTCCAGTCGGATGAAAAGTAAAAAGCCGCAGCCATCAGCGGGCCACCCACTATCGATGACAACCAGGTGTATTTGGTGCCGTAACGCAAGCCGCTCCCTATCGATCCCAGCGCAGGAACCCAGGCGACCAAACCCGCGATATAGCCGGCCAGGTACATGCCCAGGGCGGGCAGCGCCTGATCCAGGATTGCCGCCAACGTGCGGCGTAGCGTGACACCGAGCAGCGAAAAACGCACAACCGCGATCCAGATGAATGCGTAGGCGATGTAGCCCGCCGCGCCGATCGCCACGCTTTTAGAGACGCTATGCCACTGGAAATGCCAGGCCAGAATCATGTAGAGACAAAACGGCGTAACGTTAAATGCGCGCAGCTTGGCTTGCGCGAACTCGCTGGCAGCTTCAATGGTATGGTTAGACAGGCTGGTGAACCAATGGAAAACCCGCATATCAACTAGTCCACAAAGGCGCTTCATCCATCAGCGCCACCTGTTCGCGCAATTCCAGTATCCGATCCTGCCAATAGCGTTGCGTGTTGAACCACGGGAAGGCGACCGGGAAGGCCGGATCATCCCAGCGCCGTGCCAGCCACGCCGCGTAGTGAATCAGGCGCAACGTGCGCAAGGCCTCGACCAAATGCAATTCGCGCGGTTCGAATTCGGCAAAATCTTCATAGCCTGCCAATACGTCGGACAATTGCCGCACCATATCGCGGCGCTCGCCGGACAATAGCATCCACAAATCCTGTATTGCCGGCCCGGTGCGGCTATCGTCAAAGTCGACAAAATGCGGCCCCGCATCGGTCCACAATACATTCCCGATATGGCAGTCGCCATGCAGTCGCAGGCTCTTCACGTCACCGGCTCTATCGAAGCAGCGGCGTACGCCATCGATCGCCTGCGCAATCACGCTGCGATACGCGTCGAGCAGATCTGGGGGAATGAAGTTATTGGCCAGCAGATAATCACGCGGTTCTTCACCAAAGGTGGCGATATTCAAGGCGGGTCTGTGTTGATACGGCTGCAAGGCGCCGACGGCGTGAATGCGACCGATAAAACGCCCCATCCATTCCAGCGTCGCCGGATCGTCAATTTCGGGCGCACGGCCGCCATGCCGCGCGAAGACAGCAAAGCGGAAGCCGGAAAATTCATGCAGCGTTTTGCCATTCGCCAGCGTCATCGCCGGCACTACCGGGATTTCCCTCTCGACCAGTTCAGCGACAAATGCATGTTCTTCCAGAATCGCATCATCGCTCCAACGCGCTGGCCTGTAGAACTTGGCGACTAGCGGCGGTCCGTCCTCGATCCCTATCTGATAGACGCGGTTTTCGTAACTATTCAGGGCGAGCAGGCGGCCGTCACTATATAAACCGACGCTTTCCAGCGCATCGAGTACGCAATCGGGGGTGAGCGTCGTAAAAGATGACGTCGAAGACAAGACAGGGGATTCATTCATTTGCGCATTGTACGGTGCAAGCGCATTTTTCATCGACACGTTTCCGCTGGAACACAAGTCCCGCGTCTGTCACGGATTTCCACAATCGCACTTAAATATGGCGCCTCATACTGATACACTTCGGCTCTGCACATCCACAAAGAAACTCATCATGCATCTCGACCAGCCCCTCTCCGATAAAGAATTCGACGAACTCGACAAGTTCCTGCTATCTGATCGCACCGCCGACGATTGCATGGCGATGGACTCGCTGCACGGTTACCTGACCGCGCTGGTAGTCGGCCCGGAAGAAGTGCCGCTGGCCGAATGGTTGCCGCATGTCTGGGGCGAAGACGCCGAAGCGATACCGAAATTCAAGAATGACAAGGAATATGAACGCATCGTCGCGCTGATCGCCCGTTTCATGAACGAAATCGCGATCACGCTGGAAGTCGCGCCGAAAGAATACGAACCGCTATTCTGCGAACATGAATGGGAAGGCAAGCCTGTGCTGGACGGCGAAGCCTGGGCTTGGGGCTTCAACCTCGGCATGAGCCTGCGCGCAGAAGCGTGGGAACCTATCCATACATCGAATATTGCCCCGCTGATGCGCCCTATCTATTTGCTGGGCGCGGAAGAAATCGAAGAAGAAGAAATGGTACTGGTCGACAATCCGGTCAAATGCCACAAACTGACGATCGAGATCGAAGCAGCGATTCCAGAAATCCACAAGTTCTGGCTGCCACACCGCAAGTCCGCAGTAAAAACCGTACAGCGCGAAACACCGAAGGTCGGCCGCAACGATGATTGCTCATGCGGTAGCGGCAAGAAATTCAAGAAGTGCTGCGGTGCTGAAACTGCTGAGTAAGCATTTCACAATTCTGCTTTCATCTATATTCGTACGAATATAGATGGAGCGTTGCTAGGCTTCGCGATTCTTTTAACTATCCGTAAAAACACAGGAAGTGTGAGGAGCGCAATATGGCACAACGGTTTCAGAAAAATATCGTGAGCGATGTATGCAGCAGCGGCCATTTTATCCCGCAGCGTTTTCGGCATATATTACGTTAAGTGCCCATGGGTCCTATTACCTACTCTCTATGTCAGAAGCCGGTCATCGGCGCGGTTATGTGGGCCACTTCGCTTTGCGCATTTCCGCCTCTGTTCTCAAACGAACCTATAGCTCTTTCAATAGCTGAATCGATTACCTCAAAGGCCTTCGTGGCGCCTGTCGACAAGAAATACCCACTAGAAGTCACCTTCGAGTTTGAGTCCGCCGATGCCCGACTCAATGATCAGATCGTAGGAAGTAGGTTTGATGAAAGGTGTCTCGGAGAAGTTCGCTACGAAGAAATACCGGAAAGCAGTCGCGTCGGCCTAGGCCGCCCAATTCCGTTCAAAGTTGTAGTCCATAAGGCCAACGATCGAGCAGTCGTACTAGAGCGAACATTCGTTTCTCTGTGTGTAACGTCTCACGATCTGGCGAACAAGAAGACACGAACAATTGGTTGGCTGGAGCTAAAACGCGGGGAGTACACCGTAGAGATCATGAATATTCAAGCTCAGCCAGGCCTTGAGCGTGTCAGAACTCATATCTCTCTCAATTCAGGGCACGGGAAGTGACGCAGGCGCCTAACCCCTCATGTCAAACGTTAAATTACGCCTTAGAAAAACTATTGCCCTCAAAGTAGCTTTTGAAGTTGCCGTTGCTCTTACCCGCTGTGACGCAGCCGTTTGTGCGAAGCAGAAAATGGATAAAGAAGTGAACGCTGTCTGAGCCGAAGGCGAGTTTCGTTCGCTTCCCATTTTTTGATTTGCACAAACGGGAAGCCCGAAGGGCCAGCGGCTGTGCGGTCGCCTTCTTTTGCTTACTTTTCTTGGCGAAGCAAGAAAAGTGAGTAGCCGCCGGGCTACCCCCGGCATCTGCCCATCAGCTACCACCAAACTTCAGCCCAAAGCGCCGAACTCACATCTCAACAGAAATAAAAAAAACGGACGCCACCATCGCATCCGTTCCTCTCTTATTCCTTAAGAAAATTACTCCTTAATGAAATGCTCGCGGTAATACCGCAACTCCTCAATCGACTCAATAAT
>CAYOQL010000025.1:0-32919 GCA_964406085.1 uncultured Herminiimonas sp.
CTTCCAGCGAAGCGCAAACGGTCGGGATCAACGCGTCTTCTTCTGGTGGCAAGTGATACAGATCTTTCGATGCTGCCTCGCCTGGATGGATCTTGTTCTGAACGCCGTCCAGACCTGCCATCAGCAAAGCCGAGAAGCACAGGTATGGATTGGCCAGTGGATCTGGGAAACGCGCTTCAACACGACGGCCTTTAGGATTCGAAACGTGTGGGATACGGATCGAAGCCGAACGGTTACGTGCCGAATATGCCAATTTGACTGGCGCTTCAAAACCTGGTACCAAACGTTTGTACGAGTTGGTACCTGGGTTGGTGATTGCGTTCAGTGCTTTAGCATGTTTGATGATGCCGCCGATGTAGTACAGAGCGAAATCAGACAAACCAGCATAGCCGTCGCCTGCGAACAGGTTTTTGCCGTCTTTCCAGACTGATTGGTGAACGTGCATGCCCGACCCGTTGTCGCCAACGATAGGTTTTGGCATGAAGGTCGCTGTTTTGCCGTAGGTATGCGCCACGTTCCAAACAACATATTTCAGGTTCTGGGTCCAGTCAGCACGCTCAACCAGTGTCGAGAATTTGCTGCCGATTTCATTTTGACCAGCACCAGCAACTTCGTGGTGATGCACTTCAACTGGAATGCCAAGCGACTCCAGGATCAAGCACATTTCCGAACGCATGTCCTGGAAGCTGTCGACTGGTGGCACTGGGAAGTAGCCGCCTTTAACTGTAGGACGGTGACCTGTGTTGCCGCCTTCGAGTTTTTCGCCGGTCGACCAAGATGCTTCTTCCGAATCAATCTTGACGAAGCAGCCGTCCATGCCGATTTTCCAGCGGATGCTGTCGAAAATGAAGAATTCTGGTTCTGGACCAAAGTAAGCGGTATCGCCCATGCCGGACGATTTCAAATACGCCTCGGCGCGTTTGGCGATCGAACGTGGATCACGGTCGTAACCTTTGCCGTCCGACGGTTCAATCACGTCGCACTGCATAAACAATGTGGTTTCTTCGAAGAATGGATCGATGTTTGCGGTATTTGGATCCGGCATCAACAACATGTCGGATGATTCAATACCTTTCCAACCTGCGATCGACGAACCGTCGAATGCATGACCGGATTCAAATTTGTCCATATCGAAATGCGAAACTGGCACGGTGACGTGCTGTTCTTTGCCTCGTGTGTCAGCAAAGCGAAAATCAACGAATTTGACTTCGTTGTCTTTCACCATCTTCAAGACCTCTGCTGCCGTCATTGCCATGCGAATCTCCTAAAATTGAGCAAAGTGATACAAATTAGTTAATGGGTTGTGTGCCGTGCGTGTGCCTTAACAGCGTGCGACCATAACTCGCCCGAAATGATAGCAGATTCCATGCCATCAACCGCACGAATAATGCACCCGTCGCACCTCCTTGGAGCAACTTGCTTCTTATTCTGCAAGCGGGTTTTAGCAAGCAAATAAGTAAATTTGGAACAGCGCTCAAATATCACCTAAATGGTGCAAAATTATTTATGCGCACATCTTTAGTGCAATTCTCTTTTTCGATCAACGAACTGCATTTTTCTGGTGCAATCATGACCAATAAAGCCGTGCCACCATCATTTGAGACAAGGCCTGTATAAAACCCGCATTTGTCTCGTCAGATACCGTGTCGATCAATGGTAACAATTTAAGGCAAAGTCACCTATCCGAGGTGGAAGGCACTTTATTGCTCTAAATCGAAAAAGAAGATGAGAAGCGACGCCAAACTAGCAAGAAGGCTCCGGCGCGTGCCAAGCACGCATTGATCTGACCTTTAGAAGAAGAGGCGAACAGCAACAATGTGAATGCAGGCGGGCTCGCCACCAACAGACGACAAGCACTCATCTATAATTAAACGCATCATTCTTCTCAGACTCGCATCATGACAAAACCTGCAGATATTCTCGCTACTGCGCACGCACGCGCGCAAAGCAATCAATTACCGTATGCCGGCGCAGTAACCCCACAGGAAGCCTATGCGCTGTTGCAAAGCGATCCCAAGGTCAAGCTGGTTGATGTGCGTACCCACGCAGAACGTGACTGGATAGGTCGCGTGAATATTGCACCGGAACAGCATGTTGCCGTGCAATGGAATCTGTATCCGGGTGGCGCGCCGAATCCGAATTTCCTGCAGGAGCTTGCTCAAGTCGCGGAACAAGATAGCGTATTGCTATTCCTGTGCCGCGGCGCGGTCCGTTCGCGCCATGCAGCCAAGCTGGCGACTGAACACGGCTATGCAAACTGTTTCGACGTACTGGAAGGATTTGAAGGCGAGAAGGACGCCGACGGTCATCGCAAAACCGTCAACGGCTGGTGCAAGGCCGGACTACCCTGGATAGGCGCCTGAGGCAACGCAAGTCAATCCTGACATCATGGCCGCATCGGTTACGTTTTTGTTTCGCTAAGCCACAGAATACGCTTGCGCACCAGATTGATATTGCTGCGCAAGCGATACAACTCATCTGCGAACGATAGCGGAATTGAGATCTGGTTGACCCGCTCTTCGATTTCATTCAGGCGACGTAATTGCGCAGGATAAACAGTCGCGCGTTTGTCGACCGGCACTTCCTCGATCAATTGCTCAACCGTACGCAACTGTCCATACCAGCGATACACACGCGAACGGACTTTCCATACATAGAGCGGCGGCAGGATGCGTGACAAGGGCAGAATCAATGCACCCAGCGCGACGATCACCACCCACATGCGCTCGAAAAAATTCGCCAGCCAGAAGGGCATATAGCGCTGCAAAAACGGCGGCCCTGCGCGATAGAACTTTTCTGCTTCAGCCACCACGGGGATTTCCGTATAACTCGCATTTGGAAATTCGCCCTGCTTGCGGAACCAGCCTGCGCCACCATGAATCGTAGCCGCAGCCTGCACAAACAAATCGACCAAGGCTGGATGCATGTCTTGACGCGCAACCAGGGTTGCAGTCGGTGCGATCAAATGATAATTCTTTGGTGGCAAGTCACGTCCGAGATCAACTATCCCGCGTGGCAAAATCACATGCGACAGATACGGGAAACGCCTTGAATACGCTTCCGCCTGCGTGAAATCAAACAGCTTGATTCCCGGCGTCTGCAGCAGCATCTGAATCAATAAGGCATCCGGAGCAGAACTGAAAACCAGCGCATCAATCCGCCCTTCGACCAACTCCACCGTTGCCGGCGTATTTTCCAGCGCGCCCATTTTTACATCGCCAGCTTCAATGCCGTTCACCGACAACAAGGTCTTGAATAACTTGGGTACACCAGTGCCTTCCGGCCCCACGTTAACTTTTTTCCCCTTGAGTTGCACCAGCTCCCTGATGTTTCTGTCGGCACGGTAGAACAGCCAGATTGGCTCTGTGAACAAACTGCCGAGCGATACCAGGCCTCGGCGTTCCGCGTCGGCATGTTCAGTCGAGCCGCTTTGTACAAATGCGATATCGACGCCGGAATCCGGATCATTGAGTCGTTGCAGATTTTCCTGCGATCCCAGTGAAGGTTTCAAGGTGACATTGATGTCGAATTTTTTCAGTGCTTCCGCATATTTTTTACCAAATTCCTCATACGCACTATTTTCCTGACCTGTAGACAAGGTCACCTTCCGGGGCGGTGCAGGATCGACCAGTTTGTAAGCAATGAAGCAGGCAGCAATTACCAACACCGTCATCGGGCCGGCCGTGACAATCAGATCGCGTAACGAGAATTCAGTGAACTTGAAAATTTTCGGCATGATGATCCTGATAGCGAATATGCAACCCACTTAACAGCACAATCGGGCACACACACGATGCCAAGAATTGGCAAACGAAGCAAGTTGCCGGCACGCTGACGTGCGCAGGAATGCGGTGGGGGGCGGAGATAGAGGAAGTGCTGCATACCGTCGATGCGTTTCGACGGTATGCATGTCAATCAGCCTAGCTTGGCCGCGTGCTCACGTGTCTCGTGGAACGTCACGCCAGGCCAGCGTTCTTGAGTCAGACGCAGATTGACGCCGGAGCTAGCGAGGTAAGCCAGATTGCTGGCCGCATCATGAGACAGATTATGGCCGGCTGAAGACTTTTCAAAATCAGCCAGCATCTTCTTGTCGTCACAGGTAATCCAGCGCGCGCTGCTGATGCTGGTGCCTTCAAATACGGCATCAACACCATACTCGTTGAGCAAGCGACTGGCGACGACTTCAAACTGCAGCACACCCACGCCACCCAAAATCAGATCGCTGCTATTGACGGGCTTGAACACCTGGATCGCACCCTCTTCACCCAACTGCTGCAAACCCTTGTGCAACTGCTTGATCTTCAGCGGATTGCGTATGCGCACGGCGCGGAAGAAATCCGGCGCGAAATACGGGATGCCGGTGAACTGCAGCAATTCACCTTCAGAAAAACTGTCGCCGATCTGCATATTGCCGTGATTCGGCAAACCGATGATGTCGCCGGCATATGCTTCTTCCACCTGCTCACGGCTAGACGCCATGAAGGTGACAACACTGGACACCTTGATCTCGCGATTCAGGCGTAAATGCTTGACCTTCATGCCGCGCTGGAAACGACCGGAACACACGCGCAAGAATGCAATGCGATCGCGATGCGCCGGATCCATGTTTGCTTGAATCTTGAATACGAAACCGGAGAACGGCAATTCGGTTGGCTTGACTGCACGCACGGTGGCGTCGCGTTCGCGCGGCGGCTGCGCCCAGTCGAGCAATGCATTCAGAATTTCGCGCACGCCAAAATTGTTGATCGCGGAACCGAAAAAGACCGGCGTACGCGTGCCATTGAGGAAGGCATCCAGTTCGAACGGATGGGAAGCGCCATGCACCAGTTCAACTTCCATTTTCAACTGTTCGATTTCCAGCGGGAACATCTCCGCAAGGCGTGGATTATCGATGCCCTTGACGACTTCAAAGGTTTGATCCGCCTTCTCGCTGCCTGGTGCGAACAACATGATTTCGTCGCGCAGCAAGTGATACACGCCGCGGAAGTTCTTACCCATGCCGATCGGCCACGTGACCGGTGCGCATTCTATCTTCAGCACCGATTCCAGCTCATCCAGCAATTCCAGCGGATCGCGTGTTTCGCGATCCATCTTGTTCATGAAGGTGATGATGGGCGTGTTGCGCATGCGGCAAACGTTCAACAGTTTGATCGTTTGTTCTTCCACCCCTTTTGCGGCATCAATCACCATCAATGCGGAATCGACTGCAGTCAATACGCGATAGGTATCTTCAGAAAAGTCCTGATGGCCAGGTGTATCAAGCAAGTTGACGACATGGTCACGATATTCAAACTGCATGACCGAGCTGGCGACGGAAATGCCGCGCTGCTTTTCGATATCCATCCAGTCGGAGGTGGCATGGCGACCACTCTTGCGTCCCTTGACGGTACCGGCAAGCTGGATCGCGCCCGAGAACAGCAACAGTTTTTCAGTCAGCGTGGTTTTACCCGCATCCGGGTGCGAAATGATGCCAAAGGTGCGACGGCGCGCGACTTCGCGCTCGATCAGGTCGGCGGAGACGGAACGTATTTCTACTTCAGGTCCTGTATCGATCTGAGAATCAGGTATTGCGGAATCGGACATGAGGGTGGCGGGCGTAGTGGACATGGAATAGCCCTTGCGAAAAGGGCTAAAGTCTACCGCCTCTTGGCCCTGAAGTCTAATGTGGCTATGGAATAAGGACGGATTTCGTTACTTCAAAGGAGCCCACGCATTACATGAACAGAAACGCTTATCGTTTTACCAAGCCGGCCGCTTCAAGTCTGGCCCAGATGACCGCTTTTTCAGCCTCGTCGTAAATGATCCAGTTAATTACTTCGTCAAAGGTGCGACCGCACCCCTTGCAAATTTCATCGCCATGCGAAGTAGAGCAATAACCGGCGCAAGGGGAATCCGGGCGCAACACGTCTTTGCGCGGCTGCGCAGGCGCGTCATTTGCCAGCTTGTTTGAAGGATGATCTGAAGCCAGATCTACTGAATTGTCTATGTTGCTCATACCCAAAGTATCGGTGATTCTGTCGATCGAACCAGCATTGTCCACCAAACCGGCAAAAATTACTGTGCCTGCACAATAAAGTCTGTCAGCAGCACTTCTTCGATATTTCGGGTATCTAATGCAGTATTGGCTGCGTCGCGCAGCGAAGTTTGCACGTAACTGATGCCTTCCGGTTCACGCAAACGCTTAGGATCGACATTCGCCAATGCGGCCTGCAATGCAAAATTCAATTCTTTTTTATGATTGGCCAGCCAGTCCGCATCTTCCTTGCGCGTCTGTACTGCGATGGTCGCCTTGATGGAAAACTCTGTGCTGCGCACCACCACCGGCCCGAAGCTGGCATAGGTAGACGGCGACACTGGGCGGGCACTATACGAAAAATACAGCCAAACCGACAACAAGCCGATCAAGACAATGGCAATAGCGCCACCGATGATGATGACATTCGTATCGACTTGCCTGGCTTTGGCCATGATGATGCCCGGAGTGGTTGAATTGCCGGTAGTTTAACCGATGTTTCCGGGAGAACACTCAGATTTATTTCCACAAGGAAATAAATCTGAGTCATTCATACCTTCACGCCAAGCGGTTCGGCGTTATGCCATTGTTGCCACGCTCCAGCCTGTCTTCCAGTTCGCCTATGTGCGCCGCAACGGTATTGCCGGATTGCTCGATAGCCGTGGTAATGCCGGTATCCAGGCGATCCAGACGATCGAGCAAGGTCCCGCGCAATTCCAGGTTCTGCTTGTCGATGGCCCGCATTTCCAATTCAACGAACTGGCGCAACTCCGTGTAACGCGAGGCCTCGGCCTGATCGGCGCGTTCACGCTGCACTTGCAGTTCTTTGGTATGGCGACGCGATTCCAGCAAGGAGTAAGACTGCAACTGGATAAACAATGCCAGAAAAAACGCCGCCAGCAAGGCCGTTAGCCCGAGCATGACCAAGCCTAGCGGAGCCTGCACGGTCGCAACTCCCAGCCAAAGGTCAGTCGGCGTATTGAAGGTGGTCCAATTCAATGCAGCCAAGGTCGCGATCGCGGCCAGTATGATGACGAATAACAGTGTGCGAATTTGCATGATGTGCGCGCTTTCAATGTGAGGTTCAAGAAGTGAGGGCTCGCCGCAACAAGTTTGAGACACAACGCACGGCAAAAGCAGGACATCAGATGAAGTAAAGATTGTCTCGCATACTGCCAGAATTGTTTGTACGGCAACGCACAGTGGAAATGTGCAGGGTCTTTTATGCTGAATTCACGACGTTCAAGCTTGCCTTGAACTCGCCAACAGATTCAGCGCTTGCTCACACTATAACTATTACAAGGAAAAATCATGGCTATCGGAACAATCCTGCTCATCGTATTGATATTGATCCTGGTCGGTGCCCTGCCAACCTGGGGCCATAGCCGCAGCTGGGGCTACGCTCCCAGCGGCATTACCGGCTTGCTTGTCGTCATCCTGCTCATCATGCTGATCACCGGACGAATTTGACCGACTAAATTTGATCGAATCCGCATCACCGCAACTTAGAAACATGGCGCCATGCATACGCACGCTGCGCCATGTTTCGTTTCAATTCTCAAATCATCAAGTCTCTGCGTGACATCAACGTTCTGTCGTTGTCGTCGCCCCACGTCTTGCAACTCATTCTCATCGCGCAATGCTGTCCACAGCAATGACAGAAAACCCTATTTATTCATGTAAATCAAATAAATTATTGTGCGTTTTTGTCACGCGAACCAAGAAATTTCCGTTGCTTTTGGTTGCTTAATGTAACATTCCCTCTACAATTAGTTACCCTAGAAAAATAATCAAACGGAGCGACCTTTATGAAATTTACATCTTTGTTGGCAATGATATTGCTGGCAGCCGGCATTAATTCCGCTGCGGCACAAGATCTTGTCCTTGCAGTTAACGAAGGTGTAACTTATCAGGATGGCGGTCCCGCTAGTGAGCGCTACAAACCCTTGCTGCAACTGCTGTCGAAAGAACTCAAGCAGAACATCAAATTGCAATCCGTAGACAAATATTCAGTCTTTGAAAAAGGCTTGGCCGAAGGCAAGTTCGATCTTGCATTCATACATCCGGCCCACGTCGGTTTGCTGGCAGTCAAAAAGAATGGTTACGAAGGTCTGGTAACCGCCAAAGGATTTACCGATTACCGGGCACGCATATTGGTGGCAAGCACGTCACCTTTTAAATCGATGCAGGATCTGCGCGGCAAAAAAATCGGCGTGCCATCGATTGAGTCAATCACCACAGTCATGTTTACCGCCAACCTGCGTGAACTGAATTTCCCGCAACCAGAAAAATTATTCACCGCCACCCGCTATCAGGATGCAGTGCCATTCATGATCGAAAACGGTTTTGTTGAAGCGGGAGTTACCGGTTCTGCCGGCGTAGCAAAGGCATGGGTTGCCAAAGGCGGTCGCATCCTTGCAGAAACCAAACCTATGCCAATCAAGCAATTCCTCGCATCGAAGAAGCTCAGCGAATCCGATAGAGAAAAGCTCAAAAGCCTGTTGCTCAACCTTTCAGAAAATGAAGCTGGCAGAAATGCATTATCCAAAATCGGCATGACCGGCTTCGTTCCGTGGAATCCGCAAGTAATGGATGAAGCAGCGGCCAGACTCGGCCTGTAAGAACCAGTTAGCGCTCTCATGCGCTTGCTCCCCCAACGCATTGCTTCTGCAATGCGTTTTTTTCGCCCCTAAATTCCAACCCACGCCGAGCCCGGTTTTCGGCATGCTTATATTTGACATTTTCCATCCAGAACAGCTTATGAAATTGACCTCTCTTTTAGCAACCACCTTGCTGGTCGCCAGCATCACTTCTGCTTACGCGCAAGATCTTGTGCTTGCTGTCAACGAAGGCGTCACATATCAGGATGGTGGCCCTGCCAGCGAACGTTACAAACCCCTGATGCAATTGCTTGCGAAAGAACTCAAGCAAAACGTGAAACTGCAAAGCGTCGATAGCACGAACTTTGCGAAAGGCCTGGCGGAAAGCAAATTTGACATCGCCTTCATACACGCGGCACATATCGGTCTGCAGGCAGTCAAGAAGAATGACTATGAAGGCCTGGCCAGCGCCAAGGGCTTTACCGACTATCGTGCCCGTATACTCGTATCCAATACATCACCGCTGAAAACCATGCAGGATCTGCGCGGTAAAAAAATCGGTGTGCCGTCGCTGGATTCAATTACCACGGTGATGTTTACTGCCAATCTGCGCGAACTGAATTTCCAGCAACCTGAAAAATTCTTTACCGCGACTCGCTATCAGGATGCAGTGCCGTTCATGATCGAAAACGGTTTTGTTGAGGCTGGTGTCACTGGTTCTGCTGCCGTCGCAAAAGCATGGGTCGCCAAAGGTGGTCGCGTCCTGGCTGAAACTAAACCGATTCCAGTAAAACAATTTCTCGCATCGAAAAAGCTCAGCGAATCCGATAGAGAAAAACTCAAAAACCTGTTGCTCACCTTGTCTGAAAATGAAGCTGGCAGAAATGCATTATCCAAAATCGGCATGACCGGCTTTGTACCCTGGAATAAGCAAGTGATGGATGAAGCGACTAAGCGCCTGGGCTTGTGATCAAGAAATTGACTGTGGCATCGCCTACTAACGCCTCGCTTTCAGCGGGGCGTTTTTCTTCCTGTCCTTATTTCATGCCGGCCTTCATGAGCCTGTAATCCAGACAGCATCATTAACACGTGACATTTAAAGACGGCAGCTTTATACTGTTTTTTCATACAGTATTTCGTGTTTCCGTCGGGCTGTTCCCCCTCCCTGCTTCATTGTGCAGCCCGACTCTTTCCTCCCTTTCCAAAAATCCTTTCATCTGATCCATGGCGTGACAGATAGCGGTTATAGCCACGTATGGCTTGCCTATAATTAATTTTTAGATCAAAGTAGCGCCCAGTTTTGAAATACCTGGCTCGGGGTCCTGCGCGGAAAAACATGCGCGGGTGAGAGATACCCGTTGAACCTGATTGAGGTAATCCTCGCGCAGGAAAGCATGCGATCAATCGCCGTCCTCCACGGCGCAGAACCGGCTGACCTGCCATCCTTTTGAAAGAAGATGATGGCATTAACAAACAATCCTGCGGCAGCAAGCAATACCGCCTTCACACCGATTCCGGCAAACGAACGCGTATTCTCGTTCCGCGATCACGCTGCACTTTGGTTCAGTTTGGGGGTCGGCTTGCTGGTCATGCAGATCGGCGCCTTCCTGGGTACCGCACTCGGTACGCAAACTGCATTGTTTGCGATCATTGCAGGTTCACTATTAGGTGCTGCGCTGCTCGGCTGGGTCGCTTACATCGGATTCCAGCGCGGCTTGTCCAGCCCTATCCTGATGTGCCAGACGCTCGGCACCTCTTTCGCAAAATTGCCTGTCATCCTGAATATCATTCAATTGATAGGCTGGTCCGCATTTGAACTGGTCGTCATGCGCGACGGTACGACAGCACTGATTAAAGGCACTACCGGTATCGACGCCGCATGGATTCCCTATTTCACGGCAATTTTCTGGGGCTTGTTACTGGTGGCACTCGCTACCGGCTCCATGATCGGCCTGGTCCGACGCTTTGTCGGTCGCTACGGCCTGCCACTGGTTATCCTGTCGCTGATCTGGCTCACCTATCAATTTTTCCTGAAAGCACAGGCGCAAGGTCTGGATGCGATCTGGAACAGGGCCGGCGATGGTTCCATGAGCACACTCGCGGGCATAGACCTGGTGATGGCGATGCCGGTTTCGTGGTTACCGCTGGTCGCCGATTTTGCCCGTTACGGCAAGGCGGGAGCCAGCACCTTCCGCGGCACGTGGCTGGGTTTTGCCATCGCAAATATATGGTGCCATGCGCTCGGTGTATTGATCGTCAGCACCTCCAATCCGGGCGCAGACCTGATGACGACTTTGTTATTGGCGCAAGGTGGTTTGATTGCTCTGGGGTTGATACTGATTGATGAAATGGATAACGCCTACGGCGATGTATATTCCGGTTCGGTTTCGCTCAATTTCCTGAATGGAAAATTCACGATACGCTTTTGGGGAATTGCGCTTGCATTGGTCGCCACCGGCTGTGCACTGATACTGCCGATGCACGGACTGGAACCGTTTTTGCTGACACTCAGTTCGGTATTCGTTCCCTTGTTCGGCGTGGTCATTTCGCAGTTGGCGAAACATGGACGCGCAACCGATAAAGCCGTGAATATGGTGCCAGTTGCAATCTGGCTAGTCGGCATCGCAGCTTTCCACATCTGCCCTATGCTGTGGCCGCAAGTCGGTTCTGCGCTACCTAGTCTGGCCATCACGCTTCTGCTGGGAACCATGTATCGGATTACACGCGCACCTGCTGTGCAATCCGCGTAACGACCCTCGGACGAACGGTTGATGGCATGCCGCATCAACCGTCCTCAATTATCGCGCTTCGACCTGGGACTTGTCCCAACCGCCGCCGAGTGCCTTGAAGACATCGGTGGTGCCGGTCAGGCGCAGCAACTTCAGCTGCGTTAATCTATCCTCAGCCGTGAACAAGGTCCGCTGTGCATCAAGCAGACTGTTCAAGTCATCCGCACCTTCGCGATAGCGCAACTCGGACAAGCTCAATGCACGCAAGGCTTCTTTCCTGATTTCGATCTGCGATTGTTCCTGATCGCGATTGCGCGTCGCATTGCCGAGCGCATCGTCCACTTCCTTCAAAGCAGTATAGACAGTACGGCGATAGCTTTCCGCCAATTGACGGCGCGTGGATTCATTGGTTTCGACCTGCAGGCGCAGACGATTGCCATCAAACAGCGTTTGCACTATCGATGCGGCGATGCCTATGCTGTAAGTTGGGTCGCCCAGCGCCAGCAAGGCCGCACTCGAATTGCCGGCAGCGCCTGTCAGCGAAATCGTCGGCAACAAGGCTGCGCGTGCAGCAGCGACATTGGCGGAACCGGCCAGCAGTTGCGCTTCCACGCTCGCAACATCGGGACGGCGTGTGATCAGCGTCGAAGGCAGGCCGGCGCTGACTTCAGGAATCGCCAGTGTATCCAGACTGCGGGCTGCCACCTGCAACGCCTGCGGCTGACGACCCAGCAGAATCGCCAGGGCGCTAACGGTTTGCCGCTCCTGCACCTGCAGCGGCAAGATGGTGGCGCGTTGTGCCAATACCGTGCTGCGTTGACGGCTGACATCCAGAGCAGAAGCCGCACCGAAACGATAGCGCGCCTCAACAATGGCAAACAGCTTTTCTGCAATCGCCAGATTCTCCTGCGCCACCTGCAACTGCATGCGCAAGGCCAAGGTCTGGAAGTAGGCATTTGCAACACCGGTAGTCAGTGTCAGACGCACGGTTTCCAGGTCATAGCGAGTCGCGTTTAGCGATGCATTCGCGCTGCGTGTCACCGCTGCCACGCGCCCCCATACATCCACTTCGTAATTGATACTGAGCGCAACCCCGGTCGCTTCACTCCGGGTCCAGCCGCTGCCATTCGGCCCCGGCTTGATCTGGCCGGCATCAGTGCTGGCGCTCACAGTCAGCAAGGGGAACAACGATGCACCCGCGCTGCGTGCAGCGATTTCCGCCTGCGTTACGCGCTCTGCGGCAATGATCAGGTCCGGACTGCCAGCCAGCGATTGATCGATCAATCCAGACAATTCCTCAGAGCCAAACCCGCGCCACCAGTCGCGTTGCAACTCCACGCCGGCGGGTGCCGCCTCGGCCCATGTGGCGGGAATTTCCACATCAGGCTTGCTGGCATCGATGTTATGCGCACAGGCACTGAGTGCGAACACAACAGCGACTGCCAGCGCGAGACGCGTGCGTCGAAAATCGAAGCGGCTTGTATATAAACGTGAAGTCATGACTGTCATTTCATTCTGCCGACAACGCGACCACAGGATCGAGTTGTGCAGCTTTCTTGGCGGGTAAATAACCGAACAGCAAGCCCGTCATGAACGCGCAACCGAATGCGAGCAAGACCGGTGCTGCCGAATATTGGATAGGGGTGCCGAACGCCGCAATCACGGCGGCCGTCGCCAGACCGAAGAGGACGCCGATGGCGCCACCAATGGCGGATACCACTACTGCTTCAATCAGGAACTGCTGCATGATATTGCTCTCACGCGCACCGGTCGCCATGCGTATGCCTATCTCGCGTGTCCGTTCCGTCACCGATACCAGCATGATGTTCATCACACCGATACCGCCAACCAGCAAGGAGATCGCGGCAATCGAACCGAGCAGTATCGTCAGCGTATTTTGGGTCTGCTCCATCGCCTCCATGATGGAGGCCATATTGCGTATCTGGTAGTCGACGGTCCCGTGGCGTTCCAGCAAAAGCTTGTCGACTTCTTCTTGCGTCTCGTCAATGCGATCCACGTCTTCGACAGCGACCGTCACATTGCGCAAGTAACGTTGTCCCGACAAACGCAGACTGCTAGTGGAGTAAGGAACAAATACCACATCATCCTGATCCGACCCCATCGGCGATGCGCCCTTCTCAGACATCACGCCCACCACCTGGAACAGCAGATTGTTGATCAGCACGAATTCGCCGATAGGATTTTGGTCGCCAAATAATGCTGTGGACGTAGTCTTGCCGAGCACTGCGACAGTCGCATAACTGATTTCGTCTTCTTCACTGAAGAAGGTGCCTTGCGCAACCGGCCATTGGCGCGCGAGGGGAAACTTGGCAGAGGTACCGGTCACGCTGGTGGCGGTATCCGACGTACCAAAACGCAAGGTGACGCTACTGCTCTGCTCCGGAATCGCCGCCAGGATATTCGGCAATTCATCAATTGCCTTTACGTCGTCCACCACCAGTGTCGCCGTGCCGCTGAAGCCGCGTTGGTTCGGCGCCCCAGGCCTCACCAGCAGCAAGTTGGACCCCATCGCACTGATGCGCTCGACCACTGCCGCTTTGGCACCATCACCGATTGCCAGCATCGCGATCACGGATGCGACGCCGATCACGATGCCAAGCAAGGTCAGTACCGAACGGAAAAAATTCGCCCGCAAGGAACGCAGCGCCATCTTTGCTGCTTCGACCATATCAGTCAGTCGTGATCCCACGCCCGCGACAACAGGGCGTACAAAATCCGTCTGCAGGGGTGATGGGTGCGCCGGACCGGGATCAGAAAGAATATGACCGTCCTTGATTTCGATCAGGCGTTGCGCATGATCAGCCACCTCTTTTGCATGTGTGATCAACAAAACCGTATGGCCCCGTGACGACAGATCCGCCAGCAGTTTCATCACGTCCTGACCGCTCTTGCTGTCAAGTGCACCGGTCGGTTCATCGGCCAGAATGATGCGGCCGCCGTTCATTAACGCGCGGGAGATTGATACACGTTGTTGCTGACCGCCGGATAGTTGATTCGGTCTGTGATGGGAACGTTCGGCCAAGCCCAATTCGTTAAGCAAAGCCTGTGCGCGCGCATGCCGCTCAGCCGGCGGCAAGCCGGAATACATGGCCGGCACTTCCACGTTTTCTGCAGCGCTGGCCGAAGCAATCAGGTTATAGCTCTGGAAAACGAAACCGAAGTCATCGCGTCGCAACAGAGCGCGCTCATCGCGTCCGAAACCGGAAACATCGCGGCCCATGAAGTGATAACTGCCGGTGGTCGGCCTATCCAGACAGCCGAGAATATTCATCAGCGTGGATTTGCCGGAACCGGATGCACCCATGATGGCAACAAACTCGCCTTCATAGATTTTCAAATCGATGCCGTGCAACACTTCGACTTCAAGCCCGCCATTGCGATAGGTCTTGGTTACGCCGCGCAACTCGATTAACGGAATCTCATCGGCGTCACGGCGATTGACCTCCGCAATGTGCACGGCGGCTGGATCAAGCTCCTTATTCATTAACGACCCCGACCAGAGCTGGCTGCACCCATGCCAGGCGGCATACCGGCAGCGCCGGACGTACCTTGCGCGCGTTTGCCGGGCGCTGCCAATTTGACGCCTATGATGACGGTATCACCTTCGGCCAATCCGCTGACCACCTGCATCTG
The DNA here is from genome assembly GCA_964406085.1 of uncultured Herminiimonas sp. Taxonomy (GTDB): domain Bacteria; phylum Pseudomonadota; class Gammaproteobacteria; order Burkholderiales; family Burkholderiaceae_D; genus Oxalicibacterium. Next base: position 14,997 of record CAYOQL010000025.1, read on the forward strand.
CACGCGATTGGTTACACCCAGTTCCACTTTACGTTGCTCGATCTTGCCATCCTTGTCGATGATCTTGACCGTACCGCTGCGGGGAGCACGGGTTGTACTTTGCTCGGCGAAGCCACTGGTAGACGCAGAGCCCGTCGGGGGGCTGCCAATATTGGACGTTGCAGCAAGCGGATCTATCTTGTCGGCCGCAGCGGATTTTGTGCTGCCGGCTCTGGATTTTGCATTGGCGACGGATTGATCACTCTGCGCCAAAGCCGAGTCGCCTGATTTTCCTGCAGCTTCACGCAATGCGCGACGTTTCTCACGCATGGCAGCGCGCTCTTCAGGCGACATCTTTTCAAATGCAGCACGACGTTCTTCCGGCGTCAGATCGGAAAGCGATGAATCACTTTGCGCAGTGCCAGCCTGCTGATCTTTTGTCGCAACTGCAGTGTTTGCAGCGCTCTTGGCTGTTTTGGCATCGGCAGATTTCGCGTCAGTCGATTTACCTGTATTTTCGCCGCGCTCGCGTTTGCCAGCTGCGCTGCCGGTACCACGCGAGATCGTCACCGCCGCAGTCGGCACCAGCAATACATCTTTCGCCGTCGCCGCGATAAAGAATACCTGCGTGGTCATATTGGGCATCAATACCTGGTTGTTGTTGGGAACATCGAACAGTGCGTTGTACAGCACAACGTTGTTGGTGACAGTCGGCGTAGGCTCGATCTTGCGCAAGGCGCCATACCAGCGCCGGCCCTGGCTACCCAGCGTGGTGAAATATACTTCCATGCCTTTACTCAGCTTGCCGACTTCCGCTTCCGACACCTGCGTCTGCACGGTCATCGTCGACAGATCGGCAATCCGCAAAATGGTCGGCGCATTCTGATTGGCATTCAGCGTCTGCCCCTGACGTGCTGTCAGCGACACGACAGTACCTGCCATCGGTGCGTAAATTTTTGCGTAGTTGAGATTGGCTTCATCCGCACGCAGGGTCGATTGCGTTTGCTCTATCTGTGCTTGCAATGCATCGATCTGCGCTTTGGCTGCACGCAAGGTCGCTTCTGCGGTCTGCAGCGCTTCTGCTGTGGTCGCATCCGCTGCCATCAAGTTCTTTTGCCGGGTAAATTGCAAATTGGCGAGTGCCAGGTTGGATTCGCGTTCCTTCATCGTCGCCTGTTGATTGCGCAAACCTGCGCGACGCGCATCCACCGTCGCGCGAAACACTGTCGGGTCGATCTCCGCCAGCAGATCGCCTTCCTTCACTACCGAACCCACCTCGATATGCAGTTTTTTCAATTGCCCCGAGACCTGTGCACCGACATCCACATACTCCAGTGGTTGCACGGTGCCGGTCGCCGTCACGAGATCCTGAATATCGCCACGCTGGACTTCTGCGACCTGATAAATTTCAAGCGGGTCTTTCTTCGCGTAAAACTTGTGCCATCCCCAGTAACCGGCGGTTGCCAGTAGCACGATCAACACGCCCAGCAAGGTATTACGATGCAAGGCCCGTTGGCGCAAAGTGGAGAGGAAAGAGGAAAAAGACTTCATAGACAATGGCATTCAGAGTGTGGGGTTATTCAATCAGGTAACTGGGACAAAGCAAGATTGCATTCATCTTGGGCGGCACATATTTGGCGCTTCCAAGCCGTCTATTCAAGCATGCTGCATGAAACTGGCTGGCTATCCGGATGTTGCAAGGGAACGGCTGGCGACGTCGTAAAACGTTTGGTAGGTGGTAACGATAGCGAGTCCGCCTGTCTTAATCAAGCGAATCCCTGCTTCTGCAAGGTAAAGAATTGTGAAGAAGATATACGGCTGGATACTCATGCGGATTGCACCGTCGGCAAATATGCATGTTGACTGATTGCAGATAAAAAAATGGCGCCGATGTTTAAACAAACATCCAGCGCCATTTTGTACTCACCGCCATCAATGCAGCAAAACCAGGATTCATTCGAATCAATTAGCTTGAACAGATTCGATGGAAATGAAGAACTAGCCGCGATCGACAAATGCGCGTTCGATCACATAGTCGCCCGGTTGACCAATACCGGCCGACACTTCAAAGCCCAACTTGTCGAGTCGTGCAGCAGTATCTTTCAACATGTCGGGGCTGCCGCAAATCATCGCACGGTCAGTCAATGGATCGAGTGGAGGAATACCGAGGTCCTCACACATCTTGCCGGTTTCGATCGCAGTCGTGATACGACCTTCATTGACAAAAGCTTCGCGCGTCACGGTTGGGTAGTACAGCAGCTTGGCAGCGATTTCCTCTCCCAGACCTTCGATCTCCAGCAATTCCTTGCCGATGTAATCCTTGTAAGCCAGTTCGCTCACCAAACGCACACCGTGGACCAGAATGATTTGGTCGAAACGTTCATATGCTTCCGGATCACGAATGATGCTCATGAAAGGTGCCAGACCAGTGCCGCTACCGAACAGGAACAGGCGCTTGGCCGGCAACAGATCCGACATCACCAGCGTGCCGGTTGGTTTGCGGCCTACCAGCAATTCATCGCCTACTTTAAGGTTTTGCAAATGCTTGGTAAGTGCACCGTCCTGAACCTTGATCGACAGGAATTCCAGATGCTCTTCCCACGATGGGCTGGCGATACTGTAGGCGCGCAGCACGTTCTTGCCATCGATAGGCAAACCGATCATGACGAAGTGACCGCTTTCAAAACGAAAACTTGGCTCACGCGTCGTGGTGAAGGAAAACAACGTGTCGTTCCAGTGATGAACGGTCAAAATCTTAACAGTGTCAAAAGCGGCCATAAAATCAATACATCCTAAATATCAAATCGTCGTAAACATAAATACGAAAAACCACGAAAACCGCACACCCGCGGGACAGCAATCTGTGGGCGTATGCCACTTGCTCCCATGTTTCCAAAAGGAAAGGAGCGCGTATTTTACCAGCCGGGACTGAACTGTCGCAGGTATCAGGCAAGTGAGCAGATACGCTGCAGTGTTGGATTCTCATCGGCGCAAATAGCGAACTACTTGAGAATTATTCTCATTATAACGTCAGCCTTAAAGCTCGGCAACAATTGCCCGTCAGGATACCTGAGTGATGCGAGAGGACAATGACGGAATTCTCATTTGCTTATAACCAGAGCGCTTATAGAAATTATTAAGAGCCAATGTGGGCGTTTCACCAAATGGTAATAAAACGGTAATCAAGTTGTCATAAGTGCTACGCATAATCCGGCAATTTATTCGGAGACAACAAAATGCGTTTCAGCCATCCGCAACTGCGCCCGCTTCCACTTGTGCTTGCGCTGCAAGCCATTTTTACTGTGCATGCCTATGCAGCGCCCGCAACTGTTTTTGATGTACTTTCCGGTCAGACGGCGGGTGCACAGTCACTCACCGGCGCAGAAGGCGTGGTTCGGCAAGGTGGAACGCTGACAACTTCTGGAGCGACAGCCGCAGTGACCATCAATGCAGGCACCTCTACGCTCACTAATTCGGGCACGATCAGTCAAACCGGTACAGCACGCACGATTGACGTCAACACCGGCACCCCCATATTCACGCTCACCAACAACCTGGGTGGATTAATCACGGCAACAGGCGGCGAAGTCATCCGAATGAATCGCGCTGCTGGTAGCTATCTGATTGATAATCAGGGCACGATTTGGCAGACCAGTACAACACCCGGTGGCAGCCGCGCCATCAAGGCGGATGCGAACTTCACCTCAACCAATAACCAGATCATCAACGGCTCAGTCAATAATGCGACTGCGATCATTCGCTCTGATGCCAATGATGCTATCCGTCTCGGAAGCAATTTCACGCTGACCAACTATGGAAATATATTCTCTACCGGGCTCGTAAATACGAGCTGCCCAAACTATCTGCAGACCCCGATAAACAAGTGCGTCAACGACTTCTCGGCGGCTGACGGCGTCGCTATTGAAAACGGCCGTTCCAACGTCGCCATCCTGAATTACGGCACCATCACCGGTCCGCGCCATGGTATCGATGGCGGCGACCCGGTTGCTGCAACTGCTGACGCGGACCTGATCGGAGTCGACCGTCTTGTAGTCACATCTACCGCTTCGAACGGCGTAACTTTCGACAAGGTCGTAGGCGGAGTCACCACGTCGAATGTAAAAATCGATAACCCGGTCATCATTAATTACACCAACGGTGTATTGACCGGCAACAATGGTTCAGGCGTAGGCCTGGATGGACATGGCGTCGTCATCAACTACGGCACCATCACCGGAAAATACGCAGGCGCAGGCAATGTATACGACCATGAAGGACTAGGCCTCACGACAAGCAATGGCGACGGCGACGGCGTCGATATCGATGGCGTAGCTTATGTTGAAAATTTCGGCCGTATCCAGGGCCTGGGCGCCGGTGGACTGGATTCCGGCGGCAACCCAAATGGTGCAGATGGCATTGCTGCCGGTGGTGGCACCATCATCAATCGCGCAGGCGCGACAATCTACGGTCTATCCAAAGGCATTCTCATTGACAATGGCTCAGACGGGATGTTGACGACAACTATCGCTGGAATAACAACGGTAACTAACGAGAGTGAAACGATAAAGGGCCGCGGCACAATCAATACTGATGGCACCGCAGCGGCCACTGGTGCAGCCGCCATCATCGTCAACGAAGGAACGATTACCGGTGAGAAGAAAGTCGCCATCGGTCTGATCGGCAACTTCAACGACAAACTGACCAACGACGCCACCGGCATAATCATTGGCGGTGCAGATGCCATGCGCCTAGGCGAAAACAACAGCACAGTTGCAGGTGCCGCCATCCAGATGGGCGCAGGCGACGATACGCTAATCAACTATGGCCGCATCGAAGGCAAGAACGGTCTTGCAATCGACATGGGTACGGGTAACGACACCGTGCGTCTGCTTGGCGGTTCAGTCATCGGCGCTGTCGATGGCGGCACGGGCACGAATACTCTGGAAACAAATGGCACACAAAATTTCGCCGACGGTAATCTGCGTAACTTCCAGAGCATCACCGTTCTAGGCGGCAATCTGCGCGTCAACGGATCATTCACGACAACCGATCTCACCATCAATGGCACTTTGCAAGCACCGGACAGCGGGGCCTTTCGCACCGTCAGTGTTGCGGGAAATTATGTGCAAGCAGCGGGCGGCATACTCGAAGCACGCGTCGGCGCAAACGGTGCGAGCGATAAACTTGCAGTGACAAGCACGGCAACGCTGACAGATGGTGCAACCATACGTCCTGTGTTGAATGGCTACGTAAGCGATGGTGCGACATTTACCCTGCTCAACGCAGGTACACTCAGCGCGACTGCCGCCAACCTGACGCTGAATAGCACTTCAACCTTCCTGACCTATACGATGGTAAAAGATGGCAACGACCTGAAGCTGGTCGCACATCGCCAACAAAGTCTGGCCTCCATGGCACCACAAAACGGTAGCGCATTCACCAGCGGCATGGAAACCATGCTGAGCACAGGCTCGCAAGCCAGCATCAAACTGTTGAACGCACTTGAATCTCTGCCCAATGCAGCAGCAGTCAGCAGAGCTGCCTCGCAATTGGCACCGTCCACCAATGCCGCTGCACAATCTGCTGCCAGCGCCGCACAGGGCAGCGTGTTCTCCGCCTTCGACAATCGCATCGATAGTGCACGAGGCGGCAGTCCGCTGGCAATGGGCAAGACCGGTTTGGCGGGCGGTGACTCCGTTGGGAATCGCTTTTGGTTGCAAGGTTTGGCGGCCATTGCGTCACAGGATGCACGCAAAGGTGCAAACGGCTACGACCTCGATGCACAAGGCGCCGCGGCTGGCTATGAGTACGATCTGAACGCTCGCGACATGGTCGGTTTCTCAGGTGGTTATACGCAAGCCGGCAGCGACGGCAAGGATAGCCGCGCTGGCGACGATACCGACGTCAAGTCGATCCACGTCGGAGCGTACTTCAGTCGTACCGATACCAGCTACACGCTGGATGCAGGTGTTGCGGTTTCTACCAACCGTTACTCCAGCCAACGCAAGGTCACCATTCCTGGCTTTACTGAAACGGTAAATGGCAAGTACTCAGGCTACCAGGTTGGCGCGCGTGTCGAATATGGTATTCCGTTCGTACTGGATGAAAAATGGAGCGGCCGCTGGTTGATGGGTGCGCGTTTTGGCCACCTCGATAACGGCGCGTATTCAGAAAGCGGCGGTGCCTCTGCGCAAAACATTGGCAGCACAAGTGCAAACTCGGCACAAAGCGTGTTCGGCATGGAGTTCGTCAACCGCTTGAGTGCCTCCTCCGGTGCGACACTACGTGCGCGCTACCTGCATGAATTTGCAGATACGCCAGCGGTCAATGCGAGCTTCACTAGCGGCGGGCCATCCTTCCGCCTGGACGGCGTGCAACCGGGTCGCGATGCTCTGCAACTGGGATTCGGTTATCGCAATGTGACCACACAAGGTACGACGATTGCAATTGGCTACGATATGGAAATCAAGGATAAATATCTAGGTCATCAATTGACTGCGAAAGCAATCTGGAACTTCTGATGCGACTGATATCGATCACTGGTCTCATGCGGTGATCGACACCCGGCAGAGTCACGAGCTCTGCCGGAGCATCATTCGGATAAGCACGCAAAAAATCCTTCAGCAACAAGGTCGGCACGACCTTGTCGTCGGCTCCCGTTACATGCAACTGCGGTAGGTGCATCAATTTTTCTCTGACAGACAATACATCAAGCGAACCGGTCAATGGTGACACTTGGTGATATGCAGTCCACGCCGCATGATCAAGTGGCGCGGCCACGGTAATCAACAGCGCAACATCATTGCGTCGCGCCGCAATCAGGGCTGCCATCACGCCGCCGCCGGAATATCCGGCAATCGCAATCCGATCGGCATGCGTAGTACGTCTGGCCTCGTCGATCGCCGTATTCAAACGCCCTATCCACTTTTCAGCAAAACGCGCACTAGTCCAGTCGTCTGCAGAACACGCTTGAAGTTCAGTGACAGACAGAAACTGGCAAGGCCGCGCAAGATACAGCACGTTCTTTCTGGCTATGTTTTGTGCCAGGCGCCACCCGACTGCATCGACAGGGGTCGGATCTTGTGAAGGTTCGCGCATACTCAACCAGGCACGGCCGTCCCCTTCAATCATGACCCACAGGACCGACGATGTTGTGTCCGGCAGAAGATCGTCATTTTGCGACGTACGCAGCATTCCGACTACCGGAGGTGCAGCACCAAAACGCAGCGCCGCAAATCCGGATGCAGCCGCTTCATGCCGCACCGTGCGATAGCGGTCCGCGGTAGAACTCGCACATCCGCCAAGCAATACAACCACCATCACGGCGGCTGAACTGATCACGGCACGCCATGCCTGTTTGCGTCGTATCACTATGCAATGCTCCGTTGACTATGTTGACGAGGTTAACGAGATAAGGACTGAACAAGCCGGCAACTATGCAAGTAAAAAGGGCTGCGCGACGCCGGAAGTTATACGCCACATCGTGCGGCAAATCTAGTGTCCGTATTGCTCGCGGCAAGGCGCCAGAACAAATAAAAACCGGCTGGTGCCGGTATATTTGCAGGACTAAAGGCTATGCGAAAAACTAATGGGGATTCAGTCTGGCAATCAGTAGCTCGCGCAAGTCCTTGAATGCGAGCGGTCGGCTGATGAAATAACCCTGTCCTTCATCGCAGCCATTTTCTTCCAGGAAGGAAAAGTGCTCCTGCTTCTCTATACCCTCGGCAATCACCTTGATTTTCAGGCCATGTGCCAGCGCGATGATGGTTTGTGCAATGATTGCATCGCCCTGATCGCTGTCGCAATTGAAGATAAAAGATTGATCAATCTTCAAACGATCGATAGGAAAGCGTTTCAGATACGCTAGGCTGGAAAAGCCGGTACCGAAATCATCCAGCGATAATTGAATCCCCATCTCGTTGAGACTGTTCAAGATCACCACGACTTCTTCGACGTTGTGCATCACCATGCTTTCGGTGACTTCCAGCTCAAGGTAAGACGGATCCAGCCCGGTGGCTTCGATTACCGCCCGAACCGTGTCGACAAAATCCTTGTCGCCTATCTGGCGCGCCGACAAATTGACAGCCACGCGTATCGGCGGCAAGCCTTCTTTCTGCAATTGCAGATTATGTCTGCAGGCAGTTTCCAGTACCCAGATCCCAATTGGAATAATCAAGCCGTTGCACTCAGCAATCGGGATGAATTCTATCGGCGAGATCAGCCCGCGTTTTGGATGCTGCCAGCGTATCAGCGCTTCCATACCGATGACGGAGCCGTCACGAAAATCGATTTGCGGTTGATAAACAAGGAACAGTTCATTGTTCGTCATTGCATGCCACAAATCATTTTCCAGCGACAGACGTTCGCCGGTCGTCGCGTTCATTTCCTTCGTGTAGAACTGGAAGTTGTTGCGGCCATTCGATTTAGCCCGGTACATCGCCGCATCTGCATTGGCCAACAGGGATTCCGAATCCTCCCCATCCTCGGGAAAGCGGGCAACCCCCATACTGCATGTCACCACGAGCTCCTGGCCGCGAATCAGCATCGGTTTAACCAACTCACACTGAATGCGCTGCATCACCGAGGGACTGCTGTCACCCGGATTCTGATTCGTCAGCAGCAGCACAAACTCATCGCCGCCTATGCGCGCTACCGTATCGCCGTCACGTATACAGGTTTGCAGACGGGTGCCGACATTGGCAATCAATTCATCACCTGCACCGTGCCCCATACTGTCATTGACCAGCTTGAAGTTGTCCAGATCGATAAACACCAGACTCAGGACCTGATCATTGCGCCGCGCCTGTATCAAGGCCTGCTGGGTACGTTCATTGAGCAGGTTGCGATTGGCAAGACCTGTCAGCGCGTCGTAGTTGGCCTGATGTTCAAGATCTTCCTGATAGCGCTTGATCTGCGTCACGTCATACAACACGCCAACAAAATGCCCTGCCGTACCGCCGTCCTTGGTTTCACTTACGGGAGCGATATACAATTCGTTGAGGAACATGCTGCCGTCCTTGTGATAATTCCGCAGCAGTACGGACGCAGGACGTTGTTCTCGGATTGCCGCACGGAGCTTTCCGAGTTCAGGCTGATCGGTATCTGTGCCCTGCAGGAAGCGACAATTTCGACCCAGCGCCTCATCACTTGAATAGCCGGTAATTGTTTCAAACGCACCATTGACATAAATCAGCGGCATACCCGGTGCCGAGGTATCGACGATCACGATGGGATTGACGCAGGCTTCGATCGCGCGCGTGCGCAATAACAGATCCTGCTCAACCTTCATCCGCTCAGTGACTTCAATCGCGATACCGCCTATATGCTGCGAATTACTGTTTTCGCCAACCAGCGGGAATTTCGTTGATAACCAATAAGTGACACCGGAAGGCATCGACATCACTTCGACTTCCTGCAGTGCGGTGCCTGCATTCCGTACCCGGGTTTCCATTTCGCGCAATTTGTATGCAACGTCAACAGGAGCCAGCTCGGTATCTCGCCGGCCGATGGAATAACCCTTCTCTACATTAAATGCCTTGTCGAGGCCGTGATTGGCGTAGAGATAGCGGCCATCCATGTCCTTGATGAAGGCTGCACCCGGCAGGTTCTCCATGAAGGTGCGGAACATCATGTTGCTTTCCAGTAGTTCCGTCTCGATGCGACGCCGCGCATCCCTTTGCTCGACATGCTCCATCGCACGCGCGACTGCGCTCGGCAATCGCGACAGATTGGTCTTGATGACGTAATCGCTGGCACCGAGCTTCAGCGATTCAATCGCCAATTCTTCGCCTATGCGCCCCGAGACAAAGATGAAAGGTGTATCCGGCATTTCCTGCCTCACCACCTTGAGCGCAGACAGTCCGTCAAAATGCGGCATGGAAAAATCCGACAGGACGACGTCCGGCTTGAAGTCGATCAGCTCATGCCGCAACTCCTTCTCGGTCTCGACCCGTCTGGCCTGATGTTGAATGCCGCCGCGCTTCAACTCGCGTAAAGCGAGTTCAGCATCGGTCGGCGTATCTTCCACCATGAGGATTTTAATCATTAGCCTGTCTCGACATCAGATTGCAATTATCTTGCTCCCGGAATTCTATTCAGGATCGCCCAATAGAAACCCGCCTTGGAAACCTCTTCAAAAAACTTGTCCGACTCCACCGGCTTGACGATATAACTGTTCACGCCATGCTCGTAGCAACGCACGATGTCCGGCTCTTCTGCACTTGAAGTCAGCATAATGACGGGAATCATCTTGGTCGCATCGGTAGTCTTGATCAGCTTCAATACTTCCAGTCCATTGACTTTCGGCATCTTCAGATCCAGCATGATCAGGGTCGGATCACCGGTAACCCGATCGGCGAAATCACCGCCACGAAAAATGTAATCCAGCGCCTCCTGGCCATCCTTGACCCAGGTGATATTGTTGATGAGGCCAACCTTCTTGAGCGCACGCAAGGTCATCTCTGCATCGGTGGGCGTATCTTCTGCAAGCAGAATATGCACCGGTTGCATATCTTCATTCATGCGGCGGCCTCCTTCGGTAAGCTGAAATTAAAAATCGTAAATTCGTCCGGCTTGCTCTCGGCCCAGATACGTCCGCCGTGACGCACAATGACGCGCTGTGCAATCGCCAGACCTACACCGGTTCCGGGAAATTCGTTTTCCGTATGCAGGCGCTGGAAGACGCCGAACAACTTGTTATAAAAGCGCATATCAAAACCGACACCGTTATCGCGCACGCTATACACCACTTCGTGTTCGTTCTGCTTCGCCGTGATTTCGATCAATTGCTCATCTTTCTTGCTGCTGTACTTGACGGCATTTGCCAGCAGATTCATCAACACCTGCCGCAACAGCGCGCGATCACCCCACGCAACCGGCAAATTGGCCTTCTTCAAGGGCAAAACAGTCCTGGAACTGGCACACACTTCCGACCAGACTTCATCGACCAGCGCGTTCATATCAACCTTCATCGTATCCACCGGCTTGCGTCCCATGCGCGAGAAAGCCAGCAAATCATCGATCAACTGCCCCATCTTCTTGCTGCTGGCACGTATGACTGACAGCAACCGTCGCCCTTCGTCGTCCAGACGATCGGCAAAGTCCTCCTCAAACATGCGCGAATAACCGTCAATCGCCCGCAATGGAGAACGTAAATCGTGCGAAACCGAATAGCTGAAACTCTCCAGCTCCTTGTTCGTCAGTTCCAGCTGGGCTGCCGTTTTTTCTATTGAACGTTGCGCATTTTTGCGGTATTTGATTTCCAGCATGATTAGCCACAGCGCAGAAAGCAGCAATGCAATCGCCACCACATTACCAAGCAGAATCCATCGTTTGGTCGAACTCGCTCTGGCCGCGACGAGTCGTGCGCGTTCGCCCAACAACTTGTCTTCAACCGCAATCATGTAATCGGCGTGTCCGCGCAATTGCAGCATTGACTTCTTGCCATCGCCGCCGACTATCTCAGTAATTTCGTCTTCGCTAATCGAACCACGGTCAGGCAACATGTCGATCCCCAGCCGCAAGGAGTGCATGCGCCTATCGATCAAGTCCTGAAGAAGATCAATACTCTTCTGCTGCTCAGAGTTGTCTCTCGTCAGATCTCTCAGCTTGTTGATCTGTCTCGGCAATTCAACCACCATATCGTGGTGCGCCTGCAAAAATGATTCATCGGACGTAATCAGATAACCGCGCTGCGCAGATTCCGCATCTTTCACATCTGATACGACCTCATTGATTTGCTTGATAACCAGGTGAGTATGTTCAACCAGCTTGGAACTATTCTCGAACTGCTCAATACTCTTAAACGTCACGAATGAAATGAGTATGAGCAGGCACAGAGCGATGGCCAGCCCCAGCTTCGTAACCCACTCCTTCTTGATCATTTGACTTGATCGGGAATCCTCAGACATTTCCATACTTGTCGGCTTATTTTTATCCGGACTAACGTAAAAAACCGCGGTCCAAGACATATTCTCAGGAAATGAAACCACTACAAATTTGTGTATTTTTCTGTTTTAGTGCTGGTGTCTACCTTGCCGCACGGATACGTTTTAAATGATTCTAGTGTAAAAAAATCGATCGCAGTTACATCTGTTTGCAAAAAAATGTGTCATGGAAAATTCATGCATTTTTCCTTTTCTCTCATAGAGAGAATGCAGGGTGCAAGACATGCCAAATGCACTATTTTTTTTCCCATATTCATGGGAGAAAATGCTCGTAGTCGGGATTAAAATTGTTATTTCACTAATTTCGTCGAGCTGCGGAAAAATTAAAAACCGGCATAAAAATATTTTCAAAAAATTTATTTTTAATTAACAAATTAAATTGATTTTCAAGTCCGGTGCCGCGTTTGCGTTTAATGGTGCGGCTTTCGCATCAATCCGGCTGAGAATGATTCTCAAGTTTCGCCAGCCATGTTCATGTCTATAACGACACGTTCGAGACAAACTGAAACAGCAGCATGAGCATCACGTGGGGGGCTACAATATCGGCCATAAGCAATTCAACATATTGGAATGGACAACAAGATGGAAAACGCCGTATACGACCAAGCACTTACTGCATTGAAAAATCTCTTCGGCACGCCGCGTCCGCTGGTCAACAAAGGTGGCGCACGCTTCTTGCGCAATGGCACAATCACGATTTATCACACAGAACTCGCGCCAGGCAACGAAGCAGAAATCGCCTTCAACGTGCATCCCCTCGCCTCCGCCTACCGCATCACGCCTGCTGCACTGAGCAGCTTGCTGGATGAATGCAGATACCTGACCGGCAAACCGACTGAAACCAACAAGGTGCAAAACTGGCCGCGCATCGGTTTTGCTACGGAAGAAGATGTCACACGCGTCATGGAAAAACTCTCGGCCGTACTTGTAAAGTAAAAGGATGTAACCCTCTCCCCAAATGCGATCTGCGCGTATAAACTGAAGGCATCAAAGTTAGACAGGATCGCCAATGACCAGTGACAAGGGGAACATGATGGACAACCTGAACGTACAGTTTCACGTTGCCGTTTTAACCGTACCGAGCTTTGTCACCGCTGAGCAATTTCCCGATTGGCTGCACCGCGAAGCGCTTGCCATTCAGGAACTGAGCGAAGACAACAGCCTCACCATCATCAGGCTGTTTCTCGCTGCCCGTATCAAGGAAGTCTGGGGTCGCAAAAAACTGGATGTGCTGCTGCAAGCCATCACAGATAAATATCCGCACATCTTTCGCGTAGAAATGGTCGTCATCGACAACCAGCTCAATATCGACGAGAAGGAATTGATACAGTCCGATGCCGAGAGTGAACTCGCCCAGATACTCGAAACGGTTAAGCAGTTACAAGAATTGAAGATCGCAAAGAGTAAATTGCATTAAGCAGATTCCGCAGCAACCCTTTCCCCGCCCCACTGTTCGGCATCGCCGCATCAACGATCCATCGCACTGCATCGGGCGCAGCGCCATGATTCCGTCGTTTCAAACGATATTCATCGTCTACACAATCAATTGTAAAAACAGGCACTAGCATCTTTCACATTTGTCTCGTCTTCTGTGTGTTCGAGCGCACATACATACTTGGGCGATACAACCTATCCTTCAGTGGTGCCTTCAGTCCTGCAGCAAGCAAAGTCCACCACCCGTCGCACACACATGGCGCCATTGCAGCGCATGTTGCTACATATGCTGCGTTCTGCTGACGGAACACATCAACGCATCGTAATCCACGCAAATTCCTGAAAAGCCACCCTGTCGCTTACAGCGGCGAGGTGATTGCATGCCCATTTAAAAAATAACGATTGAACAGATCAAGAAATCAGATTGAATCATGCATAAAAAATACCAGCATTTGAAAATCGCCAAATCAGGATTGTTATGTTTCTTATTGGGCTTGAGCGCAACAGGCATCGCGCACGCTGCGATTCCACAGGCAGAATATGACAGTGTGATCCGCTCCGCCCGCGACGGTCAGGCCGCGTCTGCAGTTGAAAAACTGACTGTGTGGCATAACACATATCGCGACGATCAAAGGATTCTGTATGACCTGGTGGTCGTGCTGGGATGGGCAGGCGATTACAATGCTGCGCTTGCTTACTATGAGCAACTGCTTAAACCAGACACACCGGCCTACGTCTTGAAGTCGCTGGGCAACTCGGCGAACAAAATGGCGCGCTGGGACGATGCGGAAAAAGCCTATCGCCTGGCTCTGCGTACAACACCTGACGACTATGCAGCGCGCACCGGCCTGGTTGATGCGATGTTCGGACAAAAGCGTCCGAACGAAGTGCTGGCGTATGTGCAGGGATTCCTGCCAAAGTTTACATCCGGCTACACAACCAAAAACGTACCGATGGTCATGTTGCTGGGGTCCGTCCATACGCGCCGCAGCGAACATCTGCTGGCTGCCAATACCTACCAGAATGCAGTGAGGCTGGATCCGCAATCGCGCACTGCCTTTCGCGATTACGTGTTCTCGCTGGATGCCGCAGGCATGCCCTATCTCGCTGCACGCACCGCCGACCGCAAGCTTGAATGGTTTAGCGCAGAAGAGCAGCGTCAGATTGCGCATGCCGGTGCTGGACAAACAGTCAATTTCGGCCAATCTCAACTGAACGTCGACTACCGGCAGCCACGCTTCGCTACGACAGACGCATCGCTGTCGGAAAATCAAAAAGTCACGAACCAATTTGGCGCAAAACCGGTTACGCAGTTTGACCGGATGATTGCTTTGCGCGACAGACAACAGATGTCTGAGGTGGTGGAACTTTATCAATCGCTCAAGGCATCCGGTGTTGCGATTCCGCCTTACGCCAAAGCCGCCGCTGCCGATGCCTATCTGTATCTGGAACAGCCTGAAGCGGCGCGCGATCTCTATCTTTCCGCAATCGAAGAAGCTCGTGCCGGCGATGTCGCCACGGTGGACGCGTGGCAGTCGGGATTGACGTATGCCTATAGCGAATCCGAACAACACAATCTGGCGCAAGCGACTGCCGATCGTCTGTATCAAACGACACCGGCGTTTTCCAATGCCGGCATTCCCGGGGTAGAAGCACAGAATGACGACTATCCGTCTGGTGCGGTATTGCCAGTGCTGGTACGCATGTATGCCGATCGTTTGAAGGAAGCCGAGAGTCGCCTTGCCATCCTGCGCCAGAGTGCGCCGTTCAATCAGCAAATCAGAGGCGCATATGCGGATTTACGTATCTCGCGTGGTCACCCTCGTGCGGCTTTGAGCGAATATCAATTGATACAGGTTGATTATCCGAAGGCAGTCGAACCGCAAACAGGGCGTGGCAATGCCTTACTGATATTGAATCAGTTTGCCGAAGCCAAACAGGTACTCCCGGCCCTGCAACGTGATTATCCTGAGAATAAAGACGTACAGAATTTTGCGCGCCAGATCGATATCTATGATCGGCCCTACCTGGAAGTCACCAGCACATTCGGCAAAGGCGGCGGCATCGCCGGCGCAGAATCAGTGGTAGAGGCACGTCTCTATTCAGCACCGTTGGCGAATTCGCTCGGTGATCCTTATCGCGTGTTCAGCCATGTCTCCCATTCCGATGGCGACGTCAACCAGGGCAACGCAAACGGCAGCAAAGTCGGACGCAGCAGAATCGGCGTTGGCCTGGACTATCGCGTGCGTGATCTGACTCTGGCTGCAGAGGTCAATCGTGCCATCGAAAGCGCCAATCGTACCGGTGCCGCATTCGAGATGACCAAGGATTTTTCAGATACGTGGCAGATGCAATTCGCAGCGGATTCCAATGTCAACGATCTGGCAGCTGCGGCATACAACAACGATGTAACAGCTCAGCGCCTGACCGCTGGCTTGAGCTGGCGCCAGAACGAATCGCGCCGCATCGACGGCGAGTTATCCAACACCCGATTCAGTGACGACAATCATCGTGATGCCGCCACGCTGGCATGGACAGAACGCTGGTGGAGTGGCCCGGTATTCAAGCTGGATTCGATTCTCGGATTGGCGACTTCGCGCAATAGCGCATCCAATGCCGCCTACTTCAATCCATCCAGCGACAGGGAAGCTACCGCAACGCTCGTCGCTGAATGGACCACATGGCGTCGCTATCGCAGATCGATGATCCAGCAAGTACAGGTATTCGGCGGACGCTACTGGCAGGAAGGATTTGCATCGGGCGCGACGTCCGGCGCGCAATACGGCCATGTATGGGCTATCGATGACGTGTTCACGGTGAGTTATGGCATAGGCACCGGCAAACATCCTTATGACGGCGTGCAGGAAAGACGCGATTACGGTTATCTGAATCTGAATTGGGCAATCAAATGAGTCGTACCCTGACACAAACATCCAGCGGTACGCGCGCGGCCAAACCGAACTCTGCACGGTGGTCAAAATTTCTGCTGACCTTGCTAACAATCGCATTGCTGCCGCACGCAGTACAGGCGCAGCAGCCATCCACCGCTGCGCTCGCTTCGCCGCGACTGCAGACATTGTTGCCGGTCAACGATGCACCGCAAACTTATCGTGTTCTGGCGTATCACGACGTCCGTGACAATGTACGTGAAAGCTTCAAGAGCTGGCCGGAAGCCACCGCAGTTGATACGCAAGACCTCGTGCAGCAACTGTCATGGATCGATAAAAACGGTTACCGTCCGGTCAGCCTGCAGCAAATCGTTGACGCGCGCGCCGGCGGCAAGTCGTTGCCTGACAAAGCGATCCTGCTGACATTCGACGATGGTTTTGAAAGCATCTACAGCAAGGTCTTCCCCCTGCTCAAGCAATTCAACTATCCTGCGGTCATCGCCATCGTCGGCGACTGGATACAAACACCACCAGATCGTCTCGTACAGTTTGGCGATATTCAGGCTCCGCGTTCGGCATTCGTCAACTGGGATGAAGTGCGCGAAATGGTCGGCTCCGGCTTGATCGAAGTCGCGTCGCATACCTACAGCCTGCATCAGGGGATAGTCACCAATCCGCAGGGTAGTCTGATGCCGGCCGCGATCAGCCTTGGATATCAAGCGCAAGGTTCGCAGTACGAAAGTGACGCCGCCCACGCGCAGCGCGTCAAGGCTGATCTGTTGCGCAGTTCGCAGCTGATAGAGCGCGAAACGGGCAAACGTCCGCGCGCCATTGTCTGGCCTTACGGTGCCAACAGCCGTGTGGTAAATGAAATTGCGGCGGAAGTGGGTATGCCGATTTCCCTCAATCTCGAGCCGGGTCCCAACACGCCTGAAGATAATCCGAAACAAATACGTCGTTCATTGATGCTGTTCGATACCGGCCTTGCGGGCCTGACCCAATTGCTGCGACAGCCGGCCAGCTACGACGGCGCAGAGCAGCCGCTGGAGCGCGTAATCCATGTCGATCTCGATTATGTCTATGATGCCGATCCGATGGTACAGGAAGCCAATCTGTCCAAACTGCTGGATCGAATTTACCGACTGCAGCCTACTACTGTTTATCTGCAGGCGTTTGCAGATTCGGATGGCGATGGCGTCGCCGATTCACTCTACTTCCCCAATCGCAACATGCCGATGCGCGCCGATCTGTTTTCGCGAGTCTCATGGCAATTAAAAACACGTGTAGGCGTACGTGTTTTTGCGTGGATGCCGGTCATGGCATTCAAGCTGCCATCGTCGCATCCGGCCGCAACCCATCTGGTGCAAACCATGCCGGGCGCGCCTGCATCAGCTTCAGAAAATCGCTACCTGCGTCTGTCGCCGTTCGATCCTGTGGCACGCAAAGCCATTACCGAAATTTATGAAGACCTGGGCAAGCATGCGATTTTTGCCGGCGTATTGTTCCACGACGATGCCACGCTATCGGATTATGAAGATGCCAGCCCGGCCGCACTTGCCGTCTATCGCGATCAATGGAAATTGCGCGGCTCGTTGCAGAATATTCGCAACGATCCACAAGCACGTCGCACCTGGACTACGCAAAAAACCGCTTATCTGAATGCCTTCACCATGCATC
>CAYOQL010000026.1:0-31540 GCA_964406085.1 uncultured Herminiimonas sp.
AGGGTGTACGATTTGCACCATTTCGACCTTGTCGAATTGATGCTGGCGTATCATGCCGCGCGTATCGCGACCATAGCTGCCGGCTTCCGAACGGAAGCAAGGTGAATGTGCCGTCATGCGGATAGGCAGCGCATCGGCAGCGACGATTTCATCGCGGATGATATTAGTCAAAGGTACTTCAGCGGTAGGGATCAGATACAGCGCTTCGCCCTCGCCTTCCTGGCCGCCTTTTTTTACCGCAAACAAATCGGCTTCAAACTTTGGCAACTGGCCGGTACCTTGCAGCGATGCTGCATTGACGATGTAGGGCGTATAGCATTCGGTATAGCCGTGCTCTGCAGTATGCGTATCCAGCATGAATTGTGCGAGCGCACGGTGCAGGCGCGCGATGCCGCCTTTCATGACCGAGAAGCGCGAGCCGGTAATCTTGGCAGCCACGTCGAAATCCAGACCCAGTCCCGCACCGATATCGACATGATCTCGCACTTCAAAATCGAAGGCGCGCGGCGTGCCGACTTTGCGTAACTCAACATTGCCTGCTTCATCCTGGCCAAGCGGCACCGACTCATGTGGCAGGTTGGGAATCGCCAGCATGAATTTGCTGATTTCGGCCTGCAAAATATCCAGCCTTGCCGCAGAGGCCTTCAATTCGTCGCCGATACCGGCCACTTCCGCCATCACGGCCGACGTATCTTCACCCTTGCCTTTCAAGGCACCGATTTGCTTGGACAGCGTATTGCGCTTGTTCTGCAAGTCTTCAGTCCCGGACTGAATCTGCTTGCGCTCTGCTTCCAGCGCATTGAAGGCATGGACGTCGAGCTGAAATTTGCGGCCGGCAAGGCGCGCGGCAACGGTATCGATGTCTTTACGAAGAAGTTGAATGTCTATCATGGGTGGGAGCGAAAAGGTGAATCAAAACGAGATTGTACCAAGGCAGACAGTGATTCCGGCGTAGTCGGGGGAAATTCATCGCATCGCCGGCTATCACCTATGCCTCGGCCTGCGTTACCATTACTTTATTTTCAAAGCCAGCAAACAGAACATTATGGAAGATCAAGCACCTCGCTCCATTCCCTTCGCCGTGATGATCATAGGCTTGACCCTGGCCGTGGGCCTCGGAATGTGGGGCGGCAGGCAATATTTACTGCACGGCGGCGGTATTGTTTACGGGATCGTAGCCGGCATCAGTCTGGGCGCAGCGTATGCATTTCTCAAGCAGATCAAAATCCGGTTTTCCTCCAAACCTGAAAAGCCTGAATAAATCAGAGGCAAGCGCCATCAACGCGAGCAAAATCACACTGTCGTAAAGCGCTTACTTTTTGCTTTTCTTCGCAGCCTGATCGAGCGCACGCAAATAAGCCAGCTTTTCACCGATCTTGCCTTCCAGCCCACGCGGCGTCGGTTGATACCAGTGCGGTTCGGCCATTCCATCAGGCAGATACGTCTCATCCGCCGCATAAGCGTCCGGTTCATCATGCGCATAACGATAGAGTTTGCCGTAACCTAGCTCTTTCATCAGCTTGGTAGGGGCGTTGCGTAAATGCTCGGGCACCAGGCGCGACTTGTCTTTGGCAACATGCGCGCGTGCGGCGTTGTAAGCCTTGTATGCAGCATTGGATTTAGCCGCACAGGCCAGATAAATAACCGCTTGCGCCAATGCCAGTTCACCTTCAGGCGAACCCAGCCGTTCATAGGTTTCAGCGGCATCCAGCGTCAGACGCAAGGCACGCGGATCGGCCAAGCCTATATCTTCACTCGCCATACGCACAATGCGGCGCGCCAGATAGCGTGGATCGGCTCCGCCGTCCAGCATGCGCACGAACCAGTACAAGGACGCATCGGGATTTGAACCGCGCACTGATTTGTGCAAGGCAGAAATCTGGTCGTAAAATGCATCGCCGCCTTTATCGAAACGACGCAAGGCATCGCCCAGGCAGGTTTTCAATAATTCGGCATCAACCTCACTGCGGTTCTTCGCTTGCGCTGCACGCGCGACAATCTCAAGGTTATTCAATAGCTTGCGGCCGTCACCATCAGCACTGCCTATCAGCGTCGCCCTGGCATCGGGGGTGAACGTCAGGCCGTCGAGTTCGTTCGCAGATGCGCGATCCACCATCGCGCCCAGATCGTCTTCATCCAGGGACTTCAATACATAGACGGATGCACGCGACAACAAGGCGCCATTGACTTCGAAAGAAGGGTTTTCTGTCGTTGCGCCTATGAAGGTGAACAAACCGCTTTCCACATGCGGCAGAAAAGCATCCTGCTGACTCTTGTTGAAGCGGTGTACTTCGTCAACGAACAAGATCGTGCGACGTCCCATTGCACCACGCGACAATTCCGCACGCTCTACCGCTTCACGTATATCTTTCACGCCGGACAGCACTGCCGACAAGGCAATGAAATCAGCCTTGAAACTATCAGCCATCAGCCGTGCCAGCGTGGTCTTGCCCACGCCCGGAGGCCCCCACAGAATCATCGAATGCGGCTCGCCCGATTCGAACGCCACGCGCAACGGTTTTCCTTCGCCCAGGATGTGCTGCTGCCCGATGACTTCGTCAAGGGTGTGCGGGCGTAGCCGTTCAGCGAGAGGGATAAAGCTCATGAATAAATTTAACGCTGGAAATGTGCTTCGATAGCGGGAATGAAATCGACGCCAGTCGAAAATTCAAACTGGCGTCGCACTGTACATCAACAAGCCGGCGTACCTATGCAGCAAGCCGGCTGAAAAATTTCTACTGAAAAACGTCCGCACCTTTTGGCACCGCAAACTTGAACTGATTGGTCGGCATCGCAGGATTTTTCTCAAACTTGGTAAAGGTAAGCAGCGACACCTGACCGAAGGAATCGCGCAATTCCATCGCCTCCGGCACGCCATTGCGCAAGCCTATGCCTATGTGATCAAAGGTTGTGTCTTTGGCTTTCGGTGTCGCTTGCAGCCATTCCAGACCATTTTTGGTGCCGGCTTCTTTCAAGGTAAAATTCTTTTCCAGATCGTTGCTACCGAACAGGATAGCAGCTGGTGAAGAACCGAGCGCATCGCCCAGTTTCTTGATCGTCACCTGATTTAAATCTTTATCGTAGATATAGAGTTTTTCACCGTCCGCCTGCAACAATTGCTCGTAAGGTTTTTGATAGGTCCAGATGAATTTTCCAGGACGTGCAAAGGTGAAGGTTCCCGACGATTTATTCGATACCTTGCTGGTGCCGCTTTCGACTTTGACCAGTTGCTGCGTGAACTCGCCTTTTGCCGACTGCGTTGATGAAACAAAAGACTTGAACTGATCCAGCGCCGCCGCCTCCGCTTGCGAACTCAAAAACAATGCACCCGCCACCACAACCGTGGCGAACAATGCAACGCGCAAATCGACAACTTTTGCTGCGAGGGCTTTCTGCTTCAAATTATTGTGCTGTGAGTTCTTTGTCATGTGGTCTTTCTATTCAGCTGCATTCCCCGCAGGCACCAGAATTTCCCGGTTGCCATTGGATTGCATGGTTGAGACCAGACCGCTTTGCTCCATCTGTTCCAGCAGACGGGCAGCGCGGTTATAGCCGATACGCAAATGGCGCTGCACCAGCGAAATCGACGCCCGACGATTCTTGAGCACAATGGCAACGGCCTGATCGTAAAGCGCATCCGCTTCGCCACCACCGGCGCCACCTTCGGCACCCAAGGTCAGGTCACCATCTTCCGCAACGCCTCCTTCTAAGATGCCTTCAATGTAGTTTGGTTCACCTTGCGACTTCAGATGGTCCACTACCCGGTGCACTTCTTCATCCGAAACGAAGGCACCATGCACGCGTACCGGCAAACCGGTGCCGGGCGGCATGTACAACATGTCACCCATGCCGAGCAGTGCTTCCGCCCCCATTTGGTCCAGAATCGTGCGTGAATCAATCTTGCTGCTGACCTGGAATGCAATACGCGTCGGGATGTTCGCCTTGATCAAACCCGTAATTACATCTACAGATGGGCGCTGTGTCGCCAGAATCAAGTGGATGCCGGCCGCACGTGCTTTTTGTGCAATGCGCGCAATCAGTTCCTCTACTTTTTTGCCGACCACCATCATCAGGTCAGCCAGTTCGTCAATGATGATGACGATGGTAGGTAATTTCTCCAGCGGCTCGGGCGCATCCGGCGTCAGGCTGAACGGATTCGGAATTTTTTGCTCATTCTTTTCCGCTTCGACAATCTTGGTGTTGTAGCCAGCAAGATTGCGTACGCCGAGCTTACTCATCAACTTGTAGCGACGTT
Source organism: uncultured Herminiimonas sp. (assembly GCA_964406085.1). Taxonomy (GTDB): domain Bacteria; phylum Pseudomonadota; class Gammaproteobacteria; order Burkholderiales; family Burkholderiaceae_D; genus Oxalicibacterium. The sequence continues at coordinate 4,256 of CAYOQL010000026.1, forward strand.
CCATCTCGTTGACGCCCCAGTTCAGCGCATGACCGGCCTGGCGCATATCCGTAACGACTGGTGCCAGCAAATGCGGAATGCCTTCGTAAATCGACAACTCCAGCATCTTCGGATCAATCAGGATCAGGCGCACCTGATTCGGATCGGATTTGTAGAGCAGGGACAAGATCGTTGCATTGATGCCGACCGATTTACCCGAACCGGTTGTACCGGCCACCAGCAAATGCGGCATCTTGGCCAGATCGGCGACGACCGGATTGCCTGCGATGTCTTTACCTAGTGCGATCGTCAGGCTGGAGTGACTGTCGTTGTAAACCTTGGAGCTGATGATCTCGGTCAGGCGGACGATCTGACGTTTTGGATTCGGCAGTTCAAGCGCCATGTAGTTCTTGCCGGGAATCGTTTCCACCACGCGTATCGACGTCAGCGACAAGGAACGAGCAAGATCGCGCGCGAGCCCAACGATCTGGCTGCCTTTGACGCCGGTTGCCGGCTCAATTTCATAACGGGTGACCACAGGGCCTGGATAAGCGGCAACGACCTTGACGGTAATGCCGAAGTCGGAGAGTTTTTTCTCGATCAGGCGACTGGTGAATTCCAACGTTTCTATGCTGACGGTTTCCTGCGATTGCGGCGCTTCATCCAGCAGCGAAAGCGGCGGCAGATTGGTATCCGGCAAATCGTTGAACAAGGAAACCTGACGCTCTTTTTCAACGCGATCCGACTTCGGTACAACCACGATTTGCGGCTCGATACGCATAGGCGCGGCATCAACAATTTTTGCACGTTCGTGGACGACCACTTCTTCGCGTTTGACTGCGGCAACCACCCCAACCTTGCGATCCTCGCGGGCACCGTATAAATTGCGGATTGCCTGCAATACCAGCTCGATCGTTTCACCTATGCGTTCGGCCACACCCAGCCACGACACATGGAAAAACAGGCTGAAGCCGAGGCCGAACAACAATAGCAGCAACAAGGTCGCCCCCATGAAACCGAAAGCGTCTTGTGCGGCGCTGCCGATCAGCTTGCCCAGTACGCCACCCGGCGCATTGGGCAATGAAGCCTTCAGGCTATACATGCGTAGATATTCCAGCGCGACGCTACCGGTCATCAGTAGAAAGAAGCCGATACCGCGAATCAAACCTTCATGTTGATGTTCAGGCTCAGGCTCTTTTTTCAGCAGGAAGCGTTGCGACAGGCGGCGATACCCGAGCCAGACCAGGCGCAGGGCAAAGATGCACAACCACCATGCAGAAAAACCAAAAATAAACAGCAACAAATCAGCCAGCCACGCACCGGCGCGGCCGCCGAGGTTATGCAGCTTGGGAACCACACTCGCATGCGACCAGCTTGGGTCAGCCGGCGAGTATGTCAAGAAAATCAGTATCAGGTAGACCGTAACAGCGGCGAGAATAAACCAGCGGGCTTCTGATAGAAGTCGCACGAGTTTGCCAGGCAAAGGCTGGGCCTTTGTTGCATCGGTCTTGCGGGTATAAGCGGGGCTAGTCTTTGTCATAAATCCGGACGCGGTGGCGTCATGTTAAGCATGCTGAGTATACCTGCGAAGGCACACAAGTCAGCGGTGATCCAGTTAATCGGCTTGCATACAGGGTGAAAATTGGCACCAAGGCTGTTTCTGCCTGCCGTCCCTGCTGCTGCGGCTGGTTCGTCTATAATCTTAACCAGTTTTGCCCTGTTACACCCAATAATTCAAGGACAGGTTGAAATTTGATGCCGTGGCAACATATATGAGCCAAGTGGCGCCTGATTTTTACCTCTCTAGCCGCATTTATTCACTCTTTAACGATTAATCATTCCATGCCTACCGTAAAACACGCTCACGTTTTAATTCTTGGCTCCGGCCCCGCCGGCTACAGCGCTGCAGTCTATGCCGCGCGCGCCAATCTCAAACCGGTATTGATTACCGGCGTTGAACAAGGTGGCCAGTTGATGACCACCACCGACGTGGAAAACTGGCCTGGCGATCCACTGGGCGTGCAAGGTCCGGAATTGATGCAGCGCCTGTTGCAACATGCAGAGCGCTTCAATACGGAAGTCATTTTCGACCATATCCATACCACCAAACTGGATGAAAAACCGATTCGCCTGATCGGCGACATGGGTGAATACACCTGCGATTCCCTGATCATTGCAACCGGCGCCTCGGCCCAATATCTGGGCTTGGAATCAGAGCAATCGTTTATGGGCAAAGGCGTGTCCGCCTGCGCCACCTGCGATGGCTTCTTCTATCGCGAACAGGAAGTAGCTGTGGTCGGCGGCGGCAATACGGCGGTCGAAGAAGCCTTGTACCTGTCGAACATCGCTAAAAAAGTCACCGTGATACACCGCCGTGACAAATTCCGCGCGGAAGCGATCCTGATTGACCGCCTGATGGCGAAAGTCGCCGAAGGCAAGATCGAGGTGAAATGGAATCACACACTGGAGGAAGTTGTCGGCGACGACAGTGGCGTAACCGGCATCAAGATCAAGTCGACTGCCGACGATAGCGTGACCGATATCACTTTGCACGGCGTGTTTGTGGCGATCGGTCACAAGCCGAATACCAGCATTTTTGAAGGCCAGCTGGATATGCATAATGGTTACATCAAGACCAAAACCGGTCTCGAAGGCATGGCAACGGCGACCAGCGTTCCCGGCGTATTCGCAGCCGGCGACGTACAGGATCACGTCTACCGCCAGGCCATTACCAGCGCCGGTACCGGCTGCATGGCGGCACTGGACGCGCAACGCTATCTGGAAGGTCAGGAATAAAGACAATCTCTAACCAAATCGTTACCGTGCTTGGTTAAATTGCCAGATTTAAAGCGCGCAAGAACCAGGCATTCATTCAACAATCGAATGCAGGCTCTTGCGCGGTTTACCCAGATTATTCAGGAATACCTCTCATGCCTGCTTCCATCAAAGATTTTGCCGGACTCAAATCGCTGCAAAAGGATTTAAAGTCGCAGGAAGAAGCGCGCAAGGCAGCGGAAGAAAAACGCCTGCAGCAAGAGAAGACTGCGCTGCTGGAAGCCGACCTGTTCCGCCGCAGCATAGGCGAAGTTGCACCTCTCACTCCTTCCAACAAGTTAAACCTCGCTGCGCCCAAGCCCCTGCCTATCGCACGCCAGCATCTGGCCGATGAACAAGCCGCATTGCGGGAGTCGCTATCCGACGAATTCACGATAGAAACCCTGCTGGAAACCGACGACGCCTTGAGCTACGCACGCAATGGCATAGGCCAGGACGTCGTGCGCAAATTACGCCGCGGTCATTGGGTAATCCAGAGCCAACTGGATTTGCATGGCTTGCGCACAGACGAAGCACGCGAAGCGCTCGGAGAGTTTTTGCGTGGCACGATCAAGCGCGGCTTGCGTTGCGTGCGCGTAATTCACGGCAAGGGGCTGGGCTCCATCAATAAAGAGCCTGTGCTGAAAAACAAGGTACGTAACTGGTTGGTGCAAAAGGACGAAGTTCTTGCATTTTGTCAGGCCAAAGCGGCTGACGGCGGTGCGGGTGCCTTGATTGTATTGCTGAGAGCGAGCTGACAAGCGTCAGGCTGTCAAAGCAGCCTGACGAAGATACCTAGAACCCGAGGTTCGGCTTCACAGCAAACCCGGGGCGCTAATCGAAGATAGCCTTATACCGCTTCAACGCCGGTTTCACCGGTACGAATACGCACGACTTGTTCGACTGCCTGCACGAAGATCTTGCCGTCGCCAATTTTCCCGGTACGCGCAGCCTTGATGATCGCCTCTACCGCTTGCTCGACAACGGAATCATCGACGACCGCTTCGACTTTGACCTTGGGTAAAAAGTCGACCACGTATTCTGCACCACGATACAACTCTGTATGACCTTTTTGGCGACCGAAGCCTTTGACTTCTGTCACGGTTAAACCGCTGACGCCTACGTCTGCCAATGCCTCGCGTACTTCATCGAGTTTGAACGGCTTGATAATGGCGGTAATTTGTTTCATCAAAACTCCTTGAGTGATCACTATTCTTTTTTAAAACTTGCTCGCTGCATGCAGCTTGTTACAGACAGTTTACCTGCCGGGCTGCGCTCGTCTGCTGCACCGCTGTTTCACATGACTAGTCTACGCTGTGAGCGGCATACGTTCATGCATTTTGTTTATTCTGCCATCATTCGCGGAATTTGGATGTAATCGGATAACGCCAATCGCGGCCAAAAGCGCGATGCGTGACGCGTATACCTACCGGCGACTGTCTACGCTTGTATTCGTTGATCTTGATCAGATGCGTGATGCGCGCGACATCTTCCTTGCGGTAACCCGCCGCGATAATTTCTGCGCCGCTTTGATTTTCTTCCATATACATCTGCATGATGGCGTCCAGAACGTCATAAGGCGGCAATGAATCCTGATCGGTTTGATCCGGGCGCAATTCGGCAGATGGCGCACGCGTCAGGATACGATCCGGAATCACGTCGGAAACGGTATTGCGATAAGCGCACAAACGATACACCAGCGTTTTCGCAATATCCTTGAGCACCGCGAAGCCGCCGGCCATGTCGCCGTACAAGGTGCAATAACCTACCGCCATCTCGCTCTTGTTGCCGGTCGTCAGTACAATCGCACCATGCTTGTTCGACAGCGCCATCAGAATGGTGCCGCGTATCCGAGCCTGGATATTTTCTTCTGTCGTATCTTGCGGCAATCCCTTGAATTCGTCAGCCAGTGTATGGTTGAAGGCTGCAAAACAATCGTTGATACCGATCTCGTCGTAACGCACGCCCACTCGCTTGACCATATCGCGCGAATCAACCAACGAAATTTCTGCCGTGTAAGGTGACGGCATCATGATGGCGCGCACCTTATCTGCACCAAGCGCATCTACCGCAACCGCCAGCGTCAGTGCCGAATCGACCCCCCCCGACATGCCGATCAATGCGCCCGGAAAACCATTCTTGCCTATGTAGTCGCGTACTCCCAGAACCAGCGCCTTGTAAACTTGCGCTTCAACCGAGCTTTGTTCGACGATGGTGCCATTGATCGGCTGGCCATCTTTGAACTCGATAATCTGCAAATCCTCGACGCAGTGCTGCAATTGCGCGCGCATTGCGCCTTGTTGATCGAGCACAAATGAAGTGCCGTCGAAGATCAATTCATCCTGGCCACCCACCAGATTTGCATACACCAGGCTCATGCCATGCACAGTTACATGGCTATGCATGACATCAACACGCAAATGCTGCTTGTTCATGTGGAAAGGCGAGCCATTCGGCACCAGCAATACTTGCGCACCGGCTTGTGCCGCGCGTGCAGGCGCATGTGAAAACCAGGTGTCTTCACAAATATTAATGCCGAATTTGGTGCCTTTTACCTCGAATACGAGCGGTAGATCGGCGGATAAAAAATAACGTTTTTCATCAAACACCGTAGCATTCGGCAAATCATGTTTGTAGTAGGTTCCGCTGATACGACCATTCAACAAGACCGACGCCGCATTGAAGCGCAGCCCGTCCTTTTCTACCGGATGGCCGACAATGACATGCACATCCTTCAAACCGCTCAAATCGGTCGCGAGCTCGTCCAACGTCTGCGCCGTTTTTGCGTAGAATGAATCACGCAGCAACAAATCCTCGGGCGGGTAGCCGACAAGCGACAATTCCGGCGTGAGAACGATATCCGCACCTTGTGCTGCGGCGCGACGTGAGAACTCTGCAATTTTGGCGCGATTACCGGCCAGATCACCGACGGTACTATTGATTTGCGCGATGGCGACTTTTACTGTCATGGCGTGAGTAGTAAATAAAGAAATTCAAAAATCAAATTCAATACAGAAATTCAAAAACGAAATTTCGGAAAATGAAAGAACACGAAACCTGGTAATGCATGAGTAAAGCCCAACCACCGATAAACGAAATGCCAGATGAACCAAGCAGCGAATCGTCTGAGGTCGCGGCCTCCGTATTTGTCAATTATCGCACGCGTATCGTTTCCGCTTTGTCTGAAATCGGTCCAGACAAATGGGATGCATTGGTACAGCTACAAGCTGATGCCAACCCCTTCTTGTCCTACGCCTTTCTAAACGCCTTGCATGAAAGCGGTTGTGCCTCGGCAAAATCAGGCTGGCAGCCGCAATTCCTGACTATATGGCGCGCAAGAAGCGACGCAGATGCAGGGGAACTGGTCGCCGCGCTGCCGCTGTACGTCAAGAGCCACTCCTATGGCGAATATGTATTCGATTGGGCATGGGCCGATGCTTATGAACGCAACGGCCTGCAGTATTACCCCAAGCTGTTGTCGGCGATTCCATTTACGCCCGTGACCGGCAACCGCCTGCTGGCAAGCGATGCCGAAGCCATGACAGCATTAATCGCAGCGCTCGGCACTGTGCAGGAGAGCAATACGTTTTCATCCACGCACATCCTTTATCCGCCGCAAGCACAAGCAGACACATTGCGCGAGGCCGGCTTCATGCTGCGTACCGGCGTGCAGTTTCACTGGATTAATGCGGGTTACCGAAATTTTGATGAGTTTCTGGATACGCTGGAACGCAAGAAGCGCAAGAACATACGCGCAGAGCGTCGCAAGGTACACGATGCGGGTGTGACCTTCCGCCACATACGCGGCCAAGAAGCCAGCGACGAGGACTGGATTTTTTTCAAGCGTTGCTATGACCACACTTACGCAGCCCATCATTCCACACCTTATCTGAATCTGGATTTTTTCCAGCGTATCGGCGCAACCATGCCGCAAAACATCCTGCTGATCATGGCAGAACAAAATGGGCAGGCCATCGCTTCATCCCTGCTGGTTCATGACGAGCACACCGTGTATGGCCGGTATTGGGGGGCGTTGAAGCAACTCGATTGTCTGCATTTCGAGACGGCATATTACCAGCCACTGGAGTTCTGCATCGCCAACCAGATAGCCTGCTTCGAAGGCGGTGCGCAGGGTGAACACAAAATGTCGCGCGGCTTCCTGCCGCAAAAAACCTGGTCTGCGCATTGGCTGGCGCATGCTGCGTTTTCCGATGCCATAGAAGAATTCCTGAAACGGGAAAGCGGCGGCATCGATTCGTATATGGACGAGTTGAATGAACGCAATCCATTCAAGCCATAAAACCAGTTGCAAATCATGCTCAGGCGCAAGAAATTCGCTGTCAAAGGCTTGTCATCTTTCCAAGCTCAGGGCATGCTACTGTCACAATGACATTTACAGCTACCCTTCCCCCAGCCGCACCCGCCAAGTTACTTCGTATCGGTCGCTTTGTGGTCAAACATGAACTCGGTCGCGGTTCCATCGGCGTGGTTTATCTGGGCCACGATCCAATCATCGATAGAGCGATTGCGATCAAAACTCTCCGTAGCCGCTTGTCGCCGGTGGAGAGAAAACAGCATGAACAGCAATTCATCAACGAAGCCCGTGCCGCAGGGCGCCTGGCGCATTCGAATATCGTCACGATCTACGAAGCATCCAGCGAAGGGGATTCCACCTATATTGCGATGGAGTATCTGCAAGGTCGTGAATTAAGCAAGCTGCTCGATGCCGGTCATCGCTTTACGCCGGATGACGTCGCATCGATTAGCTGGAAGATTGCCGATGCGCTGGATCACGCGCATACCCATGGCGTGGTGCACAGAGACATCAAGCCTGCCAATATTTTCCTGGTCGCGGATCACCAGCCGAAGATTGTCGACTTCGGCATCGCCCGCACGCCAAACAGGATTTCGGACCTGCCGCAAAAGCAGGACGAGCCGCACACGCTGTTTCAGGACAATATTATCGGCACGCCAAATTACATGTCGCCTGAGCAGGCGCTCGGTCTGAGTGCAGATGCACGCACCGACATCTACTCGCTGGGCGCGGTGATGTATGAAATGCTGACCTTCCGCAAGCCATTCCAAAACGAGGATACACACAAACTCCTGCATAACATCGCGTTCAAAGCTGCCCCGGAGCCGCACGTTGTTGAAAGCAGCGTGCCATTGGCTTTATCAAAAATTGTCGTCAAGGCGATGCACAAAAAGGCCGACAAGCGCTATCAGAATGCAGAAGAGATGGCGCTCGACATCAAGCGCTACCTGACGCGCAGCCGTCGTGAAAACGAACGCACGATCAAGGCTGTCGGCGAGATTGCGCAACCGGCCAACGCGCCAGATTTTCATTCGTCGCGTCTGTTCTGGCCGGTATGCGGCGTCATTATCGCAGGCTTGATCTCGGCTTATACCGTATGGTTTCGCTGACCTCCAGGTGCAGCCCCTGAAACGGATATAAACACTGTCAAACAATAAAAAAGCGCACCGAAGTGCGCTTTTTTATTTCACAAACCACGTGCATCTGTCTTTTACTTGTCTGCGCTTTTCTTGAACGCTTCGACGCCAGACATGATTTCTGCCTTGGCTTCATCCGGGCCGACCCAACCTTCGATCTTGACCCATTTGCCTTTTTCCAGATCCTTGTAGTGTTCAAAGAAATGCTGGATTTGTTGCAAGCGCAAATCATTGATGTCTTCAGGTTTTTGCCAGTGGCTGTAAATAGGCAAAATCTTGTCGATAGGCACCGCCAGCAATTTTGCATCGCCACCGGCTTCATCCGTCATTTTCAACATGCCGATCGCGCGGCAGCGCACGACAACACCGGGATACAAAGGGAAAGGAGTAATCACCAGTACGTCAACCGGGTCGCCATCGTCCGACAGCGTTTGCGGCACGTAACCGTAGTTACACGGGTAATGCATGGCGGTACTCATGAAACGGTCTACAAACATCGCGCCGGATGCCTTGTCAACTTCGTACTTGACCGGATCGGCATTCATAGGAATTTCGATAATGACGTTGAAATCGTTCGGCAAATCATTACCGGCTGGGACGTGATTCAGACTCATATTGTTTTCTCAAAAGTAAGATGAATGGTGCAAACCCTGAATTATAGCGGCTTTCATTGCGCGGCTCGGCTGACAAAGCAAGGCGGTGATCTGCAAAGCCGCCGACGCGCGGGTTACGTCAGCATGGCATTGAAGACAAAAAAACGTGTGGCAGTTGGCTTCATGTGGCGGCCACCCGAACTGCTACAAGGTGGTCGCAAATGCGCACTGGCGATAATGGGACGCTGCTTCTTCGGTGTGATTCAGTGCCTCGTGCAATTGCGCCAGCTTCAAATGGACTTCCTGCAGCATGCGCGCGCCGCTCGCATCGGATAAAGCCTGCTCCAACTGGCGCTGCGCCTTGCCCCACAGATTCTGGCGCAGGCACAAGGCTCCCAGCGTCAAGGCAAGTTCTGCATCGTTAGGATGCTTCTTGCCCCATTCTTCACAGCGCTCGATTTGCGCCAGCAATGCCGGCGAACCCTCAGCCGCCGCCGCTGCGCGATATGCACGCAACAATCTGTCATCCCATTCAACGGCGAGCGCTTTTTCAACAATTGCGCGCGCTTCATCCTGCAGACCGCGCTTGGTAAATGCCTGTGCCGCATGTGCTGCGATGTAAGGTTTGACGCGGTCGTCTGCGGGGATATTCCACCAGACATTGCGTATCGACTCGGCGTCGTTGGCGGAATCCTTCAGCAAGTCTTCGTAGGCCAGTTCGCGCAAACGCGTGGACAACGCAGGGTGCAACGCATTGTTTTTATCCAGCGTGCGCACCAGGCGTAAAACTTCCGGCCAGTTTTTGGCACGCTGATTCGCTTTCAATGCCATACGCAAAGCATGGATGTGACGCGTGCCGCTGGCGTTCAATTCCTTAACCACGTCCAATGCCAATTCAGGCTGACGTTCGTCGACCAGCAACTCGATGGCGGTCATCAAGCGCGCAGTTTTCAGCGTCTGATCTTCTTCTACTGTCGCCAGCCAGGTGTCACGACGCTCGGTTTGCTGCATGCGGTGAGCCGCACGCGCGGCGATCAATGCAGCCAAGCCGGCGTTATCTGGCGATTCGGTTGCGCGCATCGCGGCTTTTTCAGCGTGGCCGAAGCGGCCTTCGAAATAAGCTTTCAATGCTTCACGCAAAGCCTGATTGCCTTTGCGCTCTTGCTTGTCGCGGCGATAGGCGGCGACTTTTCCCGGCATTCTTTGCGCAATACGCAGCGTTTTCAGCACGACATAAATCAGGAAAAACAGCAGGCCGGCAAGCAGCAGGAAAAAATTAAGCGATAGATCTATCCGGTAAGGCGGATAGAAAAACACTACGTTGCCGGGATTGAAACGCGCCAAGACTGCCAGACCGATAGCGGTGGCAAACAAAGCGATTAGCCAGAGAAATATGCGCATATTAAAAACAGGTGGCAATCATGGTTATTGAACAGCGACGCTGAGGCACATGCTGGAATTGCTCGCGAAATGTCTGCATCAAGGTTTCGCCTTGTAATTACGCACTGCATTCAAACTCTCGGACAGCGTCGGCATTTCGATCGCCAGATTGCTGGACTGAACCTGCTTCAACATCGCTTGCGCAGTTTGCGTCTGCTTGGCACGCGTGTCGAAGTATTTGGCAATGCTGTCTTGCGACGCAATCATGTCGCTGCGGAATGCCGATTCATTACGCGACAATAAAGCCATGCGTGCATTCAGCAAACGCAATTTAAGATTCTCGCGCGCATAGTATTCCTGCGTGGGCGACAGCAACAAGGCATCGGAGCTTTCCACACTGCGTACGCGTATCAGCTGCTGGATCTCGGACCACATCTCGCTGGTCAAGCTTTCCCATCTGGCTTTGGCGACCGGCCACCATTCATTGGGAGCAGCCTGGGCACTTTGTTCAGACGCCGGTGCTTTCGCATTTTTAGTCTTGCCAGTTGCCGGCAATGGACGATTCTTTGGTTCGCTCACAGGAATCGCAGGCTTTTCATCCGCCAGCAGCGGCATCGTATCGATCTGACTGATGACGCTATCCAGACGCAATGCAATACCAGTCAAATCAAGGCTGGGCAGCGCTTTCAAACGTTGTATATCGTGACCGATGGCACGGCGTACTGCGACAAATTGGGGGGTGTCTGAGCGTGCCAAACGCGCATCGGCGTTTTGCAGGGCGATCAATGCACCTTGCACATTGCCGGCCAATTGCAACTGCTGGCTAGCAGTGGATAGCACTTGTTCAATCTCGGCCAAAGCCCAGTCTTCACGCTTTTTGAACAAGTCTTGATACAGCTGTTCCAGCGCGAGTTGCTGACTTTGCGCTTCTACCTGCTTGCTCTCGAGCACATTCACCTTGGCTTGCAGCTCGGTGATGGTTTCTTGCGCCGACTTCACGATGACCTTGGTCTCGCTATTGATGGCATCGCCGCTTTGCATGCGCTTTGCGACTTCGGTACGCACGGCGGAAAGCTGTTGGCGTGATACCCACCACTGCGCTGCCACCAGCAAGGCCAGCACGATGAGACCTGCATAAATCAATCCCTGGCGCTTCCCTGCGCCTGCATTTTCCTTGCGCAAGGGCTCGGCGTCCAATACGACAGTAGAGGTGGGGGCCGCAGCCGAATTCGGTTGCGGAGTGGAGTCTGGAGTTGTCGGCATATCGTTCATGAGCGAGATTGTAACGCGGCTAACAGTCCGTCGTCGCCTGATCTGGTAAGGGTGATATTGCTGAAACCCAGCGCCTGCGCGGTTTCAGCGATACGAATATGCGATACGATTATTCTTTGTTGTTGCATTTTTGCGACGCCGTCCGTTATATCAAGTTGTGCAACCATCTGGGTAAAAAAACGCAAAGCTTCCGAACTGGTCACTATCCAGTCGTTCTGACAACACAATAAACGTTTCAGTTCGCTGCGGCGCGCATCGTCAAATTTCGGAGCGGCACGGCGATACGCAGCCAGCATCGTTACCTGCACACCGACTGCTCGCAATGCGTCACTCAACAATGGCCGACCCGTTTCGCCGCGCACGATCAAGACGTTCTTGCCGCGCAAGGCTTCCAGATCCAGCTCAAGCAACAAAGTATCGGAATCAGTACGATCAGCATCGGTCGGACTGATGATGGTGTAGTGCTCCCCAGTCACACCATGTCTGGCCAATGCCTGGCGACTACCTTCTCCCACCACCGCAATCGGTATATCTACTGGCCAATCCGGACGCGCAGCAAACGCCGCATCAATGGCATTCGGGCTGACGAAGGCAATCAGCGCATAGCCGCTCAAATCACTTAATGCTCGCTGCAGCGGTACCTGATCCGCCAACGGGAGGATATCCAGTAGTGGAAAAACGATGGCGTGACGCCCAAGCTCCGTGACGCGCTGCGCCAGCACACCGGCTTGTGCCAGCGGCCGCGTGATGATGACGTCGCCAAGGCCAGCGTCAGGCATCCCTGTCAGCACCGACATGACAGGAGGCAAGGATGGCAGTGGCTTGCTGCTGCTGTAATACTTCGGCGATCAGCCCGCCCAGTATTTCCGGTGCATCGGCAGACCCGGCCAGATCGGCGCGCGCCACGCGTGTCCCGTCCGGCGTCGCAATCATCGCGCGCATGCGCATCGTGTCGCCATCTATCGTCGCAAATGCGGCCAATGGAATCTGGCAACTGCCACCGAAATTTCTGGAAACAGTGCGTTCGGCTGTCACCGCTTGCGCCGTAGGCAGATGATTGAGCGGTGCCAACCATTCCTGCAAATCAGCGCGATCAGAATGAATCTCAATACCCATGGCACCCTGCCCCGGCGCCGGCAGGCTTTGTTCCGGCTCGAGGAAAGCGCGTATGCGTTGCGGCAGACCCAGTCGCTTCAAGCCGGCTGCGGCCAGGATAATGGCTGCATACTCGCCCTTGTCCAGTTTGCCCAGCCGCGTATCCAGATTGCCGCGCAAGGGACGAATCACCAGTTTCGGATGACGCACGGCGATTTGCGCCTGACGCCGCAAACTGCTGGTACCAACCACCGCCCCATCCGGCAAATCATCCAGCGACGCATAATCGTTCGAGACAAATGCATCGCGCGGATCTTCACGCTCGAGCACCGCGGCCAGCTTAAAACCATCCGGCAAGGTCATCGGTACATCCTTGAGAGAATGCACGGCCAGATCGGCGCGGCGCTCGGCGATTGCCACTTCCAGTTCCTTGACGAACAAGCCTTTGCCGCCGACCTTTGACAGGGCTCGATCAAGAATTTGATCACCACGGGTTGTCATTCCAAGAATCTCTATCGAACACTGCGGATATAATAAGGCCAGTTTTTCGCGCACATGCTCAGCTTGCCACATGGCCAGACGACTTTCGCGCGAGGCAATTACTAGTTTTTTTGGAGGTGGAAATTTCAGCACGGCTTCTTTCAATTTTCTATCTGGCTACATGCAAACCTGCTCAAACACAGAGGCGTTTCAGGCCAAATCCTTGCACATTAGCCGGTTTAGATGACTCTGCAATTGCGGTGTCATTCCAGATTTTTGGATTAAAACATTCTTGAAATTTTAGCATGCACCTCCCCACGGCAGACTTGACACTCCATTCTTATCACCATCCACAAGCTGATTGCATTATTTGACTATGGCAAAACAACTGAAAACTCCTGCGCGCGCGACGACTCCATCAACCAACAAAGATGCCCCACTGAAGGAAGACATTCGCTTGCTGGGACGTCTGCTGGGCGACGTATTACGCGATCAGCAAGGCGACGCTGTATTCCATATAGTGGAAACCATACGCCAGACTGCAGTACGCTTTCGCCGTGAAGCTGATGCACAGGCCGGCGCGGAACTGAACAAGTTACTGAAGAAGCTGACCAAGGAACAAACCATCTCGGTGGTGCGCGCATTTTCCTATTTTTCGCATCTGGCGAATATCGCGGAAGATCAGCACCACAACCGTCGTCGCCGCGCGCATTTGCTGGCCGGTTCGGAAGCGCAGGAAGGCAGTATTGCCTATGCACTGGAAAAACTGCATGGCGCCGGTGTAACGGGTGCGGCAGTACGCAAGTTCTTCAAGGATGCGCTGATCGCTCCGGTTCTGACTGCGCATCCGACGGAAGTACAACGCAAAAGTATTCTGGATGCAGAGCACGAAATTGCACGCCTGCTGGCGCAGCGCGATCTGCCGATGACGGCCAAGGAGCGCGCGGAGAATACCGAACGCATCCACGCTCGCGTCACGACCTTGTGGCAAACCCGTTTGCTGCGTTATACCAAGTTGACCGTCGAAGACGAAATCAATAATGCACTGTCGTACTACCGCATGACCTTCCTGCGCGAATTGCCTGCACTGTATGAAGATATCGAAGGTGAAATCGCAGAACAGTATCCGCAGCGTAGTAGTGGCGGCAATACTTATCGTAATCTGCCATCCTATGTCCAAATGGGTAGCTGGATAGGCGGCGATCGCGATGGCAATCCCAACGTCAATGCCGGCACCATGCAACTTGCGCTGGCACGTCAATCGACGACCATCCTCGATTTCTACCTGGAAGAAGTGCATGCACTGGGTGCGGAATTATCTGTATCGACCTTCCTTGCCGGCGTCAGCCCGGAAGTCAATGCACTGGCGGAATTGTCGCCCGACACCTCACCCCATCGCGCCGACGAACAGTATCGCCGCGCACTGATCGGCATCTATGCACGCCTGGCCGCAACTGCGCGCGCCTTTGGCGCAATCAATATTCTGCGTCAGGAAGTGGGCCCGGGAAAACCATATCAGGCGGCCACCGAGTTCTCGGCCGACCTGCTGATTCTGGTCGATTCGCTGAAAGCGCGTCATGGCGACGCCTTGATCAAACCGCGCCTGGCGAATCTGCTGCGCGCGTCGGAAATTTTCGGCTTCCATCTGGCCACACTGGACATGCGTCAGAGCTCGGACGTACATGAACGTGTATTGAGCGAATTGTTTAATCGCGCGCAAGTCGAATCCGCTTACGCTTCGCTGCCGGAAGACAAAAAAATCGAATTACTGCTGGCAGAACTCAACGAACCGCGCCTGCTGTATTCGCCATACATCGACTATTCCGACGAAACCAATTCCGAGCTGACGATCTTGCGCACTGCGCATGACATTCGCCAGCGTTACGGCTCGCGCGCAATCCGCAACTACATCATCTCGCATACTGAGACCGTATCCGATCTGCTGGAAGTATTGCTGCTGCAACGCGAAACCGGCCTGCTGCGTACCGAAGCGAATCATGGTTCTGCGGGTGCAGGCGAGTTGATGGTCATTCCATTATTTGAAACCATTCCCGACCTGCGCCTGGCAGCCACCATCATGGAACAGGTGATGGCGATTCCGCTGGTCAGAAAACTGATCGCGAAACAAGGCGACCTGCAGGAAGTCATGCTCGGCTATTCGGATTCCAACAAGGACGGCGGCTTCCTGACGTCGAACTGGGAACTCTACAAGGCGGAGACCCAACTGGTTGACGTCTTCAATCATGCCGGCGTCAAGCTGCGCCTGTTCCATGGTCGCGGCGGCACCGTCGGTCGCGGCGGCGGTCCAAGCTATGAAGCGATCCTGGCACAGCCGGCAGGCACCGTGAATGGTCAGATACGCTTGACTGAGCAAGGCGAAATCATTGCGTCGAAATTTTCCAATCCGGAAATTGGTCGTCGCAATCTGGCCTTGCTGGTTGCCGCCACACTGGAAGCCAGCCTGATGCCGCATCCATCGGACAGCAAGCATATGAAAAAGCTGGCTGAGTTTGAAAACGTGATGGATGAACTGTCTGAGCTGGCCTATCAGGCTTATCGGGATCTGGTCTATGAAACGCCAGGCTTCACCGATTATTTCTTCTCGGCCACGCCGATTGCAGAAATTTCCGAACTGAATATCGGCTCACGCCCTGCCTCACGCAAGGCAACCCGTCGCATTGAAGATTTGCGTGCAATTCCATGGGGCTTCTCATGGGGCCAATGCCGTTTGCTGCTGCCGGGCTGGTACGGTTTCGGCAGCGCCATCGAACAATGGCTGGCACAGGGTGAAAACAAGGCCAAGCGCGTGGCCACCCTGCGCGCAATGTTCGTGGAATGGCCATTCTTTGCCACCTTGTTGTCGAACATGGATATGGTTTTATCGAAAACCGATCTGGCTGTGGCCTCGCGCTATTCGGAAATGGTCGTCGACAAGAAGCTGCGCAACAGTATCTTCAAACGCATCGTCGGCGAGCATGAACGCACATCGTCATGCCTGACGCTCATCAACGGCAAGAAAGAACGGCTGGCCAATAATCCATTACTGGCGCGTTCGATCAAAAACCGTTTCGCCTATCTCGATCCGCTGAATCACTTGCAGGTTGAATTGATCAAACGTCATCGGACTGAAATGCGCGAGGGCAAAGTCGATGAGCGCGTGCGTCGCGGGATCCATTTATCTATCAATGGGATTGCGGCCGGTTTGCGTAACACGGGCTAAATTTGTTTTACCTTTAATCACCCTCCGGTGATTAAATTAGCCTGGACAACAAAAAAGGAAGCGCATGCGCTTCCTTTTTTATTTTTTGAACGGACACACATTGCTAGCGCACCAGTGCTTTCACCGCCGACCATTGACGTCGTGAAATCGGCAAGCGGTCGTCTATGCCACGCAATATCACCTGCCATGCGTCCTGCGTCTTGTCGCTTTCACCATCGCTGTCCACATCCACCGCCAATTGTCCACGCTCAACGCCGGTGATCGCATCGCGCGCCACCAGTGCATTGCGATGTACACGTATGAATTGCGCGGCAAACTCCAGCTCCAAAGACGACAATGTCCCTTCCAGCAGATACTCGCGCTCGCGTGTGCGCAAGGTCACGTACTTCGCCTCCGCCTTCAAATACAGCACGTCGGCTACCGGCACCAATAACAAACGTCCGCGCTCCTGCACTGAAAAATTCTTGCGAGCCGCCTGCAGCGTGGTTGCAACTTCCGCAATCAATTTCGCTTGCGAACCCGTACTTTGCTTCAATGCCTTGACGCGAAGAATCGCGTCAGACAGACGTCTCGCCCTTACAGGTTTCAAAAGATAATCCAGCGCGCGTACTTCAAACGCCTTCAAAGCATATTCATCATATGCAGTGACAAAAATGATCGCCGGCGCATCATCATTCTGCGCAAGATGCGCTGCCATCTCGAGGCCGGTCATGCCTGGCATTTGCACATCCAGCAAAACAATGTCGGGGGCAAGTTCAGCAATCTTATCCAGCGCCTGTTGCGCCTGCGATGCTTCTCCAATCAACTCATGCGGACATTCCGCAGCGATATCCGACAACAAGGTAGTTAAACGCGCACGTGCCGGCGCTTCGTCATCGACAATCAAAATGCGCAGCAGGTTAGGCAAGCTCATACAGTAACCTTCTGATACGGCAAATAAACGCGGACCTCGAATTTTCCATCCACTACATTTGTCGCCAATTGCGCCTCCATATCGTATAAAAGAGCGAGTCGCTCACGAATATTGTCCAGCGCCATGTGATTGCCGGTAGACACGACATCGGCATGATAAGGATTGGTCATCACAATCTCAATACGATCGCGTATGCGACTGATGGCGACCTGGATGGTGGCATTTTCCTGCGATGGCTCTACGCCATAGTGCACGGCATTTTCAAGCAAGGGTTGCAACAGCAAGGCTGGCGTTGTTGCACGCTGCAACACGTCGCCGGCGATATTGTCCATGTTCCATTTAACCTGCAGCCGCTCGCCCAGACGGATCTTTTCAATCGACAGGTATTGCATGCCTATCCTTACTTCATTGCCTAGCGTGGTAATCTCGCGCGTATCGCGCATTAGGATACGGAATAGATCAGCCATATCTTCCAGCGTGGTTTCTGCGCGACGCGGCTCAGTGCGTATCAGTGACAGCACGGCATTCAAACTGTTGAACAGGAAATGCGGGCGTATACGCGCCTGTAGCGCCTGCAATCGGGCTTCAGCCAAGGCGGGCGAAAACGCACGCGTGCGCAATTCGAAATAATGCTGCAGGCCGATGCCGAATAGTGCTGCGCACACCATGCCCTCGGGCACCGACAAGCGGCTAAGACTGACCAAGGCCAGAGGATCGTTCAGCAGATAGTGAATAATCAGGCCGGTGATGGCCGCGGGCACTACAGCACAGGCAATGCGCTGTCCCCAAGGTTGTGTGGTTTTAATCAATCGACGCAAGCCACACAAGGCAAACAAGGACGTCAGGCTGGCCAGTTCAATCAGCATGGATGCTTCGATAAACGTCAGCAAGCCGTTGTATACAGTGCTGGCCTCTATCAAGATCACCATCAGTGCCACGCCGTTGACGAAGAGCAGCGACTTGACCATGATGCCGATATTGCAGCAGTCGGGGATCACGACTTCCAGCGGCTTGATGGGCGTTGACTCTGACGATGACGGCATGGTTTTAGGATTAATCACGGCTGGAATGGGAATGAAGGTTCGCTTGTTCTATAATCGCGTATTCATCAGGAAACAATTATGACAGCACAACTCTCCAAAAAAAGCGAAGCATGGTCGGCACGCTTCAACGAACCCGTCTCCGATCTGGTCAAACGTTACACCGCGTCGGTATTTTTCGACAAGCGTCTGGCACAAGTCGATATTCAGGGTTCACTCGCACATGCGGAGATGCTGGCGCATCAGAATATCATCAGTCAGCAGGACCACGCCGAAATCAAACGCGGCATGACGCAGATTCTGGAAGAAATCAACGCCGGCAAATTCGAGTGGCTGCTGGATCTGGAAGATGTGCATCTGAATATTGAAAAACGTCTGACCGAACTGGTCGGCGATGCTGGCAAACGTCTGCACACAGGCCGCTCGCGCAATGATCAGGTGGCTACCGATATCCGTCTGTATGTGCGCAACGAGATCGACAATATCGTCGGTCTGTTGCGTGATTTGCGTCTGGCGCTGCTGGATTTGGCCGAACAACACGCCGACACCATCCTGCCAGGCTTTACGCATATGCAAGTAGCGCAGCCGATTACTTTCGGTCATCACGTGCTGGCCTATGTTGAAATGTTTGGCCGCGATGCAGAGCGTATGCTGGATTGCCGCAAGCGTGTTAACCGCCTGCCGCTGGGTGCCGCCGCGCTGGCCGGCACCACCTTCCCTATCGATCGCGAACGCGTGGCGAAGACATTGGGTTTTGACGACGTCTGTCACAACTCGCTGGATGCGGTCTCGGATCGCGACTTCGCGATTGAGTTTTGTGCCGCCGCTGCACTAATCATGACGCATGTATCGCGCATGTCGGAAGAACTGGTGATCTGGATGAGTCCGCGGGTCGGCTTCATCGACATCGCCGATCGTTTCTGCACCGGCTCGTCTATCATGCCTCAAAAGAAAAATCCGGACGTACCGGAACTGGCACGCGGTAAAACCGGACGCGTGAATGGTCACCTGATCGCCTTGCTGACCCTGATGAAAGGCCAACCGCTGGCCTACAACAAGGACAACCAGGAAGACAAGGAACCCTTGTTCGATACCGTCGACACGGTCATCGATACGCTGCGCATCTTTGCCGACATGGCAAGCGGCATTACCGTTAAGCCGGAAGCCATGCGCGCCGCAGCACTGCAAGGTTATGCAACGGCAACCGATCTGGCCGACTATCTCGTGAAGAAGGGCCTGCCTTTCCGCGATGCGCACGAAGCCGTTGCGCATGCAGTACGTGCTTGCGTCGATCGTGGTTGCGACTTGAGTGATTTATCCCTGGAAGAATTGCACGTCTTTTCCAAGCTGATAGAAGCCGATATCTTCGATGTATTGACGCTTGAAGGTTCTGTTGCGGCACGCGATCATGTTGGCGGCACCGCCCCGAATCAAGTCCGCGCGGCCATCGCCAGAAATCGCGCCCAACTTGCCTGATGAGTAATTTGATCAGATGGCCGCTTCCCATCCATGCCATCTGATCAACATTCAAACAAATATCCTTCCAAAAAACCGAAATTTCTTCGCTAATTTCGGCTTCTCGTGTGTGACCGTAATGTTGGTGTCAGCTAGACTCTGTATCGTTATGCCCTGTAATAATGGGATAAACTTGTACACTGCGGAAATGCGGCGCCAATAGAGCGCAATCGATTTATCTTCTTTATACTCACAGTAATTAAAAGCATGTGCATGGCATCTATCTGATTGCCATGTTTGCGTCTTGTTTAAATCCAATCTGGAGACAAAAAAACAATGTCTTTTTTGCTATCGCTTTCGCGGTTCATTGATAATCTCAATGAAAAAATAGGCCAAGGTATTAGCTGGGCTTTATTACTTGCTGTTCTTATCTGCGCTGGTAATGCAGTGGTACGTTACACGCTCAACATCAGCTCCAATGGCTGGCTCGAAATTCAATGGTATTTATTTGGCGCAATTTTTCTGCTCGCCACCTCTTATACCCTCCGACGCAATGAGCACGTACGCATTGATGTGATCGTTTCGCATTTTTCCAAACGTACGCAAGTCTGGATCGATCTGATTGGCTTCATATTGTTCCTGATGCCGGCCACATTATTGATTCTGTACTACTCGACGCCCTACGCCTGGACCTCCATTCAAAGTCAGGAAGTGTCGAGCAATGCCGGTGGCCTGATTGTCTGGCCAGCCAAGTTATTGATCCCTGTCGGTTTTGCACTCCTCGCATTGCAAGGCATCTCGGAAATCATCAAGCGCATTGGTTTTCTGCAAGGAAAAGTACCTGCCAGCGCCTTCGAGAAACAAGCCGCCACACCTGAAGATGAAATTGCAGCGATCAAAGCTGCCAATCAAATTAACTGATCTCCAGGAACACACATGACTGAATTTCTCATTGCGAACATGGCGCCGATCATGTTCGGTGCGCTCGTAGTATTTTTACTATCCGGTTTTCCGGTGGCATTCTCTCTTGCTGCCAATGGTCTGTTTTTTGGCCTCATGGGTATTGAACTAGGCTTGTTGAAACCTGAACTATTGCAAGCTTTGCCGAATCGTATTTTCGGCATCATGGCCAACGATACCTTGCTGGCGATTCCATTCTTTACCTTCATGGGACTGATTCTGGAACGCTCGGGTATGGCTGAAGATTTGCTCGATACCATCGGCCAATTGTTCGGACCTTTGCGCGGCGGCGTCGCTTATGCCGTTATTTTTGTTGGTGCACTGCTGGCAGCAACTACAGGCGTCGTGGCCGCATCGGTTATTTCAATGGGCTTGATCTCATTACCGGTCATGCTGCGTTACGGCTACGACAAAAAAATTGCCACCGGCGTCATTGCCGCATCCGGCACGCTGGCGCAAATCATTCCACCATCGCTGGTGCTGATCGTCATGGCCGACCAATTAGGCCGCTCAGTCGGTGATATGTACCAGGCAGCGTTCGTTCCCGGCTTGATGTTGACAGCAATGTATGTTGGTTACGTGATCATCGTTTCTTTCATCAAACCAAGTTGGGTCCCTGCATTGCCTCCGGAAGCGCGCAATCTGCGCCAGCCGGATGGCTCCAGCGGCGTCATTTCCCTTTTCGTTTTGATCGCTGGAACAATCGCTGCATGTCTCGCACTTGAAAAAATTCTGCTGTCCAGCAATCCGGATCTTCATGCCGATGAAGGCATCATTTATGCTGCGACACTGAGTATTGCAGGCGCGTTTCTGATTGCCTACGTCAATC
Source organism: uncultured Herminiimonas sp. (assembly GCA_964406085.1). GTDB lineage: Bacteria > Pseudomonadota > Gammaproteobacteria > Burkholderiales > Burkholderiaceae_D > Oxalicibacterium. Next base: position 25,737 of record CAYOQL010000026.1, read on the forward strand.
GCAAAATGAAATTGGGCATGCTGTCGAAAATTGCCGAACAAGTCGTGTTCGTGCTGGTTCCGCCGCTTGCATTGATCTTCCTGGTGCTCGGCACAATTTTCGTCGGTATCGCAACACCGACTGAAGGTGGCGGCATGGGGGCATTCGGCGCACTGATACTCGCCATGATGAATCGTCGCCTATCGTGGAGCCTGTTGAAGCAGGCCATGAATTCGACATCGCGTCTGTCCTGCTTCGTCATGTTCATCCTGATCGGCTCCAGCCTGTTTGGCCTGATCTTCCGTGGCGTCAATGGCGATCTGTGGGTAGAACACTTGCTGACCTCGTTACCAGGCGGCACCGCCGGTTTCCTGATCGTGGTCAACATTCTCTTCTTCGGCTTGGCATTCTTCCTCGACTTCTTCGAGCTGGCATTCATTCTGGTACCGCTGGTTGGACCTGTCGCCGAAAAATTGGGCATCGACCTCATTTGGTTCGGCGTGCTCTTGAGCGTCAATATGCAAACCTCGTTCATGCATCCGCCGTTTGGCTTCGCCCTGTTCTATTTACGATCAGTCGCACCGAAAGAAGTGAAGACATCGGATATTTACTGGGGCTCGGTACCTTTCGTCGTGATTCAAGTCATCATGGTTACGCTCATCATTGCCTTTCCTAACCTGATCTCGGTGGATAAAAAGACCGACATGAAGGAAAAAATAAAATTGGAAATCGATATGGGCGGCGGGCAGGAATATGGTGCACGTAGCGGCATGGAACTGAATTTTTCGGGTGGGGATGAGCAACCCGCAGAAACGTCTGACGAAATTCAGCCGTTGAACTTCTCGACGGAACCGGACCAGAAGTAAATAATTATTGCTCCTGACAATCCCGCATGATGCGCTCTGCGGGATTTTTTTTGCCCGACGCATATAGCGGTTGCACGCCATTTTTCTCTTATCGCGGATACAGAACCAGCAGATATAAAAAAACCCGCCGCGCATATGCGCGGCGGGTTTTTAGAAGCTTGCGTTTTAGTACTGCAGAAACGCTTACTTGCGACCGATCATGAAGTTCTGGATCGGTGCTTCTGCAACAGAAGCCCATTGGTTCTGATCCTGACGGAAACGCTTCCACGGTTCGTAGATCTTCTTGAACTTGGCATTCTTCGCTGCTTCTTCATCCATCGTTTCCACGGCAGCCTTGTAGCAGGCTTCCATGATCGGCTTGGAGAACTGACGCAGCTTGACGCCATTTTTCAACAAACGTGCCAAGGCTGCAGGATTGCGTGCATCGTATTGCGCTTGCATCACAACGTGCGCTTCGTAGGAAGCGGCTTCTACCGCAGCCTGATATTGCTTAGGCAGCTTTTCCCATTCCTTGGTACCGATATAGAACGACAGTTGCAAGCTTGGCTCCCACCAGCCTGGTGTGTAGTAGAAAGGCGCAACCTTGTTGAAGCCGAGTTTTTCATCGTCATAAGGTCCGATCCATTCTGCTGCATCAATCGTGCCTTTTTCAAGCGCAGGATAGATATCACCACCAGCGATCTGTTGCGGTACCAGACCGAGACGTTGCATCACGCGGCCAGCGAAACCGCCGATACGCATTTTCAAGCCTTGCAGGTCTTTCACTTCCTTGATCTCTTTACGGAACCAGCCGCCCATCTGGGTGCCAGTGTTACCGCCCAGGAAGTTGACGATGCCATAATCCTTGAAAAAGTCGCGGGTCAGTTCACGACCGCCGCCTTGATCGAACCAAGCGGTTTGCTGACGCGAAGTCAGGCCGAAAGGGACCACTGCATCAAACGCGAATGTAGGATCCTTACCGAAGTAATAGTAAGAAGCCGAGTGACCGATTTCAACAGTACCGGCTTGCACAGCATCCATTACCTGCAATGCCGGAACAATTTCGCCACCTGCGAAAGGACGGATATTGAACTTGCCGTCAGTCAGTTGTGTAACACGTTTGGTAAACACATCTGCTGCGCCATAAATCGTGTCTAGCGATTTAGGGAAGCTGGATGCCAAACGCCAGTTAATCGTTGGATTGGCTTGCGCAAAAGATGGCACAGCAACCGCGCCGGCAGATGCGCCAACTGCTGCTTTTTTAAGGAATGAACGACGTTCCATTTTGTCTCCAGATTGGTTAAGGACAAGACTTCTATCAAGCATGTTCGCGAAAAAATGTTGACGAATATGCGCAATAAAAAACCGAGTTGTAAGTGTGACGTAAGTCCTGCAAAGTAGAAAAAATATGAGGACTTTCGCTATGAAACAACTGGCATAACCATACTACGAAAACGCCGCATTAACCACCAGCAACCACCATATTTTCAATCAAGACAGAGCCGGTTTGTTTCGTTCCGCGCACGAGCGTATCTGCACCAATTGCGACCACCTGCATGAAAATATCTTTCATGTTGCCGGCGATCGTGATTTCTTCAACCGGATATTGAATAATGCCCTTCTCGACCCAGAAGCCGGAAGCGCCGCGCGAATAATCGCCGGTGACGTAATTCACGCCCTGGCCCATCAACTCGGTCACCAGCAAACCGGTATCGAGCTTCTTCAGCATTGCCTTGAAATTGTCGGTAGGTACAGTCAATGAAGATGTCATGCACAGATTATGCGAACCTCCCGCATTGCCCGTGGTTTGCATCCCGAGTTTGCGCGCAGAATAGGTGGACAAAAAGTAGCCCTGCACGACACCATCCTTGACCACGTCGCGACGGCTGGTTTTGACACCCTCTTCATCGAAAGGCGACGAGCCGACGGCGCCGATCACGTGCGGGTCTTCCGTAATTTGCACGTGTGATGCGAACGCAGACTTGCCGAGCGAATCCAGCAGGAACGTCGATTTACGATACAGCGCGCCGCCGGAAACCGCCTGCACGAATGCGCCCAGCAAACCAGCTGCCAACGGAGCTTCAAACAGTACCGGGCATGTACGGGTATCGATCTTGCGCGCATTCAGGCGCGCCAATGCGCGTTGCGCTGCGTAACGGCCCACCGCTTCAGGTGCTGCCAGTTTTTTCGGATCGCGCATCGATGTGTACCAATCATCACGCTGCATATTGCTGCCTTTGCCGGCAATCGGAGCCACCGAAATCGTGTGACGTGAATATGGGTAGCCACCTATGAAGCCGCGCGAATTGGCCGAAACAAAATGCGATTGCTGTGCGTAGACGCTGGCACCTTCGCTATTGGTAATACGCTTGTCGACAGCAAAGGCAGCGGCTTCGCCACGCTTGGCCAGTTCGACCGCTTCTTCGGTTGAAATCAACCACGGATAACAAAGCTTCAAATCCTGCGGATTGCGTTCCAGCAAATCGTCATCCGGCAAACCGGCACAATCATCTTCTGCAGTAAAACGGGCAATGTTGTAAGCCGCTTCGACCGTGTCTTTCAACGCCTGCTGCGAAAAATCGGAGGTACTCGCATTACCGCGACGGATATGGCGCTCTTCGCCCAGATACACGGTGACGCCCATGCCCTTGTCTTTGTTTTGCTCTATCGTTTCCACGCCGCCCTTGCGCACCGAAACCGACAAACCGCTTCCTTCACTGATCTCTACGGCCGCGCCGGACGCGCCTTTTTCCTTGGCGTAACGCAAAACATCCTGTGCAAGTTGCTTTAATTGATCTTGACTATGTATAAACACTGTATCGCTCATGAGGGTCGTTTTCTTCGGGAATGCGTATAAAACAGTTATGATAGCAGTCGTTTACAGAATGGCTACGCGCCTTACTTCAGATCATGCCAAATCCCAACCGAGGCTCCTGCGGCTTCCAGTCCACCGAATTCGAACAGGAATACGAGCGCCCGTCCAAATCCGAGCTCAAACGCCAGATGACCGCCCTGCAAAAGCTGGGCGCAGAACTGATTGCCGAGCCGCGCGACCGCGTTAAACGCGTCCCTATGCCGGAAGACGTACGCGATGCCATCCTTGAATGCCAGTTGATCAAGGATCACGAAGGCCGTCGCCGCCAATTGCAATATGTGGGCAAGAAAATGCGCTCGCTGGAAGAACACGAACTCGCCGCGATCCAGAAAATGCTCGACAGCTGGAAAGGCGCATCCAAATCGGAAACCGCCGCGCTGCATGCGATTGAGCGCAAACGCGACAAGCTGCTGGCCGACGACAAAGCGTTGACCGTTTTGCTGGAACAAAATCCACAACTGGAAGCCCAGCATTTGCGTACCTTGATCCGCAATGCACGCAAGGAGCAGGCAGAGAACAAGCCGCCAAAGGCTTACCGCGAACTGTTCCAGATTCTGAAATCGCTGCAAGCGCCTGCTGCACAACCAACGGATGACGAAGACGATGTCGAAGAAGACCAATCCTGATGAATTGAAGATCGGTCTGGTATCGATTTCCGACCGTGCCTCCAGCGGCGTCTATGAAGATCAAGGCATCCCAGCCTTGCAAGCATGGTTTACTGCCGCACTCAGCAGTGCATGGCAAATAGAAACCAGGCTGATCCCGGATGAACAAGCGGCGATTGAACAAGCCCTGATAGAACTAGTCGATGTGGAACGTTGCGACTTGGTTATTACCACTGGCGGCACTGGTCCGGCCCGTCGCGATGTGACACCTGAAGCGACACTGGCAGTTGCCACAAAAGAAATGCCAGGCTTCGGCGAACAGATGCGCCAGATCAGCCTGCACTTCGTACCGACCGCGATCCTGTCGCGTCAGGTCAGCGTCATACGCGAAACGGCGGATCACGCAGCACTGATCATGAACCTGCCCGGCCAGCCAAAATCCATCAAGGAAACCCTGGAAGGCTTGAAAGATGCAGACGGCAAGCAACTCGTCGGCGGCATCTTTGCTGCAGTGCCTTACTGCATAGACCTGATGGGTGGCCCTTATGTCGAGACCAACGAAGCTATCTGCAAGGCCTGGCGTCCCAAGCACGCCATCCGTTCAGCAAAATAATTTAGCAAATCTATCCTCCCGTCATTTCACATCTCATCATGACTCTGAAAACCGTCGAACTCGTTACCGCTCCCAACCCTACCGTCGCCGTCATCTGGATGCATGGCCTCGGTGCCGATGGCAATGACTTCGTGCCTATCGTCAAGGAACTCGATCTGGAAGGCTGCCCTGCTATCCGCTTCGTCTTCCCGCACGCACCCATGATGGAGGTCACGATCAATGGTGGCCGCATGATGCCCGCATGGTTTGATATTTCATCAAGCGAATTTGGCCGGGACGATGACGAAGCAAGTGTGCGTAGTTCTGAAGCTGACATCCGCGCCTTGATCGAACGCGAAAAAGAGCGCGGCATTGCAGCCGACAAAATTCTGATCGGCGGTTTTTCGCAAGGGTGCGCGATGACTTTCCAAACCGGCTTGCGTTATCCGGAAAAACTTGGCGGCCTGCTGTGTCTGTCCGGCTATCTGACACTGGAAGATTCTTTCGAAGCCGAACGCAGCGAAGCCAACAAAGACATCCCGATCTATTACGGCCACGGTCGTGGCGATCAGGTGATTCCGATCACGCGTGCGCAGCAAACGCTGGCCTTGCTGCAGAAGCATGGCTACAACGTTGAATGGCACGAGTACAACATGCCGCATTCGGTATGCATGGAAGAGATTGATGACATCAGCAATTTCCTGAAAAAGGTGCTGAAGTAAGGTTTGGCTTTTTGAGATTATGAGAGACGCGCTTGACGCGTCTTTTTTTCGGTTCGGCGAAATGAATATCTTGCCTGCGATATTGGGGATGTTCTTTCTTCGTTGATGCTCGCTGGCCGGGTGTGGCCCGGCGGCCACTCACTTTTCTTGCTTCGCCAAGAAAAGTAAGCAAAAGAAGGCGACCAC
>CAYOQL010000027.1:0-31123 GCA_964406085.1 uncultured Herminiimonas sp.
TGAAGACGCGGTTCTTTGGTTTCGTGACCGTAAGCAAGATCGAGATTGACTTGGCCGATAGGACTGCGCCAGCGTGCGCCGACGCCGCTACCTTGTTTCAGCTTGAAGTCGCTCCACGAATCGGCGGCATTGCCGGCATCGGTAAACAGGGCGGCACCCCATTCCGGCGTGATGCGATAGACCAGTTCGGCGCTGACGACGGCGGTGACGGTGCCGCCAACGATGGCACCGTTCTGCGCAACACCTAGCGTGTTGTAACTATAGCCACGCACGGTTTGGTCGCCACCTGTGCGAAACAGCAGATCGCCAGGCACGGTAGTGCGGTCGGCTCCGAATACCTGCCCCACCTGCGCCCGCAATACCGCCTGCCAGCGCTTGTCATAATAGGGAGAAAGATAGGTGACGCGACCGACTACGCGCGCCAGACTCTTCTTGTTAATCAGGCCAGCCGGTCCGGCACCTAGTTCGATCGAGGCGACATAGCCGCGTGAGGGCAGGATCAAATTGTTTACGCGCCGTCGCGTATAGATGAACGAACCTATCAGCGCTTCGCGATTATTGGAAAAATCATCCCCTATGCGTTGCCGATCGGCGAAGAAGGATAGCGCCCAGACTTTTTCGTCATTGGTATCGGGACTGGTCAGGCGCGCGCTACTCAGAATCTTGTTGTTGATTTCGCCGGCGCTGTTAGTGTATTCATAATGCGCGCCTACGCTGGGCCGCCAACCGTTGTTGATGGGTTGCAGATAGACATCTGAGCCGAGCACACGCGTGTCGCGATCGAGTCGCAGTGCGGACTCCAGCCGCCAGTTGCGGTCCAGGAAGTTGCGATCCAGCCATTTGATCTGGCCCCGTGCGCCAGAGTCGGTTGAAAATCCCACGCCTAGCGAAAGGCGCTTGCGTTCATTCTCGGTCAAGTCCAGTCGTATCGGCACAGAGAGCGGTTTGGCTGGATCCACATCAACGGTAGCAAAGACCGATTTGAAATAGCCAGTGTTTTGCAGGCGCGCCTGCAGTTCGTTGAGTTTTTCCTGCGAGTAGGGTTCACCCGGTTTGATCGGATTCAAGTCATCAATCATGCTGCGGTCATAGCGCTGCAAGCCTTCGATTTGCACCTCGCCAAATGTGAAGGCGGGGCCGGAGTCGACTTCCAGTGTCAGCACTGCACTGCTGGTACTCGGTTCGATACGTGCTTCGCTCTCGGTGATTGCTGCGGCGGGATAATCGCGTATCAGCAGCGCTTTCAGCAGACCGCTTTTGGCGTCATCCCACGCCTTTTGCTGGAAGATGCCGCCAGCCTGCAGCAGCCATAGTCGCTTAAGGCGCTCGGCGCGCTGCGGATTTGACTCAGCGATATCGCCCTTGAATCTGATGTCGACTGATTCCACCAGCGTGCGCGGGCCGAGTATCACCGTAAAGCGTGCCACCCAAGGCGTCGATTCGCGATCAAGCTCATGTCTGACGGTAGGCGAGAAATAGCCCTCTGTTGCCAGCAGAGAACGAATCTGATTAGGTGCGATACCGACCAGTCGTTGCACCTCATCTTCACTTAATTCACTGGAGGATTGTCGGCGACTGATCTCGAGGTTGTCGTTCAGGAAGGACGTGAGCCCTCCTGCGCCATTAATCGCTACGCTATACACAGGCCCTACTGCCATTGCTTGCATTGGCAACATGCACAGCATGAAGAGCAACGTGGCAGCAGACATCGTTAGCCATGTCTGATTGATGTAAGAAATAATTCTTTTCGACACTATATTTTAATGACGGAAACGTGAGAGGTGATGCGCCTTGCAGGCCAGAATGCAGATGATTTATCTACAGCGAAAAAATGGAGCTCATCGTATCAATGCGATTCAATACTAGTGCCAGAGCCAGTCTGCTAGCTTATCAGTATTTGCAGTTGATCGTTTATTTGCGGCGTGGCTTTGCAAGGTGTTGGGTCCTGCAAAGATGGTTGCCGTAACCGGTATTGCCGTAGTGTGACAAAGTCCCTATAGTGAGCGGCACATCCGATCATCAAAGTTAGCATCATGAGACCCAACAGCAAGAACGACACAACGCAGCAAATGCATGACATCCGTCCCGGTCAATCCATCGAGTTGCTGAAGGAGTTGCATATCCTGACGCGTGACGGCAAGCTGAACCAGGATAGCCGCCGCAAGCTCAAGCAGGTCTATCATCTGTATCAATTCATCGAGCCCTTGTTGCAGGAAATTCAAAACGATCATCCCGACATTACGCTGGCCGATCACGGTGCCGGTAAATCCTATCTGGGTTTCATCCTGTATGACTTGTTCTTCAAGGAGCGCAAGGATCAGTCGCGCATCTACGGCATAGAAACGCGCGACGAGCTGGTGCAGAAATCCGAAGCGCTTGCGAAGAAACTGGATTTCCCCGGCATGTCCTTCCTGAATCTGTCGGTTGCCGAGTCGATCACATCCGATCTGCTGCCAAAGAAAATCGACGTCGTCACTGCACTGCATGCATGCAATACCGCAACCGACGATGCGATTCATTTCGCATTGGAGAAGCAGGCGAAGTTCATCGTGCTGGTGCCGTGCTGTCAGGCTGAAGTCGCATCGGTCCTGAAAAAGAACAAGGGCAAGACGCTGGCGAAAAATGCATTGACTGAAATCTGGCGTCATCCACTCCATACGCGTGAGTTCGGCAGTCAGGTCACCAATGTCTTGCGTTGCCTTCAACTCGAAGCACACGGTTATCAAGTCAATGTGACTGAACTCGTGGGTTGGGAACATTCGATGAAGAATGAATTGATCATCGCTACCTACAAGGATCTACCGCGCAAGCGTCCAAGTGAACGCCTGCAGGAAGTGTTGCAAACGCTGGGTCTGGAAGAAATGCAAACGCGCTTCTTTACCGACGAAGCGCCGGCAACGCCATCCGCATCTTAGAGAGATCGCCGAGCGAAGAAAACGACTCAGTTTTTCCCATCTACAGGTATTGATTTGCGTGGCGCCATATGGCGCAAGTAAGCGAGCAAGTCATCCAGTTGCGGATCATCCATCACGGTGCGTGAAAATCCCGGCATCGTCAACTGCGGCCAGTGACGCACGGCGGCCGGATCGCGTATGTATGTGCGCAAGAAATCTGCCTGGAAGTATTCAGTCGGATTGAATGGCACATTCAAGTCCGGTCCCAACTTGGCATCGCCACCGCCATTGAGCTGGTGGCAACTCGCGCAATGCGTGGCGTACGCTTGCATGCCGCGATATTCTGCGCTGTCTTTTTTCAATGAGGCATCGGGAAGAATTTGCGGATAGCGTTCTGGCAAGGCGGCGACTTCACCGATGACGGCAATTTGATAAGGCCACAATTCCGGCGTGATATTGCTTTTTTCAGGCGCGATCCAGACCAGATAAAATACGCCTGCGCTGCGGCCGCCGGGTTTGAGTTCCGGCCATGGCGCATTGGCCGGCTCGATGGCCAGCCAGGGTTCGGATGCGCCAGACAAGAGTTCAGCCGGAATGTTGGCGACAAAGCCATCGTCTGACTTGAATTGCACTGTGCTGATGCCATGCAGATTGCGCAGTATCGATTTCAGCGGCAAGGCGCGGTATTCCATTTTGTTTTTATAACTGACATCGGCAGGAATCGTGATCGTGCGTACATCCGGGTGACGCAACAAATCCACGCGCGCCAGTTTCTGTTTTTGTTTGCTGAAAGCCAGTTCCAGCACTGGTTCCGCTGCAGTCGCGAAATTGCTGACGACAATCAGCAGCAATACGAGGCCGCACGCGAAGAACACACGGATAGCAGGCAGGGTGCGGAGATGGGCAGCGATCACGTTTTTCATATGCTGTGCATTCGGGTAAGCTGGTGTCCTGGCAGTATAGCGAAACCGGACAAGTGAATTGATAAAGAAAAAAGCTTCATCCTGAAAGTTGATTGAGCATGACCTGGTTTCTTTATTTGATTGAATGCAAGGATGGCAGCATCTACACCGGCATCGCCGTCGACGTGCACGCACGCTATGTCGCACATCAAAAAGGCAAGGGTGCGCGCTACACGCGTTCGCATCCACCACGACGCCTGTTGGCGATTGTTGAATATCCGGATCGTTCCACTGCGTCCAAGGCTGAATACGCAATGAAGCGTTTGAGTGCGTTTGAGAAAAGACAGTTTTGCCTGCAGCGCAGCGGCGTGTGGCAAACCAGTTTGCTACCTGCCGTTCATCCGGTAATAGTTAATCCACTCATCGTTCATCCCGTCATGCCGCAAGAAAGTCATCCATGAATTTTTCAAGCAATAAGCAATTTTCGTCGGCATGCGAGCGCAATCGTGAACCGATACTTGCGACCTTGCGCCACGTATTTTCTGATCGCAAGCATGTCCTCGAAATCGGCAGCGGCACCGGACAGCACGCCGTCTTCTTTGGCGCAGCATTGCCACAATTGATCTGGCAAACCGGCGATCTGCCACAAAACCATCCCAGCATTCAGGCCTGGTTGCAAGAGGCTGATTTGACAAATGTGTTGTCGCCGATCGTTGTGGATATGTCGAAAGTCGACTGGGAAACGGACTTGCTCGATAAAGGCATCGATGCCGTATTTACGGCGAACACATGCCACATCATGGCGTGGAGCGAAGTCGAGCGGATGTTTGCCGGTGTGTCACGCATCCTGCCCGCCGGCGGTAAATTGTGCGTGTATGGCCCCTTCAATTACAACGGACAATTCACCAGTCCCGGTAACGCGCAGTTTGATGCAAGCCTGCGCGCGCAAGCGGCGCACATGGGTATACGCGATATCGAAGCGATGCAGCAACTAGCGGCCCGACATGGATTTGTTATGCAGGCCGACCATGCATTACCGGCGAATAATCGCTTGCTCGCATGGCAACGCACCTGAAGCATGCTTGTACTTTATTTTGTCGGCAGCGGATCGGTTTTGCAGCCTTTGTAGTTGACGCCATTGATTTCCAGTAAAGCCTCGTTGCCCTTGCTCCAGAAGGTGTTGCTGCCATCGCTATAACGCGCGCCAGAACCTGAAACCACGTGCGGCAATATCAGGGTTCTTCCGGCCAGCAAGATCTGCACTTTGTCATTGCCGAACTTGGCAATGAATTCCACCTCATCACATTTGTAGCCCATGCCACTGTTGGCAGCGGGTGGTGCGACGGCATTCGGATTAATGGCACGCTGCAGCAGGATGGCGATCGGTTTTTCCGGCTCGTTGAAGGCGACTGCGACCGGTTCTTCCGACGTCCATATCACGCCGTCCTGACTATCCAGTATCGAGGCGCTGATTGCATAGCGATGGCTGCGGTCTATCGCCTCTGGAATGTAGCGCAAATTGAATGGAATCGGAACTTGTGTGGTGGCGCGGATAGTTTGCTGGGCGATAAAACTGCCGCTTTTTCCTGAACGTGTGACATCCTCCAGGTTGACGATGACTCTCGCGTCCGGTGGCAAGGCTATCCGTTCACGGTAGGTGACGCTGCCGCTGACATTGCCGGACAGCGCCGGCAAATTGTCAGGTTTGAGTTTTTTCGCACAACCGCTGGCAAGTACGCATACAGCAAGCAGTGCGATCAATGAATGACGATATTTCATCTGGTTATCCTGAAAAATGGTGTATCTGGTTGAACGTGCAAAAGGAACAACGCCAAGCGGCATTATTATTGCTTATGTGCGCTAGCGCATAGATGTATGTATAAACTGAAACTAGTGTGCCGATAAGCAAAGTGAAAACAAGGTAATCCAAGTGGCCAGGGAGTGGACATCGCCTTCATATTTGCGTTCTACCCAATATATAAAAAATGATTGTAAAGCCCTCAACATGCGTATAGCTCGCCCTTTAGTCAAAAAATCGCTGCATCTATCTTTGTCCCTGTCCTGTCTGATGTTCGGTGCTGGCGCGTGGGCTGACGAACAGGCCGGTGAGCTGAAAGCTGAGCTGGATAAGCAGCCTATCGAAGCAACATGTTCAGCAGTGCCTGGCGTTCGGGAGCTGAAAAATTATCCGGAAGTATTCAATCTCTATTACGAAAACGATTTGTTTGCCGGTACCGATAACAACTACACGAATGGCATAAAGCTTTCGTGGGTATCCGCCAATCTGGCGGACTACATAAACGATCCCTGTCTGCCTAAATGGGTACGTCAGTTGAATCGCTTGTCCCAGACCTTGCAGCCGGGTGCATTCGAAACCCGCAATATGGTCGTCAGTTTGGGCCAGTCGATGTATACGCCTACCGATAACACGCGTAGCGATCTGATTGCAAACGACAGGCCGTATGCCGGCTGGCTGTATCTCGGATTTGCCTACAACGCCCGCAATGCAAGGCAAATGGATACGGTCGAGATAGACATCGGCATGGTTGGTCCTGCATCGCTGGCGCGGCAGTCACAGAATACGATCCACGACTGGCGCGGCATTGATCGCTTTAACGGTTGGGACAATCAACTCAATAATGAACTGGGTATCCAGTTTGTAAAGGAAAGAAAAAACAAGGTGCTGATGATTTCGCGCCCGGATACTCCCAAGATTGATGCGATCACGCATTACGGCTTCAGTGTGGGGAATGTGAAGACTTATCTGAACGCCGGTCTGGAAATGCGGATAGGCACTTATTTGCCGGATGATTTTGGTACTTCACCGATCCGACCCGCGAGCGACAGCAATGCGCCGTTACCGATCAGCGCCGCGCGCCGTTTATCAAGTGGCGGGATCCATGCGTTTGTCGGCGTGGACGGGCGTGCCGTTGCGCACAATATTTTCCTGGATGGGAATACCTTCTCGAGTAGCCATAGCGTTGCCAAGAAATATTTCGTCGGCGATGTGTCTGCGGGTATTGCATGGCAGTGGGTAGGTGGAAAAATCACCTATGCACAGTACTGGCGCAGCAAGGAATTTCGCCAGCAGAAAGATACGCAGAGTTTCGGCTCGTTGACGCTTAGCCTGGAGTATTGATTACAGAAACAGGCGGTAGCGAGCGTGCCGCTCGTGCGCAAGTATCTGGAGTATTTGCAAAAAGCCGGCCTTGATCATGGCCGGCTTTTTTATCAATGTTAAGCGGGCATGCCGTCGAAGAATTCGACCGCACCGGTTTCCAGTGAGTACTCTGCACCGACGACTATTAAGCCTTCATTTTGTATCAGGTTTTCGAGTAATTCTGACCCGTGGCGCAAGTGATTGGCAGAAGCGCGGATATTCGCACGTATCGATTGATGTACCAAGGCATCGTGGTCATGCTTCAAATCTGTTTCGAGTAGAGTCTCTACCGATGGACGGATACGGTCGACGATCGATTTAAGGTTGCGCGATTGGTTTTCCGTCGGGCGTTTCAATTCCTCCAGTGTCGCCACAATTGCGCCGCATTTTGAATGCCCCAGAACGACCACTAATTTCGTCTTGAACTGCGCCGCTGCGAATTCAACACTGCCGACTTGCGAGGGCGCGACGATATTGCCGGCAACGCGTATCACGAACAGGTCACCGAGACCTTGATCGAAGACCATTTCAGCCGGTACACGCGAGTCTGAACAGCCGAGAATGATGGCAAACGGTTCTTGCCCGTCGGCGACTTCTTTGCGGCGTGCGCGGGTGGATGTGTTGTCGTCATTGCGGATGTCGGCGACGAAGCGACGGTTCCCTTCAAGCAAACGTTCGATTGCATCTTTTGCAGTATTCATTTGATTTTCCCCTTACTTTTCGATTCCCTGTCTGCGTAGTGAGTGCAGAACAAGCGGCACCTGCGGCCAGACGTCCGCTACTTTAAAGCATTCGTGCAAGCTTTGCTTTCCAAAATTTTCTGGAAAGATGGCGAAGGCTGGGTGATAAAAGAGCGACAAAGAAGCTGCTGTCGAGGGTGTTTCTGCGAATTCGGCGATCAATTACAGGGGAACACGACGGGAGAGAGCGGGCAAGAAATGGGAAAACGGGGGGGGGGGAACTGAGCGGCTGCGATCTGTAGAGCGTGCGACCGGCCTGGATTTAAATGAAAAACCTGCTGTCGATACGTGTGCTTCAGAAGTCGAATAATTCGCCTATCAAGTCCTTTTTACTCTTCTGGCCGTAACCTTCCTTGTTATAACCATGCAGTTTTTCCTGTTCAGCATGTTTACGTTCGCCACGATGGCGAGGCGGGACCTCAGTAGTCAATGCCGTAGCGGAGCGATCAATCAATTTTTCGAGTTCGCCACGATCCAGCCAGACGCCACGACATTGCGGACAGTAATCGATTTCAATGTCATGCCGATCCGACATGATCAAGTGCATATCAGTACAAATCGGACATTTCATGTGTATGCCTTGGATGTAGGCGCGCCATCCGTGGATGGCGCGCAATGTGACTCAGAATGTTGCAAGAACCCGAAAAGCAGGGAGGCGACTAGTCGTTGCTGTTCACGACGCCGAGCAACTGCAACAGACTGATGAACAGATTGAAGATTGCCACGAACAGCGTGACCGTTGCCATCACATAGTTGGTTTCACCACCGTGGATAATTTCACTGGTTTCATACAGGATCAGACCCGACATCAACAACACGAAGGCCGCCGATACCGCCAGCGACAAGGCCTGGATTTCAAAGAAGTAAGCACCCAGCGAAGCCAGGAAGGCGACCAGAATACCTGCCGTCAAAAAGCCACCCATGTAACTGAAGTTTTTACGGCTGGTGAGGGCGTAGGCCGACAGTGCAACAAAGATCGCTGCCGTGGCACCGAAAGCCATCATCACGGTCTGTCCACCGTTAGGCAAGCCAAGATACATATTCAGCAAAGGTCCGATGGTGTAACCCATGAAACCGGTCAGCGCGAACACGCAAGCAATACCTAGACCCTGATTGCGGAATTTATTGGTCAGAAACAGCAGTCCGAAATAACCGACCATCGTGATGACCAAACCAGGACGTGGCAGATTCAAAGCCATCGTTGCGCCTGCCGTAATGGCACTGAACAGCAAGGTCACGGACAGCAACAAATACGTATTGCGGATCACCTTGTTCGTTGATAACACGGACGACGAAAAACCGGTCGTTCGTGGGGAACTGCGCAGTTGGTCAACTGGATTCATGGTTGCTACTCCTTAAGTGTGTGTGCTTCCATCATGCTGGTCACGAAATATAAGACAGATTAATTTTTCTGCGGTTCTGTTTCCTGATTTTCTTGTGTTCCAGTATGACGCACGTTAAATTTACACGTTTTTTATTCTATTGAAAATTCGAATATAATCAATTTTTCATTCGTAAAAACTGAGCTTAGAGGCGTGATGAGTACAATGAATTACAAGCATTTGCACTATTTCTGGGTGGTGGCCAAATCCGGTGGCATCGGACGCGCGAGCGAACGTTTGCACCTGACGCCGCAAACCATCAGCGGTCAGATTACCTTGTTTGAAGATGTGCTCGGCTACAAATTATTCAACCGTGTCGGACGCCGCCTGGAGCTTAATGATGCCGGACGTGTAGTGCTGGGTTATGCGGATGAAATTTTCACGCTGGGCGAAGAATTACAGGAAGTCTTGCGCTTCCGTCCGGGCGGCTGGCCTTTGCAGTTCAGGGTAGGCGTTGCCGATGCGGTGCCCAAGGCAATCGCCTATCTATTGCTGGAGCCGGCAATGGAGTTGCCCGAGTCTCTGCGCATTGTCTGTCGAGAAGGCAAGCTGACCAGCCTGCTGGCTGATCTGGCGGTGCATAGACTGGATATTGTGATTGCCGATAGCCCGATGCCGGCGAATATCGACGTGCGCGGCTATAACCATTTGCTCGGCGAATGCGGTGTAACTTTTTTTGCGACGGATGAGCTGGCGAAAGAATACGAGAAAAATTTTCCGAAAAGTCTGGATGGCGCACCCTTCCTGATGCCGGGTGAAGATGCCGCAGTCCGGCCGCGCCTGATACGCTGGTTTGAAAAAGAAAAAGTGCGTCCGCGCATCGTCGGCGAATTTGACGACGGTGCCTTGCTGCAGGCCTTCGGTGCAGCGGGCAAAGGGATATTCGCGGCACCATCGGCGGTCGCAGAACAAATCAAGAAGCAGTACGGTGTGACTGAAATTGGCCGCACCACCATCGTGACCGAACAGTTCTATGCCATTTCGGTAGAGCGGCAGTTGACGCATCCTGCTGTTGTCGCGATCAGTTCGGCTGCGCGTGAGAGCCTGATTCGATAAGAGTACCTGGATCGATATTCAGATTGAAAGCTAAAAAAGGACGATAAGAAGCTGACTTATCGTTCTCTTTTTTATTTCAGGAACGGGTAATGCTGCTCCATCAATTCAGCCAGCCAATCCATGAATATCCGTACCCGCTGCGGCAGATGACGGCGATGCGAGTACAGCAGCGAGACTGTCATGGGCGCGGGAATGAATTGCGGCAGAATGCTGACCAGCCGGCCATGTTTGATATGTTCGCGCAAGCCGGACAGTGGCGACTGTACGATTCCGAGGCCACCGAGGCAGGCAGCTTCATAGGCTTCTACATTATTGACAGTGACCGCGCCGGACATGGTTATCGCGATGGTTTTTCCATCGACGACATATTCGAAGCCGGATGAGCGCATGCCCAGCACCGGCGTGTAATGCACCAGTTGATGCATGGCAAGATCGTCCGGCGATTGCGGCGTGCCATATTGCTTGAGATATGCAGGGCTGGCGCAATTAACCATCTGGAATGCGCCCAGCTTGCGCGCAATCAGCGACGGATCGACGGTATCGCCCACGCGCAACACGCAATCGAATCCCTCCCGCACCACATCGACACGACGATCGGCACTGCTGATCTCGATTTGCACGTGCGGGTACCGAGCTACAAACTCCGCCAGATGCGGCATGACGATTTTATGCGCCACCGCGGTGGGCATATCGACCCGCAAACGGCCGCTTAAGGCGGCGTCGTCATGGCGGAACATGCCTTCCAGTTCATCCATATCGGATAACAAATCCTTGCAGCGCTCAAACAGTGCCATTCCGTCATGCGTAGGCTGCACCTTGCGCGTGGTGCGATGCAGAAGTCTTGCGCCCACCAATTCTTCCAGTGCGCGCACGTGCTCAGACACACTGGCCTTTTGCAAGCCGAGCAGGGCGGCAGCCTGGGTAAAACTGCCGACCTCCGTCACGCGCACGAAGCTTCTTAAAAGGTCGAATTTATTTGCAGTCATGACGGTAATTTGGTCGGTTAAATATGAACAGTGTATTCATTTAATTGGTATTTATCTGTAAATATCCGAACAATATACTGCACTCAGTCGATAACCAACAAAGGAACTGACATGAACCAGAAAATCGCCATCATCACCGGTGCAAGCCGCGGCCTAGGTAAAAATGCGGCACAGCATCTGGCTGCGCAAGGTGTTGCCATCATCGGCACGTATCACAGCAATACGGTAGAGGCTGACGCGTTGGCAAGCGCAATAGTAGCCAAAGGCGGTCAGGCGGCAATGCTGCAACTGGATGTTGGTAACAGCGCCTCGTTTGCATCCTTTGTCGACCAACTGAAGGATGTGCTGCTCAGCAAATTCAACACCCAGCAAGTCGATTACCTCGTCAACAACGCCGGTATTGGTCTGGGTGCCAGTATTGCCGAGACCACGGAAGAGCAGTTCGATCAGTTGATGAGAATACATTTGAAAGGACCATTTTTTCTAACGCAAAAATTGCTGCCCTTGATCGCGGATGGCGGCCGCATCGTCAATATATCGAGCGGCTTGACGCGTTTCAGTTTTCCGGATTATGCCGCTTACGCCATGATGAAGGGTGGGGTGGAAGTGATGACGCGTTACATGGCAAAAGAGTTTGGCGTGCGCGGCATCGCAGTCAATGCTCTGGCGCCGGGTGCGATAGAAACGGATTTCCGCGGCGGTGCCGTACGCGACAATGCGCAAATCAACGAACACATCGCATCGGCCACGGCACTGGGTCGCGTCGGCTTGCCGGATGATGTCGGCGGTGCGATCGCAGCCCTGCTGTCCGACGGCAGTCGCTGGATCAATGCGCAGCGCATCGAAGTATCTGGCGGTATATTTATCTAGGCGTGTAGCGGGGAATGTTGCTGCAACAATTTGGATAATTTACTTGCTGATTGGTTGGGCGGGCGTGTGCGATCCGGCATGCACCTGCCTGTCCAGGATATGTTCCGGTTGAATGCCGATGCCAACTGCATAAGCAGGAAGCTTGCGTAATGCCGGCCAGCGATGCAATAGTTTGAGCGGCCAGGGAACCGTCAGCACCTGTTTGCCTTGCTTGCCGATTAACGGCACCAGTACGCGATTTTGAATAGCGACTTGAATTGCTTGTGTAATACGCGCAGGGAACAGGCGTCGGCTTTGAACCTGCTTCAGCAAAGGCGTCAGCGCCTTGGCCCGAACCTGTGGATTGGCCAGTGATTTGGATAGTATATTTGCTGTCGCCACCGCATCCTGAATCGCCAGATTGATGCCCACGCCACCGATAGGTGACATCGCATGGGCAGCATCACCTATGCACAGCAAGCCCGGTTTCCACCAGCGTTCCAGTCTGTCTACCGTCACACTCAACAACTTGATGTCGTCCCAGCTTTGCAGCGCTTGCACCCTGTCTGCAAAGAGTGGCGCTACTGCCGTCAACTCCGCATGAAACGCGTTGAATCCGCGCGCACGGATGGCGTCGATACCGCCTTTCGGAATGACATATGCGCATTGCCAGTAGCTGCCGCGATTGAGCATCACGAAGAATTGTCCAGCTCCCAGGCGCGCTCCTGTCGTGGATGGGTCGCCGTTCGCAACTGGCAGACGCATCCACAGCACATCGATCGGCGCGCCCAGATCGCGTACTGTCAATCCCGCCGCCTTGCGCACAGTCGAATGACGACCGTCGGCACCGATGACAAGGTCTGCATGGACGCTGAGAAAGCCTTGCGCACTATCAACGCGCACGCCGCTGATATGCTCGTCCGACTCCAGCAAGCCCGTGACTTCAGCGTTCTGTATCAGGTGGAAATTGGGATAGGTGATCGCCTCATCGCGCAGGAAATCCAGAAAATCCCATTGCGGCATCAAGGCGATGAAATTGCATTGCATACGCAGACGCGAAAAATCGGCAATCTGCCATTCCCGACCAGCGACGTTAATACTCAGTTGAAACGCCTTGTCATGTGGTCGTTGCAAAAAACGTTGCAGCAAACCGAGTTCATGCATCAATTGCATGGTGGATGGATGCACGGTGTCGCCCCGAAAGTCGCGCAGGAAATCACCATGTTTTTCCAGTACCACAACATCAATGCCGGCTCGGGCAAGCAGCAAGCCCAGCATCATGCCCGCTGGCCCTCCGCCTGCAATACAACAACGCGTATGAATTTCGTTCGGCATATATTCCTCTCGCAATGAGTCAGGACAATACAGAAACGGAAGACTTTGTTAAGTATAGCCAGCAGGACCGCACATCAGCGTCGGTAATGCATGACGTATTTCAGAAAGGAAATATTAATGGCAACGTTTGAATGAATGCTTGGAACGTTAAGTATAGAGCGAATGAAAGGTACAGAACGATAGACAGGAACTGCTGGAGGAAAGAACGAGGTGCTGCGGGAAGACTATTTAAAAGCAGATCAGCTTTGTGTGCGCTGCAAGTGCAGCAAGTTTTTAAACAAGCGATGGCACGCAGAAAGCTGATCTGTTTTTGAAAAATATTATTGGAAAGAGCCGAAGTTAGTCGTACTAAAAGGAACGGTAGTGATATGTGCAGGATCGGCATCCTCTTCCACATCTGTCGATGCATCATCGTTATTGTCCTGTTCGCCAGCTTGAACTTGATGAGCGTCAGGAATACGTCTAACGTGTGTCAGGAGCGTTGGATTGTTGATGTCGTCGTGATTGTTATACATATCATTTTCCTTGTTGAGGGCAGCTTGCGTAAGGGCCAAGCCGCGTTGTTATCGCATATGCGTATTTACTCTTTGGTAAATTTCGTTCGCGACCTGAGTTGCGAGAATAGATGAGCTATCCGGTAATGGCGATCAGAAATCATCCCGAATGTTTGTAGGAATGCGCTGACTTTTTGACAGACATTACGTTTTTGCTACGGACCGAATAGGCGTACTGGACGCCTGACTTACAATGTCGACACCGGGAGTGTCAACCAACACATACATTTGGCTGCAAACAGTTTTGCAGCGCAGCGCGATGATAGTGGATTTTTGTCGGGGAATGGTAGCGGTGCAAAATTAATTCGCAATATTGCACAATCACTGCATGTCCCGAAATATTGCTGTTACTTAACTTGTACGCTCGTCTGCCGATTCTGCTTCACGCCTTTCCTGGCGCCACTCCATTGCCGTTTTCAGAATCAGCGTCAGCAGTGCCATACATGCGAGCAAGGCGGCGGCGGTGAACGCTGCAGCGGTCTTGTAATCGTTGTTCAGTTGCTCGACGAGCAATGGCAGCGTCAGGGTTTGATTCATGATGGTGCCGGATACCACGGCGACTGCGCCGAATTCGCCCACTGCGCGCGCATTGGTGATGACAGCACCGTACAGCAATGCCCATTTGATATTTGGTAAAGTCACACGCCAGAAAATCTGCCAGCCGGTCGCTCCCAGCGACAAGGCGGCGATCTCTTCTTCCGTGCCCTGTTTTTGCATCAAGGGCATCAGGATGCGCGCGATGTAGGGTGCGGTGACGAACACGGTCACCATGATGATGCCCGGCCATGCAAACATCAGCTGGACGTCTTTTTCGTAAAGGTATTTGCCAATTGTGCCTTCCAGACCATACACGACCAGATAGCAGAAGCCGGCAACGACAGGCGAGGTCGCATACGGGATTTCCACCATTGTGATCAACAGGCGCCGGCCGAAAAAGTCGTAATGCGTGACGCACCATGCGAGCAGGATGCCGAATACCAGATTGATAGGCACCGTCAGTACCGCAGCCAGCAAGGTCAGGCCGAGCGCGTGCACCATGTAATCCTCATTCAGGTTTTGCCACAGCAGTGCCAGGCCGCCGCTGAATGCCTGCGTGAAAATCAACACCAGCGGCACGATCAGTAACAGTACCGTCAAGACGATGCCGAGACCGATCAGGATCCATTGATGTATTTCTGACGGACGTTTGATAGCTTTTGCCATGATGGTGTCCTTAACCTTTCCTGAAGAAACGGCTCTGCACGATTTGCAGCAGGAACAGCAGCGCCAGCGAGGCCAGCAGCACGACTGAGGCAATTGCGGCCGCTGCAGGATAGTTGTATTCCTGCAGGCGAACAAACAGCATCAATGAGGTGACCTCAGTTTGAAATGGAATATTCCCGGCGATCATGATCACCGCGCCAAATTCGCCCAGGCTGCGGATGAAGGCTTGCGACGAGCCGGTGATCATGGCAGGTACCAGCGTCGGCAAAATCACGCGCCAGAAGATTTGCCATTTATTTGCACCCAGCATCAGGGCTGCTTCTTCCAGTTCCGTCTCCATGTCTTCCAGCACCGGTTGTACCGAACGCACAATGAATGGCAGGCTGGTAAAGATCATTGCGACCACGATGCCAGGGAATGCGTAAGAGATCTTGATACCGAAAACATCGAACCACCGACCAAGCCAGCCAGTGGGCATGAACAAGACCGACAGCGTTACACCCGCCACCGAGGTGGGTAGGGCAAATGGCAGATCGACCAAAGAGTCGATCAGACGGCGCCCCGGGAAGTCGTAGCGCGTGATGATCCAGGCCAGCAGGAAGCCGATGAAGCTCACGACGACGGTGGCGTAGAACGCACCCGTCAGCGTGACCTTGTAACTCTGCAGCACGCGCGCATCGGTAATCGCAAACCAGTATTGATCCCACGTCATGCCGCTGACATACACCAGCAATGCCGAAATCGGCAGCAGGATAACGAGGCTGATATACAGCGTCGAAAAACCGAAGCTCATGGAGAAGCCCGGCAAGATTGGCGTACTACGGAAGAAGCGGAGAGACAGGTTCACAATAGGTGCAGGTTTAGAGGCAGTGCGATGTCACTGCAAAACGTTATGCCACAAAAGCAAACGACCATCCAGTTACAGATGGTCGCATGGATGGCGGCATTGTAAACCACCCTCATACAGAATGACAAAGATGATGCTGGCGAGAGCGGGATTTTGAATCCTGTGTCACCAGCGGTTTTTTTCGAACGTTTGGAATACTTAGTTACGTTGGCCCATCAATTGATCCAGTATTGCGCCGCTTGCAAAATGGGTCGCTTGAATCTGATCCCATGAGCCGAGTACCTTGACTGGATCAATCAGACGTACTTTAGGGTAGCGATCAGCCACAACTTTTGCGACGTCAGGATGATGGACGCGATAGTTGAAGGTGGTCAGCAGCAATTGGATTTCGCGCGAATATTCATAGTTCAAGTACGCGGTAGCAACTTTGCGCGTGCCTTTTTCATCGACGACTTTATCGACAACGGCGACCGGAAATTCAGCCAATACCGATACAGGTGGAGTAACGACCTCGTAACCGCCAGCCTTGAATTCATCGCTCTTGGCGATATTGATGACTTCGGATTCAAACGTAAGCAGTGCGTCACCTTGATTGTTTTGCGCAAATGCCACCGTTGCACCGCGACCGCCGGTAGGGAAGTTCACGACATTGCGCAGCAGTTTGCCGACGAATTGCTTGGTTTTTGCCTGATCGCCCTTGAATTTTTCATTCGCATACAACCAGGCACCGAGGTAGGCGTAGCGTGCATTGCCCGATGTTTTTGGGTTAGGGAACACGACTTTTACGTCGTCACGTACCAGGTCGTCCCAGTTTTTGATGTTCTTTGGATTACCTTTGCGTACCAGGAAAGCCATCGTGCTGTAGTAAGGCGATGCATTATTAGGGAAGGCTTTGCGCCAATCCTTGTTCACCAGACCGCGTTGCGCCAGGATGTCGATGTCGGTCACTTGGTTGAAGGTGACGGTATCGACTTTTTTACCTTGCATGATGTCTTGTGCCTGACGCGAGGTACCGGCAAACGACTGATCGATCTTCAGGTCCTGACCGGTTTCAGCTTTCCATTTAGCCTGGAATTTAGGATTGATGGCAGCAAACACTTCGCGCGCAATATCGTACGACGCATTCAGTATCGGTTTGTCTTGAGCGTGTGCTGCGCCTGATAACAGGGTGGCAACGGCTGAGAGTAATACAACTTTTTTAAACATAACTACTCCATGTTTTCATCAAAATTCGAGGGTAAGTCAGAATGCCTGTTGGGGTGCAACCCGGCAACTTACCGATTGGAAAGGAATATAACAAAATTCCTTATGCGTCCAAACGATACTTTTCAAATGAGTTCATATGAAAAACGAATAAGCAAAATTACAGTGTCAGGATGGCAATGTGCAATATCGCTTTCTGCAAGTAAAAACGCCTCGAAGGGTTCGAGGCGTTTTTACTCAGTGCTTGGTGCAGCTTAAAACAAATTAAGCCAGGTTTTTCGCAACGAAATCCCAGTTCACCAACGCCCAGAAGGACTCAACGTACTTAGGACGCGCATTGCGGTAGTCGATGTAGTAAGCGTGTTCCCACACGTCGCACGTCAACAATGGCTTGTCGGTGCCGGTCAATGGGCAACCAGCATTCGATGTGTTAGCCAGATCGAGCGAGCCGTCTGCTTTTTTAACCAGCCATGTCCAGCCTGAGCCGAAATTGGTGACGCACGATTTGGTGAATTCTTCCTTGAACTTGTCGAACGAACCCCACTTGGCGTTGATCGCATCAGCCACTGCACCTGTAGGTGCGCCGCCGCCTGCTGGTTTCAAGCCGTTCCAGTAGAAAGTGTGGTTCCAGACTTGTGCTGCATTGTTGAATACGCCACCGGAAGATTTTTTGATGATGTCTTCGAGCGATGCGTTTTCGAATTCGGTACCCTTGATCAGGTTGTTCAAATTCGTCACATAGGTTTGGTGATGCTTACCGTAATGGTATTCGAGTGTCTCTTTCGAGATGTGTGGAGCAAGTGCATCCAACGCATAGGGCAGTGCCGGCAGGGTATGTTCCATGGTCGTCCTTTGTGAGGTTAAAAATAAAGATGTTCTTTTTGAAAGGCCCTTATTGTAAAGCGCTTAAGCTTTGCTTGCACACGACACAGGTCAATTTCTGATAATGCACGCCAGTCATGGGTATGCGGGCGTTTGCCGAGGCGGCGAGCGGCGAAAAGAGGGCGCGCCGCGCTGCAGCCTGTCTATTCCAGCGCCGCCTGCACTGTTGCAATGCCTATCAGCGCGCTTCCTTCCGCCAGTTTGACTGTCACGTTCTGGCGTGGATGCAATTCTTGCGGTGCGCGCACAATCGCCCCTTTTTCATTGGTCACAATTGCGTAACCACGCTCCAGCGTGCGTTGCGGATTCAGCATTTCCAGTTGTGCGGAAAGTGCCTGCAGGGTTTGCCGCTGCGATGCAATACGGGTGTTCATTTGATGCGTCAAACGGCGTGCCTGATTGATCACGCCCGCTCGTTGCACGCGCGTATCAGGCAGTTGCGTGAGCCAGCGATTGCGTAAATGGGCGAGTGCAAATTGCGCCTTGCTCAAAGGGATGCGTGTCGCATGACCGAGCCGGGTTTGCAGCGCCTGCAGTTTCATTCTTTCATGAGCGATATAGGCTGCCGGGCTGACCAAGCGGCGCGACAACCAGTCTAGTGTTTGTGTCGTATCGGATAACTGGCGTTTCATCGCGCGTCGCATTTCCTCTGCTTGCACTCTCAATTGTGCCAGCCAGTCTACACGTGGCAGCGTTGCCAGTTCTGCCGCAGCCGTCGGCGTAGGCGCACGCAAGTCGGCGGCAAAATCTGCAATCGTGAAATCGGTTTCATGGCCCACACCGACGATGACCGGGATGTCGGAGCCGACGATCGTGCGTGCGACCAGTTCATGATTGAACGACCAGAGGTCTTCGATGCTGCCGCCGCCACGACATACCAGCAACACATCACATTCGGCGCGTGCGGATGCAGTGGCAATCGCCTGCGCGATTTTCATGGCCGCACCTTCGCCCTGTACCGGGGTGGGATACAGGATCACGCGCACATGCGGCGCACGACGTTTTAGCGTGGTCAAAATATCCCGCAGGGCGGCTGCCTGCGGACTGGTAACGATACCGATGGTGCGCACGAACGTCGGTAGTGGGCGTTTGCGCTCCGGGTCGAACAAGCCTTCTGCCGCGAGTTTTTGTTTCAACTGCAAAAACGCTTCATACAGATTGCCAACACCGGCACGGCGTATGGCTTCCACACTTAACTGATAGTCACCGCGCGGCGCATATAGCGTGACCAATGCACGAACCTCAACCTTGTCGCCTTCGCGTGGCATGAAATCTGCGTATTGAGCACGACCGCGAAACATCACCGCGCGTACCTGGGCCGCATCATCCTTCAGCGTGAAGTACCAGTGTCCCGAGGCTGCACGTGTGAAGTTGGATATCTCACCGGATATCCAGGACAAGGGGAAGCTGCGTTCCAGCATGCGCGATACCGCCTGATTCAACGCGGAAACGCTGAGAACGGTAGGAGCGGATGAGGAACTCGGTAGTGGGCGATCAGAGGGCATCGTTAGGTTTGTTAGTGCAGTAAATGGTGCAAAACGGTGCGAACACCATGGTTGTGCGAGAAATTAGTGCGCAGGAGAGAGAGGTGAACATGCAATACCTGCAATTTGCACCAAAGGGGTGCGTAGCGATTAGAGCAGCAAAGAGTAGATGGTAATGGAAATGTGTCGGGAAATGCAGTTTCAGCTGAAATCTGAAGAGATATACCGCTAGAAACACCGGTCCCATGCTGTCAGAAATACAGCCTCAGGATTTTTGTTTAGGGATAAAAAAATGAATATTAAAAATTTAAAAATTGGTACCCGTCTTGGTCTTGGCTTCGGACTGGTATTTGTATTGATGGCGATTTTGATTGCGCTGGCTTTGGCGCGTTTTGCAGGAATCGGCAAAATCAATAGCGACATGATAGATACCGATTGGGTCAAGGCTGAAGCGGTGTCGACCATAGACGCAACCATACGCGCCAACGCACGTCGCAATATGGAGTTGTTCATTGAAAACGAGCCAGTCAAAGTGGCAGGCTTGTTTGATGAAATCAAAAAGAACAAGAAAATCATCGATGACGCTGTCGTCGTGCTGGATCAATTGATCCAAAGTGAGGAGGGAAAAGCCTTGATGGTGGCTTTCAAGGATGTACGCGGTAAATATGTTGCCTCATTCGGCAAGGTGGGGAAACTGGTTTCCGCTAATGAGCGCGAAGAAGCGATCAAGCTCATGGTCAGCGAAACCTTGCCTGCGCTCGATAACGTGCAAAAAAATGTGGCCGAGCTGGCTGCCTTGCAAAAGAAAATAGTTGCGCAAAGTGGCGCGCAAGCGAAGGCGCAGATCGATTCGGCAACGGCCTTGATGATAGGGCTGGGGATTGCGGCAGTCATTCTGGGTGCCGGCTTTGCGTGGTGGATCACGCATTCGATTACCAAGCCGATGAATGAAGCCGTCAAGATTGCGCAAACCGTCGCCAGCGGCGACTTGAGTAGCGTCATCGAAGTCAATTCCAGGGATGAAACCGGCCAGTTATTGCAAGCCTTGAAGGACATGAATAACAGTCTGGTCAAGATAGTCGGTGAAGTACGCTACAGCACCGAAGCGATCGCCACCGCTTCCACCCAGATTGCCAGCGGTAACCTCGACTTGTCCTCGCGCACGGAAGAACAGGCCAGTTCGCTGGAAGAGACCGCATCATCGATGGAGGAGTTGAATAGCACAGTTAAACAGAATGCAGACAACGCACGCCAGGCGAATCAGTTGGCGTTGACCGCGTCCGAAGTCGCGATGAGAGGTGGCAATGTCGTGTCGCAAGTAGTGCAAACGATGGGTTCGATCAACGATTCCTCCAAGAAGATTGTCGACATCATCGGCGTGATCGATGGCATCGCCTTCCAGACCAATATCCTCGCGCTGAATGCCGCAGTGGAAGCGGCGCGCGCTGGCGAACAGGGCCGGGGATTTGCAGTCGTGGCGGCCGAGGTGCGCACGCTGGCGCAACGTTCGGCTGCAGCTGCAAAGGAAATCAAGAACCTGATAGGCGACTCCGTTAGCAAGGTAAATGATGGGGCGCGTCTGGTCGATGATGCTGGTACCACCATGCAAGAAGTGGTTGCCAGTGTGCGCCGCGTCACTGACATCATGGGTGAAATCACTGCGGCGGGTCACGAACAAACTGCTGGCATTGAACAGATTCATCAGGCCGTGATGCAGATGGATCAAGTGACACAACAAAATGCGGCGCTGGTTGAGGAGGCCGCCGCCGCCGCTGAATCACTGCAGGATCAGGCGCGCAATCTGGTGCAGGTGGTCAGTGTATTCAAACTGGATGGTACGCACAGCCTGCAGCACAGCGTGAAACATGATGTGATGCATGATGTGAAGCATGAGGTTAAGCGCAGCGCATCGGCGGCCTTGCCGCTGGCGACGCGTCCCGCGCTCGCGCAGTCTGCCAGCAAGCCAATCGCGCCGAATGAAAGCAAGGCCGCACTTGCAACTGCAGGCGAGGAGTGGGAGCAGTTCTAGATTTGTACCGTGCCTTGTGGTTCATGTGATCGATCGAATGATCACATGAACAAAAGGCACGGTTTTTTATGCGCGATGGAGGAATGATTTTATTTAATACCCGTCACCTGAACGTCGCGCTGCGTCACGTTTTGCGATCAGCCTTTGCATAAACCGACAACGCGCCTTGAATAATCAGCAGCAACACAGCCATCCAGATGGGAATATAGGTCAACCATTCGTGGCTCTTGATTTGCTCGCCCAGCAGCAGCGCAACGAATACGAGTAGCACTGGCTCCACATATCCCAACAGGCCAAACAAGCTCAAACTTAAGGTCTGGCTCGCTACCATGTAAAAGATCAAGGCGGCTGCACTGAGGACGCCCAGCAAGGGTATTAATAAATAAAGCGCCGCATGATCGGCGATGCCGGAAAATCCAACCGATCCAGCGTGCACGAACCACAGCCCGGCGGGCAGCAGCAAGGCCATGTCGAACCACAGTCCGCCCAGATTGTTGCTGCGCATTTTTTGCCGCAAGACAAAATAGCCCGGATAGCCGAACGCTACCACCATGGTTTCCCACGAAAAGCTGCCGACCTGAATCAATTCATTCGCCACGCCGAATGCTGCGCAGATGGCCGCCAGATTTTGCAGTCGCGAGAGACGATCTTTATATACGATGCGGCCTGTCAGCAGCATGGTCAGCGGTAGCAGGAAATAGCCTAGCGAAACCTGCAATGCACGCCCATGCAAGGGCGCCCACATGAAAAGCCACAGTTGAACGCCCAGAAATGCGGAGGTCGCCAGCGCACCCACGATCAGCAAGGGGCGCTGGCGCATTCTGTGCGCCCACGCCTGTATCTGATGCCAATGGCCGTTAAGCCATACGAATATGGTCAGGAAGGGGATGGTCAGCAGAGTACGCCAGCCGAAGATTTCTTCGCCATTAAGTGGCGTTAGCAGCGTCGAATAGAAGTACAGAGTCGCAAACAGCACAGAGCTGATGACTGAAAATAAAACGCCCTTGGACACTGCGACTCCGTCATGAATGATTTGCCTAGCCGGCAAGTATAAGGAGTTCTATCTGATCGCGATATTTTTCCCGCTTCAGCACAAAAGGCCGCGCCGGAACCGGGTGTGCTGCAGCAATGTCCGGATTTGCAGCAGATTTGGCTGGATATGCACGCCGCGTGGCCGAATAGCGGGCTGGCCCCGGCTTCACATGTGCAGATTATTGCTTTATGATGGCCGGAGAACCAGGAGACGATCTCGGCAAAAAGTAGAGAGCTGCTTTTGACGAAGATGCAGGTAGGAATTGGCCGCCAAGTATCGATTCCGGCCGTGGTCTCTAATAGATAATATGCGGCTTCCAGAGATGGAGGCCGTTTTCATTTGCGACGGCGCGAATTTAGCAGGAGTTGTGATGGATTTTGAAATACCCGAATCGCTGGTCACCGTTTTGCTCGGCATGATAGAAGCCAACTCGCCGCTGGCAAAGCGGCTCAATGAGCATGGCGTTTGTCACGGCAAAATGGTGGTCCCCAGCCGTCTGTTCGATGCCACCGCGCTGAACACCTTGTACGATTTGTGCAAGGCGCAGGATGAACGCGCACTGATGTTCCAGATGCTGGCACAAGACAATATTCTCGGTGCGCCGCAAGCGCGCAAGATCCCCAGCCTCGATATGCTGGTGCCTGGCCTTGCTGCCTATTTCTCCCGCGATGTCATCGACGGCTGGCTCTACAAGCGCAATAAGGATGGCGTGCTGCTGCCATGGCTGGTGCATAGACTGCGCCACATCGTGCCGGATCAGGGCGCGCCGTACGTCGTCATCGATCTGTTGGCAAATACGATGCAGGCCGCCAGCAAGGAGGCCTCGCCAGATCACCGCATGCGTCGTTCCGGCATGACCAATGCGATCGTGATCAACGCCAACGATATTGCGAATCGCACGATTCCCGAACTGCTGATCGATCAGGGCTACTTTAAAGAGTGCGCCGAGTTCAAGCAGGAATACGAAGAACAATCCAAACGCTTCCTCAAATATCAGGCGCAGTTTGGCGCGCAGTTCATCGCGCGCAAATCGGCGTTTGTCATGGATGAAAAGTCACGCTTCAATCTGATGCGCATCAAGGATGGCGTGATTGCGAAATGTGTCAACGACGAGGAAAATCTGGATCGCCGTTTTGAAATGAGTGCAGACGCCTCGTTCTGGCGGGAAAGCGGTTTTGAAGTCGGCTTCGAGAAAATTCCGCTTCACTGTTATCTGTACATGTTCCATCTGGAACTCCATCAGGACATCTGGGTGCACGTACAGAATTTGAGTGAATACCAGTACAAGCCGGAACTGCGCGACAAGCTGATCCTGCCCGAGCACCACCGCGACTTGATTGATATCCTGACTGCAGACATGACGGTCTTGATGGAAGACATCGTTGAGGGCAAATCGGGCGGCACCACGATTCTGTGCAAGGGCGCACCCGGCCTGGGCAAGACGCTGACGGCAGAAGTGTATTCGGAAGTGGTCGGCAAGCCCTTGTACCGCGTGCATTCGGGCCAGCTAGGCATTACGGCAGAATCGGTTGAACAGAATCTGTCGCAAATCCTGCAGCGTGCTGCCCGCTGGGATGCGATTTTATTGCTGGATGAGGCTGATGTCTACATTCGCTGCCGCGATAATGATCTGCAGCACAATGCAATCGTGGCTGAATTCCTGCGTACGCTGGAATATTTCAACGGCTTGTTGTTCATGACGACCAATCGCATTCAGGATGTGGACGATGCGATCCTGTCGCGCTGCATCGCGACAATCCAGTATGAAACGCCATCGAAAGAAGATGCGGTGCGTTTGTGGAAATCCTTGGCAACGCAATTCAACATCCATCTGTCTGAAGAACTAATCGATTCGCTGAGCAATACCTATTCAAAATCCAGCGGACGCGATATCAAGGAATTGCTGAAACTCACATCCAAATTCTGCAAAAGCAAAAAGATCCCATACTCTGAAGAGACCTTCAGGCAATGTGCGATGTTCCGCGGGATTAACTGAATATGTCCTGCATCGGCCAGCCCGATGCAGGACATTGCTTGCCGTCCGGGATGCAGTCTTCGCTGCAAAAAGTCATGCGCCGAGCACGCTTGTCCGCAGCGCCTCATTTAGAAGCAGTGAAAAAATCTTCTTTGAAATCAAGCGCTTTGCCTACTTAAACACAGTTGCACACAATGTTATCCACAGAAACTGTGCACAACCTTGCAGTCGCTGAGCATACGACCGAATAAAGATTTTTCGCCCCCGGACCGATGCCGGTTAACATGCTGGTAATGCTGGAGAGTACGCATGCCGCCGAATGCAGGCATCGCTTGCTCTCCCTGCGGCAAACCGTTACATTCTCCATCCATCATCATTGAACCAAAGAAGGAGCTTACTTTGCTCGCCATTATTCAAGCAGCAGGCTGGCCGATCTGGCTGCTGCTGATCGCATCCGTGATTGCCCTCACCCTGATTATTGAACGTTCTATCTACTTGCGCCGTCCGCGTATTCTGCCGCCGAAGCTGCTGGATGAAGTGGTGCGGGTTTATCACAACGGCAAGATTGATGCGAATGTGATCAATACGCTGGAACAGAATTCGCCGCTTGGACGCGTACTGGCGGCCGGTTTGCGCAATGTCGATGCGCCGCGCGATGTGATGAAGGAATCGATAGAAGAAGCGGGGCGCGGCACCGCGCATGAGCTGGAACGCTTCCTGACGACGCTGGGCACGATTGCCACGCTGGCACCATTGATGGGTTTGTTCGGTACCGTGGTCGGCATGATTGAAATTTTCGGTTCGCAGAATGCAACCGGTACCGGCGCCAATCCTGCGCAGCTGGCGCACGGCATTTCAATTGCACTTTATAACACCGGTTTCGGCCTGGCGATTGCGATGCCATCGCTGGTCTTTTATCGTCATTTCCGCGCGCTGGTCGACAGCTTCATCATCGACATGGAACAGCAAGCCGTGAAGTTCGTCGACATCGTGCACGGCGCACGCAAGTAAGCCACCGAAAAGCCACTGAAAGAAACGCCTCATGAATTTTCGCAAAGGGCAGGGTCGCGAAGATCCCGAAATCAATCTGATCGCCTTCATCGACGTCTTGTTGGTGATCCTGATTTTTTTGATGGTTTCGACCAGCTACAGCAAGTTTACTGCGCTGCAAATCACCTTGCCGACTGCCGATGCAGAGAAGGCAATGGAACGGCCATTTGAAATCAATGTCATCGTTGATGCACAAGGTCGTTACGCTATCAATAATACGCGTGTTGCGGTACAGAACCCGGAAGCACTGGCTGCCGAGTTGACCGCGGCAGCGGCGGCATCCGGAAAAACTAATGTTGATCCTGTCGTGATCATTGCGGCTGAAGCCACTGCCACGCATCAAACCGTGATCAATGTATTGGAAGCGGCGCGCATTGCCGGTTATTCCAAGGTCACATTCGCAGCTCAAACCAGCGGTAAAAAGTAAGTCCTGCCGTGCCAGTGCTGTGCTTTTGAGCGCAGCGTTGGCAGGCAACGCCTCTCATTCACGGAATCACGCCCTTGGCCCTGGAACGTTCCCCCTTAGAAGATTTTTTGACGCGAACCTGGACGCATCGCGGCTGGTCTGCACGCTTGCTGCTGCCACTATCCTGCGTGTTCGGTGCCTTGGCCGGCTTGCGGCGATGGTCGTATCAGGCGGGAATTTCCAAGGCTCAGCGCTTGCCGGTTCCTGTCATCGTCGTCGGCAATATCTTTGTCGGCGGTACCGGCAAAACACCGCTGACGATCTGGCTGGTGCACACGCTGAAGCAGGCTGGTTATACGCCGGGTGTGATATCGCGTGGTTACGGCGGCAAGAATTCGCTGGCGCAGGAAGTAACTGCATCGTCGCTGGCACAAGAGGTGGGTGACGAGCCTTTGCTGATTGCATATCGGGCGCAGTGTCCGGTCGTCGTCGGGCGGGACCGCATTGCGGCGGCCACCGTCTTGCTGGCCGCGCATCCGCAAGTCGATGTGATCGT
The DNA here is from genome assembly GCA_964406085.1 of uncultured Herminiimonas sp. Taxonomy (GTDB): domain Bacteria; phylum Pseudomonadota; class Gammaproteobacteria; order Burkholderiales; family Burkholderiaceae_D; genus Oxalicibacterium. The sequence continues at coordinate 26,527 of CAYOQL010000027.1, forward strand.
GTCCGACGATGGCTTGCAGCATTACCGGTTGGCGCGCGATATCGAGATCATCCTGTTTGATGCGCGCGGGGTCGGCAATGGCTGGTTGCTGCCGGCCGGACCTTTGCGCGAACCAGTATCGCGCCGCCGCGATTTCACCGTCTTGAACGGCTCCGCCGAAAAAACGCCGATGCAGGAAGAGGTTTTTCAAATGCATTTGTCCGGCGTGATGGCGGAACCGCTGGCGTCTTCGAGTACCGAAGAAGGTCACGCCTCGTCGCGCGCATTGCGCTCGTTTTCTGCCGCGACCACCGGCTTTTCGCCGGCACGCATTCTGGCTGCCGCCGGAATCGGTAATCCATCCAGGTTTTTTGCGCAGTTGAGCAATGCCGGTTTGCAGTTTGACGAGTTGCCTCTGCCCGACCATTACGATTACCGCGATAACCCGTTTGCCGATGTGGCTGCAGACGTGATTCTGATCACGGAAAAGGATGCAGTAAAATGTCGACAGAATGATGCAATAAGAAACGACCCGCGGATCTGGGTCGTACCCGTAACGGCGCATCTCGATAGCCCGTTTGCCAAAAGAATTGTGGAGAAACTTCGTGGACACTCGCCTGCTTGATATTCTGGTTTGCCCCATTTGCAAAGGGCCGCTGGAGCACGACAAAAAAGCGCAAGAACTGATTTGCAACGCCGACAAACTCGCGTATCCGATACGCGATGGCATCCCTATCATGTGGGCCGATCAGGCACGCGATCTGCAAGCTGCACCTTCAGCCGGCTGAGGCCGGCTGCGCCATTCCGGAATCCGCTGATGTCTTTCACTGTCATTATTCCTGCCCGTCTCGCTTCCACCCGCTTGCCGAACAAGCCGCTGGCCGATCTGGGCGGCAAGCCCATGATCGTGCGCGTGGCCGAGCGTGCGATGCAATCCGGTGCGGCACAAGTCATCGTCGCGACCGATCATGCCGATATTTTTGCTGCATGCACGCACAACAATATTGCGGTGCAGATGACGCGTGCCGACCATCCGTCGGGTACCGATCGTATTGCTGAAGTGGCGGCCGCGCTCGGCTTGTCTGCCGATACGGTGGTGGTCAATGTGCAGGGCGACGAACCTTTGATTGATCCATCGCTGATTGCAGCGACGGCGCGTTTGATCGCCCATGATGTACCGATGGCAACGGCTGCGCATGCAATTGATGACATGGCTGATGCATTCAATCCGAATGTGGTGAAAGTGGTATTGGACAAGGCGGGACGTGCACTTTATTTTTCCCGGGCAACAATTCCCTGGCATCGCGACGGTTTTGCGCAGAGCAAGGATGTAATGCCTGCTGCATATGCACCGCTACGCCATATCGGTTTGTACGCCTACCGCAATGATTTCCTGCAGGCATATCTGCAACTGGCTGTTTCTCCATTGGAACAAGTTGAAGCTCTGGAGCAATTGCGCGTGTTGTGGCACGGTGTGCCGATTGCAGTCTACGTTACGCCGCACGCGCCTGCAGCGGGCGTGGATACACTTGAAGACCTGCAGCGCGTACGCCATTATTTCGCGTAGTGATTTCGCTTTATACTGCGGCGCAACAAACGCAAAGTATCAGTTTGATATAATTTTGTGGTAAGTTTCGTGCAAAGTTCATAGCTTATATCTATAGATCAAGACTATCCCCGGTGCCGCTTTTGCGCCCTTCGGAAATAGAATTCAAAAACTCGTTTTAGGAAAAATTCATGCGCCTCATCCTTTTAGGAGCGCCTGGTGCCGGTAAAGGCACGCAAGCTGGTTTCATCAAAGAGAAATTCAACATCCCGCAAATTTCGACGGGCGATATGCTGCGCGCGGCGGTCAAGGCGGGCACGCCGCTGGGCATCGCCGCCAAAAAAATCATGGACGAAGGCGGTCTGGTTTCCGATGACATCATCATCGGTTTGGTCAAAGACAGATTGAAAGACGCAGACTGCGCTCATGGTTATCTGTTCGATGGATTCCCGCGCACGATTCCGCAGGCAGATGCCATGAAGGACGCCGGTGTGGCGATCGACTATGTGCTCGAAATCGACGTGCCCGATGAGGCGATCGTCGAGCGCATGAGCGGTCGTCGCGTGCATCCTGCTTCGGGTCGTACCTATCACGTCAAATTCAATCCACCGAAGGCCGAAGGTCGTGACGACATCACAGGTGAAGAATTGATCCAGCGTGACGATGACAAGGAAGAAACCGTCAAGAAACGTCTGTCTGTTTATCACGAGCAAACAGAAGTGCTGGTTGGTTACTACAATCAATGGGCCGCATCCGGCAAACCGGGTGCTCCAAAATATCGCAAGATCGCCGGTGTCGGTCCGGTTGATCAGATTCGCGACAGCGCATTCAAAGCGTTGGAAGGTTAAACAAAAAGCGGACCATGTGTCCGCTTTTTTCATGTTCGCAGCTATCGTGTAAATATGCAGTTTGTATTACTTGTCCTCGCTATCGTATCGCTATAGCATGAAGACATATTGATGGCAGTATCAGACTCAGCCAGCCTTGGCATCCAAAGAATAACAAGGGCGACGGAAAGTTTTGCAGTACGCAGTTCGGAGGACGTTTATTAAATGTCGGTCGTAATGTCGTAGTGGTTAACTAGGTCGTTAAAAAAATTGGAGGAGTCGATATGGCATCAAGCATATGGTTCGCCATTGCGTGCGGCGTCGTTGCCGTCGTCTATGGTTTGATCTCACGCAGCTGGATCCTGAGGCAGGATGCCGGCAACCCTCTCATGCAGGAAATCGCCAGTGCGATTCAAACCGGTGCCGCCGCCTATCTTGCGCGACAGTACCGCACGATTGCGGTCGTCGGTGCCGTACTCTTCATTATCATCGCGATTGTGCCCGGACTCGGTTTGAAAACTGCCGTCGGCTTTCTGATCGGTGCCGTGCTATCCGGCGCTTGCGGTTTTATCGGCATGAATGTTTCTGTACGTGCCAACGTACGCACTGCGCAAGCGGCAACCAAGGGCATGAATGAGGCGCTCGATGTCGCCTTCAAGGGCGGGGCGATTACCGGCATGCTGGTAGTCGGTTTGGGCTTGCTCGGCGTCACGCTTTTTTATGTCTATCTGATTACCTATGGTGCCGGCAATGCAGCGAGCTTGCACGATGCGATCACACCGTTGATCGGCCTCGCATTTGGTGCGTCGCTGATTTCCATCTTTGCGCGACTCGGTGGCGGTATTTTTACCAAGGGCGCTGACGTCGGTGCCGATCTGGTAGGCAAGGTCGAGGCGGGTATTCCCGAAGACGATCCGCGCAATCCTGCCGTGATTGCCGATAACGTAGGCGATAACGTGGGTGATTGCGCCGGCATGGCAGCAGATTTGTTCGAGACCTATGTCGTTACCCTGATTGCGACCATGCTGCTGGGTTCCTTGATGTTGAAGGGAATGGAATTACAGGCAGCGATTTATCCCCTGTTGCTGGGCGGGGTATCCATCCTTGCTTCCATCGTCGGCTGCACGATGGTGAAAGCCAAGCCCGGCAAGAAAATCATGTCGGCCTTGTACACAGGTTTGTGGTGGGCCGCTATCTTGTCGCTGACCGGCTTTGCGGTCGTTACCTGGACGGTGATGCCACCAGAACTGCGTATTCCGATGATGGGTTCTGCCATAGTCGGTATCGTGCTGACCGGTTTGATGGTCTACATCACAGAGTATTACACCGGCACCGACTTCAAACCGGTGCAGCATGTGGCACAGGCGTCGACCACTGGTCACGGCACCAATATCATTGCCGGTCTTGGCGTATCGATGCGCTCGACGGCGTGGCCTGTGGTCTCGGTGTGCGGCGCGATCCTCGCCTCGTATTGGCTGGGCGGCTTGTACGGCATTGCGATAGCCGCGACGTCGATGCTGTCTATGGCGGGTATCATTGTCGCGCTGGATGCATATGGCCCGATCACCGATAACGCCGGCGGTATTGCCGAAATGTCCGGCATGCCGGAATCGGTACGCGCGATTACCGATCCACTCGATGCGGTCGGTAATACGACCAAGGCCGTAACCAAGGGCTATGCGATCGGGTCAGCTGGTCTGGCGGCGCTGGTCCTGTTTGCTGATTACACACATGCCCTGGATTCGGTGGGCAAGAGCACGGTTTTCGATTTGTCGAATCCTTTGGTGATCGTCGGCCTTTTCATCGGTGGTCTGATTCCCTATCTGTTTGGTGCGATGGCGATGGAAGCATGGGGGCGCGCAGCCGGTGCCGTGGTGATGGAGGTGCGACGCCAGTTCCGTGATATCAAAGGCATCATGGATGGCACAGGCAAGCCGGAATACGATAAAGCCGTCGATATGCTGACCACTGCTGCGATCAAGGAAATGATCGTGCCTTCCTTGCTGCCGGTAGTCATACCGATTCTGGTCGGCATGATACTGGGACCTGCCGCCTTGGGCGGCTTGCTGATGGGTGCAATCGTGACCGGCATCTTTGTGGCGATTTCGATGACTACAGGCGGCGGCGCCTGGGACAATGCGAAGAAATACATTGAAGACGGCCATCACGGCGGCAAGGGTTCGGAAGCACACAAGGCTGCGGTCACCGGCGATACCGTCGGCGATCCCTACAAGGACACTGCGGG
>CAYOQL010000028.1:0-31042 GCA_964406085.1 uncultured Herminiimonas sp.
CAGCACCAGCACCAGCACCAGCACCAGCACCAGCACCAGCACCAGCACCAGCACCTACAGCACTTAATACAGCCGCAGCCAGCTTCACAGGCAAAGTAGATATTGAATGCGACATGATGGTGCTCGGCGCAGGTCCTGGCGGCTACTCCGCGGCGTTCCGCTCCGCCGATCTCGGCATGAATACTGTTCTGATTGAACGCTACTCGACACTCGGCGGCGTCTGCCTGAATGTCGGTTGCATTCCATCCAAGGCATTGCTGCACGTTGCAGCAGTGATCGATGAAGCAGCTGCAATGACAGCGCATGGCGTCACCTTCGGCAAACCGCAAATCGATATCGATCAATTGCGCGGCTACAAGGAAAAAGTCATCGGCAAGATGACCACCGGTTTGTCCGGCATGGCCAAGGCACGCAAGGTCAATGTCGTGCAGGGCGTCGGCCAGTTTGTCGGCACCAATCACATAGAAGTCACCGCAGCCGACGGCAGCAAAAAGACTATCCAGTTCAAGCAAGCGATCATCGCAGCCGGTTCATCAGTTGTGAACTTGCCTTTCGTTCCTGAAGATCCACGCATAGTCGATTCCACAGGCGCGCTTGAATTGCGCAGCGTGCCTAAGCGCATGCTCGTCATCGGCGGCGGCATCATCGGCCTGGAAATGGCAACCGTCTATTCAACCCTCGGTGCGCGCATCGACGTGGTCGAAATGCTGGACGGCCTGATGCAAGGTGCAGATCGCGACATGGTCAAGGTCTGGCAAAAATTCAACGAGAAGCGCTTCGACAAAATCATGTTGAAGACAAAAACCGTTGCGGTAGAAGCATTGAAAGAAGGCATCAAGGTGTCTTTCGAAGCAGCCGAAGCCGGCGTCACGGCACCGGAATCACAAGTCTACGATTTGGTATTGGTCGCAGTCGGCCGCAGCCCGAACGGCAAGAAGATTGCTGCTGACAAGGCTGGTGTAGCTGTCACTGATCGCGGCTTCATCGAAGTCGATGCGCAAATGCGTACCAATGTGCACCACATCTTCGCCATCGGCGATCTGGTCGGCCAGCCTATGCTCGCGCACAAAGCCGTGCATGAAGCGCACGTTGCAGCAGAAGCCGCAGCAGGCGAGAAGTCCTACTTCGACGCCCGCGTGATTCCATCCGTTGCCTACACCGATCCTGAAGTCGCATGGGTCGGCATCACCGAAGACGAAGCCAAAGTCAAAGGCATCAAGCTCGAAAAAGGCCACTTCCCATGGGCAGCATCAGGCCGCGCAGTAGCCAACGGTCGCGATGAAGGCTTCACCAAATTGCTGTTCGATGCAGAAACCAAACGCATCGTCGGCGGCGGTATTGTCGGCACGCACGCTGGCGACATGATCGGTGAAATCGCGTTGGCGATCGAGATGGGTGCTGACGCTGTTGATATCGGCAAGACCATACATCCGCATCCAACCTTGGGTGAATCGATAGGCATGGCGGCGGAAGTGTACAAAGGTGTTTGTACTGATTTGCCACCGATGAAGAAGAAGTAAGATTTCATTTGACTCAAACAAAAAGCGACGCAATGCGTCGCTTTTTTATTTAAAAATAAATACTCATTGAAAGCGCGTGGTAATTTCGAATGCTCCGCTGTCGACGCTCGCCATAGGGATGGGAATGACGTTTGGTTTGGTAATTGGGTTATTACCTAGGATTGCCTTCGGCTGCAGGTGAGTTCAAACGTTACAAGTGTTGAGGACCCCAGAAAATGGAAGATGCTCATAAAATATACCGAGTTCTTATTAAATTTATGGATGAGCAGTATGTGGAGTCATTTTTAAATGACGGTCTGCTTTACATGAATAACATTAACTACTTTAGACGCTACGAAGATGCGGATGTGGCACTTCGAGGAGATGTGCACGAGGGGTTGGCAGCATCATATAAAGCGGAAGAACTTACCATTGAGTTCGGAGAGCATCTCGTTACTGGCGCTGTGGGAAAAGTCGATATACGTTTTAATCATGAGGGTGATACGAACATCTATAGCATGACAAAAATCAGCGATGGAAAAATAATAGAAGCTGGTGAAGTAGGTTTTTTTCTTTCTGAAAGATTTAAGAAGTTTGGGAACCGAGCAGTTGTTATCGGCGGTAAAAATATCGCCGAATTTGAAAAAAGATTGAGACTAGCTATCTCAGCTGACTTGAATATACATATTCCGAGAGAAGAGAATTTAGTTGCCAAGCAAGTCAACTATTTAAGTCGTGACGAGCAGCATGGGAAAATGGATGTTTTTGATAAGTTTGTAGATTATTCTTGGCAGCATGAATGGCGAATAGCGTTTAAGCAGACAAGTGTGGTCGGTGCCTACACCTTAAAAATTGGTAGCATCTTGGATATAGCGCAGACTTTTGAAACAGAGTCATTACTTGGTGAACCGTTGAAGCTTGTCCCCAAAAAATTATAACGAGGCCATTCTGTCGAACTCGGCACGCTCGCCGCAAATTGAGGCCTTAGAGGGGTATGTCTACCAGTGTCTCTCGCGGCAGTTTGCGATTGCTGTTTTAGGTTAGCTAGTGCTAGCTCAGCCACCAATCAGACCATTCCTGTACCAATCCGGCCAAGCGTTCATATCCATGCTGACCTGGATGCGCAAAATCATTGGCAATCGCCTCCTTCAGCCAGTGTTCATCTTTGCGCAAAACTTCAAACACAGACAAGTACGGCACATCCAGCAGTCCTGCCAGTTCGGCAAACTGCGTATCCAACTGCGCGACGCGGCGATTGTGCGCGCTGTCAGGCATAGGCGGCGGACCTATCATCAAGACCTTGTAACTTGATGAAGCAGTGCGCAAGATGCTCTGGAAGTTGGCGAGGCTTTCTTCTTCCGATACGCGCTGTAAACCTTCAAAAATCGAGGTGTCGTTAACGCCGAACGAGAATACGACGAGTGCTTGGCAATCGGCAGGTAATCGTGCCGCACACTCCTGCTGCCAGCGCGCTGCGATATCGCGGCTGGTGTCGCGACGGATGCCGAGGTTGTAGTGGGTGACATTGATGCCGCGTGCTAGGGCATCTTGCGTGACGCGGCCAACCCAGCCTAAACAGAGCGGATCGCCTGTGCCTTGTACGAATGAATCGCCGACGAAACAGATGCGGTGATCGACTGCTGGTTTTAATTTGAGATTGCTCACGGACGCTTTGATGAAAGATGAGGAGGGTTAGGTTCGCTTATTTCATACCTTGATATGAAATGTGAACAATCAATAATACACAATTGGAAGTTGTTCTTTTACTGACTGATTGTGATCTAATCAATGCACTTCAACTACCGTATTCGGCAAATTAAATGTCAAATAACTTCTTCATCAAAAAATGCAAAGCCAAAACTACTCTTGGATTTGAAGTCGGTATCGAAGAGGGTGTATATGAAGTGATTGGCGATGAGCCTGAGCTTGGTGCTGTGAAGCTCAAGGGAAAAAATTTATATGAGATCAAGCATGCCGAATTTCAGAAACTGAAGCAGCAGAATGTGGCTGTGCCTCAGCCTTGATAAGTGATGACATTCAATTTTTTCAAAACGGCTGATCGCACTGGATTCGCCTGATTGAATGCGAAGAAGTCAAAGGATGGGCTTATGAACCTTCGCAATGTCATCGTCATTAATTTGCTCGCTTTCGCCTGTGTTTCAGCAATGGCCGCTGATGCCAGAGAGCGGGGTTTCATTAGCAAGGGAATGCCCGAGGGTGAAGTGCTGTATCGAATCGGCAAGCCCGACCATGAAGCGCTCATCAAGAGCGTTAGAGGTGAACCTGAAGAGAAGTCATGGACTTACTTTCCACATACGCAAGATCCTCAGACGTTGACGATCGTGATTCTCAAGGCAGGCGTTGTTATGAACGTAGAGCGCAAAATCGCTCGTTAATGTTCATCGAAAACGCTCAACGAAAAGCGCTGCACTTTTTGCCACATGACTGATGAAAGATCAGTCGAAGTAGGTTCTTGCCATTTCAAACCGCGGCGCGAAGTACAGATTGTCCATGCGTTCGATACGCACTCTGCCTTTGCTCGATGGCGCGTGTATGAAGCGGCCGTCGCCGATATACACGCCTACGTGTGAGAACGGGCGGTTCAGTGTGTTGAAGAAAACCAGATCGCCGGGACGCAAGGTGCGTGGATCGATTTCCTTGCCGCGACGTGCGATGTCGGCGGCGCTGCCCGACACTTTGATATCCAGGGCCTGGCGATAGATGTAAGAGACCATGCCGCTGCAATCAAGGCCGGCTTCAGGGTTCTTGCCGCCGAACTGGTAACCGGTGTCTATCATGCCCATCGCGTAGAGCGCGACTTCATTGCCTTTTTCACTGACAGGTTGCGGCTCATACAAAATTGCGCGCGCAGCACCTTGTCGTTTCACTGGACTTGATGTGCCGCAGGCGGCGAGTATCGATGCGGCAAGCAGCGCGAGAACAATGCCTCGCACGCTACTTGCCCTGGATTTCAATCGAATCATCGTCAATTTCTTCAACTCCTCAAACCCGTGTTCAACCTGGCGCGATTTGGATCAGCTTTAGATCAGTTTCAGATCAGCGTTTCCGCCTGCTTCTTCAACCCTTGAGTTCAAATCATTTCTTCAGCTGCGTCAGCACGTCGGACAACATAGCGATCATTTGATCGATCTCTTCATGCGTCACATTCAACGCCGGCATGAAGCGCAGCAGGTCAGGGCGCGGCGAGTTCAGCAGCAAGCCGACTGGTCCCATGTCGCGTGCTTTCTCGACGATCTGCGGGCCGATATCCGAACCGAGTTTCAACGCGCGCAGCAAACCGTCGCCGCGTTCGCCTGCCAGTCCGTGTTGCTCTGTCAGTTTCAACAAGGCTGTGCTCAAATATTCGCCTTTGTCTTTGACCGATTGCAGGAAGCCTGGTGCCAGCAAGGCGTTGGCAACGGCCAGCCCAACCGCTGTCATTAATGGGTTGCCGTTATAAGTGCCACCCTGATCGCCGGGTTCGAAGCAGGCCACTTCTTCGCGGCACAGCATCGCTGCCAGCGGCACGCCGCCGCCTATGCCTTTGCCCAGCGTCATGATGTCTGGTGTCACGCCCGACAATTGATAGGCGAATAATTCGCCGGTGCGGCCCATGCCGGTTTGTACTTCGTCGACGATCAGCAGGATGCCGCGTTCCTTGGTCAGCGCGCGCAGGCCTTGCATGAATTCGCGCGAAGCCGGGATCACGCCGCCTTCGCCTTGCACCGGCTCCAGCATGACGGCGACCGTCTTGTCGGTGATCAGTTGCTTGACGCTGTCGAGGTCGTTGAGTGTGGCCTTGAAGAAGCCGGGTACTTGCGGTGCATAAATTGTATCCCAGCCGGCTTTGCCGCTGGCCGACATGGCGGCGATGGTGCGGCCGTGGAAGCTGTGGTCGAAGGTGATGATTTCGTAGCGGTTTTCACCAGCGGCATTCTTGTTGAGCTTGCCCCATTTACGCGCGAGCTTGAATGCGCTTTCATTGGCTTCTGCTCCGCTGTTAGCAAAGAAGACGCGATCGAAGCAGGAGTTCGCGGTCAATACTGCAGCGAGTGCAATCGACGGTTCGTTGTAAAACGCCGGCGATGGATTGATCAGTTTTTTCGACTGCGCGGCGAGCGCATCCTGTATGCATTGCGGCGAATGGCCGAGGCAGTTGACAGCCCAGCCTTGCAGATAGTCGAGATAGCGTTTGCCATTGTGGTCGGTCAGCCACATGCCGTCGCCTTCGGTAAAAACCAGCTCCGGACGGGTCGTGATATTGAGCAGGGCGTTGACGGGGTACTGGCTGAATTCCATTTCGACTACTCCTGAATGCAAATAATGTAAAAGAGTTACGGTGCAAAAAACACTAAAAAAAAAGCCACAGGATGTGCCTGTGGCTAGTTGAGCGCGAATGAAACACTACACGCTTACACGCACGGCAATCCCGGCTGGGACAGCAGGGTAGGGCGTCGCAAGAGTGTGGCAGTCATATTCATGTGAAGAATATTATGACGTTTTGCGCAGTGCGTCAAAACGTTTTTCGCCACCTCGCTTGCGATGAATTCCTGCTTTTAACCTTTGGCCAGGTCCAGCTCCGATGTGAATGCATCGGCGTAAAACTCGTCGGCGGGCAAACCGCAGGCGCTGCTGAAATCTGTCTTTGCCGCTTCGACCATTGCCGGTGTGCCGCATGCATAGACCTGATAGTTCGACAGATCTTGCAGGTCCTGCATGACCGCATGATGAACAAAGCCGACGCGGCCAGCCCAGTTGTCTTCCGGTGTCTGCTCAGACACGACAGGTACATATTTGAAGTTGGGAATCGTGCGCGCCCATTCTTCACACAGCGCATGCATGTACAAATCGCGCGGACGGCGACCACCCCAATACAGAATCATCGGACGCTTGCTCTTGATATGCACTGCCTGTTCGACGATCGCCTTGATCGGGGCGAAGCCGGTGCCCGAGGCCAGCAACACCATCGGTTTATCCGAGTCTTCGCGCAGGAAGAAGGTTCCCTGCGGTCCTTCGAAACGCAGGATGTCTTTTTCCTTCATATTGCCGAAAACGTGATCGGTAAAAATCCCGCCCGGCATATGACGTACATGCAAGGTGACGTGTTCGCTGACGTGCGGTGCGTTGGCGAGGCTGTAGCTGCGGCGCTTGCCATCTTTCAAAATGAATTCGACATACTGGCCGGCACGATATTGCAGCTTTTCGCTGGCCGGTAATTGCAGGGTGATCGCCATGACGTCGTCACTCAACTTTTCCAGTTTGGCGACGCGCGCTGGTAATTTCTTGATCGGGAATTCGCCTATGCCCAATACTTCGCGGGCTTCTATCACGATGTCGCTATGCGGCCGTGCGCAGCAGAACAGTGAAAAGCCTTTGGCTTCATCGGCAGCGGTCAGCGCGCGCTCCTGATGCGGGCCGTGCGTGACTTGGCCGGACAAGACCATGCCTTTGCAGCTGCTGCAGGCGCCATTCTTGCAGCCGTATGGCAGGCCGACGCCGGCGCGGATCGCCGCATTTAATATCGTTTCATCTTCGGCGCAGCTAAATTGCCGACCACTCGGCTGAACAGTTACTTGGAACGTCATACAATCCTGATAATGGAAATTAAAACTGAAAACAAAAAATTCTCCGACCAATTCGGTACTTCGGGTGTCGCTCCACAACGGCTGGGTCGTCCGCGTCTGCTGATCCTGGGATGCGGCGATGTCGGCATGCGCTTGTTGCCCTTGCTGCGTGAACGTTTCCGCATTTTTGCGGTGACAACCCAAACAGCCAAGCAGGATGCCTTGCGTGCTGCCGGTGCGATCCCCGTGATTGCCAATCTGGATGAGCCTGCCACGCTGGCGCGTCTGGCGCGCCTGGCGAAACACATCATTCACCTTGCACCGCCGCCAGCCAATGGCAGCAACGATAGCCGTACCCGCAATCTGACCGCCATTTTACCCGAGCAAGCGACGCTGGTTTATGTCAGCACTTCGGGGGTGTATGGCGATTGTGGCGGCGAGCTGATCAATGAGACGCGTACCGTGCGTCCGCATAACCCGCGTGCCACGCGACGTGTCGATGCGGAGCAGGTGCTGCGCAAATGGGCCAGGCGTTCGCAATCGCGCCTGAGCATCTTGCGCGTGCCCGGAATTTACGCTGCCGATCGGCTGCCGCTGGAGCGTTTGAACAAGGGCTTGCCCGCCTTGAACGCAGAAGAGGATGTCTATACCAATCATATCCATGCGGACGATCTGGCGCGCATCATCGCGGCTGCCTTGTTCCACGCACAGTCCGGACGCATCTATCATGCAGTCGATGATTCGGACATGAAAATGGGTGCTTACTTCGATGCGGTAGCGGATGCCTTCAACTTGCCGCGGCCGCCACGCCTGCCGCGCGCGCAATTGCAGCACGAGGTGTCGCCGATGATGCTGTCCTTCATGTCCGAATCGCGCCGCCTTGATAACCAAAGGATCAAGGCAGAGCTGGGCGTCCGGCTGAACCATCCTACGGTTAGTGCGGCCCTGCAAAAAATCGCCAAATTGCCATTACGCTAATTAAATATAAAGAATACGTTAAGATATTTGCCTAAAAATCCTCTTATCTTTGCGATAAATTGGAATAAAAGGATGTGCCCTGCATCCTTGTAATTTTTGAGTATTCGCTCATATTACCCAGCTAAATTCTGTCAAGAAGCCAGCGAATTCGCTCGCATAGCCAATGTACATATACATTTATATTCAGTAATTTCATCAAGGAAATATTTGTTTTATCCATTTTTTATATGGATAAATATTTTATTGTTCGGTTTTTACTTATATAAATAACGCTAAATTCGATTTTTCAGTCTGTTAAAATTTCGTTAAAGTTCCCTCACTGCCAGAAATGGTTGTTTTCCGGAATCTAAAGGGGACTGACATGTAGGACTGTTGGGCTGTTGTTCATACACAAAAGCATTTTCAGGCAATAAAACAAGTGGCGATTGCCGGTTTGTTCCCGGCCACACAATGGGACGACTGGAGCAGTCAGAGAGAAATAAGCAGCGCATCGGATTTGAGCGTAAAGAGACGACGATCAAATCCAATGCAATTTGGCACGGTGACCAACACCTGTCATTAACCAACTATTCGAGATAAACATGGAATTCCTACAAGTATTTACCACGCCGGAAGCATGGATCGCATTGGCAACACTGGCAATGCTGGAAATCGTTCTGGGCGTCGACAACATCATTTTCATTTCTGTTCTGGTCGATCGTTTGCCACCTCATCAACGCCAAAAAGGCCGCATGATCGGTCTAGGTCTGGCGATGGGTACCCGTATCCTGTTGCTGTTGAGCTTGTCGTGGATGATGGGCCTGGTCGAACCGATGTTCACAATCGCTGGCATGGGCTTCTCCGGTCGTGATCTGATTCTGTTCTTCGGTGGTGCGTTCCTGCTTTACAAGGCATCGTCCGAAATCAAGGAACTGATGGGTACAGCGCATGAAGAAAAGGAAGACGGACCGATCAAGAAAGCAAGCTTCGCCATGATCATGGCGCAAATTGCAGTGATCGATATTGTGTTCTCGCTGGATTCGGTGATTACCGCGGTCGGTATGGTCAAAGAAGTTGAGATCATGATCGTCGCTATCGTGATTGCAGTCGGCGTGATGATGTTCGCAGCGAAAGCGATTGGCGATTTTGTCACCGAGTTCCCTAGTATCAAGATGCTGGCGCTGTGCTTCCTGGTGATTGTCGGTGCAGTCCTGATCGCCGAAAGCCTGGAAATCCATATTCCAAAAGGCTACATCTACGGTGCGATGGCATTCTCGCTGATCGTTGAATTGTTCAACATCCGTATGCGTAAAAACCATCACATGGCAGCATGTGACTTGCCTGAAGTCGGTGGCAATCACCAGGTGACGGCATAAGTTGAGCGATCGATGCGGCTATCCGCTGCATCGATACTGACGATCTAAAGCATCAATTGAAGGTCAGTTATTTAACTTCACAAAAAAGAACCCATTTAATGGGTTCTTTTTTTTTGTCTACTTGCTGTAGCCTATGCATGTGATTAAATGACGGTGCCAGATCAGGCGCATTCAATAAGCGGATATGAAAACGAGGCTACATGATTCCAATTAATGATGTGGGTGCAGATGAGCGAAAAGATCGTGCGCCCGCGTGTGAACAATGTAAAAATCCAGATGGCTTGAATTTCGATTTCGAATTTGCCTATCAACCGATAGTGAATGTTGCAACAAGAACGGTGTTTGCGCATGAGGCACTGGTTCGCGGACCAAACGGCGAATCTGCCTATTCTGTTCTTGCTCAGGTCAATGACGATAACCGATATGGTTTTGATCAGGCCTGTCGTGTCAAGGCAGTCAAAACCGCTGCAGAGCTCGGGATGCAGTCGCTGTTATCGATCAATTTTTTACCGAATGCAGTGTACCGACCTGAGGCCTGTATTCGCACCACGCTGGAGGCGGCCCGAAAATACAATTTTCCAACCGAGAATATTATTTTTGAAGTGACCGAAGGTGAAAAAGTGCAGGACAGGCAGCATCTCTTGAATATCTTCAACGAATATCGACGCATGGGCTTTCGTACTGCGATCGACGATTTCGGTGCGGGTTATGCGGGGCTGAATCTGCTGGCCGAGTATCAGCCGCACATCATTAAAATCGATATGGATCTGGTACGCGGCATAGATCAGATCAAGGCGAAGCAGGCGATCGTGGAAGGCGTGGTATTGATTTGCAAGAAGTTGGGCGTCGACGTGTTGGCCGAAGGCATAGAAACCAAGGCTGAGCGGGATTTCCTGATATCAGCCGGTATCGATTTGATGCAGGGCTATTTATTCTGCAAACCTGCTTTCAAGGCGCTCGGAAAAATTGATGAGGATGCCTGGGTTTGAGTTGACGATGAGGGCCTCTTCCTTGCGCGAGGGGCAGTGGTGAATAAAAAAAGGAATCCGAGAGATTCCTTTTTTATTTTGAAGCAAGAAATGTTACTGGCGTTTCGACTCTTCTTTTTTCAGTTTCTTCGCTTCTTTCTTTTCCTTCGGGCTCTTCAAAGGTTCTTTTTTCACTGCTTTTTTACTGTCTTGTGCTTTGCTCATGATGCTCTCCGAAAAAATGTAATGCGTTGAACGGTCGCGTTCTGCATGCGGGCTTTAACTATAGCAATGTATTGCGATTTGGCTCAATTTATTTGACTCGCAACATCATTTCCCCGGATTTTTATTTGGCGAATATCCAGTCAGCGATTTTTCCGACTACGTCGGCATCCAGGCCATTGAAGCCGTGGTAAGACTGCGGTTCGCACGGGTTGCCGCTGCTGCTACCGCCGATGAATGTCAGCAATTGCTTTCTGGGGGCTGCGCTGAATTTTGTCATCATGGCTGATGCGCCCTGAAACGCGCAGTGCTTGCAGCCATCCTGTTCGTGGTGAACCACCAGTACCGGGATATGGATATTTTCCAGCTGCATGGCCGGTACTGCCGTTCCCGCATCATCGGTGACGATAGTCGAAGTCAGTACCAGACCATCGGGTCCATCAGGGTTATTCAGCTGGGTTGCGATAAAGGCCGCTGATTGCGTCCCGCGACTGGTGCCTATCAACCAGACCGGCACTTTAGCCTCGCCACGTATCCAGGCAATCACGGCTTGAATATCGGTCACATGCTCCTGCGTTTGTCGAAAGCCGGCCAGATACGGTGGATTTTGGCGATCAGTGGGTGCATCCACTACCACCACCAATAAGTCGCGATTCGCAAACCCTGCACGGTTGCGAATCAGGAAATTCATCTTCCCCGATCTGAAGCTCTCGTTCGGGGAAATCTGCAAGCTGCCATTGCCGCCGGTGAACAGAATAGCGGCTGCCTTGGGCATTGGTGGGGTCAATACCAGCATCCGTTGCGACACGCCGCTTCGGGTTGGTATATCGACGACTTTTTCTGCGATTTGTGCATGGGAGCATGCACACTGCAGGATGAAAAAAAGCGCAAGCCAGCTCTGCAGGAATTTTTTCATGTTCTGGCTTTCAGCTTCTTCAATCCTTGATCGCAGGCCGGTATCCGCATCACGTCAATGCAGCGGTGACCTTCAAGACTTCTTCTGCTGTTGTGACGCCTTCAATGATCTTCAGGGCGCCAGCCAGACGCAGCGGCTTCATGCCGTCGGCAATACTTTGCTGTTTCAACTGGTGGATATCGGTTTCTGCCTTGATCATCTTGGAGAAGGTTTGCGTGACGGTCAGTAATTCATACAGACCGGTACGGCCGCGATAGCCGGTCTGGCGACATTCAGGGCAACCGACCGGTCTATAGATGACTTGCGGTTTGGGAATGTCCCACCCTTCGCTCAGGCTGAGCCAGACATCGTCGAGCATTTCGCCATCCGGTGATTTGCAATGCGTGCACAGCGTACGCGTCAAGCGCTGCGCCATGATGCCGATCAGCGTCGATTCCAGCAGGTAGTAAGGCACGCCCAGTTCCAGCAGGCGCATCACGGCAGACGGGGCGTCGTTGGTGTGCAGTGTGGATAACACCAGATGGCCGGTCAGTGCAGCCTGGATCGCCATCTCGGCGGTTTCCAGATCGCGGATCTCGCCAATCATGATGATGTCGGGGTCTTGTCGCATCAGCGAACGCACACCATCGGCGAACGACAGATCAATGCCGTGCTGTACCTGCATTTGATTGAACGATCCTTCCACCATTTCTATCGGATCTTCAACCGTGCAGACATTCACTTCGCTCGTTGCCAGCGCCTTGAGCGTTGTGTAGAGCGTCGTGGTTTTGCCGGAGCCGGTAGGGCCGGTCACCAGAATGATGCCGTGCGGGCGCGTGGTCAGGCTGTCCCAGCGCGCTGCATCGTCAGGCGGAAAGCCCAGTTCAGGCAAGGACTTGACGACGACGTCGGGATCGAAAATCCGCATCACCAGTTTTTCGCCAAAGGCGGTCGGCATGGTGGCCAGACGCAACTCAATCTCCTGGCCGTCATTGGTGCGGGTCTTGATGCGGCCATCCTGCGGGCGGCGCTTTTCAATCACGTCCATGCGGCCCAGTAATTTGATACGCGCAGTCATCGCAATCATGACGATGGGTGGTACCTGATACACCTGATGCAGTACGCCGTCGATGCGGAAGCGTATCGCGCACAGATCGCGTTTCGGCTCCAGATGAATATCCGATGCGCGTTGTTCGAATGCATATTGCCACAACCAGTCCACGATATTGATGATGTGCTGATCGTTGGCATCGACCTGTTTGCTGCTGTTGCCGAGTTCGACCAGTTGCTCGAAATTGTTGCGTAGCGCGATGTCCTGGCCGTTGAGTTTCTTCGCGCCCTTGATCGATTTTGCCAGCGCAAAAAATTGCGTCGTGTATTGACCGATTTCCAGCGGATTGGCGATCACCAGTTTGACGTTGCGGCGCGTGATCTTGGCGATTTCCGCTTCCCATTCGGCGGCAGACGGCTCGCAGGTCGCAATCACCAATTCGCTCGGGGTCATTTCAACCGGCAGAATGTGGAAGCGCGTTGCATACGATGCCGACATCACATCGGCAACGCGGGTGAAATCGATTTTCAGGGGATCGATGCGATAGAAGGGTAGTTTGACTTTGCCGGCCAGCCATTCGGTCAGCCAGTCGAGTGTGACCGGGCGGTGCGGGATCGCTGCCGATAGCAGCTTGCACTGTGCAACGGCGACCAGCGGATGCATCGCGATCGGTGCATTTTTGAAGATGGCCTGGGCCTGGTTATAGAAGGTTTTGACATCATCCTTGGCGACGATGCCGTCTGCCAGCAGCCAGGTGAAAATCTGCTGCAGATCCAGTTTTTTGGCCGCAGATTTGTTCATTGCAATCGGTACAGCGTTAGCAGTTGGCATGACCATGACCCATTAGATGGAACCGTGCATCGATGTTAACACGGCTGAATAAGCGATAGCGAATTGAACGACGAGCGGGATGCGGGGCAGGGTAGGCGTGCCACTGGATTGTTGCTTTATTGCTGGGCCTGCCATGCCTTGATGCCATTGACCCAGGATTTTGCGGGCAGCTTGGTGGTCGCGGTAATCTGCGCTGCACGTTCATACAGTGCAGCGATGTCCAGCGTCGGTGTTGAATTAAAGGCAATCGCGATCACATTGCCGTCATGTACTTCCGGCAAGGAAATCACGGTGTCGAAGGCGAAGTGCATTGCACTCAGGTTCCTCGCATAACTGGGATGATCGCCGAACAGGTTCACCGTCATGATGCCGTTCGGCGTCAGGCAGGCGGCACACGATTGATAAAATTCCGGCGTATCCAGAACCGGGCCGCGTGCGGTCGCGTCGTATACATCGACCTGCAGCGCATCGATGCGTCCCAGATTGGCGGGGTCATTCACATATTCGAGCGCATCCATCTCGATCACGCTGAGTCGCTCGTCATTCGGCGGTAGCTTGAACATGGTTTCGCAGATGGTGATCACCGACGGATTTAAATCGACTGCCGTGATGCGTGCTTCGCGAAACCATTTGTAGCTGAACTTGGTCAGCGAGCCAGTGCCCAGTCCGAGTTGCACGATATGTTGCGGCTGCTCGTTGAATAGCATCCACGCCATCATCTGCTGCGCATATTCCAGTTCTATCCAGTCGGGTTTGCTGATGCGCATCGCGCCTTGCACCCATTCGGTACCGAAATGCAGGTAACGGACGCCGAACTGTTCCGACAGGGTGACCGGTGCGAACTTGACCTTGCGCGGCTTGGCTGCCGGTTTAGACTTGTCGGCGGCGGTGGATTTCTTGCCTGGGCCGCTTTTCAAATTGGCATCGGCTTCTATGGATTTACGTTTAATCAGCATGAATTCTGTGGGAAATTTTTAAGGTCGTGCATTTAAGTCAGGCATGATACCGCGCCAGACAGCCAGCTTCTGTTCAAATGTCATCACGGCATACGCTGGTGATGAGGAAGGCAATACATACGTTGCAAAACCGGCCGCCGCAAACAAGGGTGCCTGCTTGCCCGACGTTTGGCCATTGAAGCCTATGCGGCGCAAGGCGGGACATTGTTCTTTCAATATCTTCAAGTCATTGTGTTGCGCGTCGCGGATCGCGCTATCCAGACTGCCTTCGCGCGCGCAGGCAGCGATCACATCCCATACGCCGATGCGATGACTCAGCAATCGGTCTAATCTTTCTGTGTAGGGCAGCGCGACCAGGTCATCGTCGATGAGCGCAGAAAGCAGGCGCCAGAACTGGTTGCGCGGATGCGCGTAATACTGTTGTGCCTGCAGTGAAGCCTCACCGGGAAAGCTGCCGAGAAACAGGATTTCCGTATGCTTGTCGATGACAGGGGGGAAACCGGTCAGCAAGGATGATGGAAGAGGCGGTTGGCGAGAAGCTGGCATGCTGGTATTTTAATGTACGCGCGACCTATCGTAGTCAGTCTATGCAGTCCTATCGACAAGAACCAACAGGAGACCACATGAGCAAAAAAGTGATGATCGTCACTGGCGGCAGTCGCGGCATCGGTGCAGAGATCGCCAAATTGGGCGCGCTCGACGGTTATGCCGTCTGCATCAGTTATCTGCGCAACAAGGCCGCGGCCGATGCCGTGGTCGATGGCATCACACAGGCGGGCGGCGAAGCCATCGCCATCGTGGCTGACATGGCGGTCGAGTCCGACATCCTGCACCTGTTCCAGACTGTCGATCAAAAGTTCGGTACGCTGACGGCACTGGTCAACAATGCCGGTATTCTGGAGAAGCAGATGCGCGTCGATCAAATGGATGCGGCACGCATGCAACGTATATTCACGACCAATATTCTGGGCAGTTTTCTGTGCGCGCGCGAAGCGGTCAAGCGCATGTCTACACTGCATGGCGGCAGCGGCGGTGCGATCGTGAATATATCGTCGGTCGCCGCCCGTACCGGAGGCCCCGGCGAATATGTCGATTACGCAGCATCCAAAGGTGCCATCGATACGCTGACGATAGGGCTGGCGAAGGAAGTCGCGACCGAAGGTATACGCGTCAATGCCGTGCGGCCGGGCGTGATTTATACCGAGATACATGCCAGCGGCGGTGAACCCGGACGCGTCGATAGGGTCAAGAGCAACGTGCCTATGCAGCGCGGAGGCGAAGCCAATGAAGTCGCACAAGCGGTATTGTGGCTATTATCGGACAAGGCTTCTTACACGACCGGCAGTTTGCTGGATGTCACCGGCGGTCGATAAGTCGCCAGGTCTTTTGTTTTTTATTCGCAAGCCTGATGAAGGATCACCAATGAAGCAAGTCCTCACAGTATTTCGCGTCATACACGGTTTGATGGCTTTGTTTTTTGCCTGTGCGGCACTGATGCTGATTGTCATTGCGGTACGGATGGGCTGGCTGGCCTTTATCGGCAGTCTCGATCAAGTCGCGGCACAACACATTATTGAAGCCGTGGGTTTGCTGGCTGCGGCTGTCGTGGCCTTGCAGATTGCGGAAACGATAGTCGAAGAAGAAGTGGTACGCGATGCGGATATCAGTGCGCCGACGCGGGTGCGGCGTTTCCTGTCGCGGTTCTTTGTCGTGGTCATCGTTGCCCTGTCGATCGAAGGCCTGGTCGCCACCTTCAAGGCCTTGCATGAAGCACCGGAACAACTTCCCTATGCCGCGAGCATTTTGATCGCCACCGCCTTTCTGCTGGCTGCGTGGGGTGTATTCGTCCATCTGAATCGCTCGGCGGAAGAGCTGGAGCCGGAGGCAATGGCAGATGCCAAGAACGAAGATCACAAGTTAAAAGGATAGATCGAATGTGCATTGCACAGGTATTTGTGCAGTGGATCGTCATTGCTTTTACCGTTGCTTCGCGAAATGATGCATTGTCTGGCTGTTAGCGATATTCCGAAATTAAATCACGAAGGAGAAGAAGATGAATGCAGCAAAACTGGCAGGAATAGTATTGATCGTTGCGGGTACCCTGGGCCTGGTGTACGGCAGCTTCAGTTATACGAAAGAAACGCATGAAGCGAAGCTGGGACCGCTGCAATTTTCGGTGCAGGAAAAAGAGACGGTGAATGTGCCGATCTGGGCCGGCGTCGGCGCGATTGTGATTGGCGGCTTGCTGCTGGTATTTGGCGGCAAGAAGGGTTGATTGCACAGAAGCGCTCGATCTGCCCTTGTGCGTGGCGGGCGCCCTGTGCGTTTTTACATTCGTAAGCATTTGATCCCTGCGTACAATGGCCGGTTTAAATCAACGAGACCATAGATAATGAAAAAGAGCGGAATGGCAAAGAGCGACGCCAAGAAACTGATGGGCAAGATGATTGCACCTGGCGCAACGGTTTTTGGCGGAGATAATGCGGTGGCGATAGATAGGCGTGAGCAGCGCAAGCGCGATCAGGCGCTTGGATTGATACCGTTCGCGGTCAAGCTCAATAGCGATTTGGTCCAGCAATTGCAGGCACTGGCAAAAGCACGCGGTGTGGATCTGAATGAAGTGACTGCAGATGTGTTGGCGCAGGGGCTCAAGGCGTGAAGTGATTTGACCCTTGAATCTGCGATATAAGCGTATTCAGGGGATCAGGGAAGGCACGCATCGAAAGACGTTTCTACCCTGCAGCGATAAAAAAGCCACGCATATAGCGTGGCTTTTTTTGTCTGCAATTTAAACACTGACATGATGTAACTGATGGCAGTCCAGTCTTGCCTGTGCTGTTTACGCGATGGCGTCCAGCGCCTTGCTCAGGTTGGCGACGGTGCGCTCGATGTTGTGCAGCTTGTCCAGACCAAACAGTCCGACGCGGAAGGTCTTGAAGTCAGCCCGTTCATCGCACTGCAATGGAACGCCTGCTGCGGTCTGCAAGCCTGCGGCGACAAATTTCTTGGACGATTGTATGCCGTCATCATTGGTGTAGCTGACCACCACGCCCGGGGCTTGAAAGCCTTCTGCCGCGACGCTCTTGAATCCTTTGGATACCAGCAGTGCGCGCACTTTGTCGCCCAGCTCCTGTTGCTCGGCTCTGACTTTGTCGAAGCCGTAGGCGGCGGTTTCTTCCATCACGCCGCGCAGGACCGTCAGTGCATCGGTAGGCATGGTGGTGTGGTAGGCGACGTTGCCTTGTTCGTAGGATTCCATGATCTGCAACCACTTGCGCAAATCGCAGGCGAAGCTGGTGCTTTGGGTGGAATCGATTTTTTCACGTGCGCGCGCGCTCAACATCACGAACGCGCAGCCGGCCGAAGCGCTCCAGCCTTTTTGCGGCGCACTGATCAGGATATCGACGCCGGTGGCTTGCATGTCGACCCACATGGTGCCTGAGGCGATGCAATCCAGCACGAACAGGCCGCCGACAGCATGCACCGCGTCAGACACCTGGCGCATGTAGTCATCCGGCAGCATGATGCCGGAAGCGGTTTCCACGTGAGGAGCAAACACTACCGCCGGTTTGGTCGCCGCGATCGTGGCCACTACTTCGGCGATAGGAGGCGGGGCAAAAGGTGCTTGCGCTGCATCTTCCAGTTGACGTGCCTTGAGTACGGTGGTGCCGGAGGGAATGCTGCCCATGTCCAGAATCTGCGTCCAGCGGTAGCTGAACCAGCCATTGCGGATGATCAGGCATTGCTGCCGGGTTGCGAACTGCCGTGCGACGGCTTCCATGCCGAAGGTGCCGCTACCGGGCATGACAACCGCCGATTGCGCCTTGTAGACGTGTTTCAAGGTCCGGGAAATATCATTCATTACGCCTTGAAAGCGTTCGGACATATGGTTGATCGCGCGATCGGTATAGACGACGGAATATTCGAGAAGACCGTCGGGATCGACGTTGGGTAGTAAACCTGGCACGTTGGCTCCAGCAAGAATGAATAAATTAGGCCTGGCCAGGGTTTGCCTGACAAGGCCACAAAAGGCAAAGAATGCCGAAAAGGGTAGATTTTACCAAAGTGGCGGCCTCCCACCCTGGATGAGGCCATGAATGCCGGTTTGGCCATCCGTTTTGCCTGCCCGATTCAGCGGGCAGGCGTGACGGTCAAGCCTGCATTCAGGCTGACGGGGCAGGTGCCTGTTTTTCGTCCAGCGCGATGTCGAGCATCATCGCGTGCGCCAGGGTGCCCAGCTCTTTGCGCAAGTCCTCGATGGACAACTTGGCTGGAATCAGCAAGTGCGCGCCAATCTTGAACGTTTGCTTGCCGGACACGCCGCTACGCACGATCTCGGTGTGTATGTTTTCGATGCTGATATTGCGCTCAGCCAATATCTTGGTCAGGCTGCTGACGATCCCGACCCGGTCGTCGCCGATCAGTTCAAGTTCCACGCTCTTGATCGCGTCGGATACCTTGGCACCGTCGCTCTTGGCAATGACCACTTGCAAGCCACTGGATTCCAGTCCACGCAGCGCATTGGCAAGCGCATCGGCGTTCTCGCGCGGCACCTCGAAATGCACCATGCCGGCAAATTCTCCTGCGATTCTGGTCAGGCGACTGGCTGCCCAGTTGGCGCCATAGCGGTGAGCACGGTCGGCCAGCGAACTGACGATGCCGTGCCGGTCGGTGCCGACAATGGAGACGATCAGCGACGTGGTGTCCGAAGATACTTCCTCGGTCAGCACGACCGACTTGCGAATCATAGGAGCCTTGGTGGCAAAACGCGCATCTTGCTGGAACGCCGGCAGTGCGCCGTGTTCACTGGCGTGATGGATGACCTTGCTCAACAGTTGCAGGCCCATCGGTGCTAGTGCGCGTTCCCACAATTCGCGTGCGTTTTCGCCTTTTTCTACAAAGCACCAGTCTTGTGCGGCGATGGCGCCGGCATCCCAGCCGTCGGCCAGGTGATAAATCGAGCCGCCGGCGATAGGGTCGCCTTCCAGTATCGTCCACTCGACCGCGGCAATGCCGCGATGTCTAGGCAGCAAAGAAGGGTGATAACCGATGCCGCCCAGGCGCGCACGCGCGAGCGCTTCATCACTGACGCGTGCATGCGTGTGCGCCGCGAGAATGATGTCTGTGCCTTCTGCAATCGCTTCTCCCGGCACAAAGCGCGGATTTTCGAGCACATGCAGCGGCACGCCGGCTGCGCGCGCAGCTTGTGCCAGCCGATCATCTTCAGCGGGAGCGACAACGCTCGTGAATTCGATACCTTCTTCCTTGCGCAGCGTCTCGAACACCAAGGCACCGAAGTAACGGGATCCTACCAATGCACATTTCATTTTTATTCATTCCTTCATCGATATACAGGCAGCGGGGGACAGGCAGTGGGTGCAGCATGTTCGTCTTGTCTGGCCTGCTGCAGGTTTGTGGCCTACCGGGGTGCGCCTGGTTTTTTCATGATTTCGCAACACGATGCGCAGCGCGGAAGGATACCAGAAAGGATCAGGCGATGCGGCAGGGAAACGGATCGCCAGCGTTCTTTTTCATGCTGAACCTGGCATGGGCAGATCAATAAAACACGTGCAATCAAACACCCGTCATCTGTCATCGGCCTGTGCCTGCCAGCACGCTGAAGGTTGGGATCGGGAGTTGAATATTGCTTTTTTAGTATTTGATTCGACGGTGCGATGAGCGTTAAACAGTAGTTGAGCGTGGCGCTAACTAGATATGAGTAGCTTTTTAATGAGAGTCGCCCGCCTGCTCCGACTTTTGCTGCGAGTGATACAGCCACCGTGCGCTGATCAAAAGCAGCAACGCAGCCAAGGCCTGCGCCAGTTCCAGTCCGCTCAAATCAAGGGCGGGAACCGGCACATGATTGAACATTAGCGCGACGAGCGGCCCGGCGATTTGGCCGAGAGCAAACGCGGCTGTCATGCGAGCGAGTAATGGTTTGGGATTCGTCGGCATCATGTGACGTGCTTCTTGCAAGCCCGTCATGGTCGCCACCAAGAAAGTCCCACCGACGAAAATAGCTGCCAGCATGACAGCCCAGCCTGAATGACTGAACAATGGCAAGGCACAACCTGTCGCTAATGTGAGATGACTCGCAGCCCAAATATTGCGGCCCTTCCAGTGACGCAAGGCGCGTCCCGCCAGCAGCGTGGAAACGGCAGCTGCCAAACCAAAGATCGGCCATAGCAAGCCAAATTGCCGCGGATCGTCGATCAGGCCCTGAGCCAATGTCGGCAAATAGGTTGCGGGCAAAATATAGCCAAAACCCAGAGCGCCATAACAAAGGACGAGTGCCTGGCCATGCTGGTCAGCGGGTGCTGGATGGTGAATCAATGCATCCACCGGTGCATGACGATTCGGTAGTGCAGCCGTGCTCGCATCCGGCCAGAGCACTACGATAATGATGGTTAAACCGAGCGACAGCCAGCCCAGTTGTGTCCACAATGATAGTGCATCCACGTCGTGTTGCCACCAGACCCAGCCCCCCGCCAATGCAATACCGATACCGACACCGGCAAATACCCAGCCACCGGCATCACTGCGCTTGCGCAGCGCTAGGGCAGTCATCGCCCAGCCGCTGATGAGTATCAGTGCCCATGCGCTCACGATGCCTGCCAATAGCCGAAGCATGATCCAGCCAGCCAGCTGCGTCACCGCTGTCATGCCCATGGTAAATACAACCGTTGCCAGCAGGCTGAGCATCACTTGTGTGCGTGTTTTCCCCGGCAGATATGCAGCAGTCAATGCGCCCAGGAAATAGCCGACATAGTTGGCAGAAGCCAGCCATGCACCCGCCGTCCCGTCGATCAATCCCTCACGCTGCATCAAGGGTAGCAAGGGCGTAAAAGCGAATCGGCCGACGCCCATTGCCACTGCCAGTCCCAGGCTCGCCGTAAGACATATAAGCCAGATGGGTATTGAAGTTGGGGGTTTATGCCGAGTATTCATACGCCATTAAAGCATTCGAATAAATTTTTGAAAAATGAATTATTAGAATATATTATTCTTTAAATGAGAATAATTGATCTTGACTCTTTAGAGATATTTCGCGCCGTAGTACACGAAGGCGGCATCATCCGTGCGGCCATTCATTTGAATCGCGTGCAGAGTAATGTCACTACACGTATCAAGCAGCTTGAGCAACGATTGGGTGTGGCACTTTTCCAGCGCCAAGGTCGTTCACTTGCACTAACGAGCGCAGGAAAAGCATTGCTGGTGCATGCGGAGCGTTTGCTGCGAATGGTGGACGAAGCAGAGCGCGATCTGCGATCTGATACGGCACGTGGCCTTTTTAGACTAGGCTCGATGGAAAGCACCGCAGGTAGTAGGCTTCCCAAAGTACTGTCTCGCTATCACAAGCTTCATCCTCGTGTGGTAATCGAACTTCAGACGGGCACTACCGTTGAGCTGCTGAAGAAACTCAACGACTATCGCCTGGATGCAGCCTTTGTGGGCGAACCCTTCCATGCTACCGATTTGCGAACGCAAGTCATCTTTGAGGAAGAGCTAGTGCTGATAACGGGCAGGGGACACCCGCCTGTCGAAGACGCGGGCAGCTTGCTCAGTGCCACGATACTAGGATTCCCTGAAGGCTGTTCATATCGCAGGCGGCTTGAAGACTGGTTTGGCGCAGACAATCTTATGCCTGATCGCATCATGGAGTTTGCAAGCTACCCTGCCATCATCGCTTGTGTCGCTGCCGGCACGGGCTGTGCCATTGTCCCAGCATCGGTTTTGCATGCGTTACGCGCAACAAGCGAGGTCATGCAACATGCATTGCCTGAACAGATCAGAATTAACCGTACGCGTTTGGCGTGGCGCGGAGAACCTTCGCCTGCACTGGAACGCTTGCTCGATTTGTTAACTACGCATGCTCAAAGTTAAGACTGGACATTTTGCTTGGACATGAAAAATGTTTTACTACCGCAGCATCGCCAGAACGGTAATCTAGCGATTGATCGAAATATTCAGCCGTATTGACCTGCTCAAGCTGTCGCATCAGGTGTTTCATGAAAAACATGTACGGGAACGTTTGTTCAATCGTTTGAGTATTCGCATGTAAGTAACCGCGCAGCCGCATTAGAAAGTAACCGCCTTTAGCTCAAATGGCAGAAATGGCAGCCATCTAGAGATGAATTTCTTAGATGTCAGCATTCGGCCAGAAGCGGACATTCTCTAGAATCTCGCAAGATCAGAACTGCACGCGTCCAAGAGACGCGCCCCCATCGACGTAAAGGGTTTGGCCAGTCATAAATCCAGCATCTTCAGACAATAAAAAATCGATCATTGCAGCGATCTCGTCTGGCTTACCGAGGCGGCCCATTGGAATGCCAGATAGATAACGTCGTTCACCTTCGCTACCCACCGGATTATTCGCTCGGAACAATGCGGTTTCTGTTGGACCTGGTGCAACAGAGTTGACCGTGATGCCGGTTTCTGCAAGTTCCAATCCCCAGCTTCGAGTAAAACTGACCAATGCCGCTTTGGCTGCTGCGTAGGCTGTGCGCTCGGGCATCCCGAGAATGGTTAGACTGGAGATATTGACTACGCGTCCCCAACCGCTCGCCGTCATATTAGGTAGCGCTGCTTGTACAGCCAGAAGCGCAGGATGCAGATTGACGCGCAAGACTTCATCAAGTGCCGGCAATGTCACATTGGATAGCGAGGCGGGATGAACAAGTCCGATGTTGTTCACAACGCCGTCCAACTCAAATCGTTGCGTAATCCATTCCAGCGCACTATGTGTAGCGGCGTCATCAGCCAGATCTACTGGAACTAATGTGCCGGGAAAGTCACTAGTGGCATTACGTGCCATGCCAACAACTTGACGACCAGAGGCGGCAAGCCTCTTTGAGATTGAAAGACCAATGCCCTTGCTTGCACCAGTTACGAGAAAAGTACGAGACATGTTATTCCTTTTGCCGCTCGCATAGAGCGAGCGGCGTGTGAGTAGATCAAGCAACAGCTTTGCGTATGGCCGGTAAAATTTCCGATGGGTCAGGACGAAGGGTGTAATCGGGGTTGACCTCTGCATAGACGATGGTGCCGTCTTGCGCGATCACGTAGCGCGCAGGCATTGGCAATGTCCAGCTTTGGTCGCCGTTGAAAGCTGGCAGATCGTTCTTCAGCGATTTGTAGAGATCGACCAAGTAGTCTTGTAGCGCGAAGCGCAATCCAAATGCTGCGGCCACATCATTGTTAGGATCTGACAAAATCGGAAATGCCAAAGCGTTTTGGCGCAAGGACTTGCGGCTATTCGCAGCAACTTGCGGCGAAATTGCGACCAAGCTGGCTCCTGCGACCTGAATGTCTGGCAGAACAGCTTGCAGTGCCTTCAATTCCATATTGCAATACGGGCACCATACACCGCGGTAGAACGTCAACACCAGTGGACCTTTACGCAATAAATCAGCGGAAGTCACAACGTTGCCTTCCGGGTCCTTGAGTGTGAAGTCGGGTGCTTTATCGCCAGCCTTCAGTGCAAGTTTCGCTGCACCTGAATCGATCAGTTCAGTGGTGGCACGATGCATGATGTCAATGACGGATGGCGGTACGTTATAAGGCGGCTTACCCGCTTCGAAATCAGCTTTAAATGCGTCGAGTTTTTGTTGTAGAGACATGGTTATTTTCCTTCAGTGAATGAGTGATTAGGTGACTCGGTAATTAAAAAGTCGTGCAGTTAGGTGTGCTGCCGATCGCTCAGAACCGGCACACATCGCTATAAAAATTGGAAGCTAGTTGCTCTTGAGTAGATCAGGTGGATAAATTCATTGAGCGCGCCACCTCGGCTGCGCTAATGCCCTCCAGCGCCAATCCATAGCCAGCACCTTCATCGACGATTCTGCGTAATTTTTGCGTCAGGGCGATACGGGTATATCGGCTAGTCAATGGCGGCAGCTTCACCAGTTCGTTTGCGATCTGATGCGCACGTTCCAGCAGACGGTCAGAGGGGACGATCTCGTTGACAGCGCCCCAATCTTTGGCAGTCTGTGCATCGAGTTGTTGTCGCGTGAGGATGAAGTAGCGACCGCGGACACTCCCGATTACTTCCGGCCAAAGCAGGTTTACGCCATCACCGGGCACGATGCCGAAATCAAAATGCGGCTTGTCTTGGAAAATCGTTTCTGGTGTCGCGAGCACGATGTCAGCCAGCAATGCGTATTCAGAATGCAGTAGCACTGGACCATTGAGCGCAGCGATTACCGGCACTTCGATGTCAAGCAGGTTCATCAATATTTTTTTTCCTTCGCGGAAGATTTTGTCGTAACCGCGCGGAGTAAAAAAATCAAAGCCGTCAGGGCTGATTTCGTCCATGAAGGCATCGCCGGAACCAGTGAGAATCACAACGCGGTTGTCGGGATCGCTACCCACATCATGAAAAAGATCGACAAATTGCTCATGGGTGTGGCCGTTGAAGACAAGCTTGCCCCCGTTGGTATGTAATGCGATTTCTAGTACGCCTTCCGGCGAACGAGTCAGTCGAGCATTGGGATATGCGTTTTGGTAATTGCTGAAGCGGGTCATGGTCATTCCTTTAAGTGATGATTGTTTTAAGCAGTTACGAGTGCATTGACACGTTCAATGGCACGTTGCACTGCTGGTCGTTGTTCGATGCGGGTGTACCAGCGGGACAGGTTTGGGAAGGGAGCTAGTTCCACACCTGCAAATGCTCGACGCCAGTACCAGCCGAAATGCGCAATGTCTGCAATGCTGTAATCATCGCCAGCGATGAACTCGCTCTCACCCAGCAATTTGTCGAGTAACGCCGTTACCCGTGCTGCCTCGGTGACGAACCGTTGTTGCGCCAACGGTTGTGGTTCCGCGACCAACTTGCTGAAGAAGCCTGCGTTGCCAAAGGCTGGGCTGACGGCTGAAGCGTGGAAAAATAATTGTTCCAAAACATGTGCACGAGATGTACCCGAGGTCGGCAGTAACTTCCCTTCACGCTCGGCCAAGTACATTAAAATTGCTGCTGACTCCGTCAGTACCAACTGTTGGCCATTAAACGGGGTATCCACCAGCACAGGAACCTTCGCATTCGGATTCAGGGCAAGGTAACTGTCTTGCCTTTGTTCTCCTTGTTTTACGTTGATTGCGTGTAGGACGTATTCCAGTCCTAACTCTTCTAGTGCGATGGGCACTTTGACGCTGTTTGGCGTGGCGTAAGCGTAAATTTCGATCATGTTGATTTCCCTTTAGAAGCTCGGAGCAAATGTCCCTGAGCTGATGATCGATATTCTGGTTGTCTTTCCTTTGGAATGGCAGATATGATCTGGCAATATTGATTATTCCAATGAGGAATACATGGATCGTCTATTAGCAATGGCCACATTCGTACGTGTGGTGGAGGCAGGTTCGTTTTCAGGGGCTGCGCGGGTATTAAAAGTTGGTCAGCCAGCTGTCTCAAAGACGGTGGCGCAACTGGAGCAGAAGCTCAACGTGAAACTCTTGCTGCGCTCAACACATGGGCTAACGCCGACAGAGGCAGGCTTGCGATTCTATGAGCGAGCACGGGTCGTTGTTCAAGAGGCCGACGAGGCAGAATTGGCTGCGCGAGGGGCGGGGGCGGGGTTATCCGGCCGACTGCGTGTTTCTGCGGCTCCGACTTTCGCTCGCTTATACATCATTCCCTATCTACCAAGATTCCTCGCCTTACATCCGACTCTCGAGATTGACGTGATATTGGATGACCGCACCATTGACTTGATCGCTGAAGGCATCGACATCTCGTTAAGAATGGGCGCATTGGCGGACTCAGGAATAGTTGCGCGCAAACTGGCCTCGTCTCGCCGTTCCGTTTTGGCGACTTCTGAGTACCTGAAACGGGCTGGTGTACCACTGGTTCCGGCAGATCTTGCTAATCACGAAACGGTCGTATTCAGTCAAATGAGTAACGTATGGAACTTCAGTAAAGATGGAACAGAGGTTTCCGTTCTCGTTCGTGGACGGGCGCGCTTCAGTGCGGCAGAAGGCATACGTGCGGCGGTACTTGCAGATATGGGTTTGACCATTGCATCTGACTGGATGTTCGCACCTGAAATGTCAAGTGGACGCGTATCTCGCTTGCTTGAAAACTGGTCGCTACCAGATATTGATCTGTGGGCAGTATTTCCTACCGGGCGGCTTGCGACAGCCAAAGCTCGCGCCTTTGCCGAATTCGTGGAAGGAATTATGAACAGCGAAGAATCTTTCTGATTTCTAATGCTCAGTTAACGTCCGCTTTGGGTCGTATGCAGACTTTTCGAATCGCTCCTCCATGATAGGTTGAGCCCCTTAACCAGCATAGCGTGCTAACACAAGGTCGAGAAAAGTTCGTAAGCGACGGACCCCGCGCAAATCACGGTGATATCCAACCCAGACATCACGCCCAGGTGGCGCACCAATATCAAGTTTCTGCAAACCCGGAATCATATCGCCCAACACGCAAGGCAATACCGCCAATCCAGCGCCTTGAGCGCACATCATTGCTTGCGCATCCCGGCTATTGCTGCGGAATACCACCTGCGCTTTCGGTAACGCACGGTGAGCCCACTGTACGTCGGGGAAGTCCTCAAAAGCAGTATCGAGTGTGATGAGTCGGGCACCAGCCCCATTCTTCGCGACGGAAGTACCAACCGCTCCATAAAGGGAGTAATCGATATGCATTAGTTTGCGTTGGACAATATCGGGCTGTTCAAACGGTTGAATGCGAAAGGCAAGATCAGTTTCGCGACGCGCCAAGCTAAGTAGACGCGCGTCTGTCAATAGCTCAACAGTCATCTTGGGGTGAGCATGCGAAAAAGCAGTGCATATCGGGGTCAACATGTGCACGCCAAACCAATCAGACGACGACACTCTCAGAATGCCATTCAGTTCAAGCTGCTGCCCATCAAGTTCGCGCGCGAATGCCAAAGTTTCTTCCTCTACGCGCTCGGCATGAATGAGGACTGCAGCCCCCTCATCGGTAAGAATGAAACCGTCCGCTGTCCGCTGAAAAAGTATATGACCGACAGCTTGTTCGAGGGCGCGTAGCCGACGTCCCATGGTTGGCTGGGTCTGGCCAATAAGGCGTGCGGCTCCAGCTAGCGTGCCAGCGCGAGCGATCGCCAGAAACACCTTCAGGTCACTCCATTCCATCGCCATGCTGTTTCTCCATTATCGAAATCCAGAGCGAAAGATAACCATCCATTCATTTTTGAATGGATGGCATGCAATAACGTCAATTTACGAACAATTATGTTCACCATACGATGAGCACGTCAACTCATCAGATGCAATCAATTTTCAACTTTTGAAAGGAATTATCATGAAAAATACTATGCAAGCCCTTGTACTTGAAAAAACCGGGTCACCATTCGTTTTGCGCGAAGTCGCAATGCCGGTTGCAGCGGCGGGGGAGGTCTTGGTGTGCATCGCAGCTAGTGGCGTTAATCCACTTGATACTAAGGTTCGAGCCGGACAAGCTGCCCATGCCAATACAAGCTTGCCAGCCATCCTGGGTATGGACTTGGCAGGAACTGTCATTGCGGTTGGCGCAGACGTTAAAGCCTTCCGCGTCGGTGACGATGTGTATGGGATGGCGGGTGGAATAGGTGGCGTGCCAGGATCGCTAGCGGAGTTCGGCGTATTCGACGCGAATTTGCTGGCCCTCAAACCTGAACACTTCACGATGCGTGAAGCTGCTGCATTACCACTGATTTTTATTACGGCCTGGGAAGGTCTAGTGGATCGCGCTCATGTTCAAGCAGGTCAGAAGGTATTAATTCACGGCGGCGCAGGCGGTGTCGGTCATGTAGCAATTCAGCTCGCCGTTGCCCTTGGCGCAGAAGTTTACGCGACCGGTAGCTCCGCGCAAAAAGAGATGATCGAAAGTTTGGGTGCTACTGCGATTGATTATCGAAGTGAAAACGTTGAAGAGTATGTCTCTCGCTACACAGATGGAGTTGGATTCGATGTCATCTATGACACAGTAGGTGGTGTGACACTTGATGCATCATTTGCTGCCATACGTAAATATACAGGCCATGTAGTTAGCTGCCTTGGCTGGGGTACACACAGTCTTGCCCCGCTTTCATTTCGTGCTGCGACGTATTCCGGCGTATTTACGTTACTGCCATTGCTCACAGGCAGAGAACGAATTCATCATGGCGACATCATGCGTGAAGCGACGAAACTTGCAGAACAGGGGAAATTGCGCGTAAACGTAGACCCGCAGCGCTATACTTTTAGCTCTGCAACTGAAGCACATGTCGCCCTTGAAGGTGGTACTACGAGAGGTAAGCTCGTAATAGACATTGCCGATTGAATGTGTATTGGTGGACGTCTACTTTCGACCATACGCGGACTTTCAAATGATTGGGGTAAGAGTTATCTCAGTCGTCTGAAGGTATGAGGTATTAAAATTTATTCGAAGCTTTAGCTATGCCCTTGTGGATGGATACAACGGTTTCGAGTTGAGCTAAATATTCTTCCCGAGAGACGCGCAAGGACAGTTGTGCTTCTTCGAACATCTTACGACAAAGCTGTTTATGGGCCATCCATTCATCGAAGCTAGCGAGCCCGTTGCTATCCGTCATATTTATACGATTTTGCAGCTCTGGTTTTTTATCAATAATCGTCTTGTCCATAATTCCTCCATGCAACAACCTTTACATACGGTTCAATTGCCTGCAAGTATCGCAATGCTCAATAACGCGTAGGACAAACGGGCAGTATTAACTAGTGAATTCCATTTATCGCAGCTTCTCAATGTCCGCTTTGGGGCGCAAGCGGGCATTCAATTGTTGAGTACAATTCCTGCGATCAAGTGGTTACTTTGGAACGCCATTAGGTGGTTACTTTGACGTACGACTGAGTGGTTACTTTAATGCGAATACTCAATCGTTGAATGAAATCGGCAAAGACATCCCCATATGGATAATCTCAGCCATGATGCAACACAAGCGCTGACTGTTTATAGACGGATTAAATTAATCGAAGGAGTACAAATGAGCCAAACCACTGAACGTGCAATTTTTGCCGGCGGCTGTTTTTGGGGTATGCAGGATTTGCTGCGTCGCCGCCCCGGGATTTTATCCACACATGTTGGCTATTCCGGCGGAGATGTACCGAACGCTACATACAGGAACCATGGAACGCATGCCGAGTCGATAGAAATCATCTTCGACCCGAGCGTGACCAGCTACCGAGATTTGCTCGCTTTCTTTTTTCAAATCCACGATCCCAGCACCAAAAATCGTCAAGGCAATGATGTGGGCACCAGCTACCGGTCAGCCATTTTCTATATAAACGATGAGCAAAAGCACGTCGCCGAGGAAACCGTGCGCGATGTAGAGGCATCGGGTTTATGGCCAGGGAAGGTCACCACAGAAATAGCGGCGGTCGGCCCATTCTGGGACGCTGAACCCGAGCATCAGGATTATCTTCAGCATTATCCGAATGGCTATACCTGCCACTACATCCGGCCTGACTGGATATTGCCGGTGCGGGCGAAAAGCTAGCATGCCAGCTGCAAAAGATCCTCGATGTTTGAAGCGACTGAAGCCATTTGAGGCGATGAGAAATGAGCTGCATCGATAACGGCTCAGGACGATTTTACGTGTGTGCCGACCATGGGCAGACGTGTTGAAGTCGTTTTGAGCGGATGGGTCTCTTCATAAAAAACAAGGCCACACTGATTAAAGTGTGGCCTTGTCTATTCGGGGACTAGGAATGCGGAATTATTTTCCGGTCATACCCAACAACATTTCATTCAGGCGTTTCACAAATCCAGCCGGATCGCTCAGGTTGCCGCCCTCGGCCAACAGCGCTTGATCAAACAGGATGTTCGACCAGTCATCGAACTTCGCGTCTTCATATTTCAAACGCTGTACCAATGGATGATCCGGATTGATTTCCAGAATCGGTTTGGCATCGGGAGCATTTTGACCGGCAGCTTTCAACATGCGCAGCAGGTTGCCGGACAATTCATTTTCGTCGGCGACCAGACAGGCAGGTGAATCGGTAAGGCGGAAGGTGATGCGTACTTCCTTGGCCTTGTCGGCCAGGGCGGTTTGCATCTTGCCTACCAGTTCCTTGTATTGCTCTTCGGTTTCCTGATGCTGCTTTTTTTCTGCCTCGTCTTCCAGTTGGCCGAGATCGAGATCGCCTTTGGCAACCGACGCAAGTTCCTTGCCTTCGAATTCTTCGAGGTAAGACAACATCCATTCATCGACGCGATCAGTCAGCAGCAGGACTTCTATGCCCTTCTTGCGGAAGATCTCCAGGTGCGGGCTGTTCTTCGCGGCGTTATACGACTCGCCGGTGGCGTAGAAAATCTTGGTCTGGCCTTCCT
The DNA here is from genome assembly GCA_964406085.1 of uncultured Herminiimonas sp. Lineage (GTDB taxonomy): Bacteria > Pseudomonadota > Gammaproteobacteria > Burkholderiales > Burkholderiaceae_D > Oxalicibacterium. The sequence continues at coordinate 30,632 of CAYOQL010000028.1, forward strand.
TCATGCGCGACACGTAATCGTCGAACGATACGGTTTGCGCGTCGCTGTCGCCATTCGTCGATGCAAAGCGCAACAGTTTCGCGATGCGCTCCTTGTTGGTTGCATCTTCGCCCATGCCTTCTTTCAAGACCTGGCCGAACGCGTTCCAGAAAGTGACGTACTTGTCCTTCTTCTCTTGCTCATCCGCGTTAGCCAATTCTTCCAGCATGCCCAATACGCGCTTGGTCGAACCTTCTCGTATCACTTTGACGTCGCGCGATTCTTGCAGGATTTCACGCGACACGTTCAGCGGCAGATCGGCAGAATCGATCACGCCTTTGACGAAGCGCAGATAGACCGGCATCAATTGCTCGGCATCGTCCATGATGAAGACGCGCTTGACGTACAGCTTGATGCCGCCGCGCTTGTTGC
>CAYOQL010000029.1:0-28526 GCA_964406085.1 uncultured Herminiimonas sp.
CGTACACTTTCAGCTTCTTGATCATCGCGTAGCCGAGTGGGCCTTTAGGCAGCATGCCCTTGACCGCTTTCTCGAGCGCACGACCTGGAAAACGCTCTTGCATTTTCTTGAAGTTCGTTTCATAGATACCGCCTGGGTAACCCGAGTGGCGATAGTATGTTTTTTCTGTTGCTTTGGTACCGGTCACACGCAGTTTGCCTGCGTTGACGACGACAATGAAGTCGCCTGTATCGACGTGAGGAGTAAATTCCGGTTTGTGTTTGCCGCGCAGTCGGAGTGCCACTTCGCTGGCAACACGTCCGAGGACTTTGTCCGTCGCGTCAATCACGAACCAATCGCGCTGGACTTCGTGTCCTTTAGCGGAGAAGGTTTTCATGATGACTTCCTAAATAATTAAATCGCTCAAATGGTGGTTACGCGCAGTGGTGCCACGTACTCGGCCTTGTTATCTCTTCCTGAGCAAACGAAAGAGCCGCAGATTATAGTCTTTTCAATGACTTAGCGTCAAACTTAATCACAAAAACTCGCATATTTTCTGGGCTAATTGAGTCGTTTTAGTCACTTGCCGTGGCGAATCTGCCTTTTCGCTCATTTTTGGCGTTTATGACAGCTGCGCCAAACAGTTACAATGTCACAACTAATCGCAACTTGAAGAGAAAACCATGGAATGCACAGTACGTTGGACCGGCTTGTCCGGCATGACTTTTTTGGCTGAAACCGGCTCCGGCCATGTCGTCGCGATGGATGGCGCGCCCGAGGGCGGCGGTCGCAACCTAGCGCCACGACCGATGGAAGTCGTCCTGCTCGGCACTGGCGGTTGCACCGCCTACGACGTAGTGGTGATCTTGCGCAAAAGCGGGCAGGATGTGCGTGGCTGCGAAGTCACACTCAAATCAGAACGCGCAGAAACCGATCCGAAAGTCTTCACCAAAGTACACTTCCACTTTACCGTCACAGGCCGCAACCTGAAGCCTAATGTGGTGGAGCGCGCGATTAAGCTATCGCACGACAAGTACTGCTCGGCGTCCATCATGATGGAAAAAACCGCAGAAATTACGCATTCCTTCGAAATCGTGGATGATGCGGCACCGAAACCTGCCACTGACTGAGATCGAAATAACAACGGCCGCATATACGCTAAACATAAGGGGCCGTTGGTTATGAAATCAGCAACCCACGCTCAGTGCGGCACGATCGCTGAGCTTACAAGAGTCCCGCCACGTTTAGCTGCTTGCTTATTCGGCATTCGCGAACACGCCAAACAATCGCATTAAATATAGTAGGCGGCAGAAGTCATTATTTTCGACATGGCCTTCATGCCTGTTTGCACCAGCGGTGACACCGCTTGCGCGCCCAAGGCCTGCGCCGCTGCGCCATGTGCGACTTCGTCTGCACTCATTTGCGCGACCACAGCAAGCGACTTGGCATCGTGCGGCGGCAATTTTTGCAGATGCTCATTCAAGTGCGCCTCGACCTGACGCTCGGTCTCCACGACAAACCCCAAACTACGCGCATCGCCCAACTTGCCCGCCACCGCACCCAGCGCATAGGCACCGGCATACCAAAGCGGATTAAGCAAGCTTGGATGTGAACCCAGCTCGCGTAGCCGCTGCGCCGTCCAGGCCAGGTGATCTTCTTCCTCCCGACCGGCGATCAAGAACTGCTGGCGAATTGCCTCGGTATGCGCGAACTGCGCCTGCGCCTGATACAGCGCTTGGGCACAGACCTCGCCAACGTGATTGACGCGCATCAAACCCGCACTATGACGACGCTCGGCATCCGCCAATGCGCAGTCAGCCAGTCCTGCAGCAGGGCTAGGACGGGACGCTACAGAAACGCCACTGATGACGCGCAGGGCGCCATCGAAATGTTGAATAAGCTGATCAAAAGGTGTCATGAAACTCCAAACCACATCAAAACTAAAAGATTGTTGCATCCGAGCGACAGACTAGCACGACACATCCGCCTGATTTGGCGAATGCTAACCAATGTCAAAAGAAGATTATACGAATTGCGTTTAGCCTGTGCTTGCCATATAGAAATTGATTTACTGGACGTTAATACAAGAATGCAAAAAATAAAACGTTCCATCCCCGACACTTTGACATTGGTATCCATCGCGGCCATTTTCGCAAGCGCCCTGACAACTTCGGTTTATGCAGAAGCGCCGTCCATGACTATTTATGGAACGTTTGACCGTGATCCGCGTACGCCTTCTGCCGAGCCGCAAGGTAGTCAATTTGGCAAAGCCACCGTCGCCCCGCGCTCATCGATCAGCATTTATGGCACGATAGATGCTGGCGTGCGTCATGTGACAAATACCAGCGCCGCCGGTGAAAGCACGCTGAAGATGGGCTCCAACGGTGAGTATTACAACAATCGCCTTGGATTCAAGGGGACAGAAGATCTAGGTGGCGGCATGAATGCGCACTTCCATCTGGAAGCTGGCTTCAATACCGGAACCGGAACCAGCGACAACACGGATGGGCGCCTCTTCAGCCGCATCTCATCGGTGGGCATTGCCAGCCCCTTCGGCTCCATCGACTTTGGTCGCCAACCGTCAGTCGCCTGCAAAGCTGTCTATGCTTATGAACCGTTCCAGTATCGCTACGTCCATATCATTCCGTTGGCTGGCGCAGTCGCGGGTAACAAAGACGGCAAGGTCAGCCGACCTTTTGGCACTGTAGACGGCCCGCGCTTTAGCAATGCCATTCAGTATTTTGGGAAATTTGGCGGATGGACCGCCAGCGCGGAATACTCAATGGGCGAAGTCGCAGGCAGCAGCACTGCGGCAAGCGCCAAAGCCATCGGGCTCGGCTACACAGACGGCACATTTACCATCGGCGGCGCGTACACCCGACAAAAACCAAACGTGGGCACAGTAGCAGCACCGGATTATCGCGATCAGGATCAAGTCACGTTTGGCGGTGCGTACAAGATCGGTGACATCCGTTTTTCTGGCGGCTATCTCAGTACAAAAACCGAAACTGCGGTCGCCGGCCAAGCCAAAAACATCTGGCTTGGCGCGCGCTACGACGTCACACCTATCATCAGCCTGACCAGCGGCTACTACCGCACCACGCTGGAAACCTCTAAACGCGAAATCGCCAGGCGCAATTTCTTCATCGTCGGCGCTACGTATGCGCTTTCGTCAAGAACCAGCCTGTATGCCGATATAGATCGGGCCGTTTTGCATGGCATCGTTGCATTACCAACCGGGGGCCAAACCCGACAAACCGGCACGTCTATCGGCATCAATCACATGTTCTAACAACCGATCAACACAAGTCACCCATGCAAACTGCCTGAGTTGGGAGCATTAAAAGCACAAATAACGGCTGAGCACCACTAGCGCACTATTTTGTTGCAAATACCCATCAAACCAACTTTTACATCTGATTTTCCGTGTACATTTGGTTCCGCTAGTCATAAAAATCAGAGACAGCAGCCCTTTAAATCCACAAAATAATTCATGGAGACCCAATGAAAAAATCCTTTTTAGCACTCGCCGTTCTTGGCGCATTCGCCAGCGTTGCATCAGCCCAATCCTCCGTTACCATTTATGGCCTCGTAGACACCGGCATCTCCAGCATTGACAATGGCAGCGGCCGAAAAGTCGGTCTCGACAGTGGCAACAATGGCGCAAGCCGCATTGGCTTTAAAGGTGTTGAAGATCTGGGCAACGGAATGAAAGCCGAGTTTGTTTTGGAAAATGGCATCAATACCGACGACGGCACTGGCGGAGCCGGCTTTAGCCGCTTGTCGTATGTCGGATTAGGCGGCAACCTTGGCACAGTTCGCATGGGCAAGCAAAACACCCAAGTTAAGGAAATGCTCGGTCACATCGATCCGTTCGGTGCAGCTGGCATCGTCAATAGCGTCGATTACATTAACGGCGGCGGACTCAACCAACGCGTCGGCAATCAAATTACCTACACCAGCAACAATTACAGCGGCTTCTCAGCCACAGCAGGCTACATTTTTGGCGAAAAAGTCGGCGATACTGAAGCCAGCAGCGGCTATGGTTTGCGCGTCGGCTACAAAAATGGCCCATTGAATGTCCAATTTGGCTATAGCAACGAAAATAACGCGACGGTTGGCGCAGCAAATGCAGATCTGTCCGATACTTTGATCGGCGCAACCTACGATTTCGGCGCATTCAAACTGCACGGAATCTTGGGCGAACGTGACGCAGATGCAAATTTCACCGGAGCCGCAGCAGCGTACAAATATCGTAGCGCACTGGTTGGCGTAACGGTCCCATTCGGCGCCAACAACATCCGCGCAGAATACATTCGTAACGATAAACGCAACACGACAAATGCTGACAGCAATGTGTTCGCCTTGTCATATCTGTACAGCATGTCCAAGCGTACATCCTTGTATGCGACCTATGTTCGCGTGAGTAATGACTCAGGTTCAAACATCGGCATTGGTGGACCAGGCGAAGCAGTTGCCGGCCAAAATGCCAATGCACTTGCACTCGGCATTGCACACAAGTTCTAAAAAAAAATTAGCAGCGTCATGGCTAGTTATAAAGGCACCTTCGGGTGCCTTTATTCGTTTTTGCACAGCCGTCCACAAACCCGCATGCACCGATTTTGGTTACCCGCGCACCTCTTTGTTGCAAAAAAACGTCACTTCATTGCACTGCACCAAGAGCTTTCAAGATTTTGATTGTCAGCTCCTGTGTATTTTGTTTCAATCGTTCTGTCGTCTCGCAATTATGATCATGCAAGACAGGCAGCAACGCAGAATATGTACATACTTGACAATAAGTGTGTATTTTTAAATAACATTTGAGGAACATCTAAATGAAAAAATCGCTTTTGGCTCTTGCCGTTTTGGGCGCATTCGCTGGTGCTGCATCGGCACAATCGTCCGTTACCGTCTACGGTATTGTTGACATGGGTTTGACGACTCAAGATACAGGCAGAACAGCTGGCAACGATCGCCAAACTGGCATCACTTCCGGCAACCAATCGGCTAGCCGTATCGGTTTCAAAGGTACAGAAGATCTGGGCAATGGCTTGAAAGCTAACTTCGTACTCGAAGGCGGCTTCAAAGCTGACGACGGCACAGCAACTGCTGGCTTCGACCGCGTATCGACAGTTGGTCTGTCAGGCGGCTTCGGTGCTGTCAACATGGGTAGACAGACAACAGCGATGAAAGATGGCTACGACCAAATCGATCCGTTCGGTGATGGCGGCACAATCGCTCCAATCAGCAAAGTATTCTTCAACAATGCGCTAGGTAATGGTCGTATCAACAACTCGATCAAATACTCGAGCAACTCTTTCAGCGGCTTCAACTTCGTTGCTGACTACGGTTTCGGCGAAACAGTCGGCTCCACCGGCAACCAAAGCCAGTTTGGCTTGGGTGTTGGCTACGTAAATGGCCCATTGAATGTTCAATTCGGCTACAACAGCAAAGACAATACAGGTGGCGCGGTCACCACTGGCGACACAACAGCAACGTTCTTGGGCGCAACATACAACTTCAACGTTGTTAAATTGCACGCTGCTTACGGCGATACAAAAACCGACAACAACAATGTCGATTCGAACAAATTCCGCAACTACATGTTGGGCGTAAGCGCACCAGTTGGCGCTGCTGGCAACATCATGGCTTCGTACACTGTCAATGACAACCGTTTGACCAACAACGCAGATACAAAAGTTGCTGGCATCATGTACACATACAACCTGTCGAAGCGTACCAACCTGTACACTGGTTACTCGAAGACATCAAACGATGCTGGCGCAAAAATCAACACAACGGATCTCGATGCAAGCGGTTCGATTTTCGCAGTTGGCGTTCGTCACAAGTTCTAATTCCCGGCGAGCCTAGCTCGCTTGGTTTGAACTGCTTTACAGAAAGGCACCTTCGGGTGCCTTTTTTATTTGCTAAAGTCAGGAGCTAATTTAAGCGCACCTACGGCCAACACAAGGCAGCAAAAAAAAACTTCTCGCAGCATAATGACGCCTTGCGATGAAAGGTAGCTAACGAAGTGAAACTCAGCAGAAATGATCCTTGCCCTTGCGGCAGCGGCAAAAAACACAAGAAATGCTGCGGCCAAGTCATGCAGATTATGCCAATCCACCCGCAACGCACCATCAATACGGCGCGCGAATGCGGAGATTGCACTGCTTGTTGCGACGGCTGGCTGAAGTCGACCATCTATGGCCATGAAATGAAGCCCGGCATACGCTGCCATTTCGTACGCGATAGCGGCTGCAGTATTTATGAAACGAGACCGGATTCACCTTGCCGCCAGTTCGAGTGCGGCTGGGTAGCTCCTGACAGCCCTTTCCCCGACTCCTTCAAACCGACCAATTTGGGCGTAATCGTCATCAAAACCACTTGGCGGGGCCAACCAGCCTATCGACTCGCATTTGGCGGGCGCGACCTTGATGAAGAAGAATTGGAATGGATGATGAGCTTCAGCCGTCAAACGGGACGTCCATTTTTCTATGAAAAGGCTGGAGAGACGCTGGGATACGGGCCACAGGCTTTCATAGAAGACATGCAAACCAAACTCGAGCGTGGTATTCCTTTTTTTGAATCCCATGCCGCATCGCGCTAATATTGCAATAGGAATGACAACAATTGGTGTTCTGCCATGCGGCGACAGCGCCCTAACTTTTACCGTCTACGTATCGGTCGAAATACCGTAACGTCTTGATAAAACATCTGATCCTGATCAGGCCACCAGCCCGGCACGCCCAACACCGGCAACGGTGAAAAATCAGCGGTACTCAAACCCTGCGCCAACTGTGGCGCAACGACTGCATCGATCACATCGCACCGTTCTTCGGGCACGGTAGTTACGAGATCAAGCCTCAGTTGAACTATCCATGCATGTCCGGTAATAGCCTTATAAGGCGCAACCAATTTCTCCATCAACGCATGACCGAATAACAGGACGCCACAATCCTGCACAAACTCCTGACGACGTGTGACAAAGGCCTGCTCCCACTCATGCGCACGCAAAGCGCTGACCAACGCCTGATTCGAAGTCACTAACAGCACCGCATTTTCATCAAAGATGGTCGCCGCATCGCGCAGCTTGCCGCGTGGCGCAATTACGCTTTGTGCCGCCACTCGCTCTATTTCTAGCGCCTGCAAGGCATTCAGTTGCACTTTGATGCACGGGAAGGTCAGCCAGACAAGGGCGTTGAAAAAATCATGCAGATTTTCGCGCGTGGGGACGCAGCCGGTATTGCTGATGAAGGTTTCGTAAGCTGTCTCTGCAGGCAGATCGGCCTGAGGGACAAATTGAATGGGGAGGTTGCGATGATTGCGCAGATCCAGTTCCGCCGCGCGAAGATTCAATGCCTGACGCCAATCGGCGGCAGCGGCGATCTGTTGTCCGATATCTCGGACATGCGCGAGCCAGGGCCTAGACCAGTCGACAATATCCAGGAATGCGGCGGTCATAACTTGCTCATTACAATATTTTGGCGGCAGGCGAAAATGCTGACACCTGCTGCTGGCTGGCTCAGACGAACTTCCAGCCTATCGTCTCGCCGCCATTCAGTGGCACCAAGGTTGTATTTCCTAAAGGCAGCTCGGCTGGCAATTGCCATTCTTCGCGTTTGAGCGTAATCATGCCGGTATTGCGCGGCAGTTGATAAAAATCCGGGCCATTGAAACTGGCAAACTGCTCAAGCTTGTCCAAGGCATTGGCCTGGTCGAAAGCCTGCGTATAGAGCTCCATCGCGTGCAGCGCGGTATAGCAACCGGCACAACCGCAAGCGTGCTCCTTCAAGCCCTTCGGATGCGGCGCAGAGTCGGTGCCGAGGAAGAATTTGGTGCTGCCCGAGATGGCCGCAGCAACCAGGGCCTGGCGATGTGTTTCGCGCTTCAAGACCGGCAGACAATAGTAGTGCGGACGTATTCCGCCCTTGAAGATTTCGTTGCGGTTGTAGAGCAAATGATGCGCGGTAATGGTAGCGCCGACATATTGGTCTGCTTCCGCGACATACTGCGCCGCGTCTTTGGTCGTGATGTGTTCGAACACCACCTTCAACTCCGGCATGTCATGACGCAAAGGTCGCATCACGCGGTCAATGAAGACGGCCTCGCGATCGAAGATATCGATAGCAGGATCGGTCACTTCGCCATGCACCAGAAATGGCATGCCGAGCTTTTGCATCATTTCCAGCGTCTTATAACATTTGGACAAGTCGCTGACGCCCGCGTCGGAATTGGTCGTCGCACCTGCAGGATAAAGTTTGACGGCATGCACGACGCCGCTATCCTTGGCGCGCCGGATTTCGTCCGGCGGCGTATTGTCGGTCAGGTACAAAACCATCAGCGGCTCGAATTGCATGCCAGTCGGCAACGCGGCGAGAATCCGATCCCGATACGCAATCGCTTGTTCGGTGGTGGTCACGGGCGGCTTGAGATTCGGCATCACGATCGCGCGGGCAAACTGGCGTGCCGTATCCGGCAGGACGGAGGCGATGGTGGCGCCGTCACGCAAATGCAGATGCCAATCATCGGGACGTGTGATGGTGATGCTGGAAGGCTGAGCGAGTGTCGTGGTCATAGCGGTTCTTTCTTGGGATTGCCGCTATTTTACCCGCTCGCTTTCAAAAGAGAGTCATCTCGATTCAGCTGAGAGAACGAAATTGCCATGACAAGCGTATACACTCCTTACGCGCGCATTATCTGTGAACGACTCCTCCTTGCTACTTGCTTGCGGATCGTTCCATCAACGCCTGCCCCAGCGACTAAAGCAGCAGCGAAGTCAGCAGCGAACTCAGTGAATAATCTTCGCCAAAAAATCGCGTGCGCGATCAGAGCGCGTCGTACCGAAGAACTCATCCTTTGTGCAATCTTCAACTATCGAACCCTGGTCCATGAAGATCACGCGATTCGCCACTTTTTTTGCAAACCCCATCTCATGCGTGACCACCATCATTGTCATGCCGTCCTGCGCCAGGCCGACCATGACATCCAGCACTTCATTGATCATTTCCGGATCGAGTGCCGAAGTGGGTTCATCGAACAACATTGCTATCGGGTCCATCGACAAGGCACGCGCAATCGCCACGCGCTGCTGCTGTCCGCCGGATAATTGCCCGGGAAATTTATCCTTTTGCGCGATCAAGCCGACGCGATCCAGATATTTCAAACCCCGTTCAATCGCCTCCTCCTTGCTGCGACCCAGCACTTTGATCTGGCCCAGCGTGAGATTTTCTCGTATCGATAAATGCGGAAACAATTCAAAATTCTGGAACACCATGCCGATGCGCGAGCGCAGTTTAGACATATCGGTGCCCGGGTCGCCGACAGCAATCCCGTCTACAGTGATGCGGCCTTTCTGAAAAGGCTCCAAGCCGTTCACCGTCTTGATCAATGTCGATTTGCCAGAACCGGAAGGCCCGCATACGACGACCACATCACCTTTGGCGACCTGCGTCGAACATTCGGTCAGCACCTGGAAATTGCCATACCACTTGCTTACGTTTTCCATTTCGATCATCGGTTTTTCCTTTAGCGAATGATGGCGTAGCGTTTTTGCACCTGCCGCACTGCCATCGACAGCGCAAAGCTCAGTACAAAATACACAACGGCGACAAAGAGATACATCTCGACCACGCGGCTGTCACGCTGAGCGATCTTGACGGATGCACCAACCAGATCCGTGACGTTCAGCAAGGACACCAGTGACACATCCTGGAACAGGATGATGGTCTGCGTCAGCAACAGCGGCAGCATATTGCGTACCGCTTGCGGCAACACGATCAGCCGCATCGATTGGCCATAAGTCAAACCCAGCGCAAAGCCGGCATTAACCTGCCCTTTCGAAATACTTTGTATGCCGGCGCGCATGATCTCGCAAAAATATGCAGCCTCAAACAGGATGAACGTAATGTAGGCAGAGCGATCGGCACCGATCGCGATCGGCCACTCCGACCCCATCACGGATTGCAAGACGATCGGCATCAGGAAATAAAACCAGAAGATCACCAGCAGCAGCGGCACCGAGCGCATTACATTGACATAAGCTGCGGCCAGCATGGACAAGGTCTTGTAATGCGACAGACGCGCAATTGCCAGCAGCGTGCCCAGGATCACGCCGCCTATCGTGGCCACGACGGTCAACTGCAGCGTGTATTTGAGGCCCAGCCACAACAATGGCCAGCTATCGAGAATAACCGCGAAGTCGAAATCAGACATGGCGACCTCCCGCTGCCTGCCCCGGAATCGCCAGACGCCGTTCTATCAAGGCCATTACCCGGTTCGCTGCCAGTGCAATCACCAGATACATCAAGGTCGCTGCGGCAAATGCCTCGAAATAGCGGAAGGTCATCTCGCCCATTTCGCGTGTACGGAAAAACAGTTCCACCAGACCGATCGAATATGCAACCGCAGTGTTCTTGATCAGGTTCATCAACTCCGACGTCAAGGGCGGAATGATCATCCGGTAAGCCATAGGCAGCAACACGTAGCGATAGGTTTGCGCCTGCGTCAATCCCAGTGCGTAGCCGGCATTGCGCTGGCCACGCGGCAAGGCCTGAATACCGGAGCGCACTTGCTCCGCAATCCGCGCGGCAGTAAAGCAACCGAGGCAGATCACGGCCGTAATGAATTGCTGTTCAATAGGGTCAAGCTGAATCACAAGCGTCTTGACCGCCGGGATCACACCCGGCACGACGAAATACCACAAGAAGAATTGCACCAGCAGTGGAATGTTACGGAACAATTCCACATACGCACCGCTGAGGAAAACCAGCCAGCGGCGCTCAGAAGTACGCGCAATGCCGACCAGCGATCCCAGCACAAAAGCCCATATCCATGACAGCGCGGCGACGGCCAATGTCCAGCCCAGCCCCGACAACAGCATGGCGCCCCAAGTGGGATCGCCTGCGGACATAGGCTCAAAAAATATATTTAGGTCCATGCAGCATTCCTTTTCCGGCAAAAGTCTTTGCATATTTCAGGATGTCCGCGCACCCGAACAACTGAAAAAATGGTGATGCGAATAACGCACGCGACCAGATTCAAACGCCCTTGTCATTCGGATGCTTGAATGCCTCTTCCAGCGCAGCCGGCATAGGGAAATTCAAATTCAATTTCCTTGGCGGTATCGGTGTCATGAACCACTTTGCGTAAACCTGATTGATCTCGCCGGAACGCATGACGTCGCCCACAGCCTTGTCCACCAGGGCCTTGAACTGCGGATCATCCTTGCGCAACACCATGCTGTAAGGCTCCTGACGCAGGGACTCCGGCAATATTTTGTAATCGCCCGGCCGCTTGGCGTTGGCAATCTGCCCGGCCAGCAGAATGTCATCCATCACGAAGGCCGCGGCCCTGTCTTCCGCCATCAGCAGGAAAGATTCCGCATGATCCTTGCCGTAGATTTCCTTGACGCTGATTTCCTTGCCATTCGGATCCCTACCCTTCTGATAGCTGCGCAACAAGGGGACGGATGTCGTGCCGGATGTCGTCGATACTGTCTTGCCATTCAGTTCTGCAATCGTATTGATGTTCGATGTCTTTTTCACCGCGGCAGTGACATTGATCAGGAAATACGTCGGGCCAAACGCAACCTGCTTTTGGCGCGCCACCGAATTGGTGGTCGAGCCGCATTCCAGATCGATAGTGCCATTCTTCAGCAAGGGAATGCGGTTGCTGGATGTGACCGGCTGCATGCGGACTTTCAAGCCCGGCATGTTGAGGTCATGCTTGACCGCTTCGACAATCTTCATGCAAAGATCCATTGCATAGCCTATCGGCTCTGCACGATTGTCCAGGTAAGAAAATGGAATCGAAGATTCGCGATGACCGATGGTCATGGTGCCGGTATGCTTGATCTTCCTTAAGGTACCGGTCAATTCCTGTGCTTGCACCACAGGCGCGGTGCTTGCAAGCAGCATCCCGCTCATCAGCAGTGCAAATAATCTGGTTCGTTTCATGCTGCCTCCTCAAGGGTTGGCAAAACTGCGGAATCGGATGAGGTTTGCGGCCAGCCACTATGCGTGACATGAGGGCTGCATTACATTGGGACTCTCGTCAATCAAGCGGTGAAGCACTGAATCGAAGAATAACATTCGCGTGCAATTGCGCCAAGATGGCTTGTTTGTAGAAGAATAACGATCGCCATTATCGATAGATAGTTGCGACTTCCATGTTTAAAGTTTCATGATATTTAACGAACTGCACGTTACCACGCATCAGTTTGAGCGGTGCCATCAACATCATCACGTTCAAGCGGCGAAGAAACCGGCACTTCTTGTCGCGCTTGCTGTCGTTGCCACATCTGCGCATAAGCGCCGTCTGCCATCAGCAATTGGGTATGCGTGCCGCGTTCCACGATGCGGCCATGGTCCAGCACCAGTATCTGTGTCGCATCGACAATCGTCGACAAACGGTGAGCAATGACGAGCGTGGTGCGATCCTTTGCGATCTCCTTCAGTTGCGCCTGAATTGCCTGCTCGGCTTTTGAGTCGAGTGCCGAAGTCGCTTCGTCAAAAATCAAAATGGCCGGATGCTTCAACAAGGTACGTGCAATGGCTACCCGCTGCTTTTCTCCACCGGATAATTTCAAGCCGCGTTCACCGACCATCGTCGCATAGCCGTCCGGCAGCGATTCTATGAAGTCATGTATGTAAGCCGACTTGGCCGCCGCAACAATATCGTTCTTGCTCGCACCTGGCTTGCCATACGCGATGTTGTATTCGATCGTATCGTTGAACAATACCGTATCCTGCGGCACGATCCCTATCGTCTGTCGCAAGGAAGCCTGCGTGACATCACGCACATCCTGGCCATCAATCAGAATCGCTCCTGCATTCACGTCGTAGAAGCGAAACAGCAAACGCGACAAGGTGGATTTGCCGGACCCGCTATGTCCGACCACCGCCGTCGTGGTCCCGGCCGCAATCGTGAAGTCGACATCGAACAAGATCTGCCGCTTGGATTCATAACTGAATTCGACATGCGAAAAGCGCACTTCGGCACCCTGCACCACCAGCGCTTTCGTATCCGGCTTGTCGGCAATTTCCTTGTGCTGGTCCAGCAGCGCAAACAGGCGCTCCATATCCGCCAGACTCTGCTTGATCTCGCGATAAATCACGCCAAGAAAATTCAAGGGAATATAGAGCTGGATCATGAATGCATTCACCAGCACCAGATCACCGAGGGTCATCGAACCATCGATGACGCCGGCAGTAGCACGCCACAGAATCAGAGTGACAGCAACAGCAATAATGCTGGACTGGCCGGTATTCAATACCGACAGCGAAGTCTGCGATTTGACCGCTGCGATTTCGTAATGCTTCAGACCTTCATCGTAACGCCTGGCTTCGTAATCTTCATTGCCAAAATATTTGACCGTCTCATAATTGATCAGGGAATCGATGGCTTTGGTACTTGCCTTTGAATCAAGATCATTCATCGTGCGACGGAAATGTGTGCGCCATTCGGTGACAATCACGGTAAACGCAATATAACTAACCAGCGCCACGGCCGTGATAATCGAAAACCACATGTCGTAATGCAGAATCAGATAACCCAACACCAAAACAATTTCCACCAGCGTCGGCAGAATGCTGAACAGCGTGTACGACACCAGTGATGAAATGCCGCGTGTACCGCGTTCTATATCGCGCGTCATGCCGCCGGTCTGGCGATTCAGATGGAAGCGAAGAGACAACGAATGCAGATGGCGGAAGACCTGCAATGCAATCGTGCGCACCGCACGTTGCGTCACTCTCGCGAAAGTATATTCACGCAACTCGGTGAACAAGGTCGTCGACAGGCGCAACAAACCGTAGGCGACCAACACCCCCAGCGGCAACACCAGCAAAGCATGCGGACTGGCGGGATTGATGGTCAGGCTATCGATCAAACGCTTTAATACCAGCGGCACGCCAACGTTGGCGAATTTCGCGGCAATCAGAAACAACAGCGCCAATGCCACGCGCCATTTATACGTCCACAAATACGGAACCAAGGTCTTGAGCGTGGCCCAATCATTGCGATCAGTGGGTGGCGGAGCTGGCTCGGTAGAAGGCGAAGAACGGCGCATGAAGTGGAATTTTTTCAGAGGGTTATGCTTCAGATTCAGGATTGTAGCGGGAATCCCCCAAGCACCGCAGATACAAAACGATATCGCCTGCATTTGCATCCGTGCATCAGTTGGACGCAAAAACCCTGCGTAAGCACAGAGTAAGCATAAGCGGCCAGAATCATCGCAACGGGAGATCATATGGCCAGCGAACACCACACAAACCTGCCGGCGGGCAAGATTCCACAAATGCGCGTGGTACCCATGCCGCACGATTCCAATATGCATGGCGACGTGTTTGGCGGCTGGATCATGGCGCAGGTCGATCTGGCGGGTGCCGTATGCGCGACACGTCGCGCAAATGGACGCGTCGTCACGATTGCGGTGAATTCGTTTTTATTCAAGCATCCGGTATTCGTCGGCGACCTGCTGTCCATCTATGCCGACATCGTCAAGGTCGGCCATACATCGATCACGGTGAATGTGGAATGCTATGCAGAGCGCAATCGCCTGGAAGTCGAAATCGTCAAGGTCACCGAAGCGACGCTGACCTATGTTGCGACCAGCGATGATCGCAAACCACGGCCATTGCCACCGGCAGTTGCGCCCGCCGAGTAAGCGGCGATATCCACTTCATCCGCAATCACACACCAAGATTGCGGATGAAGGAAAGCCTCATGCCTTCATCATATAAATATATCGCCAGCACATACGGTGCAAGCTGATCAACTCAACTTCAACTCGTCACGCAGTTCGCGACGCAAGATTTTTCCGACATTCGATTTCGGCAATTCAGTACGAAATTCGACGGATCGCGGCCTCTTGTAACCGGTAAATTCTTCCTTGCAGTAAGTCAGCAATTCTTCTTCCGTCAGATTCGGATCCTTGCGTACGACAAACAGCTTCACAGCCTCGCCCGTATGCTCATCCGGCACACCTATGCAGGCGCACTCCAGCACGCCGGGATGCGCCGCCACTACGCTTTCGATCTCGCTCGGGTAGACATTAAAGCCGGAGACCAGAATCATGTCTTTTTTGCGATCGACAATTTTGGTATAGCCGCGCGCATCCATGATGCCGATGTCGCCGGTTTTGAAAAAGCCATCTGCCGTCATCGATTGCGCCGTTTCCACCGGATTATTCCAGTATCCGGCCATGACTTGCGGTCCGCGGATTGCGATCTCTCCGGCGACACCGAGCGCAACTTCATTATCGCCACCATCAATAATTCTTATCTCGGTAGAAGAGACCGGCAAGCCGATGGTGCCGGAAAACTCGGTCGCGGCCGCAGGATTGGATGCAGCCACCGGTGACGTTTCCGACAAACCGTATCCCTCGATAATGGAAACGCCGGTAATTGCACGCCAGCGGTCATTGACCACCTTCTGCACTGCCATGCCGCCGCCGTTGCAGAGCTTCAGTTCGGAAAAATCGACCTTGGCAAAATCAGGATTATTCAGCAAGCCGTTGTATAGCGTATTCACTGCAGGCAGCAGGTTGATCTTGTACTTCATCAATTCTTTGACCAATCCTGGAATGTCGCGCGGATTCGGAATAAGGATATTCATTACACCGAGTCGCGTACCCAGCATGCAGCAGGCCGTCAGCGCGAAGATGTGATAAAGCGGCAGCGCGCATACAAAGTTGAAAGTTTTCCCCGGCGGCTCTTTGCTTAATACAGGCCAGATCCAGGCTTCGTTTTGCAATACATTGGCGACAATATTGCGATGCGTCAGGACCGCACCTTTCGCCGTACCCGTCGTACCGCCGGTGTATTGCAAGAAGGCGATGTCATAGGCGCCCAGCACCGGCTTTTGCAAGCTCATGCCGGATGCTTGCGCCAGTACATCACTGAAGGCCACTGCCTGCGGCAGCGAAAATGTCGGGACCATCTTCTTGACGTGTCGTACGACAAAATTGACGATAGCGCCTTTCACGCCGCCCAACATATCGCCCATCGTCGCAACCACTACATGCTTGACCTGCGTACTGCTGATGACTTTTTCCAGCGTGGTCGCGAAATTCTCCAGGATGATAATGGCCTCTGCACCGGAATCTTCCAGTTGATGTTGCAGCTCACGTGGCTTGTACAAGGGATTGACGTTGACCACCACATAACCCGCGCGCAGAACTGCCGCAATCGCTATCGGGTATTGCAGAATGTTCGGCATCATCAACGCGACGCGCGCGCCTTTTTGCATGCCGGTACTTTGCAGCCATGCGCCCAGCCTTTGCGATAGCGCATCAACTTCCCCATAGGTGATGCGCTTGTCCATACAGACATAGGCATGACGATCGGCGTATTTGCGAAACGACTCTTCCAGCAACTGCACCAGTGAATCGTATTGAGTGAAATCAATCTCGGCGGGCACGCCATCTGGATATGAGCGCAACCAAAACTTGTCCATTTCCACCTCTGTCTCTGTTGTTTGAGTTGTCATTCGAGTTGGTCCATGTTCAGCACTCTTGCTGCAAAGGGGTTCATGCATTTCAAAGGGGCTCATGCGTTTATATGTTGCTCGTTGAAACAATCATGTCACGGCTGTGCAATGAATGCAAACCCCGGTCGGGGTTCGTCAGGATTGACATCCTCTGCCACGGGCATGGTGGTGGCCAAAGCCGCCAGCTGCTTGTGGCGATCCGCTTTTTCGGTAACCGTCAGCGCAATCACGGCGCGATAAAAATCAGTGAAATTTCCTTTTTCACGCAATAGTGCAGCAAACCCCGGCACCAACTCATGATAAGTTGCGATCGACGCCAAATGCGCATTGGATAATGGCTCAGAAAACCAGCGATCATATCCGGCAAACCCGTGCCATGAGGTTTTCAATATCTGATACGCGTGCTGCAGTTCGGCAAATATCTCCGCTTTGCGGCGACGTTTTTCATCGTCGCTGGTAACGCTGGTGTAATTGGCCCCGAGCGCGGCGCGATAGCGCAGCAATAAATCAAGGAATTCTGTTCGACGCGCTTTGACTTTGGCGTAAAGACGCTGGGCATCTGCACCGCCATGCAAGGAAAACCAGCGCGCAACGCCAGCCTCCTCTACGGCCGTTGCAAATGATTCGTTGAATTGCGTATCGTCTTTTACGTAGACGAGCTGATGTGCCAGCTCATGAAAGATCAAGCGTGCCAGTTCAGCATCCGGATAGCGAATAAAGGTCGACAGAACAGGATCATTGAACCAGCCCAGTGTTGAATAAGTCGGCACGCCGATGACCTGCACGTCATAGCCATCGGCGCGCAGCCTGGCGGCAAACTGCTGTGCATCGTCCTTGCTGTAATAGCCGCGATAGCTGACGCAACCCGCGATCGGAAAACACCACTGCAAGGGACGCAATGACAATTCGGGAGTGGCGACGACATTCCATAGCGCAAACGAGCGCCCTAAATCGGCATAGCTTTTATAACTCGGGTTGTCGGGCAAGCCCAGTTCGCTAACTGCAAACTGGCGTATCTGCCTGGCCTTTGCCAGGCGCTGCCTGAGCTTGCCATCCACATCTGGCTCAAGCAAAAGCTCATCGATCGGTTTTGCCGAAGACAGGAGTGAAAGCTGACCGCGCGTTGCTTGCGCGTAATAGCCCAATTGCGCGCAACCGCCAAGTAGCGTTGCACATAGTCCAACCAGAGCAATACGCACAGCCGACATCGACAAACCGGTTAGTGCTGCGAATCGCATCATCAATTCCGCCCGTCTGTTAAAAAAGGACCTTACGTGTTTGTGGCCAATGCACGTCGCCACGAGCATTCTGGCATGACGCTGCCTCCACTCGCGCTTGCAGGACATATGCCCATTCGTGCGGCATAAATCCGGACAATAACATCAACGATTTGAGTTGGCGTAAGATAGACAACTACGCGCGCAATCACGCAAACCCAGACAACCGGCACACGGCAACAATGTGGAGACAGTATGAAGTTGATCGACCCTATCATCGAATTTCACCACGAACTACAACGCATACGTCGCGAGATTCATGCCAATCCGGAACTGTGTTTTGAAGAGCGCGAAACTGCAGATCTGGTCGCAAAGAAACTGACCGAATGGGGCATCCCGATTTTACGCGGCATGGGCGTTACCGGCGTCGTGGGCATCATCAAGAACGGCAGCAGTGACCGCGCCATTGGCTTGCGCGCAGATATGGATGCGCTCCCCATGCAGGAGATCAACACCTTCGCGCATGCCTCGCGCAATGATGGAAAAATGCATGCATGTGGACATGATGGCCATACCGCGATGCTGCTGGGCGCGGCGCATTATTTATCGCAGAATAAAAACTTCGACGGCACGGTATATGTGATTTTTCAACCGGCAGAAGAAGGTGGTGGCGGTGCCAAGCGCATGATGGATGACGGCTTGTTTAAGCAATGCCCGATGCAAGCCGTGTTTGGCATGCATAACTGGCCCGGAATTCCAGTCGGTGAATTTGGCGTGACCGCCGGCCCCATGATGGCATCCAGTAACGAATTTGAAGTGATTGTCAGCGGCAAGGGATCGCACGCGGCACAGCCGCACAAAAGCGTGGATCCGATCATGGTCGCGGTACAGATTGCGCAAAGCTGGCAAACCATCATCACCCGCAACAAGAGTCCTATCGATGCAGCAGTGTTATCGATCACCCAGATCCATGCAGGCAGTGCGACCAATGTCATTCCGGACCATGCCTCACTGATAGGCACCGTGCGCACCTTCGATCTGAAGGTGCTGGATTTGATCGAAAGCCGCATGCGCGCAATTGCCCAGCACACCGCAGAAGCGTTCGATGCGACAGTTGATTTCCGCTTTCATCGCAACTACCCGCCACTGATCAATCACGCAAAAGAAACTACATTTGCAGTTGAAGTATTGCAATCGATAGTGGGTGAAGAAAAGGTCAATGCGAATGTCGAACCGACCATGGGAGCAGAAGACTTTGCTTTCATGTTGCAAGGCAAACCCGGCTGCTATGTTTTCATCGGCAACGGTGAAGGCGCCCACCGCTCGGCTGGTCACGGACTAGGGCCGTGCAATCTGCACAATCCCAGCTATGACTTCAATGATGATTTGCTGCCTATAGGCGCGACTTACTGGGTGCGCCTGGCGGAAAAATTTTTGAAACAGCAATAACATTCGCAACAGCCATCGATTCTTCATATGGGCGAAGAATCGATGGGCGAACCACTATGCCAATATCGCGACTGTCTGGCTGCCGTAAGCAATCAGATAACCGCCATTTACTTTTTGCCAGTCCCGCGCGGTGGTTTCATTTGGAAACCAGTTCTGCTGGAAGTCCCCGAACAAACCCAACTCCAGACGATAACGATCGAGTTTCTCCGTATGACATCCGTCGATATCGCGCTTGCATAATTCCCAGGCCGGATAACCCAACTCCTTGGCAAGCGTATGCAAGACATGTTTGAGTTGTAGCGTTACGCGTACCGCATACAGATCGGTAATGCGTAATTCCGGCATCACTTTCATTGCGATAATGCGGCGTAAAACCGGCAGGGACTTGCTGGACTCCAATGAACGCGCATCGCGTAAAAGACGACGCGCATAACGACGCAGGAAATCACTATTACTAAGATGATTACCGAAGTCGTGGCGAGGGTTGCTGCCAAGAGGATGAGAAGTAGACCACATAACGTTTCCTTTCAAAGATCCGTTTCTCGCTACGGCTTCAAGGGTTTAACGTTGCGGACTTCAGATTGCAGAAACGCAAACAGAAAATTGCAAAACACAGGTGCATCAGCTTTTGCGAGATCAGGCACCCTGCATGCCTGCCGCTATTTTAACGCAAAATAATTTGGACACAATTCAAACGACTTTAAGGTGGCGTTTCCACAAGATGCAAATCAACCAAAGGTTCATTAGATCTTAGTTGAATATCGCGATACCAGGCCTCTACCGTTTCACCAGTGTTATCCGTATCGGTCAACACGCCGACCGCGATCAACCGCCCCGGCTTCTCGCCGAACGCACGTTCGTAATCAGCCGCGATGTCACGTGAAAATGCACGCCACTCACCCACCCCCTCTTTGCCCGTTGCGATCACAATCATCTTCACGCGCCCCGTGCGCGAATTAGAAATGACTGTGTCCACCGGCGCCTTCCTGGCGCGGATGTACATCAACGTTGCATACGGAATTTCGCGACCGGTAATGGCACGCGCGGCTTCAAACATGATTTGATCCGCAAACGGCAAATCATCCTTGTTGCCATCGAATCCGAGAATAATGCGGGCCGGGGCATCTTCACGTGCGCGATCATGGTTATCGGCTGATTCAACCAGACGACTGATGCGCCACTCCCATGTCAGACGCGAATCCCGCAGCGGATCGATGCTCAGTTGCTGCATCAAGCCGGAGGCGGCGTTAGCTGCGCGCGCATGCAAAACCTTCCTTCCTTGATCGGAAACCACCGCATATTCGGTACGCCTCTTGTTGCGATTGAAGAGCATGGGCTCCCACTCGGGTGACAAGACGTCGCTTTGATTTTCCGAGAAGGCGGCGATCTGATCATCCTCTTCGATGGCGCTCTCGTCGTCCAGTTCAGCCACGCTCACAGCCGTAGATGCAGGGATGTGCATGCACGCCGCAACACCGACCAGCATTGCGACGTAAAAAAGAGCCCGGAGGATTTTGGACTGCAACAGCCATCTCATTTTTTTGTACTCATAGTCATGATATGCATACGACGAACTCACTTGAATTGTCCCGATTTATCGGACGCTCGACTTGCTCACGAGTTTACTGCTTTGAATTGTATATTGTCTGTGCGTGGTTTCATGCACGCCGAACGTGCTGGCATGCGCATTCGCAACAAACTGCCAGCGTATCTTGTGATGCTTCGCCACGCTCTCGCGGTGCGCGATACTGAGGATCAATGCCTCGGGCAGTTCCTGCATAAGTAATTGATAAAAAAGTTCTTCTGCTTCCGCATCCAGTGCGCTGGTCGCCTCATCGAGGAACAAGCCATTCGGACGCGTCAACATTGCTCGCACAAAAGCGACACGTTGCTGCTCGCCCGGCGACAGGCGCTGTCCCCAGTTGTCTGTGTGATCCAGCAGCGATTTCAAATGCGGCAAATTGCACAAGTCGAAGTAATGGTGAATGGCCAAGTCCGTATAACTCATTTCACTTGCGGGATAGGCCACGGCCGCACGCAAAGAGCCGATGGGTAGATAACTTTTTTGCGGCAGAAAAAGCAGCTTCCAGTTTTGCGGGATTTCGATATTGCCGCTACCGTAAGGCCAGATACCGGCAATCGCGCGCACCAATGTCGATTTGCCGCAACCGGAAGGCCCTGTCACAAGGATGTGCTGCCCCATTTGAATATCCATCGCCGATACCGCCGCCAATGCATGGCCGTCAGGCGCACTCAATCGCAAGCGATCCAGCAGAATCGCGCCGACGTTATTCGCAGTAACCGTAATGCCGTCGTCCTCGGCATCCACATCATCCAGTGCTGCATGAAAGCCGGCGAGACGATTGACGCTCGCCTTCCATTCCGCCAGATCGCTAAAGGCCGACACGAACCATGACAATGCGCCTTGCACCTGGCCGAAGGCGGAACTGATCTGCATCAATCCGCCGAGGGTAATGGCACCGGAAAAATAGCGCGGTGCAGCCATCAGGAAAGGGAAGATAACGGCGAACTGTGAATAAAAAGTCGACACCAGATTCAACATCTTGGTGGTTCGCATAATGCCCCACCAATTGTTGCGTATGCGCTGGAAACGGCCCTGCAACTGCGCCTTCTCCTGCGCTTCGCCGTGATATAGCGCGACTGCTTCTGCATTTTCCCGTACACGTATCAGATCAAAACGAAAATCCGCTTCAAAGCGCTGCTGCATGAAGTTCTTGGCAACCAGGGGCCGCCCCACCCAGCCAACTGCCAGCGATCCCGCCAATGCATAGGCAACAGCAAACCAGACCATATAGCCGGGAATCGTGATTTCCTGAGAAGACAGCATGAAGGAAATAGGGCCGCTCACCGACCACAATATGCCCACGAATGACAGCAAGGTCACCACGCTGGACAACAAACCCAGTGACAGCGACAAGGCGCCGCTACACAACAGATTCAAATCCTCCGCTATGCGCTGATCAGGATTATCTGCGGATTGCTTTTGCTCAATCCGGTAATACGCTTGATGCTTTAGCCAGCGCGCCATGTACTGTGTCGTCATCCACTCGCGCCAGCGCATCTGCAAAGACTGCGTCAGATAAATACGGTAGACGGCAATCGCGATGAAAGAAAAAGCCAGGTAGGAAAAGTGCCAAAGCTGTTCCTTGAAAACCGTATAGTTCTTGTTCTCCAGTGCATTATAAAAATCGCGATTCCATGCGTTGAACAGCACTTCCAGATACACCATGCTCAATGCGAGCGCGACGATCGCCAGCAGCAGGCCACGGGCCTTCCATTTTTCTTCAGAAACCCAATACGGTTGAATCAAGCGCCAGACCTGGCGTCTATGGATAGGTTCTTGCGGCAGAGGAGTCGTGTGCATGCGTGGATCGCGTGAAGAAAAGGAATGAAGGAAAACGCATGAGAAAAACGCACAGGCAATCTGTGCGTTTTAACTGATGGTTCACGATTTCAAACTTTATTTCAAATCTTGTTTCAAGTTTATCCCGGCAATTGATCCTTGACGCTGCCGAGGCGCTGGCCAGGATTGTTTTGCTCCAGTGCCAACAGGACTGCAGATTGATCTGCCTGCGGAGCCTGCTGCAATACACGTTGATAATTTTCCGTTACCAGCTCTGTCACCGGCAGGCGCAACCCGGCATCTGCAGCAGCGATCAACACATTTTCCAGATCCTTGAACTGGCTCTTGACCTGGCCACCGGGCATGAAGTTGCGCTCCAGCATACGCTGGCCATGGACTTCCAGAATGCGGCTTTCTGCAAAGCCACCACGGATGGCGGCACGTACCGCAGTGGGATCCGCGCCACCGGCCTGCGCTAGTAACAAGGCCTCCGCCACAATATTCAAGGT
Organism: uncultured Herminiimonas sp.; assembly: GCA_964406085.1. Lineage (GTDB taxonomy): Bacteria > Pseudomonadota > Gammaproteobacteria > Burkholderiales > Burkholderiaceae_D > Oxalicibacterium. The sequence goes on from CAYOQL010000029.1 coordinate 23,007, forward strand.
GCCGCCTACGATCAACTGATTGCACAGCTTGGCGATCTGGCCGCAGCCGGCAGGACCGACCAGCGTAGGACGCCCCATCACTGTCAGTACGGCCTCCGCCTCGGCGAAATCTTCCGCATTACCGCCAGCCATGATGGCCAGTGATCCGGCTTGCGCTCCGACCACCCCGCCGGAAACTGGCGCATCGATAAAGCGTGCGCCATGTTTGGTCAGCGTTGCATGTGCATCTTGTGCTTCGGACTGCCGCGTTGAACTCATGTCAATCAGCAATGCGCCGGTGCGCAAACCCGGCAATGCTGCGGCGATCACTTGCGCAACGATAGGGCCAGCTTCCAGCATCGTGATGACGATGTCTGCAGTGGATACCGCATCGGCAACATGTTCTTCCACTTTTGCGCCCAGCGACACAAGCTCATCTGCCTTGCTTCGTGTGCGATTCCATGCGATGACAGTGTAGCCCGCCTGCAGCAAACGGCTAGCCATGGGCTTGCCCATCAAGCCTATGCCCAGAAAGGCAACTACGGGTTTCGTGGTCGGCTCGGTTGCGAGCTCCGTTTTCAGCCCCGTTGCGGACTGCTTTAAATCAAACTGCGTCATGCTTCAAACTCCTTATTGCTCAGATTTTCACTGCATAATGGCGCATTCTCCCCACAAAAAGCAACAGCCATGTCGACGGAAAAGATACGCGCCATCCTTAACACACGCATGCAGTTAGGCGAATGCCCACTCTGGCATGTCCAGGAAGCGGCGTTGTACTGGATAGACATCGATGGCTGCGCGATACATCGCTACGATCCAGCCAGCGGCGCGCATCGCAAATGGCCGATGCCATCCGAACCCGGGTGTATTGCCATCAATGCTGCTGGCGGCCTGATCGTTGCATTGCGCTCTGGCCTGGCATTGCTGGATACCGGCAACGGCCAACTCAGCAAACTGGCCGATGCGCCTTATGATCAAGCAAGCACGCGTTTTAACGATGGCCGCTGCGACGCCGCCGGGCGCTTGTGGGTAGGCAGTATTTACGAGCCACGCGATCATCCACATGCGGCCTTGTTTTGCATAGAGCATGGCGCGATCCGCGATAGCGGAAAGCGCGCAACTGTCTCGAACGGCGTTGCATTCAGTCCGGACAACAAAACCTTGTACCACGCTGATACCACTTCACATCGCATCTACGCCTATGAATTCGATGTTGCGACAGGAGTGCTGGGCGGCAGCCGATTGCTGAAGCAATTCTCAACCGACAAAACCCATAATTACAGCGGTCGCCCCGATGGCGCTGCGGTTGATAGCGAAGGCGCGTATTGGTCTGCGATGTATGAAGGCGGCCGGCTCGTGCGTCTTGCACCAACCGGCGAGTTGCTGGAGGAAATTGCATTGCCGGTGCGCTGCCCGACCATGATGGCGTTTGGCGGCGAGGATATGCGCACTTTGTACATCACCACAGTCAGCAAGAACCGGTCTGCTGCCGAGCTGACACAACATCCGCTGTCCGGCTGTGTCTTGAGCATGCGCGTCGAAGTGCCGGGGCTGGCCGAACACGCCTATCTTCCGTGAGATATTCGCTCAAATAATGCGCAAATTCATACTCGCCATAGATCAGGGTACGACCAGTTCCCGCGCGATTTTATTCAATCACGCAGGTCGGATTCACGGCACTGCGCAGCAAGAGTACGCGCAGATATTTCCCGAACCGGGCTGGGTCGAACACAATGCCAATGATATCTGGCATAGCCAGCTCGCTGTCGCAAGACAGGTATTAAAGGAGCACGATCTCAATGCGACTGACATCACCGCAATCGGCATCACCAATCAACGCGAGACTACGGTGTTATGGGATCGCAGAACCGGTGAACCGCTTGCCAATGCAATCGTCTGGCAAGACAGGCGTACGGCTGCGCTGTGCGACCAATTGCGCACCGAAGGCAAGGCCGCTTTATTTCAACATAAAACAGGCTTGGTACTGGATGCGTATTTTTCAGGGACCAAGCTGAATTGGCTGCTGGAAAATGTGCCGGGGGCACGCGCGAAAGCCGAGCGCGGCGAGCTGGCATTCGGCACTATCGATAGCTGGTTGATTTTCAAGTTGAGTGGGAGGCATGTCACCGATACCAGCAATGCATCACGCACCTTGCTCTTTAATATTCACAGCAAGCAATGGGATGATGAGCTGCTCGGTTTGCTGGATATCCCGCGCGCCTTATTGCCGGAAGTCGTCGCCAGCAGCGGCGTCGCTGCACATACCTATGGCGCATTATTTGGCTCACCAATTCCGATTGCGGGCATCGCCGGCGATCAGCAAGCCGCCACCTTCGGACAGGCTTGCCATCGGGCAGGAATGGCAAAGAATACCTATGGTACCGGCTGCTTCATGCTGCTCAATACAGGCACACAGGCGATCACCTCCAATAACAATCTGCTGACAACTGTGGGCTGGACGCTGGACAACGGCAAGGAGACGCAAACCGATTACATGCTCGAAGGCAGTGTATTCATGGCCGGCGCCATTATCCAGTGGTTGCGCGACGGCTTAGGGATCATCAGTAGCTCAAATGAAGTAGAAGCTCTCGCCCGCAGTGTTCCGGACAATGGCGGCGTCGTTTTTGTGCCTGCGTTCAGCGGCCTCGGGGCGCCGTATTGGGATGCTTATGCACGTGGCATGATTATCGGCATGACACGCGGCAGCAGCAAGGCGCACATTGCACGCGCTGCACTGGAAAGTATTGCCTATCAGTCGGCAGACCTGCTACAGGCAATGCAAAAAGACGCGGGGATTGCTTTGCACGAGTTGCGCGTTGATGGCGGCGCGGCGCGCAACGACTTGCTGATGCAATTCCAGGCAGATATTTTGAACGTGCCGGTGATCCGGCCTATCGTTACTGAAACCACTGCCTTGGGTGCGGCGTATCTTGCCGGCCTGGCGGTATCATTCTGGTCCTCTACGGAAGAGATTTCTGCGCAATGGCAGATGGATAAATGCTTTACGCCTTGCATGCAACAAGACGAACGCGAACATCGAATGAATACCTGGCACAAAGCCGTACAACGCTCACAAGCATGGGAAGAATAATTTTAATGACGCTCAACATGCATCAACGCGCATTAATCCGCTAATTAAAAAGGGCCGACATACATGTCGGCCCTTTTACAAGGTTGCGATTTTCCATTTCCTGTTCTGCATCGAATTAGTTAACCGACTGCGTCAACTATCGGGATGCGTTCGCAGTCTATTTACTCACTCAACAGCCAGCCACAAGAACGTCAGCCCTACACCGATTGGAATGCCAAAGCGTTGCAGCTTGCTTGCATTGTCCTTCGCAACCACCTCCACCGGCAAATCCGTTAATGCCATCACCTTGGCAACGACTGAACCTTCGAAAAATCTCGACAGTGCATTCTTGCGCGTTGTGCCCATGACGATTTTTTGTGACTGCGTCTTTTGAGCGCAGGCGACAATAGCTTCTGCGGCATCACCTCTATCCATATGAACGACATGGTCTACGCCGGCCTTGGACAGCAGATCAACCGCACCTTTTAGTGCCTCTTCCGCGCGTTCTTGCTGGAACAAGCGGACATTGTGCGAAGGCACAAAGCGGGTCAGATATTTCGATAGACGGGGTTGAACATTGGTCAGGTTCACGTTGATCAACTCGTCATGCAAAGCACGATATTGAATAACGTATTCCACTGCCCGCAATGCATTCCTTGAGCCGTCGACAGGTATGAGAATGTTTAGCATGATGATCTCCTCGCAATGTATAAACGTTAGTATTTTTTGTGAACGTCTTTCATGGATGTCTTGGCTTCCCCTCCCTGTGGTTCGGTTTTATAGGCACATCTCTAATCACACCACTTAGTACGACCCCGCCTATAAGCAAGCCGTAAAACAACCAGCTTACAATCGGATTTTGTGTAAAAAATCCATTCAGGACAGGCTCTTGCACAATCATCTTGGCCGCAGTCCATGCAAGGACTGCTGCACCCACATAAATAATGGCCGGATATCGTTCCACCCATTTCAAAATAAGGGTGCTACCCACAATCATGATCGGCACACTGATCAACAAGCCTGTGATCACCAACATGAATTCGCCTTGTGCCGCACCAGCCACACCCAGCATGTTGTCCATTCCCATCACGGCGTCTGCAATCACAATGGTACGAATCGCAGCCCACAATCCGATTCGATCGCTGGATATGCCAAGCTCCTTCTTCTTCTCGTGCACCGGACCGAGCAACTTGTAGGCTATCCACACCAATAAAACTCCGCCGGCAAGCAAAAGACCAGGCACATTCAACAACCATACAATCGCTAGTGTCATGCCGATGCGTATGACAACGGCTCCTATCGTGCCGCCAAGAATCGTAATGCGCTGCAAGTGTTCCGGCAATTTGCGTGCAACCAATGCAATGACGATCGCGTTATCCCCCGCCAGCACAAGATCGATAACGATAATCGCCAGCAGTGCGGAAAAAAATTCGGCCGAGAATAGATCCATTTTCTCCTCCAGCACCGTCATCGCTCGCCTTACGGACATCACAAACTTCTGAGCGAAAAAAAACCTTTACCTGTAATCGGTAAAGGTCTCGCCACAACATAATGTTGGCTGCAGGCCGGGGAATTTCCCGTAATGACGACTTCTGCAGTGAGGCTACTCCCCTTTAAGGGAACTACTTATTTTCAACATAGGCCACTGGATATCGCCTGTCAATATATTTATTAAGATATCGTTAAATATTAATTAATGAAATCTTAATTAAATTGCAGATTTGAAACCTGAAAGGTGACGATACTTTTTAAGGCAAGTTTCACTTGTGCTAGCGGATTTTACGTGTGGGCTCTTGATTGGCCGCACCGCCCCCTAAAATTGCGCAACCTCGGCTCCGCATGAATGCAGGTCCACACAATTACGAGTAACTCCCGCAATCCACTATTTTGGTCTGAGCTAGCAACGCGTGTTGGCGCAAAATGGAATGGGATAGTACGTGGCACTTGAACATCGTAGATAATTTGGTGAAGGATCTTGGTGAGTAACTTTCGTCCTGCGTTTCTCGGCTTCCGCCTGCACATAATCTTCGACCACACAAATGAAAAATGCCTTGCACGAACCCGCGCAAGGCATTTATTTTTTTGGTGCTGATGAGGCGAATCGAACACCCGACCTACTGATTACGAATCAGTTGCTCTACCAACTGAGCTACATCAGCGAAGCCGCATATTTTACCAATAAATCAGCCACAACTGTTAGTGCAAAAGCAGTTTCGCCTTGATTTCATTGACACTCAGCTTAAAAAGAAATCTCGGAGTGGAGTGATAAATCAGAAGCTCCACAATCTGCATCAATGACTTGATGCCTGAATAAACGCTACATCGTCACAGTTGAAGCATATATACGTTAGCGGATTAAGATTATTTTGGAGCCTGATCTCATCGAAGGTGATGCGAATTGAGGTGTTTAATCTAGTATTATCAAAGGCATGAATAGTTGAGTATGTGAGGTCGAACAGAAACTGACTAGC
>CAYOQL010000030.1:0-28024 GCA_964406085.1 uncultured Herminiimonas sp.
GCAAATACCTTGTAATTCAGCAGCAAGGCATCCGGACCGGCGTTATACGGTTTTAAAGGATCGCCGTCGAAGCGGGATGCGTCATACGACATATCCTCAAAAACACTGCGATCAAGAATCAGGTTGCCGTGAATTTCACGTATACCCGCAGCGCGAATTTGACGCAAAAATTGCCAGAATTTTTCGGTAACCAATTTGGGATCGCCACTACCCTTGATGACCAGATCACCGTTCAGCACGTCACCGTTTTGCGTGCCAGTGGCATAGACCTGAGTTTTCCAGGTAAAGGCCGGGCCCAGAATATCCAGTGCCGCGTTGCTCGTCACCAGTTTCATGGTGGAAGCCGGATTGAATCCCAGTGTGCTGTTAATTGCGATGCGCGGTCTCGGTCCGGAAACTTCCTGGACATAAGTCGCCATCGCATCCTGTGGAATGCCGCCTCGCTTCAATGCGTCCAGCACAGTGGCCGGCAGCCCTGCAGCCTGCGCGCAAGAAACTCCGACATGGATGGAAATAAGCAGGGATGCAACGGGTAATAAGAGTCTGGTGATTCGCATGGCAATGAATGGAATGGGAAGCCTGAATTATTGCATGCACTGCAAAATGCCCGACAGCCGTTTGCTGCATCAACAGCTTTCCGTTTCCGCACATCGTCTGGTTGTTGTGCAAAAGAGTCGAATGTTTCAATCCTGTCAAAAACGGGATGAGGATAGCGGCGATATCGCTACCTTGCAGATAATCAGCATTACAATTAGATGCTGTAATGCATCACTTCCACTTGCTTGCAAGACAACCTCAATATGTTGCAATCCCATTGATCGTTCGGCCCCGCCAGTAGCGCGTCAACCAGATTCAAATTTGACTAAGGGGCGTCACATGAACACACATGACATTATTGCTGGAGGCGCAACGGATAGCGCACTTTTAATAGACTTTACTCAATGATCAGTGCATCTCAAGACCCGCACTATGCATGCATCACCTGGATAGGCATAGGTGCCGTTGGCCTGACCTTGGTGCTGGTTTTAATGATGCTCTGTCTGCGCATGGCACTCAATCGCAGGACACAGAAAGAACAAGCTTTTCTGTCAGTCTGGCGTCCTTTGCTACTGAGCTCGCTGCACTCTTCAGTTCCTGCAATTTTGCCGACTATTGCGGCAGACGAACGCGTGTACTTTCTCAAGCTGTGGAACAACTTGATGCGCACCTCACATGGCGAAGCAAAAGGCAATCTGGTCAGCATCGCCTATTCGGTGGGTTGCGATTATTTCTCACGGCGCCTGCTCAGGCATGGCGGTCGTGTCGATTGTTTGCTCGCAACATTGGCGCTCGGTCATATGCGCGATCAGCCATCGTGGGACTTGCTCGTCACTCAAACGCTGGCAGCCGATCATGTCACGTCGAGCTATGCATTCCAGGCACTGGTACATATAGATGCAGAAGCGACTGCCCAGCAATTAATGCCCTTGTTGCTGGCGCGTGAAGATTGGCCAATTACACATGTGGCAGCGATACTGCAATCTGCGCAAGGCGCATTTCTGCAACCATTACTGGAAGCGACTACCGACATCAAATCAGTGCATCTGGTCAGGACCTTGCGTCTGATCAAAGCATTGCACTTGGCAATACCGCAAGCCATCGTTTTGCGCCTGCTGGATCAGGCGAACGATACCGAAACGATCATCGCTGCCTTGCGCATAGCAAACGATGCCGGTCTACTGACACAGGTACGCGCCTGTCTGAACCATTCTGACTGGCGCGTCAAAGTGCAGGCGGCAAAGGTTCTAGGACGCATAGGCGAACATGCCGATATCAATCGCCTGGTTCCCTTGCTAGCCGATCGCGAATGGTGGGTGCGCTACCGGGCGGCGCGCGCACTTATCAGCATGCCGTTTTTCAGCATCGTAGAAATAGAGCAGCTACGCGACAATCTTTCCGACCGCTTTGCACGCGACATGCTGGGTCAGGTACTCGCTGAAAGAAATCCGGCATGACCCTATCCTCATTCGTCGCGGCAGCGACCTGGTGCATATTCGGCTACTTCATTGTTTCCAAGATCAGCTATTTTTTACTCAATGCATTATCCATTTTCCGCATGCATCAAATGGAAAGGGAAAAAGTACTGACTGATTTACCTCAAATCTATTCCGGCCTTGAGCAACCGATCAGCCTGTTACTGAGCACGCACAATAGCGCGGCCACGATTTCCACGTCTGTACATGCGCTATTACAACTCGACTACGCCAATTTCGAAATCATCATAATTAACGATGGCTCTCAAGATGAGACACTGAATACGCTGATCAGCACCTTCGGCCTGCATGCATTCCCGGAGGCATATCGGATACAGTTGGCGACACAGGATGTACATCGAATTTACCGATCAACGCGTTATCCAAACCTGCGCGTCATAGACAAAATATGCGGCGGCAAGGCAGATGCGCTGAACGCCGGCATCAATGCATCACGCTACCCACTATTCTGCAGCGTCGATGAGCACACGATTCTGCATCGCGACAGTCTGCGCCGCATGGTTGCACCATTCCTGAATCAAGACACGGTGATTGCAACCGCCGGAGCAGTAAGGGTTGCGAACGGTTGCGAGGTGAAAAATGGCTTGCTGCACAAAGTTGCATTGCCAAAGCGCTGGCTACCTGTTTTTCAGATCATTGAATACCTGCGTACATCCCTGTTCGCCCCACTCGGCTGGTCAACGATGAACGGCATGCTGATTGCTCCAGCAGCCGGAGTCGGATTATTTCAGAAGGCAGTGGTGATTGCGGCTGGCGGTTATCGCATTGATACCACGACCGAAAACATGGAACTCATCGTCCGCCTGCACCGATTGATGCGCCAGAAACAGCAGGAATATCAAATCACTTTTGTCGCCGACCCTGTGTGCTGGCAGCAAGTGCCGCAAGACCTGGCAACATTGAAACGTCAGCGCATGCGATGGCAGTGCGGTTTGCTGGATAGCCTGAGTCAAAATACCGGATTGCTGTTTGCGCGTAACGGCGGCGTGCCGGGACGATTGGCATTCCCGTTTTTCCTCGTGTTTGAATGCCTGGGGCCCATCCTGGAATTGTTCGGCTATGCATTCATCCTGTTCGCCTACGCTTGCGGTGTGCTGTCACTACAAGCCCTCATGGCATTCTTTTCGGTTGCTATAGGCTTGGGAGTTTTATTGTCGGCCTCGGGCCTGCTGCTGGAAGAAATGTCCTTCCACCTTTATCCCAAGGCAAGCGACATAGCAAAGCTGGCTATCGTCGCGATCCTCGGCAATCTTGGCTATCGTCAGTTGAATATTGTGTGGCGTTCAAGCGCCACTGCGCGCTGGCTGCTGGATTACAAAGACAGGACAAGCAGCACGGAGAGCGCTGAATAAAGTGACGCGCCCTGGTTGCGCTTGCTCAACCCACCAGACTCAGGCACACATCCGCCTCACAGCGTCAGTATCTGGACCGGCAGGCACTTGCCTTCTTCCAGCATCACTGTCAGCGCGTCGGCCGTGACTGGACGGCTGAAGAAGTAGCCCTGAATTTGATCGCAGTCATGTTCGCGCAAATAGGTCAGCTGCGCTTCTGTTTCGACACCCTCTGCAATCACCTGCAATCGCAAACTGTGCGCCAAAGAAACGATGGATGCAACGATGGCGGCATCGTCCGGATCGATGGTGATGTCATTGACAAACGAGCGATCGATTTTCAAGACATCGATAGGGAAACGTTTCAGGTAAGACAGGCTCGAATAACCGGTACCGAAATCGTCAATCGAGAGTTGGACGCCCAGTGCTTTCAGTTCGCGCAGAATACCGATCGCACGATCAACGTCCGCCATAACCAGGCTTTCCGTCAATTCAATTTCCAGATATTCAGGTGCGAGTCCGGCTTCACGCAAACTACTCGCAATTGATTCGACCAGATCTTCTTGTGCAAACTGTCGCGCAGATAAATTGACCGACATGCGCAAATTCCCGAGCCCGCGCAACTGCCATGCCTTGTTTTGCAAACAGGCAGTACGGATGACCCAAGCTCCGATGGGAACGATCAAACCATTTTCTTCTGCCAGACCGATGAAGCGCACAGGCGGCACCATGCCCAGTTCGGGATGTTGCCAGCGTATCAGTGCTTCGACCCCAACAATTTCGCCGGTGCGAAGATCGACTTGCGGCTGATAGTGCAGCATGAATTCTTCACGCTCCAAAGCATTGCGTAAGTCACCTTCGATATGCAGGCGCTCCAGCGCGCGCTCATTCATTGCCGAGGTATAAAACTGAAAGTTGTTGCGCCCGGTTTCCTTCGCGCGATACATCGCAATGTCTGCGTGCTTGATCAACTCTTCCGGTGTGTCGCCATCTGCCGGATAAACTGCAACCCCTATACTGCAACTGACAAAAAACTCATGTCCTTCGATCGTCAGCGGCTGCGCAATCGCATCCATGATGCGCTGCACGATATGCGTGGACAATCCAGCATCAGTACGTTCCGGCAAAATCAAGACAAACTCATCACCGCCCATGCGCGCGACAGTATCCGTATCACGTACCGCCGCCTGCAAACGCGACGAAACGGCGGTCAGCAAAATATCGCCAGCCTGATGTCCCAGCGTATCGTTGACGAATTTAAATCGATCCAGATCGACAAACAGTACCCAGATCGGATGGCCGTAACGATAGGCATACGATACAGCCTGACTCAGTCGGTCGCGTAACAGGCTGCGATTCGCAAGTCCGGTCAAGGCATCACGATTGGTTTGAAATTCCAGCTCGGATTCGTAGCGCTTGGTGGCGGTAATGTCGTATTGCACCACGATGAAATGACTGACCACGCCAGCATCATCCTTGACCGGCGCAATGTACAAATCGCTCCAGAACAAGGTGCCATCCTTGCGGTAGTTACGCAGGACGGCGTGACCTTCTCTTTCCTCTTTTGCTGTCGCTCGAATTTCTTCAATCCCCGGCTGATCGACGTCGTCGTTCCACAAGAAACACAGGTTCATACCCATCGCTTCATGTGCAGAATAACCGGTGATGCGTTCGAAGGCCGGATTGACATATTCAATCTGATAGTGCGGTGCGACAGCACTGGTGATGATGATCGAATTTGCGCTGGCTTCGATTGCACGTTCGCGCAATTGCAGCTCTTGTTCAGTACGCTTGCGCGCGGCGATATCAGCATTCAAATCTTCATTGACTGAACGCAGCTGCGCGGTGCGCTCGTCCACCACCAATTGAATGCGCCTCGATCTATCCACCAGCGTGTGCAAATATATCGCACCGCCGAAACTAAACAGCAAGCCCGCCAAAAACGCCCACAATGCGGTACCGCCCTCATTCAAAAACCAACTGGGCGGTGTTGAAACCACCATATGCCAAGGCTGGCCAGCCACATTAAATACATGCTGATAAGGTTCAGGCTGGTTATAAAACAACCATTTGGGAAGTCCTATACTCGACTCCATCACTTGCGTCGCCGCACCTTGACGAAAAACCAGTGCATCGTCACGCGTGCTATCGCTGGCATAAACACGGATATTCAAAGGGAGTTTGGCATCCGATACCAGCATGAATCCGTCAGCCGACAAGGATTTGGCAATCATGTCTCCACCGCGAAAGACGACGGCGGTATCACCAATCACAGCCTCACGCCGCTCGGCCACTGTCGACAGCGATGCGCCCTGACGATAGACCGGCATCAATACGATCAAGCCTTTTTGTGTTCCACTTTCCTGCGTTAACCTCAGCAAACCGGTTGCAGCCGGCTCGCCCGTATCAACCGCCTGTTGCATTGCATTATTCTGGAAGGAATAAGAATCGGCATCTATACCCAGCGCCGCCTTGTTTCCTTCCAGCGGTTCGATGTAATCGACTACGCGATAGCGCTCCCTTTGCGCTGCCGGCATGGGCGCGCCTTTCGAGATATCGCCAATCGCAAACCCGGGGAACTGCATGCGCATCGCGGCCTCATATTCCGGACGCTCCTGCGCGGAAACATACCGATGAAAATTTAGTGCTTGAATATAGGGGTTTGTAGCGAGAAGAGGTGCGGTAAATGATCGAAATTGTTCGCGGCTAACTGACTCGAATGCAACAAATAGTTGATTAACGTCCCGCAGAACATTGATCGAATTATCGATTCCATTCTGGATCGCTGCCACCCGTACTTTGGCCTGCTGCTGGAAATCAATATCCACCTTGTCATGCTCAAGGCGACGCACTGCCGTAAACAAAAGAGCGCTGATCAGCACTCCAAGCACAAATGCCAGCAGTGCTGCAAAAGACAGTGAGAAAGGTAGGCGACTACGCATCAATAAAATTTCCTATGCGCTACTGTCTTAAAAAAGAAATGGGCTATCGAACGATTAAAAGCGCGTGTTTATTTTGCACATATTTATCGAAGCGTAACTGATTTATGTGGTCTTGGTAAGAAGCAATTGTTAATTACTACGGCAAACAACATATTTTCATGTAACACAAATGAAACTTGGCGCTAAATATGCGAGTCCACCTAGCAAATGCAAGGAATGCCGGACTCACATAAAAAAGGGCGCACCATCACGACGCGCCCTTTTTTAATTTAACTACACAAACTTTAGCCTAACCATTTTGCAATCGATAACAACAGCACCAGCAGCATCCACAATAGCAAGGCGCGCCATACCAGTCCTACCGTACTTTGCAATGCGCGACTGCTCGCTTCTTCACCAACCGGCACTTCCGTTTCCAGAGTGATGGAATCTACCGTCGTCGCATCGGCTGTCACGACCTCGGCGGCATTTTCAACGGAGGCACCAAGGCGTATGCCCATCGCCCCGCCGCCGGCAGAAAGGATGATGCCGACCGCTTCGTCCTGCCAGCGGCCTGCAAAATTACGCCAAGCATAAATCGCATCTTCAAAATTGCCCACAACTGCAAAGGCTGCAGCCGTCAGGCGAACTGGAATCCAGTCTATCCAGTAAAAGGCTTGCGCAGCAAAACGCCCAAATTCTTCACGCTCGGCAGTCTTGGGTTCGTTCCAGACGCGCGCCAGATATTCTGCAACCCGATACATGATGGCTCCGACCGGCCCCAATGGGGTCAGTATCCAGAAGAACACACCGAACACATTCCTGTGCGTGGTGATCAGGGCTTTTTCTACCGCGATGCGCGCAACTTCGCTGGCATCCATACCCGCAGTATCGCGCTTGGTCCATTCGGCCAGTAGCGAACGTGCTGTCGCTTCGTCACCGTTATTCAATGCAATTTGAATCGACGTAAAGAAATGACTGTAATGGCGAAATCCCATCGTTACGTACACCACGGCGACATTCACAATCAAGGCCGCTAACAGACCGATTTTGATGCTGATCCAGTAGATCAAGGCGGTCGGCACTGTGAATGCGAGAATCATCAATAGCCACGCAATACGCCCATGCTGTACCTGCCCGGCATTGAACGCACCCTCCAGTTTTGCGGCGAGTGCGCGCGCACCTGAATAAACAGGATTGTCGGCACGCAAAGGCTTCAGTTGTTCAATCAGTAGCGCAAAGAGGATGGAAAAAAATGTCATTAAGGCGCCTTGTAAGTCAGTCAACCTATACGATAACGCAGCACTTGATCAGAATCAAATAAACAGGCGCAAAGCAAGGCTTGAGTTTGCACACTCCGCGTCTATGCACGCAAGAAGTGGAAAAGATTACGCAGCATACCTGCGGTCGCGCCCCAGATAAAGAAGCGTTCATAAGACATTACATAGAAAGTGCGATTTCCGGTAATGAATTCGGCGGTACGGCGTTGATGATGCATGCCATTCATCAGAAAAGACAACGGTACTTCAAATATCTCTGCAACCTCAAATGGATCTGCACGCATTTCAAATGGCGGCTGCACGATCGCAACCACGGGAGTGACTCTAAAACCGGTACCGGTATGATATTCAGGCAGCGTACCGATGACATCGATATGCATGCGATCGAGCCCGATTTCCTCTTCCGTTTCACGCAGGGCGGTTTCAATCGGCGACGCATCGTAGGCCTCCATACGACCGCCGGGAAAACTGATTTGACCTGCATGTGCGCTTAGATGGGCTGCTCTTTGCGTGAACAACAAGGTCGGTCCGTCATCACGCAATACGATAGGTAGCAATACGGCAGCATCCGTCAATGGTCCGGTCATCGGTCTGACCAAACGCTCTATCGTGATTTCCGGCGACCATTCAGGCGGATTCAAAAAACGGGCGCGCAAGGCATCCGCTCTCAATTGTTCCAGAGTAATTGCATCCTCACCTCCCAATGAATCAACAGGGAGTAATTCCGGATCGAAATGCAGTGTGGCCAATTCGTGTTCCTACATACAAGGACTATCAATTACGCAATGCAACCCCGCATTGCAGCCACCCACCGCGTATGAATCAGAATATATGAATCACCGCCCATGAATCCCACTGCCTGATGCGGATGCAGATTGCGCACCGTTAATGAAACGATAGCTGCACAATGTTTCTCACGCAGCCATCAGTATCATTTGATTGATGTTAAACCGGCAGCTGTTTAAGCACCAGCATTTAACAATTACGATTGTGCCATCAAAACAAAAAAGACACCCGAAGGTGTCTTTTTTGATGCCGAATGACAGGCTGGATAAATCCAGTCTGATTATTCTGCCGCTTGTTTTGCAACAACGCGACGTTGTGGCAATTTTTCTTTGATACGTGCCGATTTGCCCGAACGATCGCGCAAGTAGTACAGCTTTGCACGACGTACATCACCGCGACGTTTCACTTCGATCGAAGCGATCAGTGGCGAGTACAGTTGGAACGTACGTTCTACGCCTTCACCCGACGAGATTTTACGAACGATGAAGTTCGAGTTCAAGCCACGGTTACGACGGGAGATTACAACGCCTTCGTAAGCCTGGGCGCGCTTGCGCGTACCTTCGACTACGTTGACGTTAACAATCACTGTATCGCCAGGAGCGAAGTCAGGGATGTTTTTTGCCAGGCGAGCAATTTCTTCTTGCTCTAATGTTTGGATCAGATCCATTTTTAATACTCCAATAACCATCTTGCCGGCGCCAGGTATTTCTAAGATGCCCGGTAGAGGATGGGGTTACACATTGCAGGAAGAGACTGCTTTCCTGCGCGATACTACAAACTACTGAACAACTTATTCGGTATTACAAACTGCTTAAAAACTTTTCATCGGACCGGGTCAGCAAACCTGCCGCGCGTGCCTTGATAATCATGTCGGGACGTTTCTTAGCGGTTGCTTCCAGCGCACGTTCACGTCGCCATTTCTCGATCTCGACATGATGGCCGCCCATCAATACTGCCGGCACCGTTGCACCTTCATAGTCTTCAGGTCGCGTGTAGTGCGGACAATCGAGCAAGCCATTTACAAAACTGTCTTCTACTGCAGAGGCATCGTCATGCAAAACGCCGGGCAACTGCCTGATTACCGCATCCATCAATGCCATCGCCGGGATCTCACCGCCTGACAACACGAAATCACCAAGACTGATTTCTTCATCGACACATGTATCGAGAAAGCGCTGATCAACCGCTTCGTAGCGACCGCACAGCAAAACCAGACCGGGCTCGGCAGTCAACTGCATCACACGCTCGTGCGTCAACGCCTTGCCTTGCGGCGACATGTAAATCACACGAGGTACAGGCAACTCACTTGCAATTTGCCGTTTCTTTGCTTCCAGCACCGCTGCTTGCAGCGGCTTGACCATCATCACCATGCCGGGACCGCCACCATAAGGCCGGTCATCGACGGTGCGATGTTTATCGCTGGTGAAATCACGCGGATTCCACAGTGCCAGTTCGCATTTTTTTTGTTCGAACGCACGTCGCGTAATACCCGACTGCGTAATCGCGGTAAACATTTCAGGGAACAGCGTGACGACATCAAATTGCATCTCGCCCACTCCTCAAAACGGACTGACTAATAGTCGAGTCCCCAGTCCACCGTAATTTTTTTCGCCGCCCGATCAACCGTAATGACGAACTGCTCGACAAACGGGATCAGCAACTCCTGCACAGCTTTGGCATCATCAGCAGCCTCAGTCGCCTGAGGAACCGCAACACGCAAGATAGGATGCGCGCCGTTGTCCATCATGTCGCTGACTCGACCCAGATGCTCGCCCTGCAAGTTTTCGACTTCCAGGCCGATCAGATCGACCCAGTAAAATTCGTTGTCGGACAGCGCCGGGAAATGACTGCGCGGAATCTGTACGGCAGCACCTTTCAGCGCCTCCGCAGCATCTCGCCCTGCCACACCCATCAACTGCGCGACCACATCGCCGGAATGAATCTTGGATTGCATCATCGCCACGTCACGGAATTCTGGCTTATCCAGCCACCATGTCTTGGCATTCAACAACGCATCCGCATCGGCTGAATAGGGTCTGACCCGCACCCAGCCATTCAATCCATATGCACCGGAGATGTAACCAACCAGCACCAAATCTTCAGGAATTTTCATTCCCGATGCCGTTAGCTTGGGCAAAACTTAAGCTGCTGCTTTGCCGGCTTGCGCGACCAAACGTGCAACGGTAGGCGACAATTGTGCGCCTACGCCTTGCCAATAGGCCAGACGGTCTTGAGCGATACGAACGCTTTCTTCAGCGCCGGATGCTACCGGATTGAAGAAACCGATACGTTCGATGAAACGACCATCGCGGCGATTGCGCGAATCTGTAGCAACGATGTTATAAAAAGGGCGCTTTTTTGCACCACCACGAGCTAAACGAATAACGACCATAATATTTCCAAAAAGTGTCTGAACACGGAAAAAGCCGCAAATTATAGCCCAACTAGCGCAGCGGCCGCAACCTCATTCACGCCCTTTGCAACGGCGACGTGGCAAAACAGGGGAAATTTGTGCCGCAAACGCTCGAACATTGCATATTAGCAATCACTCCATCCTTGCTTGCCGTTATCGCTTGCCGCCTGACGTCTGCCGTTACAATACGCCGCGACACAGGCAAAGCTCCATCCGGAGACTTTTAGCAAAAATATTCCTTTAACCAGCGACCAAAATTATATGGCCATCCGCCACAAGAATAAAACCCTCAGCACCCTACTCGCCGCTCTGTTCGGCGGCTTGGGCGCGCATCGCTTTTATCTTTACGGAAAAAAAGATTTTTGGGCATGGGTACACATGCTGGCCTTGCCGCTTTCCATTTTTGCCGGTTTTATAGGCGCACTGGTGATCGGGCTTACCCCTGACGAAAAATGGGATGCGCAGCACAACCCGCAGTCAGGTCGCAGCTCGAATTCGGGCTGGGTTGTTATTTTAATGGTCATCGTTACCTTCGCGCTGGGCTCAACGGCCTTGATCGCCACCATCGCACGCGCCTTTGACTTGTACCTGACTGGCGGCGCATTCGGTTGAGTCGTTCGCAGGCAGCGAGCCCGTAAACGGCGGCGACATCCCCATGACAGTGCATGGCAGTGCTGCTGTGTGCAGCCGCAGTGCAATATAGCAAGCTTTCATCCCGGAATGAAAGCCTGCCTCCCCTCTACCCGGATTTGAATCTCAGCATGGCACGCATAGTGCTTTTATGAAACATGCTTTGGCATCGTCAGGATGCCTCATCCAAGTCCAAGAGGGAGTTTCAATGGTCATACGCTCTACGTCCGCTTCGATGGCAGTTGCCATCCTGGCTTTAGGCTGGTGTCTGAATATCGCCTCCGCACAACCGGCACCGCCGGAAACCGCGCCGCCAGCTGCTGCCAGCAGCGAAACTCCCGCCACTGAAACAACGCGCCCATTATTGACGACACCGATGATCGTCGAGCCGGCCGCGGCAAGTGCGACTGCGGCACCGGCAGAACCAGTCGTTGCCGCACCGATGAGCAAACCCACACTGGTCGACGCCTCATCCATCAATTCGGGTGATACCGCCTGGTTATTGGCTTCCACCGCGCTGGTGTTATTCATGACGATTCCTGGCCTGGCCCTGTTTTACGCTGGCATGGTGCGCAAGAAAAACGTACTGACCACCATGGCACACAGCTTTGCGGTTACCTGCCTGGTCACCATCATCTGGGTCGTCATCGGCTATAGCCTGGCATTTACACCCAACTCACCATATATAGGCGGCCTGGATCGCGTCCTGTTAAACGGCATGGATTTTTTCAAGGAAACCGGCAAGCTGACCGTCAGTGAAATTGCACCGACGATTCCGGAAAGCGTGTTCGTGATGTTCCAGATGACATTCGCCATCATCACGCCAGCCCTGATCACCGGTGCCTTTGCCGAACGCATGAAATTTTCGGCGCTGCTGATGTTCATCACGCTATGGTCCATCTTTGTCTATTCACCTGTAGCACACTGGGTATGGGAACCGACAGGCTGGTTGGCAGCACGCGGCGTTCTGGATTTTGCCGGCGGCACCGTCGTGCACATCAATGCCGGCGTGTCCGGTCTGGTGGCAGCAATCATCATCGGGCCACGTCTGGGCTTCGGCAAAGAACCGATGCCGCCACACAATCTGGTGCTGACCGTGATCGGTGCGTCGATGCTGTGGGTGGGCTGGTTCGGCTTCAATGCCGGCTCGGCAGTGGCTGCGGATGGTCGTGCCGGCATGGCGATGCTGGTTACCCAAATCGCTACCGCAGTGGGTGCCTTGTCATGGATGTTCATAGAATGGGCGCGCCGCGGCAAACCTTCGGTACTCGGTCTGGTATCCGGTGCGGTTTCCGGCCTGGTCGCGATTACGCCGGCATCCGGTTTCGTCGGCGTCACGGGTGCACTGGTGATCGGTGCCGCCGCCGGCCTGGCCTGCTATCTGGGCGCAACCGCACTCAAATCCAGAATGGGTTATGACGACTCGCTCGACGTGTTCGGCGTGCATGCGATCGGCGGCATCGTCGGCGCCCTGCTGACCGGCGTGTTTGCCGTCAAGAGCATAGGCGGCGTGGAAAGCAGCTTCGGCAATCAAGCTTTCGGCGTCATCGTTACCGTCGTCTTCTCGGCCGTCATGACCGCCATCATTCTGGGCATCGTCAATGCACTGGTCGGCCTGCGTGTCAGCGAAGAGGCCGAACGTGAAGGTCTCGATCTAGAACAACATGGTGAGCACGTACTATGAGCGATGAACACCACACACGGGCAGCTCTGGAAAATCAGGCATTTGCGCTGATGGGCCGGCTGCACGTCACATTACGCCGGCAAACCGGCCGGGTGACCGATATCGAGTACATGCGTATCGACCCGGCCTATTGCCGTTATCTATTGAAAATGGCGTCACTGTCGCCCATCGAAGACTTGCAGGAATTGAGCGTCAAGCTGCAGGAAATTTTCTTTGGTCCGGAAGGTTTATTCGTAGTCGCGGAACCCAAACCACCGCTGATTGCGCGCATGACCGAGCACGCTGCAGCACCGCCTGCGCCGGCCGCCCCTGCGCCGGCCGCCCCTGCGGCAACGGCGCCGGCCGATAACGGCGATCCGGTCGATCGCGGTTACATAGGCCGTTTGCGCTAGCAGCGCTCGCGCAGAAGCGTCGCGCGCGATATGGTCGGGCGGCTCAAGAGCGTCCGACAGCAAGTCATTCAGAACTGATCTTCATCCAGCGCCAGCACGCCGCTGCTACCGTCCACAATCGCACTGCGATAACCGCCAGCCTGCGACAAATAATGATCGGCAAAGAAACGCGCGGTCGCAACCTTTGCCGCATAAAACTTCGCGTCGCCATCTTTCTCATCCAGCTTCTGTTGCGCGACCAATGCAGCGCGCGCCATTTGCCAGCCACCCAGCACGATACCGGCCAGTTTTAGATACGGCACACTGCCCGCAAACACGCCTTTGATATCGGATTGAATATTCGCCACCACATACGCCACGACTGCGTCGAGCGCGCCTGCAGCGGAGGCCAGATGTTTGCCTATCGCCTGCAAATCGGAAGATGACGATGCTGCCAATGCGGCTTCCGTTTCTCGTACGCGAGTAATGATGTCCCGCGCCACCGCGCCGCCATCGCGCACAGTTTTGCGACCGACCAGATCGTTGGCTTGAATCGCCGTCGTGCCTTCATAAATCGTCAGGATGCGGGCATCGCGATAATATTGCGCGGCGCCGGTTTCTTCGATGAAGCCCATGCCGCCGTGTATCTGCACGCCGGTCGATGCGACATCGATAGACATCTCGGTCGACCAGCCTTTGACGACCGGCACCAGGAATTCATAGAAAGCCTGATTCTCGCTGCGTACTTTTTCATCAATGTGATGATGCGCAAAATCGAAGGCCGCAGCGCCTACATAGGCCAGCGCACGCGCCGCCTCTATCTGCGCCCGCATAGCCATCAGCATGCGCCGCACGTCCGGTTGATGAATGATGGAAACCGCGGTTGCCGAACCTTCCAGGTCCTTCGACTGCACGCGATCTTTCGCATAGGCGACAGCCTTTTGATACGCGCGTTCCGCCACTGCGATACCCTGCATGCCGACCGCAAAGCGCGCCGCATTCATCATGATGAACATCGTCTCCAGCCCGCGATTTTCCTGCCCGATCAAGGTGCCGATGGCACCGCCGTGATCGCCGAACTGCAATACAGCCGTCGGGCTCGCCTTGATGCCCAGCTTGTGTTCGATGGATACGCAAAACGCATCATTGCGCTCGCCCAGCGAACCATCTGCATTGACCAGAAATTTCGGCACGACAAACAGCGATATCCCCTTCACGCCTTCCGGTGCATCAGGCGTGCGCGCCAGCACGAGGTGGATGATGTTCTCCGCCATATCGTGTTCGCCGTAAGTAATGAAAATCTTGGTACCGGAAATCTTGTACGTGCCATCGCCCTGCGGAATCGCACGCGAGCGCACCATCGCCAGATCCGAACCTGCTTGCGGCTCGGTCAGGTTCATCGTGCCTGTCCACTTGCCGGAAATAAAATTCGGGAGGAATTTTTCTTTTTGCTCGTCCGAGCCGGCCGTCATTAAAGCTTCGATCGCGCCATCGGTCAGCAAGGGACATAAGGCGAAAGACAGGTTGGCTGCATTCAGCATTTCCATGCAAGGCGCCGCCACCAATTTCGGCAAACCCTGTCCGCCAAAATCGACAGGATGCTGCACGCCCTGCCAGCCAGCCTCGCCGTATGCCTTGAATGCTTCCTTGAAACCGGGCGTGGTCGTGACCTTGCCGTCTTTCCATGTACTTGGATGTTGATCGCCAGCCTTGTTGAGCGGCGCAATCACTTCACTGCAAAAGCGTGCGTTTTCTTCCAGCACCGCTTCTACCGTTTCCGGCGTCGCATCTTCGCAACCAGGCAAGGCATTGACGGCTTTCAGATCGGCCAACTCGTTCATCACGAACAGCATGTCTTTTAACGGTGCGACGTAGCTCATGCAAAGCTCCTAAAGAAAATGGGCAGGACGTTCAGTAAATCGCAGTGTGCCAGAAAAAATCCCGAACACACGACAACTCGCTTTCACGTCCTGCCCACTTCTTTTACAGATGGCAATTTTTGCCACCTGCATATTACGTATTTCTTTAGCCCAGTTCAGCAACCAGCTTAGGCACGATCTCGAACAGATCACCCACGATGCCGTAATCCGACACCGAGAAAATCGGCGCTTCCGCATCCTTGTTGATTGCCACGATCACTTTGGAATCCTTCATGCCGGCCAGATGCTGGATCGCGCCCGAGATACCGACCGCGATATACAAATCAGGCGCGACAATCTTGCCGGTCTGACCGACTTGCCAATCGTTAGGAACATAGCCTGCGTCGACTGCGGCACGCGATGCGCCCATCGCCGCACCGAGTTTGTCGGCCAGTGGCTCGAGGATCTTGAAGCTCTCTTCCGAGCCCATGCCGCGACCGCCGGAGACAACGATTTTTGCAGCCGTCAATTCAGGACGTGCCGATGTTGCCAGTTCGCGCGACACAAACGATGACTTGCCGGAATCTGCAACCGCCGTCACGTTCTCCACCGTCGCGGTGCCGCCTTCTACTGCGGAATCGAACGTCGTCGTACGCACAGTGATCACTTTGATTGCATCCGACGATTGCACGGTTGCGATTGCATTGCCTGCATAGAAAGGACGCTCGAACGTATCGGCGGAAATGACTTTGGTGATTTCTGAAATTTGCGCAACGTCGAGCTTGGCAGCCACGCGCGGCAAAATGTTTTTACCGTAGGCGGTTGCTGGCGCAAGGATGTGCGAATAATTGCTGGCGAGCGCCAATGCTTGCGCCGCGACATTTTCTGCCAGGCCATCGGCAAATTGTGCGCCGTCGGCCACCAGTACTTTGGTCACGCCGGTAATTTTTGCAGCAGCTTGTGCTGCGGCATCGGCTTGATGGCCGGCGATCAAAACGTGCACCTCGCCACCGCATTGAAGCGCGGCAGTAATCGTGTGCAGGGTGCTGCCTTTTAAGGAGGCGTTATCGTGTTCGGCAATGACAAGTGCGGTCATGATGATTTCCTGTAATTGTTCCAACCATGCGGCTGCATGTTCCTGCACGCCGCAGCAGATGATTAAATAACTTTGGCTTCGGTCTTCAGTTTGGCAACCAAGGTCGCCACGTCCGGCACGATGATGCCGGCGGCGCGCTTGGCCGGCTCGGTCACTTTCAGCGTTTTCAAACGCGGCGTGACATCGACGCCCAGATCGGCTGGCTTGAGGTTATCCAGCGTTTTCTTTTTCGCCTTCATGATGTTGGGCAGCGTCACATAACGCGGCTCGTTCAAACGCAGATCGGTCGTGACGATCGCTGGCAATGTTAGCGACACCACTTCCATGCCGCCATCGACTTCACGCGTGACCTTGACCTTGTCGCCATCGACTTCCACTTTCGACGCGTAAGTTGCTTGCGGCCAGTCGAGCAAGGCTGCCAGCATTTGGCCAGTCTGGTTGGCGTCGTCATCGATCGCCTGTTTACCCAGAATGATCAGTTGCGGCTGCTCTTTGTCGGCAATGGCCTTCAACAGTTTGGCCACGGCCAAAGGCTGCAACTCGACATCGGTTTCCACCAGGATGGCGCGGTCGGCACCAATGGCCATCGCGGTACGCAGGGTTTCCTGCGACTGCAGTACGCCGCAAGAAACGGCAATGATCTCGGTGACCTTGCCCGCCTCTTTCAGGCGCGTCGCTTCTTCCACGGCGATTTCATCGAAGGGATTCATCGACATTTTGACGTTGGCGATATCGACACCGGATTGATCCGATTTGACGCGGACCTTGACGTTGTAATCAACCACACGTTTGACTGGAACCAACACTTTCATAGCTCTGCCTTTGAAAAAAATCAGAATGACATAAATGCAAATTGGGAACGATTATAAACGGAAGTACAAGCAGACTTCCGTATCGGCGATTCAGACTGGCATGCGCAGACTAGACCACAAAACCGAAACGCCACGCGACATCCGGCCTTGAAACACCGATATCAACATGGGGAATGAACAGAGTGTCAGGCACGGTGCGCCCTGAGCGTGCATACGCACAAAGGGGAATTGCGGTGGAACAGACTTGCAGAAAAAAGCAGCTTGATGTCGCTCTTACTTGCGTTTCATGAAGAAGATAAATACGTCGTTCTCTTCTTTCTGCTCTACCAATTCATTTCCGGTTTGCTTGGAAAACGCCTGAAAATCGCGCACGGAACCAGGATCGGTTGCCTGCACACGCAAGATCTGACCTGTGGTCATATCCGCCAGCGCCTTCTTCGTCTTCAATATTGGTAAAGGGCAATTCAAACCTCGTGCATCGAGGTCCTTGGTAAATTCCATTGATTTTCTCTCACATCAATCACTATTGAGGAACGGGCGATTCTACTCCCAAACCCAGACGGGTGAAACCTGATGCGGCGATGATTGGCATTTAAGTATCATCACCACACGCACTGCCATTACAAAATAGACCAGTCAGGAGCGGCCGGCGACTTATCAAAGCGCTTGGCTGCCTTGACGCCATGCGCGATATTCGTCAAAAACAGAATGTCGCGATATGCCGCCAGATCAAAGCCTGCGCGTGCGCCGTCCCGCTCGTCTATCAACAGGTTTTCGAGGAACGACAGCAAGGCTTCGGTGTGCCACAGTTGAACTATGCGATCCATGACCACCGGAAAACCCTCCAGACCGCGCGAATTCTCCGGGGCAGCGGCGTCATCATCCCAGGGGGCGACGCGTGCGTTGAATACGCTCATGAAACGTGCTGCCATCTGTTCGTACTTGTTGCGTTCTCCGGCGAGGCGATAGAGGTCGATCAGATTGAGCCAGTGCACAGGGGACGTCGGTCTTTCATGGTCCGGCTTGGCTTCCAGCACTTCAATTGCGCGCAACGGCTGATTCATGTTGAGCCAGAATTCCGCCTGCTGCATCTCGTCGGAAATTTCCTCCGCAGCCGATACTTTCAAGCGGTTGTCATAATATTGATCGGCATCGTCGAATGAGGCTGCTGCTGCGGCCACCTTCGCCACGACTGCCGCCGCCGACTGTTCCTGCCCGGCCGAGTCATTTTCCGGTGTCCCCGCGTCAGCGATTGGTGCGAGGGGAGCAACCGTCTGCTCGACCTCCCAGCCGCGTTCAGGGTAAGGATATTCATCGTAGGGAACGATTTGCTGCCAGGAAGAAGTCTCCACATTCGAACGTATCTTGTGCATGCGCCACATCAGCCAGGCAATCGCAACCAGGCAGACCAACAACAAAAAATAAAGCAGATAATCGCTGGACGTCGAAGCCTGATTTTTCTGTGCCGTTTCGAGCGCAGTGAGTTGAAGGTTGTTCTGTTTGCGCAGATATTCCGTCTTGTTTTCCAACGTCTGTATTTTTTCCATCAACTGCGTCATCGCTGACGCCTGCGCCGCCTGGGCCAGCGCGGCGGCATCTTCGGCTGGTGCTGGTGCAGGAACAACAGCCGGCTGGTCTGCGGCGACAACAGGTTCCTTCGTCGCGGCCGCAGATGCGGACGCAGGTGGAAGCGCCGCACCCCGCAAGGCATAACTCAGCAACAGATGCACACCTCCCTTGCCATCCAGCGGATGTGGCCCAAGCCCATCATTCTGGCCCAAACGCAGCACATTTTTGAAAGGTTCGGATGGTTTGTCGCGCTCCTTTTTGCGGGATGCGCGCGCTTCCACTGACGCTGGCGCTGCTGCCGCGCTTGCGTCAGTGGCGACTAAAGGCTCGGCCTGAACACGACGACGCGGTTTTTTTACAGGTTTGTCGCCAGCCGCAACGTTCGTGGCTTGCGCCGCAGATTCGCTTGACGACATTTGCGGCTGCGGCGCCTCCTGTTGACGCGCGACGACAGGCAATGCGCGGCTAGGTGCAGGATCGAGAAGAATCGTGTATTCGCGCTTTATGTGTGGTGGACAGCTGTAACTGACGATGAGTGACGCAGCAGGTTCATTGATGTTGCGTGTAGTCGCCAGCCTGATGAGAGCGTTCTCTGCCTGCAGGGCAACGGTAACGCCTCCGAGCGAGACGCCATCCAGGGACTGCAAGGAACCCTTGAAGCAAAGCGCCTCGGCTTTGCCTGCATCATCACCCAACAATCCGATCTGGACTTTGAGCGGTTGGCCAAGTGCTGACTGCAAGCGCATTTCTCCGAAGCCCCAGGCCAAGGCAGACGAGGCAGAAAACATGACGATCAAAAATGCGCAGAGTCGAACAAAAGAAGGCAACACGCCTCCGACATCACGCGCAAAAACCGCAGATGCAGACAATGCCGGATGGTCGATGCTTATACTCACAATTTCCCTGTTGCAACACTTGCGAATTCTGTGCCGCCTATCGAAGATGGGAGATGCACATTGATTCGTCTGCTTCGGAATTGCATATCAAAATGAGGACAGAAGATACCATGTAGCATAAGCATTATTTACGCCACGCAATCTGGTAAGTGCATGAATTTGCAATGATTAACAAAAATTGCAGGCAATGAATAAAAAAAGCGACACGGCAATTTTGCCGCGTCGCTTTTTTGTTGCCGTAGAGAATTATCGCTCGCGATCGGAGCGATTAAAAATGCATCAGCTTCGTTCGTTCACCCATGCCGCCACGCCTTTCAAGGCTGCCGGCAAACCGCTGGCATCGGTACCGCCGGCTTGCGCCATATCGGCACGACCGCCACCTTTGCCGCCCACTTGCTGCGCAACAAAGTTAACCAACTCGCCCGCTTTGACCTTGCCGGTTGCATCGGCAGTGACACCAGCGATCAGGCTGACCTTGCCGTCGTTGACTGCAGCCAGAACGATGGCAGCAGTTTTCAGCTTGTCTTTCAAGGTATCCATCGTGGTGCGCAAGGTTCCCGCATCGGCATTTTCCAGTGTGGCTGCCAAGACCTTGATGCCGTTGACGTCGATTGCCTGCGACAACAGATCATCGCCTTGTGAAGAAGCGAGCTTGCCTTTCAGCGCATTGACTTCACGTTCCAGCGTTTTCATTTGATCCAACACTTGCATCAAACGCGTTTGCAACTCAAGCGGTGGCGACTTCAATGTCGCGGCTGCACTGTGCACAGTCGCTTCCAGGTCTTGCAGATAGCTCAAGGCATTCGCGCCGGTAATCGCTTCGATACGACGCACGCCGGCAGCAACGCCGCTCTCGCCGATAACCTTGAACAAACCGATATCGCCGGTGCGCGTGACGTGCGTACCGCCGCACAATTCGCGACTGGAACCGATGTCGAGCACGCGCACGCTTTCGCCGTATTTTTCACCGAACAGCATCATCGCGCCAGTTTTTTGCGCAGATTCGATATCCATCACACGCGCTTGCGTATCCGAGTTCGCGAGGATTTCTGCATTCACGCGCTTTTCGATTTCGAGTATCTGTTCATGCGTGACCGCCGCATTGTGGGCAAAGTCGAAACGCGTTTTGTCGGCATCGACCAGCGAACCTTTTTGCTGCACATGGTCACCCAGCACTTCGCGCAAAGCCTTGTGCATGATGTGCGTGACCGAGTGATTGCGCATGGTGGCGGCACGACGTGCGCCGTCGACGGCGGCTTTGACCTTGTCGCCGACCTTCAGGCTGCCTTGCATCTGCACGCCATGATGGCCATAGACATCGGCCTTGATCTTTTGCGTATCTTCGACACCGAACTGCACGCCTTCAGCAGAGACACAACCCTGGTCGCCAACCTGACCGCCGCTTTCTGCGTAGAACGGCGTGTTGTCGAGTACGACGATGCCGGCCTGGCCTTCTTTCAATTCATTGACCGCGGTGCCTTCGAAATACAAGCCGACCACGGTTGCGTCCTCTTCCAGATTTTCGTAACCGGTGAAGACATTGCCTGCGCCTGTGTATTCGACTGCGCGTTCCATCTTGAACTTGCCTGCTGCGCGGCCTGCGGCTTTTTGTTTTTCCATCGCGGCGGTGAAACCTGCTTCATCGACGCTGACGCCGTTTTCGCGGCATACGTCAGCCGACAGATCAAGCGGGAAGCCGAAGGTGTCGTGCAGCTTGAATGCAACTTCGCCCGGCAATACCTTGACGCCACCAGCCAGCGCGGTGTCGAGGATTTCCATGCCGTTGGCCAGCGTTTCAAAGAAGCGCTCTTCTTCGGCTTTCAGTACCTCGGTAATGCGTTGTGCATCGGCTTGCAGCTTGGGATAAGCAGCACCCATTTGCTCGACCAGGTCTTTCACCAGCTTGTGGAAGAAAGGTTTTTTCTGGCCCAGCTTGTAACCGTGACGAATCGCGCGGCGGATGATGCGGCGCTGTACATAGCCGCGACCTTCGTTCGATGGAATCACGCCATCGGCCACCAGGAATGCGGTAGCACGGATGTGATCGGCGATCACGCGCAAGGAATTGTTTTTCAGGTCGCTCGTGTTTGTTTCGCGTCCAGCAGCCTTGATCAATGCCGCGAAGGTGTCGATCTCGTAGTTGCTGTGCACGCCTTGCAGAATCGCTGCCAGACGTTCCAGGCCCATGCCGGTATCGACGCACGGTGCAGGCAAAGGCTTGACCGAGCCGTCTTCCGCCATGTCGAACTGCATGAACACGTTGTTCCAGATTTCGATGAAGCGATCGCCGTCTTCATCCGGGCTGCCCGGAGGACCGCCGGCGATGTGCGGGCCGTGATCATAGAAAATTTCCGAGCATGGGCCGCATGGGCCGGTGTCGGCCATCATCCAGAAATTGTCCGACTTGTAGCGTCCGCCCTTGTTGTCGCCGATGCGGATTACGCGTTCAGGCGGCAGGCCGATTTCCTTGGTCCAGATGTCGTAGGCTTCCTGATCTTCGATATAGACCGTGGCCAGCAGCTTCTCGCCCGGCAGGCCATAGACCTTGGTCAGCAGTTCCCACGACCACATCAGCGCATCGCGCTTGAAGTAATCGCCGAAGGACCAGTTGCCCAGCATTTCGAAGAAAGTATGGTGACGCGCGGTATAGCCGACGTTTTCCAGATCGTTGTGTTTGCCGCCAGCGCGCAGGCAGGCTTGCACCGACGTCGCACGCACATACGGGCGCTTGTCTTCGCCCAGAAACACGTCCTTGAACTGGACCATGCCCGAGTTGGTGAACATCAGGGTCGGATCGTTGCCAGGAACCAGCGGGCTGGACGGCACGATGGTGTGGCCTTTGGACTCAAAGAACTTCAGGAATTTTTCGCGGATTTCGGACGAGTTCATGTTGTGGCTAATGTAAGGAAATTGGCGTTGCAAAGCGGCGATTATACGGTATATGCGTCTACGATAAGCGCATAACAAGCCCCAGCTTTGTGCTTGAAACAACAGTAAAACAGCCGCCGAGCCGCAGCAAAAGAGCAGGCGAATATCGCGCGCTGCGCCGATTTTCGGATGGATTCAAACCCGGCAAGCGGGTTTCAGCGCAGCACCGTCGCGGCGCCGCTGAAGTTGGGTCCGATCACATCAATGCGATCGGTACAGAAGCCATCCACGCCCCAGGACAGGATTTCCGTCGCGCGTGCAGCGTGGTTGACGGTATAGCAAAACAGGCCGAAACCGGCGTCCTTCACCGCGCGTGCCAGCAGCGGGGTCAGATTCTTGTGGTTGGTCATCAAGGCGATCGCGCCCAGCGCCAGCAAGCGCTCGTGCCAGTCGGGCGGAATTTCATCAACCAGAAAGCCGCGTGGAATATCCGGTGCCGCCAGTTGCGCCGCCTGCAAAGCCTCAAACGAAAACGAAGACAGTAGCGGCAAGGTCGCGGATGACCGGTCCAGTACCGATTCAAACAAGCGCCGCGTCGTCTGCGCCACCACCCAGCCGGTCTGGTCCTCGAATCCGGGGACAGGCTTGATCTCGATATCCATCCAGATCGCGTTGTGCATGCAAAAAGCAGCCACCTGCTCGAAGGTCGGCACCGGCTCGCCTATGAATTCTTCGCCAAACCATGCGCCCGCATCGCGCGCCGCCAGCTCCTGCGCCGTGAAGTCGGCGACACAGCCCTCGCCTGCAATCGTGCGGCCAAAGTTCGGATCGTGCATCACCACCGGCACGCCATCCTTTGCCAGCATCACATCAAATTCAACCGCATGGAAACCATGATTGAGTCCGCAGCGCATCGCCGCAATCGTGTTTTCCGGTGCCAGCACACCGCCACCGCGATGTGCCACAATTTTTGGATAAGGCCACATACATCGTTCCCGTCATCAAGTCTGTCTTCAGTTTATAACAGCGTGCGCGACTCGCTATAGAATGTGCAAGCCTTGCGCAGCCGAACCTCGTGTTACCTGTTCCATCTGTCTGTGTTGCCGGCATTGAATGATGGCGCTGCATGAGCGCGATCACAATCTCCGCCAGCCGATACAAGACAGACACGCGCAAGCCGATTAAATTCATTCAGGTTGCCGTAAGCTTCCTGATAGTTAATACATGCTGACTTAAACCTGCTGACTTAAATTCATGGCCGACTTGATACCCCGCCGCAAATAAAGAACCGCCAGTACGACGCCGTGAGCAAACTCACTTTACCCATCACAGATCAGGACCACACCATGCCGTCATTTGACTGGAGCAATCCCTACCCATCAATCCGCCAACCTTTGTTCGCGCGCAATACCGTCGCGACTTCGCAACCGCTGGCGGCACAAGCCGGCCTGCGCATGCTGCTCAAGGGCGGCAATGCCGTCGATGCCGCCATCGCTGCAGCCGCCGCGCTGACGATCGTGGAGCCGGTATCGTGCGGCCTCGGTAGCGATGCATTTGCACTGGTGTGGGACGGCAATCAGCTGCACGGTCTGAACAGCTCCGGCACGTCGCCCGCCGCATGGAACGTCGACTACTTCAAGCAAAAACACAATGGCGTCTTCCCCGAACGCGGCTGGGATACGGTGACCGTTCCCGGTGCGATTGCCAGCTGGGTCGCCCTGTCGGATAAATTCGGCAAGCTGCCTTTCGCCGATTTGCTGGAACCGGCCATCGAGTTGGCCGCGCGCGGTCACATGGTGTCGCCCGTGGTGCAAAAGAAATGGGGCAATGCGATCCCGATCCTGCAAAACCAGCCCGGCTTCGCGCAAGCGTTCATGCCGCACGGTCGCGCGCCGCACGTGGGTGAAAACTTCGTCTTCGCCGATGCTGCAGAATCGCTACGCAAGATTGCAGAAACCAAGGGCGAAGCCTTCTATCGCGGCGAACTGGCCCACGCCATCGTCAACTATGCGAAGGAACACGGCGGCGCCATGACGCTGGCCGACCTCGCCGGCTTCAAGCCGGAATGGGTCACCCCTATCCAGAAGAATTACGCCGGCCACACCGTGCACGAGATCCCGCCTAACGGCCAGGGCATTGCTGCCCTGATTGCGCTCGGCATCCTCGACAAGCTCGACGTCGCGCGCTTCCCGGCTGATTCGGTCGAAGCACAGCATCTGCAAATCGAAGCGATGAAGCTCGCCTTTGCCGATACCTATAAATGGGTCGCCGATGAAAAGTACATGACGCAGGTCAGCGTCAAGGATTTGCTCGACGATGCATACCTGAGCGAACGCGCAAAGCTGATCGACCTGCAACAAGCCAATCGCTTCAGCTACGGTACGCCCCCAAAAGGCGGCACCATCTATTTAACCGCCGCCGATGAAAACGGCATGATGGTCAGCTTCATCCAGTCCAATTACATGGGTTTCGGTTCCGGCGTGGTGGTTCCCGGCACCGGCATCAGCCTGCAGAATCGCGGCTACAGCTTCAACCTGAGCGCCACGCATCCGAACTGCGTCGCGCCGAACAAGCGCCCTTTCCACACCATCATCCCGGGCTTCCTGACTAAAGATGGTCAGCCGCAAATGAGCTTCGGCGTCATGGGCGGCAATATGCAACCGCAAGGCCATGTGCAAACCCTGATCCGCATGCTGTCGTATAACCAGCAGCCGCAAGCGGCCTGCGATGCACCGCGCTGGAAGGTCAACGTCGGCATGTCCGTCGATGTTGAAGAAGCGATGGCACCGGATGTGCGCGCCGCCCTGCTCGCACGCGGCCACAAGATAGAGAACATCGCCGACAGCTATATGGATTTCGGCTCCGGCCAGTTCATCTGGAAAACCGAAAACGGCTACATCGCCGCCAGCGATCAACGTCGGGACGGGCAGGCCGTCGGATATTAAGTCAGGTATCGAGTCGAGTATTAAGTCGAGTATCAAGTCGAATTTAAAGTCGGCTGGCAGTCCGCTATTTTTGGGCTACCGACATCGGCAGCGGCGACTGAAATAAACATGACGTCGCCGCACTGATATCCCATGTTTATGGGGGTGTCTGCGAAGAAACTTTGGGTTCTAATGGAAGCCGTCTTCCATCAAAGGATTCTTATGTCTGACGTCGTGGCATCCCCGGCATCCCCAACTTTATCCGAAGCCCAATCATCCGAACCGTGCGGCATAGGCGGCTGGCTGCTGCTGCCGGCGCTGGCGATGGTGCTCAGTCCGCTGCGCATCGCCTACGACTTCTATCAAAACTTCTTCCCCATCCTCAGGCCGTCGCTATGGTTCGCGCTGCTGAGCAGCAAGTCGGGCATGTACAACCCGCCTTTGGCCTTGCTGCTATCGTGGGAAATCATCGTCAATGTCCTCTTGCTAGGTCTCACGCTGTGGCTTGCATTCCTGTTTTTCAAAAAGCAAAAACAGGTTCCGACCTTGTATGTAGGCTGGCTGGTCCTTACCTGCATACTGCAAATGGCCGATTTATTTTTCGCCTCATTTGTGCCCGCGCTAGCGCAACAACAAAATGGCAGCTTATACGCCGAGCTGGTAAAAACCTTGATCGCCAGCGCGATCTGGATACCCTATTTCCTCAAATCGAAGCGCGTCAAAAATACCTTTGTGAACGACGCTGAAATCAAGTGGCCGGGATCGACCTGGCCTTGACGCGATCATGGCGCACATCGCTGGCTGCATAGCCTGCAGTCGCGCAGTTATTTCGCGCACTGCATAAGCGACATTCAGCACATGAATCTCTCGCCGACAAAGCGATGTCGGCGCGTTGCAATCCTCCGACAGCGCAAACGCATTCATCAGAATATTCCCGAATTCTTCGCGGAATTCACGTTCTGGTAACAACGCCGTCATGGCTTTGTGAGAACATCAATTTTGATGTGACCCGCGATGTGGTCCGCGATGTGACCGGCTATATGAACTGCAAGCATCGTGCGCACGAATCCTGCTTATGCATGTTGTGCAATCGTTGTGCAATTTGTTCGGGTCCTCGTCCATCAAACATGGCGCTCATTCAGCACGGTCATGCAGGATGTTCATGCATCAGAAATTGGAGAATCAATGAAACGCAGTGAAGTTCGCCACAAGATACAAAACATCAGTCTCGGCTTCCTCGCCGGTTATGTAGATACCCTCGGTTTCGTTGCACTGTTTGGATTATTTACTGCACACGTAACGGGCAACTTCGTACTCATCGGCGCAGAAATGGCGCATCCGCAAGGCGGCCCGCTGCTGCTCAAAATTCTCGCCTTCCCTGCCTTCATTTTCGGCGTCGTGTTCACGCGCCTGATGATCGCCGCGCTGCTCAAATATAACTTCCATGCGCTGTGGTATTGCTACATCCTCGAACTGCTGTTGCTGATCGCCTTCATGGTCGCCGGCATCAAGGCCAGCCCGATTGGTGCGGAGCCGACGCTGATGGCAGAAATCGCCGGCCTCATCGGTGCCACCGCGATGGGCTCGCACAGCGCCTGCGGTCGCTTGCTGCTGTCGCACCTGGCACCGACCGCCATGATGACCGGCAACGTCACGCAACTGGTCATCGACGCGGTCGATGTCGTACGCGGCGCCGCCGACAACATGGTCAAGCAGCGCTTTATCAAGTTCCTGTGGCCGGTCATTGCGTTTGCCGTCGGCGCAGTCGGCGCGGCGTTCGCCTATCAGTTCGCCGGTTTCTACGCGCTGTCGCTGCCTATCGTGATTCTGATGTTCCTGATGTACGTCGAGCGCGGCGCGATGCACAGGACGCAGAACATGCCCAAGGTCGTGCCCAAGGCCTAGTCCAGATCGGGGTATAAACAGGCGGCGGATGCATTCCACTGCCTGTTGCTCTCCTGACGCCTTGCGCTGAGGCGTTTCCGCATCGCCCGCCGCACCTCTACCTCACTGCCTTTCCCTCGCGCTACCCCAGCGCCACCACCTCGCCGTCGCCGCGCACAGCCGCCGGTTTCAACCCGCTCGCCGTGCAATCCAGGGCCATATCCAGACAGCCCGCATATAGTGAGCAAGCACAGCGGGCGCTACGGTAAAATGCCCGTTACTTCTTAATTTGCGCACCCAGCAAGGCACAAGCATCCATGAGCAACGATTCAAAAAACGGCAACAACAATGCCAACGCGGCAGCCAACCCGGCCAGCTCCAATTTCCTGCGCGGCATCATCGAAGCCGATCTCGCCGCAGGCAAACACGAAAAACGTGTGGGCAAGGACGGCCAGCCGCTGCCTAGCGTCATCACCCGCTTCCCGCCGGAGCCTAACGGTTACCTGCACATCGGCCACGCCAAATCGATCTGCCTCAACTTCGGCCTGGCGCGCGATTACGCCGGCCGCTGCAACCTGCGCTTCGACGATACCAATCCGACCAAGGAAGAACAGGAATACGTAGACACCATCATCGACAGCGTCAAATGGCTGGGCTTCGACTGGAA
>CAYOQL010000031.1:0-27517 GCA_964406085.1 uncultured Herminiimonas sp.
TTGAAGGTGCGACGTGTTTCCTCATTCATGATGAGGTCGACGTAACGCTGGCGAGACTTGGTTTCCTGGACGGCGAGGCCGTGGAATTTATCCGGCAGCGGGCGCAGCGATTTGGTGATCAGGCGCAGTTCGGTGACCTTGATCGTCAATTCGTCGGTCTTGGTCTTGAACAGCGTGCCGCTGACGCCGAGGATGTCGCCGAGATCATAGTGATGCAGGGCCGCCATCGCGGCTTCGCCGGTCAGGTCCAGCGTGGCATAGATCTGGATGCGGCCGTCCGCCTTTGGTCCGGATGCATCCTGCAGTGTGGCGAATGCCGCCTTCTTGCCTGCTTCCCGCTTCAACATCATGCGACCTGCCAGTACCACGGTGACAGGCTCGGCTTCCAGTTCTTCGCGCGTCCTGTTGCCGTATTCGGCGTGCAGATCGGCCGCCTTGTGCTGCGGGCGGAAGTCATTAGGGAAGGCGATACCTTGTTCGCGCAGGGCGCTCAACTTGGCGCGACGCTCGGCGATGATTTTGTTTTCGTCTATCGGTAGCGCGGCTGCAGCGTCGTCGTTATGCGTAGTCATGGGCAACAATCTGTTATGTGAATGCGTTTAAAAATGGAGCAGCGGCAAATGTGCTGAAGCGTTTGAATCAGGCGAATGGGAGGGAGCTAAACGCCTTGCTTCAGTGATGCGGCAATGAAGTCGTCCAGATCGCCGTCAAGCACCGCCTTGGTATTGCCAGTTTCGAAACCGGTGCGCAAATCCTTGATGCGCGACTGATCCAGCACGTAAGAGCGGATCTGATGACCCCAGCCGACGTCGGTTTTTGAATCTTCCAGCTTTTGCTGTTCGCTCATGCGATTGCGCATTTCCAGTTCAAACAGCTTGGCTTTCAGCATGTCCCACGCTTCCGCCTTGTTGCGATGCTGTGAACGGTCGTTCTGACACTGCACAACAATACCGGATGGACCATGCGTCAGACGCACCGCAGAATCGGTTTTATTAATATGCTGACCACCGGCACCGGACGCACGATAGGTATCAATACGCACGTCGGCAGGATTGATATCGATCTCGATAGAGTCATCGACTTCCGGATACACGAACAGGCTTGAGAACGAAGTGTGGCGACCGTTAGCAGAATCGAATGGTGATTTGCGCACCAGACGATGTACGCCGGTTTCTGTCCGCAGCAGGCCGTAGGCGTATTCGCCCTCGACTTTCAGCGTGGCTGTTTTAATGCCGGCGACCTCGCCATCCGATTGTTCCAGAATTTCAACCTTGAAGCCCTTGCGTTCGCAATAGCGCAAATACTGACGCAACAACATTGACGCCCAATCCTGCGCTTCGGTACCACCCGCACCGGCCTGGATGTCGATAAAGCAGTTGTTGGCATCCATGGGGCCGCTGAACATGCGGCGGAATTCCATACCTTCGACGATCTTGAGCAGTTCTTGCGTATCGGCTTCAATCGCGGCGACAGTGTCTTCGTCTTTTTCTTCGCGCGCCATCTCAAACAAATCCTGCGCGTCTTTCAGCTCAGCATCTACCTTGATAATGGTATGCACGATCGCTTCCAGCGATTTCTTTTCTTTGCCCAGATCCTGGGCGCGTTTTGGATCGTCCCAGACTTTCGGGTCTTCCAATTCGCCGTTGACTTGGTCTAGCTTCTCTGACTTGATATCGAAGTCAAAGATACCTCCGAAGTTCGGTCGCGCGTATCGTGAGATCGGCGAGCAGGGATTCGAGGGAATTGAGGCGTTCGGCTTCCATAGTATTTTCTTTTGCGGTAAAACCGGACATTATACGCGAGCCACACTGTGTTTTAAGCCCTGCAGAAGATACAGTCTTGCCGATTGAATCGTTTTTACTTTGTGCTGTCTTCTTTTCTATAAATATGATGAGGGGAGTAATAAATATGGAGGGATCGCGACGCGCTTGCTGGCTGTTGTGCCTGTGTGCCGCGTTGGCGGGTTGCACTGCAACGCCGGCACCGCGCGGGGAAGTCAAGGGCGTCTCTACCAGTGGCAAGGAAATGGGGCAGTCCGATACCAATCGTATCGCCACCATCGCCATGCGCGACAATCTGGACAGTCTTTATCTATTGATGGACAAGCTGTACCGGCGCAATCCGGCTGAATGGAAGAAGACTGCGGCCAGCCGGGAAGATGCGGTCAAACGTGTCCGTAACGCGATAGAACAAAGGCAGGCATGGGCGGGATTGCAGGGGCAGCGCGATATCAAGGCTTTATCGCTGGCCCTGACGCCGGATTTCAGCGGTGATCGGGTTGCCGCATTCATCTATGCGTCCAGCGACATGATCATCACTGCACACGATGGCAAGATGGAATTCTTCCTGATCGACAGCCTGGATGCGCAGCATCTCTACAACGCGGCACGCAATATCGAAATTGCCATCTGGTTGATGGGTAGCCGCCGCGATGCGACGGGCAGGGTGTTGCTGCTGTCCGACGAAATCAGCGAAAGTGGACGCAACCTGAGCTTCGAGCGCG
The DNA here is from genome assembly GCA_964406085.1 of uncultured Herminiimonas sp. GTDB lineage: Bacteria > Pseudomonadota > Gammaproteobacteria > Burkholderiales > Burkholderiaceae_D > Oxalicibacterium. Next base: position 2,504 of record CAYOQL010000031.1, read on the forward strand.
AATTTGGCAAGATAGTCGGACGCCTCGATCTATTGGCCGAATTTGTCACCGAAAAATACCGGCGCGTTGGCATCAACTATGTGCAAAACCTGTTTGGCGGCTCTTTGCTGCAATTCCTGCCGGTGCGCTGACGCAGGTATTCTGCAGATGCCTGGGTGTCTTCTTAACCGGCGGCTTCGGCGTGCTCGACCAGCAATTGCACACGGGTTCGGCCATTGAATTCATTGGCGTCCAGGCGGTAGGCAACCTTGGCGCGGCCAGGTAAGGAGTCGATGTGACCAAACCAGATCGCATCGTAGGTGACGCCGTCTTTTTCCAGCGTTAATTTCAGATGGCGTTCTTTCAGAATGCGCTGGTTAACCACGCGGAACTCATCGCAAAACAGCGGGGGCGCAAAACCCTGGCCCCATACCTGTTCCTCCATTAACTCAATGAACTGCGTGGTGAAATAGGCGGATTCCAGCGGACCGTCGGTTTCGATCACGCGCTCCAGCTGATGCTGATTCAGCCAATTCTTGCCGACCGCTTCAAAAGCCTGCGTGAATGCGTCCAGTGCATCGGCGCGGATAGTCAAGCCGGCTGCCATCGCGTGGCCGCCGAACTTGTCGATCAGCGTCGGCGCATGCTTTGATACCAAGTCAAGCGCATCGCGCAAATGGAAGCCGGCAATCGAGCGTCCCGAGCCCTTGATCCAGCCATCGCCTGCATCGGCGAAGGTAATGGTAGGGCGATAAAACTTGTCCTTTAAACGCGACGCGACAATCCCGATTACACCTTGATGCCAGCTAGCGTCGAAAACGCTGATGGTGGTCTTGTCTTGCGGGTTGAAGTTTTCCAGCAAGAGCAGGGCGGTGTCCTGCATATCGGCTTCGATGGTGCGGCGTTCGCGATTGATTTCGTCGAGTTGCTGTGCGATCGCCCAGGCACGGCCTTCGTCGTCGGTAGTCAGGCATTCGATGCCCAGCGACATATCCGACAGGCGTCCCGCTGCATTCAAGCGCGGTCCGAGTGCAAAGCCGAGGTCGAAAGGCGAAGCGCGCCGCGCTTCACGTCCGGCGGCGCGGAAGAGGGCGGCGACACCTGCATGCATGCGGCCGGCACGCATGCGCTTCAAGCCCTGCGCCACCAGGATGCGATTGTTGGCGTCGAGCTTGACGACGTCGGCCACGGTGCCGAGCGCCACCAGATCCAGCAAAGCGTCCAGCTTGGGCTGGGATTGCGCATCGAAGATGCCGCGCTTGCGCATTTCTGCGCGCAAGGCCAGCAGTACGTAAAACATCACGCCCACGCCCGCCAGATTCTTGCTCGGAAAGCCGCAGTCCGGTTGATTCGGGTTCACGATCACGCGTGCCTTGGGCAGGGTATCGGCCGGCAAATGGTGATCGGTGACGACGACGTCTATGCCGCGCCGATTGGCTTCTGCCACGCCGTCTATGCTGGCGATGCCGTTATCGACGGTGACGATGATGTCCGGTGATTTTTCGCGTACGGCGAGGGCGACGATTTCCGGCGTCAGGCCGTAACCGTATTCAAAGCGATTCGGTACGATGAAATCGACAATCGCCCCCATGGATCGCAGCCCGCGCAAGGCGACCGCGCAGGCGGTAGCGCCATCACAATCGTAATCGGCAACGATGACCAGTTTCTTTTTTTCTGCAATCGCATCTGCCAGAAATACGGCGGCGACGTCGATATGCAACAAACCAGACGGTGGAATCAGCGCCGTCAGGTCGCTGGCCAATTCTCTCAGGTCAAGCAGGCCGCGCGCTGCATAAAGACGCGCCATGACAGGATGCACGCCGCTTTGGCGCATGCGTTCTGCGTCGCGAAACGGGTAGGGGCGAGTGGAAATGCGGGTCATGATGCCAGACGTGCCAGTGAAGGCTTGCGCCAGAATTTGCGCAGCGATGATTTGCTGATGTTGAATGTGGAGCAGGCGGTGTTGTGGCTGATCGTGATTGCCAGCTTATCGATTCGGCCATCCTGTAATGCGGTCAGCAAGGGGGCGAACCAAAGTTCTTCCATGACTTGAAAGCGCTGTAGCCATTCAGCCCAATCACCAGCCAAAGCTGCTTCGATCAGGTCGTCTATAGTCAGCAGCCCGCGTTCCGGCCTTGCTGCGAGCATATCTGCAGCCGAAGTAATCGTAATCTGCTGGTTGGCAAAAGCAGTGAATGGTTTTCGCTCATTTGAAAAAGTGAACGCTTCTTCAAATTTGGCGTTCGTATCTGAACGTTTTTGTGCCTCTGCACCGCCCCACAGCCAGACCGAATTGACTGGCTTCAGGCCGCGGGTTTCACGTTCTTCATTGACTGCATGGGCGTGCCAATGCATCTGGATTTCATTTTGCAGGCGACGCCAATCGCGTTCATGCGGTCCCTTCGGCATCCAGATATCGATGTTATGGCCGCACGCAGCGTCGGGCGTTGATGTTTGCAGCGCGTGCCAATCGTCGGCGCGCATGAACCAGGTTTGTGCATCGCCATACACCAGGGATGTACCGATCTCTTCAAACAATGGCTGCACGATATCGAACAGGGCACGGGCATCGGATTCTGCAAGTTGCAATTGGCGAGTATCGGTCAAGACCAGGTGGTCGCGCGTGATGTGCAGATGCACGGGTTGCAGAATGAACCATGTGCCGGTTTCTGCCGGGAGATGAAAGCTGCGCATCGCGCTGGCGGCAAGTGCAGGGCTGTTGTCCGAGTCGCGTACAGGGGCAATATCGAACTGGCGCGCCAGCCAGTATTCATGCGGCAGCGCGTGCGCGAATCCATCGGAAATCTCGTGTTCCGAGCGGCTGGCACGGGCCAGCAGCATGGCGAGAGAGGGCATTTTCAGTTCGCGCAGCAGGTCGCGCGCCATTTCGCCCGGTGGCATGGCAAACGGTAAAAGCAGGTCAAGTTGAGTCATGCCGCGATTGTAGGGCAATGATGCCTTGGCCGCCATGCTGTGCAGTTGCGGCGGAAATAAAATGCCACCGGCGGTTGGTATTATCGGCGCACGCCCCGATGATTGCGGCACGCGCGTTCTGTGTACTGGCGCGAGCCGTCGCGGCAGCGGATATGCGGGCGCTGTTTTATCTGGGGGCGTACGACAGGGCGGTCATTGCGCATGTCCGGTCCCGGGGGGCCAAGGCTCGCTGTGGTTCATCGCGTCGCGATGCGGCGAGGAGTGGGGTGATAGCGCAGACTTTTTTCATGATCAGCCTTTTATTATGTGCAACAACAGAATGATTATCTTGTTAATCATCAGCTTTGCCGACTACCGAAACATCTATTTGCATGAAGGTGGAACGGAAATCGCTGCAAAGAGTCCATGAACGGAGGTATTCGGATCAGCCATATTCCGTCACCGGCTTTGCTGGCAAGCGGAAATGTATGGCAAACTGCGTGCTGCATTCAGGAGCGTTCATTGAGCATCATAAAAAATCTATCTTTCGAGTGGTTGGTCGGCATACGCTACACGCGCGCCGGTCGCCGTAGCGGTCGCAACAGCTTCATTTCCTTCATCTCTCTGATCTCCATGGCCGGCATTGCGTTGGGCGTGGCGGCATTGATCGTCGTGCTGTCGGTAATGAATGGTTTTCAAAAGGAAGTCCGTGACCGCATGTTGTCCGTGCTGTCGCATATCGAAATCTTCGAGCCGCAAGGCGCTTTGCCGGATTGGCAAAATACCGCGCGTGAAGCGTTCACCAACAAGGAAGTGCTCGGCGCCGCACCCTACGTCGATGCGCAAGCGATGATGACGCGCGATGAAACGCTGCGCGGTATTGCCGTGCGCGGCGTGTTGCCCGATCAGGAGCCCAAGGTTTCGGATGTGGCTTCGCAAGTCAAATCGGGCAGCCTGAACGATTTGCGTAGCGGCGAGTTTAATATCGTTCTTGGCAATGAGCTGGCGCGCAGCATGAATGCGCAACTCGGCGACAAGGTTACGATGATTGCACCGCAAGGGCAGGTGACGCCGGCCGGTGTGATTCCAAGGCTCAAGCAATTCACGGTGGTGGGCATATTTGATTCGGGTCATTTCGAATACGATTCGACGCTGGCGTTTATCCATATCGACGATGCAATGAAAATGTTCAAGCTGGGAGCACCATCCGGTTTGCGTTTGAAAATTGAAGACATGCAACGTGCTCCGCAAGTTGCCCTGGATTTATCGCGTACCTTGAGCGGCGATGTATTGATACGTGACTGGTCGCGCCAAAATCGCAACTGGTTTGCCGCGGTGCAGACGGAAAAACGCATGATGTTCATCATCCTGACGCTGATCATTGCGGTAGCAGCATTCAATCTGGTATCTACGCTGGTGATGACGGTGACCGACAAGCAGGCAGACATTGCGATCTTGCGCACGCTGGGCGCATCGCCCGGTTCGATCATGAAGATCTTCATGATTCAGGGCGCGCTGGTGGGTTTGTCCGGCACTGCGATAGGGGTTGGCGGCGGCGTATTGATTGCATCGAATATCGATGTCATCGTGCCTTTTATCGAAAGACTATTGCACGTGCAATTCCTGCCTAAAGATATTTACTTGATCAGTTCATTGCCGTCGGACCTGCGTTGGCCCGATGTGTGGACTATTGGGGGCGTAGCGGTTGTATTGGCATTCCTGGCCACGATTTATCCTAGCTGGTGGGCAGCCCGCGTAAAACCTGCGGAGGCATTGCGTTATGAGTGAACATGTACTGGCTTGCCGTGATCTTGCGAAGACGTTTACGCAAGGAAAATACGCGGTCGATGTATTAAAGGGCGTCAATCTCGACATCGTCAAAGGCGAACGGGTGGCGATTGTTGGTGCATCCGGTTCGGGCAAATCGACCTTGCTGCATTTGCTGGGCGGGCTGGACACGCCCAGTAATGGTTCGGTGACCCTGCTGAATCAGGATTTTGCCAGCCTGGATGAAAAGACGCGCGGCAATCTGCGTAACCGATCATTGGGTTTTGTTTATCAGTTTCACCATCTGCTGCCGGAATTTTCCGCGCTGGATAATGTGGCGATGCCCTTGATGATACGTCGCGTACCGCGTGCGGAAGCGCATGAAGCTGCGCGCGCGATTTTGTCGCGTGTCGGTCTTGAGCATCGTGTGACGCATGTGCCGGGTGAACTTTCGGGTGGCGAACGCCAGCGCGTAGCACTCGCACGTGCATTGGTGACACAGCCGGCCTGTGTGCTGGCCGATGAACCGACCGGCAATCTGGACCGGCATACAGCGCAAAAGACGTTCGACCTGATGCTGGAGTTGTCGCGTACGCTGGGAACTGCCTTCGTTATCGTCACGCATGACGTCGAGCTGGCAACGCATTGCGATCGCATTCTGCGTTTGTCAGACGAGGGACTGCAAACCTACAATGACGAGTTGCACCATCACTGATTAGCGATCCACCAATGTGAAGCAGGAGTCGACATGATGCATGCGCGCATACGATTCAACGGTTCGATGGTACTGACCTTTCACGTAGATAAAGACACGTGGATAAATATATGTGGATAGATACCCACTGCCATCTGGATGCAGCGGAGTTTGCGTCTGAAGAAGATGCGGTCGCGGCACGTGCGCAGCAGCAGGCGGTAAACATGATCGTTATCCCGGCAGTGGCGCGCGATAACTTTTCCATCGTGGAATCGCTGGCGCACAGAAACGCCAATTGCACCTATGCGCTCGGCATACATCCGATTTTTGTGCCGCAGGCAAAAGAAGAGGATCTTGCGGTGATGCGCAGTGCGGTCGCCTCGGCAATGAATGACCCGCGCTTTGTCGCGATAGGTGAAATCGGCCTGGATTTTTTCGTGCCGACATTGACCACGCCAGTCATGCGGGAGAAGCAGGAATTTTTCTATACCGAGCAACTCAAGATCGCCCGCGAACATGGCTTGCCTGTGCTGTTGCACGTGCGTAAGTCGCAAGACACTATCCTCAAATACCTGCGCCGCATCAATGTCATCGGTGGCATTGCTCATGCATTCAACGGCAGCTTCCAGCAAGCCGAGGTCTTTATCGAACTGGGCTTCAAGCTGGGCTTTGGCGGTGCGATGACATTCACGCGCGCATTGCAGCTACGCCGTCTGGCAACCATGTTACCGATAGAATCCCTGGTGCTCGAAACCGATGCGCCCGATATTTCGCCTGCGTGGGTGCATCCACAACGCAATAGTCCGGAACAATTGCCGCGTATAGGCCAGGTGCTGGCTGAATTGCGTGACATGCCCCTCGCGGCCATTGCCCAAATAACGTCTGCGAACGCGCTGGCCGCGATGCCGCGACTCGGTGCCGTGATCTAGCTGCCGCATGCGCAGCGCGATCGTCGGCTTTGTCGTCGGTGCTGCCTGCCTGCAGATGCAGGCTACGCTGCCTCACTATTCCTTCCTTGTTTTCTTGCTCGTCGTAGTCGGTGGGCTGGCTGCATTGCATCGCCATGTGTTTCAGCATGTCCTTCAGTTTCAGTTCAACATTCTTTTGCGTGCCTTGATGGGGGTGCTGCTCGGTTTTGTCTGGGCAGCACTGTTTGCGCAATATTATTTGTCGCATGAGCTGCCCAAAGAACTCGAAGGGCAGGACGTCACGATAGTGGGCACGATAGACAGCATGCCCAGCTATTTCGAGCGTGGTGTACGTTTCAATTTCGCCGTTGAAAAGGTCTTGCCGATGGATGGCGTGACGCCGGTGCTGCCATCAAGGCTAGCCTTGTCCTGGTATTCCGCTTTCGGTACGGACGCCATCCAGAAAGTCGCCGAGGTGAAGCCCGGCGAACGCTGGCAATTCATCGTGCGTTTGCGCAAGCCGCACGGCAACGCGAACCCGCATGGTTTCGATTATGAAATGTGGCTGCTGGAGCAGAATATCCGGGCGACCGGCCATATACGGCCCGATCTTGCAAATGGACAAAAGAACACGCGACTCGATCATTTCGTCTTCAGTTTCAATAATGTGGTTGAGCGTAGTCGCAGCTGGTTGCGCGAGCGCGTACAGCAGGCGCTGCCGGATAAACCTTATGCCGGAGTGATTGTGGCGCTGGTCGTAGGTGATCAGCGCGCGATCAGTCAATCGGACTGGAGCGTGTTCAGTCGAACCGGGATCTCGCACCTGGTCTCGATCTCAGGTTTGCACATCACGATGGTGGCAGCCTTGTTTGCCGGTTTGATTTTTGCACTGTGGCGACGTTCGTTTTTTACTTCTGCCCGTTTGCCCTTGATCTTGCCTGCGCAGAAAGCGGCTGCACTGGGCGGCGCGCTGGCCGCATTGACGTATGTATTGCTCGCAGGCTCCGGCTTGCCGGCGCAGCGCACGTTGATCATGTTGAGCGTGGTCGCAACGGCTTTGTGGTGCGGGCGCATTACCAGTGTTACACACGTGCTGTGTCTGGCGTTGGGGTTGGTCGTTTTGCTGGATCCGTGGGCCGTGCTGGGAGCGGGATTCTGGCTGTCGTTTGCGGCAGTAGCCGTGATTCTCTATGTCAGCGTGGGGCGTGCGGCCGAGCATGCAACTGCTGCGCAATCCAGATGGCGAACGGTATTGACGAATGCGACCTTGACGCAATATGCGGTCACGCTGGGTTTGGTGCCGTTGACAGTGTTGCTGTTCGCTCAAACATCTCTTGTCAGTCCGGTCGCCAATGCGATCGCGATTCCATTAGTCAGTTTTCTGGTAACGCCTTTGGCGCTGGTCGGTAGTGTATCGCCTGCGCCATTGTCGACATGGTGTTTGATGTCTGCGCATTTTCTGGTTGAACAATTAGCCCAACTGCTTCAATGGTTGAGTAGATTTTCATTCGCGGTGTGGACTGCGCCGGTACCAGCCTGGTGGATGTTCGTGCTGGCTTTGCTCGGCACGCTCTGGATGCTTGCGCCGCGCGGCTGGCCTGCGCGCTATCTGGGTTTGTTTGCTTGGTTACCACTGGTGTTGAATGTACCGACCCATCCCCGCGCCGGAGAAATGTGGATCACGGCATTTGATGTGGGGCAGGGCATGGCCTTGTTACTGGAAACCGAACAGCATCGCTTCCTTTATGACACCGGTCCTTCCTATTCGCCGGAATCGGATGGCGGCAATCGCGTCATCCTGCCTTATCTGCGCGCGCGCGGTATCAATCGGCTGGATGGCATGATGATTTCGCATGGCGACATGGATCATGCGGGCGGTGCGCTATCGATCATGAAGGAAATCAATATTGCGCGCATATCGTCGTCCTTGCCGCTGGATCATCCGATTGTTCATGCCGCTTCCGTGCATGACACCTGCGCTGCAGGTCAGGCATGGCATTGGGATGGTGCCGATTTCGAAGTGCTGCACCCGACGGCGGGCAGTTATACCAGCGACAAGTGGAAGCCGAATGCCCGTAGTTGCACCTTGAAGATAAGCGTGAACGGGCATTCCATCTTGCTGCCCGGCGATATAGAAGCTGTGCAAGAAGCAGAACTGGTGGCCGGTGATGCGGCCAAACTGCGGGCAAATGTATTGCTGGCGCCCCATCACGGCAGCGGCACCTCATCGACGCTACCATTTTTGCAGGCAGTGCAGCCGCAGATTGCCCTGTTCCAGGTCGGGTATCGCAATCGCTATCGTCATCCGAAAGGGGAGATATTCGAGCGCTATGGAGAGCTCGATATTCAGCGCCTGCGCAGTGACGAGGCTGGCGCCATTTCTTTGCGCTTTGGCTCTACGATAGAAGTGAGTGAATACCGTCGCGAACATGCCCGTTATTGGTATGGCCGTTAATATTTTTTGGATGGCAATAATTGCAACTCGGCGTCGCCCCTCATGTTGTGACGCCGCCCATTTAACAAACATGCGTGAGGCTGGTCGCATCGGGATCACGGCTGCGGATTCCAGATGATGGATTAAAACCCCGTTTAAATTCCTCCTAAAACGTCGGAGAATGGCGAGTGTTTGAGGTATAATTCGAATTTCCCGCACGTGCCGTTCGGCACCTTCTGTAATGACCAAGTTTGTATTCGTAACTGGCGGCGTTGTGTCTTCCCTTGGCAAAGGGATTGCAGCCGCCTCTCTCGCCGCGATCCTTGAATCGCGCGGCCTCAAAGTCACTCTTCTCAAGCTCGATCCGTATATCAACGTTGATCCCGGCACGATGAGTCCATTCCAGCACGGCGAAGTTTTCGTTACCGAAGACGGCGCCGAGACCGATCTGGATCTGGGTCACTATGAACGTTTCATCACTGCGAAAATGCGCAAGGTGAATAACTTCACGACTGGCCAGATTTATGAATCGGTGATCCGCAAGGAACGTCGTGGCGAATATCTGGGCAAAACCGTCCAGGTCATTCCGCACATCACCAATGAAATCCAGGATTACATCTATCGCGGTGCCGAAGGTTTTGACGTGGCATTGGTGGAAATCGGCGGTACCGTTGGTGATATCGAATCGCTGCCTTTCCTCGAAGCTGCGCGTCAACTGAGTCTGCGCGCCGGTCGCAATGCGGCAGCTTTCGTCCATCTGACCCTGGTTCCATATCTGGTTTCGGCTGGTGAATTGAAAACCAAGCCTACGCAACACAGTGTGCAAAAACTGCGCGAAATCGGTATTTCCCCAGACGCGTTATTGTGCCGCGCCGATCGTCCGATTCCGGATGATGAACGCGCCAAGATTTCGCTGTTTTCCAACGTGCAGGAAGATGCCGTCATTTCCGTGTGGGATGCCGACACCATCTACAAGATTCCACAAATGTTGTACGACCAGGGGCTGGATCGCATCGTCTGCGAAAAGCTGGCCTTGTCGCCGAAACCGGCTGACCTGTCTGTCTGGACCAAGCTGGTGCACGCACTGGAAAACCCGAAAGACAGCGTCACCATTGGCATGGTCGGCAAATATGTCGATCTGACCGAATCCTACAAGTCGTTGACTGAAGCTTTGCGTCACGCCGGTATTCATACCGAAAGTCGCGTCAATATCGAATATCTGGACTCCGAAGAAATCGAAGTCAAGGGGCCGCAATGTCTGGCCAAATACGATGCGATTCTGGTGCCTGGCGGCTTCGGCAAGCGCGGTGTGGAAGGCAAGATCGCGGCTGCACGTTTTGCACGTGAACACAGCATTCCTTACTTCGGCATCTGTCTGGGCATGCAAGTCGCGCTGATTGAATATGCCCGCAATATGGCGGGTCTTCCGCATGCGAATTCGACCGAATTTGATCCCGATACCGAGCAACCGGTAGTAGCGTTGATCAACGAGTGGCAAAATCACGATGGCAAGATTGAGCGTCGCGATCTGAACTCGGATCTGGGCGGCACCATGCGTCTGGGTGCGCAGACTTGCGCAGTCAAGCCGGGTACGCTGGCCGCTGAAATCTATGGCGCCGAAGTGACCGAACGCCATCGTCATCGCTATGAAGCAAACAACCATTATCTGAGCCGTGTTGAAGAGGCAGGCTTGATCGTCTCTGCCCGTACCCCAACCGAATCGCTGTGTGAAATCATGGAATTGCCGCGTACCGGCAAGAATGCACACCCATGGTACGTGGGCGTGCAATACCATCCCGAGTTCAAGTCAACGCCGCGCGATGGCCATCCGTTGTTCATCTCGTTTATCAAGGCGGCACTGGCGCACAAACACGCTGCATCGGAAAAAGTGGCCTGACGAAAGCGCAGGTCAGCGCATGATGCTGAACTGCGATCGTTACCATCACGTTATTAAGAATTTTGCTGATTAGGGAGAAATAGATGAGTGCAATTGTTGACATCATAGGTCGTGAAATTATCGATTCACGCGGCAATCCAACCGTGGAATGCGATGTACTGCTGGAATCCGGCGTAATGGGTCGTGCTTCGGTGCCATCCGGTGCATCGACCGGTTCGCGTGAAGCAATCGAATTGCGCGATGGCGACAAGAGCCGCTATTTCGGCAAGGGCGTATTGAAAGCCTGCGAATATATCAATACAGAAATCTCCGAAGCGATCATGGGCCTGGATGCGAACGAACAAGCATTCCTCGACCGCACATTGATCGATCTGGACGGCACCGACAACAAGGCACGTCTGGGCGCGAACGCAACGCTGGCAGTGTCGATGGCGGTTGCCAAGGCGGCAGCCGAAGAATCGGGCTTGCCACTGTATCGCTACTTTGGCGGTTCAGGCGCGATGCAAATGCCGGTACCGATGATGAACATCATCAACGGTGGCGCGCACGCCAACAACAATCTTGATTTGCAAGAATTCATGATTATTCCGGTTGGTGCACCTAGTTTCCGCGAAGCGCTGCGCTATGGCGCGGAAGTGTTCCACACACTGAAAAAAATCCTCAACGACAAGGGTTTGCCAACGTCGGTAGGCGATGAAGGCGGTTTCGCACCATCGGTTGAAAACCACGAAGCGGCAATCAAACTGATCTTGCAAGCGATTGAAGAAGCTGGCTACGAGCCAGGTACGCAAATCGCGCTGGGACTGGATTGCGCAGCCAGCGAGTTCTACAAAGACGGCAAATACCATCTGGAAGGCGAAGGCCTGACCTTGTCGAGTACCGATTTCACCAATCTGCTGGCAACTTGGTGCGACAAATATCCGATCATCTCTATCGAAGACGGCATGGCTGAAAACGACTGGGAAGGTTGGGCAACCCTGACTGCCGCCTTGGGCAAGAAGGTGCAATTGGTCGGTGACGATTTGTTCGTGACCAACACCAAGATCCTGCGTGAAGGCATCCAGAAAAATATCGCCAATTCGATCCTGATCAAGATCAATCAAATCGGTACGCTGACAGAAACATTTGCCGCGATCGAAATGGCCAAGCGCGCCGGCTACACCGCCGTGATTTCGCATCGCTCGGGCGAAACCGAAGATTCGACGATTGCCGATATCGCGGTGGGTACCAATTCGCTGCAAATCAAAACCGGTTCGATGTCGCGTTCCGATCGCATGGCGAAATACAACCAGCTCTTGCGCATCGAGGAAGATCTGGGTGATATCGCCAGCTACCCGGGCCGTAATGCGTTTTACAATTTGAAGTAATTCCCTATGCGCTCATGCGGCCTCGCTGCATGAGCGAATTTGCCGTGTAAATGTCCGATGCGCCTCATCATTCTCTGTCTCGCTGCACTGGTCGTGCTGATTCAGTACCCGCTGTGGTTGGGCAAGGGTGGATGGTTGCGCGTGTGGGATCTGGACCAGCAAGTAGTCGCTGCACAAAAGAAGAACGATGAATTAAGAGCGCGCAATGCGAAGCTTAATTCTGAAGTGCAGGATTTGAAGGATGGGACCGGCGCGATAGAAGAACGTGCACGTTACGAACTCGGGATGATCAAGGAAAACGAAATTTTCGTGCAAGTCCTTGATTCTAACAAGAAGTCCACATTCGTTTCTATTCCACCGCCCAAGATTGAGCCTAAAGAAAAGCACTGAATAATATGTACCAATAAAAAACGCGCTTACTCAAGCGCGTTTTTTATTGGTACATATTTACCTTGGATTGTTTCTATCAGTGCTTGATCGGACTGGCGGCAATCAAGGTTTCTACCGGTGCTTCAGTTGTAAACAGCTGAGCGCAATCCACCGGATCAAATTCATAATGCTGGCCGCAGAAATCACAATCGACCTCCAGTTTGCCTAATTCCTCCAGCGCTGAATTGACCTCTTCCTGCCCCAGCATTTGCAGCATCGTACCGACTTTTTCTCGGGTACACGTGCACAAAAAATGCGGATGCTGTGGATCGAATACGCGTATCGTTTCTTCCCAGAAAAGGCGGCGCATCAGTGTTTCCGCATCGGTTGCCAGCAGCTCGTCCTGATGCAGCGTGGATGCAAGCATCACCGAGCGATCCCATGTGCCTAGATCGTTTTCGGCAGAACTGGTGATGCCGCCTTCATGTGGCAGCTTTTGCAGTAACAAACCGCGCGAGACCTTGTCATCTGCCGCCAGCCACAGTTTGGTATCCAGTTGTTCCGAACGCAGCATGTAATGTTCAATCACGGTTGCTACCGTATCGCCATCCAGCGGGACGATGCCTTGATAGGCTTGCTGGCCGGGCAGCTTATCTTTCGGATCCAGGGTGATGACAAAACGACCCTGGCCTTTCACGTTGACCAGTTGCGGCAAGGTGGCGTCGTCGCTGATGTCTGCATCGTCTGCCAGTTTGGCGGTGGCGCGCATGTTCAGTTCGGAGTCGCATTCGACTACCAGCAAGCGTACCGGGCCATCGCCATAAATCTGCATGATGATGGCACCGTTGAATTTCAGGTTAGCGGACAAGAGTGCTGCGGCCGACAGCAATTCCCCCAATACTGCTTTCACTGCTTTGGGATAATCGCGGCGCGCCAGCACATGCTGCCAGGTTTCGGAAATGTCGACCAGTTCGCCACGCACGGTAGCGTCTTCGAACAAGAATTTATGCAATGTGTCAGCCATGCTTATCCTATTTTCTTCAATGTATTTTTAAACTCGCGCGCGCGCGTTACGTAGCTGTCGGCGATTCTGCGCAGGTTGGCGATATCGCCTTCGCTTAAGGTGCGCACTACCTTGGCGGGTGTGCCGAGGATCAGCGAGTTATCCGGGTATTCCTTGCCTTCTGTGACCAGTGCACCGGCGCCGACGAGGCAGTTCTTGCCTATTTTTGCGCCATTCAAAATCACCGCTTGTATGCCGATCAGCGATCCTTCACCTACGCTGCAACCGTGAATCATCGCCTGATGGCCGACGCTGACATTGTCACCCAGCGTAAGTGGAAAGCCAGGGTCGGCGTGCAATACGGCGCCTTCCTGCAGATTGCAGTTTTCACCAATGGTGATGTCTTCGTTGTCGCCACGCACGGTGACTTGAAACCAGACGCTGGAATGGGCTTTGATCCTCACACGCCCAACTATGATGGCGGAATCCGTAACATAAGCGGACGGGGCGATATCGGGAACGTGTGCGCCTAGTTGGTAGATAGCCATGATTTCATAAAATGGGTGAGTGTCGGGGCTGCATGCTGATCGAATCGATGCGTCAAATTCCAGCAATCCATGCAAATGGGGTCAAATAGCGGAAATGGAAGGGTTTTTTCCTCCACAATGCCACCTCTGTATCGCTCCTGCCCGCAAAGGCATTATTTTACTTTACTCACATGAATACTCCCCACCTTACTGCTTCTGCCGACATCTCTGAATTACGTGCGCTCGCACTGCGATGGGCAGGTGAAACCGATCCGGCCTGCAAGGCACAAGGAGTGGTGGCCATGGCGGCAAGCTGGAGTAGTGACGCGTTATCGCTGAATACGCAGCAGCCATTGAGCGCGCAGATGCCGATGCCGGGGCGCCCGATGGCGCCCGAACTGATTTCGCCCAAATTTGTGAAGCATCGTTCCATGCTGACGGTGGAAGGGCGGGCGGCGATGATCCATGCGCTGACGCATATCGAATTCAATGCGATCAATCTTGCGCTCGACGCGCTGTGGCGCTTTGCCGGCATGCCGCGCGCCTACTATGCTGACTGGCTGCAAGTGGCGGCGGAGGAGGCGTTGCATTTCTCGCTACTGGCGGCGCATTTGCAGACGCTCGGATATCAATATGGCGATTTCCCCGCACATAACAGCATGTGGGAAATGGCCGATAAAACCTGCGGCGATATTCTGGCGCGTATGGCGCTGGTGCCGCGCACGCTGGAAGCCCGCGGTCTGGATGCGACGCCGATGACGCGCGCCAAGCTGGCGCAAGCCGGGGATCAGCCGGCGGCGGAGATTCTGGACATCATCCTGCGTGATGAAATTGGTCATGTCGCCATCGGCAATCACTGGTACAAGGTGCTGTGCGATGAACGTGGCCTGGATCCGGTCGCGACTTATGCAAGCTTGACTATGCAATACAAAGCGCCTGTGCTGAGAGGCCCCTTTAATTTGTCTGCCAGACGAGCCGCGGGTTTTAATGAGGCCGAATTAACGGCGCTGGTGAATGGCATACCCGCTGCAACGGCATAAAATAGTTGTCAGTGTTACACCTTGTTACTGCGTTAATGAAACTTGATAAGAAGTTGATAGTCAGATGGAAAGATTGCGATTGAATTATCTCTTCAGATACTCCGCAATCGAATGCGCAAAGGATGCTTAGGGATAGTTGCAAGCATCAGTGTTATCGCAAGCATTAATTGTTTTAAGGCATTTTCGCGCAGCCGTAAATTTGTTACTTCAATTTATAAAAGGGAAAATCATGAATTCAAGCAAAACTCTCACCTCCATACTGGCTGCCACTGTATTGATCGCAGGCTTGGCAGCCTGCCAGAAAAAAGAAGAAGTCGCTATCGATAAAGGTCCGGCAGAAACTGCAGGGCAAAAAATTGATCAGGCTGCTGCCACCGCAGCACAAAAAGTAGACGAAGCAACGACCAAGATGGGCCAGGAAGCTGATAAGGCAAAAGCCGAAGCCAGCGAAAGTGCTGCAAACATGCAGGATGCAACTGGCAAGAAACTGGAAGAAGTCGGTCAAAACATGCAGGACGCAGCCAAAGACAAGTAATTTTGTAAATGTGGGCGCGTCGATGATTAAGTCATCGGCGCGCTTTCTCGTTTACGTCCTGTTTTGTATTTAGATTCTCGATAGGGTGGCATTGACGCATTGCGACTTGTTGTCGAGGCATGCTCCGCGATCACTTGACGTCCGGCGACAGTCAACGCGTGTCCGCAGGTAAAATGCGTAGCAATGTCTTGTCGTGAGGGCAGCGCCTTTACCCGGGTGTGCTCATACTCAGTCATATTTTTATTCAACGCTTTTTATCGTCACTCGCATGAAGTCTTCGCGTTCGGAATTCCTGTCTATTCGTGGCATGCACTATCACATCCGGCATTGGGGCGAGGCCAGCGCGCCGAAGTTGTTCATGTTGCATGGCTGGATGGATATCTCTGCCTCATTCCAGTTTTTGGTCGATGCGCTAGCGCGCGACTGGCATGTGATTGCGCCTGACTGGCGTGGCTTTGGTTTGAGTGAGTATGCGGGATCGTCTTATTGGTTCCCGGATTATCTGGCCGATCTGGATGCACTACTGCAGCACTTTGCACCAGGGCAGCCGGTCAATTTATTAGGACACAGCCTGGGTGCCAATGTCGCCGGCATTTACGCCGGTGTGCGTGCCGTACGCATCAAGAAACTCATCCTGCTAGAGGGATTCGGCATGCCAGCGACACAAGCGGATGAAGCACCGGCGCGTTATGCCAGATGGCTGGATGAAGTGCAGGGTCAACCGTACCTGCGCAGCTATGCGACGCTGCAACAAGTTGCGCAACGTCTGCAAAAAAATAATCCGCGTTTAAGCGATCAGCGAGCAGAGTTTCTGGCGCAACACTGGGCAGCAAAGAACGAAGCGGGGTCCTGGGATATTCAAGCCGATCCCAGGCACAAACTGCCCAATCCGAACTTGTATCGGGTGGAAGAAGTCATGGCATGCTGGCAAGCTGTGAGCGCAGATGTCCTGTGGGTAGAAGCAAAGAATAGTGAACTGCTGGCGCGTATGGGGTCCAATGAACAGGCGCGTGCAGAGATTGACAGACGTGTTGCACATTTGCGCAAGGTGACCCAGTTGATGGTGCCGGATGCGGGTCATATGCTGCAGCACGATCAGCCTGAGATTGTGGCGCAGGCGATAGATCAATTTTTGGATTAAAACGCTGCTTTAATCATTCTGCATTGCAACAAAAAATTTATTATCACGCGTACAATCGAACTGTACTTTGCTTTTGACACTACCTGTCCATATACCTACCCATGCTGAACGTTGATCTTCATTGCCATTCCAATGTTTCTGACGGCACATTGACGCCGACGGCATTGGCTACGCGTGCCAAGGCCAATGGCGTCGATGTCTGGGCCATGACCGATCATGATGAAGTGGGCGGCATTGCGGAAGCGCGAGCCGTCGCCAAGGCGCTGGCTTTGCCCTTCGTGCCGGGGGTCGAAATTTCCATCACATGGGCGGGTCAAACTGTTCATATCGTCGGTTTGCAAATCGATGAAAACAATACGACTCTGATTGAGGGGCTTGCGGCGACGCGCGGCGGACGGGAGCAACGTGCACGCGAGATCGCAGCACAACTGGCAGCGGCCGGCATCCCGGATGCGTTCGAAGGGGCGCTCAAGTTTGTCGGTAATCCGGATCTGATTTCACGCACCCATTTCGCCCGTTACATTATCGAATTAGGCTTGAGTCACAATCTGCATGATGTGTTTGCCGATTATCTCGGTGAAGGCAAGCCGGGTTTCGTGCCGCATCGATGGGCGACTCTGCAAAATGCGGTGGAATGGATACGCAGTGCTGGCGGCATCGCGGTGATTGCACATCCGGGGCGCTACAAATTCAGCGATCTTGCTTTTGATGCATTGTTCAGTGAATTCAAGGATTTAGGTGGTGCCGCGATTGAAGTGACGACAGGCAGTCATACCATTGATCAGTATGACTATTATGCAAAAGTCGCCAATAATTACGGCTTTTTGGCATCGCGCGGTTCCGATTTCCACGGCCCCGGCGAATCGCGGGTTGATCTCGGCGAACTGCCACCTTTGCCTTCTGGCGTAAAACCAATCTGGCACGATTGGCACCTTTGAGTTTAATTTCGCTCTCCCTCATGGGCTGATTGCCGGGCGGCGGCAAACTGATGATTGAGTGAAGTAGCCGAATCAGTTATCTTGCGCTCTTGAAATTTCAGCTGGCGCCCCTATTTATCAAACGCATCTAATTCCCTTTGGAGATTATTGAATGAAACGGATTTTCCTCTTCGTTGCAACCAACATTGCCGTCATCGCAGTGATGTCGATTGTGTTGTCGCTGCTGGGCGTGGATCGCTTTATTTCGCAAGCCGGCTTGAACCTGCCTATGTTGTTGGTGTTCTCGCTGGTGGTTGGTTTTACCGGCTCCATCATCTCGCTGCTGATCAGCAAACCGATGGCCAAATGGTCGACTGGCGCCCGCGTCATTGATGCGCCATCGTCGAGCACTGAACTGTGGCTGATCGATTCTGTGCGCAAGCTGTCGGAACGCGCCGGCATCGCAATGCCTGAAGTCGCCGTGTATGACGGTGAGCCGAATGCGTTTGCAACCGGCGCATTCAAGAATTCCGCGCTGGTTGCGGTGTCAACCGGCCTGCTGCAAAGCATGACCAAGGAAGAAGTTGAGGCTGTGTTGGCGCATGAAGTCGCCCACGTTGCAAATGGCGATATGGTGACCATGACTTTGGTACAAGGCGTGGTCAATACCTTTGTCGTATTTCTGTCGCGCGTGGTGGGGTATTTCGTGGATCGCGCAATCAACAAAGACAATAATGGCGGGCAGGGCATCGGTTACACGATTACCGTGATCGTGTCGCAGATCGTGTTTGGTATTGCTGCATCAGTAATCGTTGCATGGTTTTCGCGTCATCGCGAATTCCGCGCAGATGCAGGAGCGGCAAAGTTGCTGGGCAGCCCGCAACCGATGATGAAGGCGCTGGCACGTTTGGGTGGCCTCACGCCGTCCAGTTTGCCAGAAGGAATGGCGTCCATGGGCATCAGCGACAAACCTGGCTTCATGTCACTGTTTTCCAGCCATCCGCCGATTGAACAACGCATCGCTGCCTTGCGCGAAATTCGGTAATCCCTTTTTTATTGAGACATAAGACGGCGACCTGATGGTCGCCGTCTTTCTTGGATTTTTATACTTGGATTTTTATATTTAATGAGCCAATTCTTTCAGATACATCCGGAAAATCCGCAACTGCGTCTGATTAATCAGGCCGTGCAAATCATCAAGGATGGCGGCATCGTCGCGTTGCCGACTGATTCCTGCTATGCACTGGTTTGTCATCTGGATGACAAGGATGCTGTGATGCGTTTGCGTCGGATACGCAATGTCGATGACAAGCATCATCTGACTTTGCTATGCCGCGACCTAAGTGAAATTTCTCTTTATGCAAAGATCGATAACCAGCAATACCGTTTGCTGAAAGCGGCGACACCTGGCCCCTATACATTTATTCTGGAAGCGACGAAGGAAGTGCCGCGCCGCTTAAGTCATCCTTCCCGCAAGACAATCGGATTGCGTGTGCCCGAGAACCGGATTGTGCATGCCGTGCTCGAAGAGTTGGGTCAGCCTTTGCTGGGCACGACCCTGATATTGCCGAATGAAGAAGAGCCGCTGACCGATCCGGAAGAAGTGCGAGATCGTCTGGCTAAAGTGGTTGATCTGGTAGTCGATGGCGGCGCCTGCAGTCTGCACCCCACCACAGTCATCGATTTGACCGGCCCTGCGCCTGTGTTGCAGCGTCAGGGCCGAGGCGATGCATCGCTGTTCGGTCTTTAAGTTTTTCTCCGGTGGCGGCCGGCTGAGCGCTCCCGTCTCATTTTCCTGCACTGGCATTCTGGAATGTGAAGAAGCCTGCGACTATTCAGGCGGCTTTGCTGATAGCCGCAAGTTGCAGCGCTCCCTCTGATAAAATCCTCTCTATGAACGAACTCATTCAAACTTTTGCCGTGTATGCGTTGCCGATTGTATTTGCAATCACGCTGCATGAAGCTGCGCATGCCTACGCCGCCAAGTACTTCGGCGACACCACTGCTTATGCGCAGGGGCGCATGAGCCTTAATCCGATCAAGCACATCGATCCGATTGGCACCTTGCTGATTCCTATCGTGCTGTATTTCGTCGGCAGTCCCTTCCTGTTTGGCTACGCGAAACCGGTGCCGGTCAATTTCGGCAATCTGCGTAATCCGAAAAAGCAAATGGCTTTCGTCGCGCTTGCCGGGCCGCTGGCTAATCTGGTGATGGCGCTGATGTGGCTGCTCCTGATCATCGTCCTGCATGCATTCAATTCCAGCGAAGAGTTCTTTATGCGCATGGCACAAGCAGGCGTACTAACTAATCTGGTAATTTTTGCCTTCAATATGTTCCCGGTGCCGCCGCTGGATGGGGGCCGCATCATGACCAGTGTTTTGCCGCATAAATACGCGTATAAATTTGCGCAACTGGAGCCTTACGGTTTCTTTATCGTGCTGGCACTGATGTTTTTGAACGTGCTGCATTTCTGGATGATGCCAGTGATGCAAGGTGCCAAAGCTTTCTTGCTGCTGCTGGTTACTCCTCTTACTTTTTTTCTGAACTGAGTTTTTATGTCTATCGACCGCGTCGTTTCCGGTATGCGTCCCACGGGCGCGCTGCATCTTGGCCACTATCACGGTGCGCTGAAGAACTGGGTCAAATTGCAGGATGAAGTACCTTGTTTGTTCTTTGTCGCCGATTGGCATGCATTGACGACGCATTACGACGATCCGAGCATTATCGAGGCCAGCACGTGGGAAATGCTGATTGACTGGCTGGCAGCCGGTGTCGATCCAGCCAAATCCGACATCTTCATCCAGTCGCAGGTTGTCGAGCATGCTGAACTCCATCTGCTGCTGTCGATGGTGACGCCTCTGGGCTGGCTGGAGCGCGTCCCGACTTACAAAGACCAGCAGGAAAAATTGTCTGAGCGGGATCTGGCGACATATGGCTTTCTTGGGTACCCCTTGTTGCAAGCTGCCGACGTACTGATTTATCGCGCAACGCAGGTGCCAGTTGGTGCCGACCAGATTCCGCATATCGAAATGATGCGTGAAATCGCGCGCCGCTTTAATCATTTGTACGGCAAGGAAAAGGGCTTTGAAGAAAAAGTCGCCGAGACATTGAAGAAGTTAAGCGGCAAGCAAGCCAAGCAATACAAGGAATTGCGCACCGCGTATCAAGAACAGGGCAATGCCGAAGCATTGGGCTGGGCCAAGACCTTGCTCGACAGCGTGCAAAGCATCAGCGAAACCGATCGCGAACGCTTGTTCGGCTACCTGGCGGGCACCCGCAAACAAATTTTGCTAGAGCCGCAAGCGCGCCTGACTGAGGCATCGCGTATGCCGGGGCTCGATGGGCAAAAAATGTCCAAGAGTTATGGCAACTCGATTACCTTGCGCGAAGACAAAGAGAGCCTGACGAAGAAGATTCGTACGATGCCTACGGATCCGGCGCGTGTACGCCGCACCGATGTAGGCGATCCGGAAAAATGCCCGGTTTGGCAACTGCATCTGGTGTATTCCGATGCGCCGACCAAAGAATGGGTTGTCAAGGGCTGTACTTCGGCTGGCATCGGTTGCCTCGAATGCAAACAGCCTGTGATCGAGGGTGTTCTGAAAGAGCAAGAGCCTATGCGTGAACGCGCGCAGAAATATATCGACGATCCGTTGCTGGTACGCGCCATCGTCGCGAATGGTCGTGACAAGGCTCGTGCGCTGGCGCAGGAAACCATGCGAGAAGTACGTGACGCAATGGGTTTGGGTTACCGCTCATGAGCATCGAAGGCAAACCTGCCGCTGTGCACGACGCCGATCCGCATTTGATTTCCATGCCATCGAACTGGGTCACGCGTTTCACTCACTTGATCCCTTCAGGCGAAGTGCTGGATCTTGCATCTGGAGCCGGCCGTCACAGTCGCTGGCTGGCGGCGCAAGGACATCCCGTGCTGGCGGCGGATCGCAATGCAGATGCACTGGTGTTGGCAGCTGGAGCCGGAGTTCAGACCCAGCAAGTGGATCTGGAAACCGGTAATCCCGAACAGGATTGGCCGTTTGCAGCAGAGCGCTTTGTCGGCGTGGTTGTTGTGAATTACCTGCATAGACCGCTTTGGAAGAAATTGATCGCCAGCCTGGCCGTCGATGGCATTTTGATCTATGAGACTTTCGCTTTGGGTAACGAACAGTTTGGGAAGCCTTCCAACCCTGATTTTTTGCTGCGGCACGGCGAGTTGCTGGAAATTGCCCAGAGCCATGGCTTGCAGGTGATCGCCTATGAAAATGGCTACCTCGATACGCCAAAACCGGCCATGGTGCAAAGAATCTGCGCCATCAAGAGTCGACATCGCCCGCAACCGGAAAATCTTCGCTTAATTTGATCTGCGCTGCAGCTAGACTGCACCACACATGCAGGTGATCCGCTACAATCTAATATTCTCTAATTTTTCATTCATACACTATTATGATTCAGGGCAGCATAGTCGCAATCGTTACTCCCATGCACGCTGACGGCTCACTTGATTTGCCAGGTTTGCGCAAATTAATCGACTGGCATATCGCCGAAGGTACGGACGGCATCGTGATCGTCGGTACTACCGGCGAGTCGCCTACCGTTTCGGTTGATGAACATTGTGAGCTGATTCGCGTCGCGGTGGACCACACCGCCAAGCGTATCCCTATCATTGCCGGTACCGGTGGCAACTCCACGTCGGAGGCGATCGAACTGACTCAATTTGCCAAAGATGTCGGGGCCGATGCGTCCCTGCTGGTTGTGCCTTATTACAATCGCCCGACACAAGAAGGCATGTATCAGCACTTTAAAAAAATCGTTGAAGCGGTTGATCTGCCGGCGATTCTTTATAACGTCCCTGGCCGCACTGTTGCCGATATGTCCAATGAAACGATCCTGCGTCTGGCGCACATTCCAGGTGTAATCGGTGTCAAGGATGCGACCGGAAACATCGCGCGCGGCATCGATCTGATGCGCTTGAAGCCGGCTGAATTTGCGGTTTATTCTGGTGACGACGCCACTGCCATGGCGCTGATGCTGTGCGGCGCCAAAGGAAATATCTCGGTGACGGCAAACATTGCGCCACGCGGCATGCATGCGCTGTGTGAAGCAGCGATGAATCAACGCGTTGCTGAAGCGATCATTATCAATAACAGGCTTTTTCCTCTGCACACCAAGCTGTTCGTCGAACCGAATCCTGTTCCCTTGAAATGGGCAATGGCAGAAATCGGCCTTATTCCACCAGGCATGCGTTTGCCTATCGTGCCACTGGCCGCCGAATTCCACGAAGAGGTGCGGGCGGCGATGCGTGAATCAGGTGTATTACAATAAGCTTCGATTTGGCATCGGCATCTGAAGTTACCTGCTGAACAGACTTTTTAAGTATTCACATTATTACTCGGAAGATTTCTTACATGGCTCAAAGCAGCTTCGCAAAACGTGGAATGATTTACGTGCTCGCGCTCACCGGCCTGGCTGGATGCAGCTCTATCAATTCAATGCTGGAACCGGACCGTATTGATTACAAGAGCGAGGTCAAGAAAACGCCTACGCTGGAGGTGCCGCCAGATCTGACTCAGTTGCAACGTGAAAATCGTTACGCATTGCCGGATTCTAATCGTGGTACAGCGACTGCCTCTGCCTACAATCAGCAACAAACTACACGTCCCGCTGAGCAAGCCGCTACCGTTGCGCCTAAAGCATTGTCGGATGTACGTGTAGAACGCGATGGTTCGCAACGCTGGTTGGTCGTGAACCAGACCCCCGAAACCTTGTGGCCGCTGATCAAGGATTTCTGGCAAGACAATG
This sequence comes from uncultured Herminiimonas sp., assembly GCA_964406085.1. Taxonomy (GTDB): domain Bacteria; phylum Pseudomonadota; class Gammaproteobacteria; order Burkholderiales; family Burkholderiaceae_D; genus Oxalicibacterium. Next base: position 25,795 of record CAYOQL010000031.1, read on the forward strand.
GCTTTTTGATCAGCCTTGATGCGCCGCAAACCGGTGTGATGGAAACCGACTGGGCAGAAAACCGCGCAAAAATTCCACAGGATTTCCTGCGCAAATCGATTGGCAAGATTTTTGATTCGCTTTACTCAACAGGTGAGCGAGATAAATTCCGCACCCGTCTCGAGCGTCGTGGCGATGGCGCGACTGAAGTCTACGTTAGCCACCGCGGTGCAGAAGAAGTTTTGACTGGCACAGACAAGGAAACCACAGTTTGGACCGCACGTCCTTCCGATCCGGATCTGGAAGCTGAGTTCCTGTCACGTCTGATGGTACAACTCGGCGTTGAGGGTACGCGTGCCAAAGCTGCTGTCGCGAATGTCGCTGCGCAATCGTCACGTGCAAAGATGGTCAAAAGCGCCAACGGCAGTTATGTCCAAGTTGACGAGAGTTTTGATCGCGCATGGCGTCGTGTAGGTCTGGCGTTGGATCGTGTCGGTTTCACCGTTGAAGATCGCGATCGCACTCAAGGCTTGTACTTCGTGCGTTATGTTGATCAAGGCGACGATGCAAAGAACACCGAGAAGAAAGGTTTCTTCAGCAACTTGTTCACCTTTGGCGGTTCGAAGACTGAAAAAGACAAGGCTGCCGCCCGTTATCGCATCTCTGTCAAGGGTGCTACCGGTTCCAGCCAGATATCTGTGTTGAATAACGATGGCAAACCGGAAGTCTCAAAAACCGGCGAAAAAATTCTGACTTTGCTGAACGAACAACTCAAGTAAAAGCAGATCATCTTATTGTGACTACCGGGATTTGTAGGTGAAATTTGCCAGCCTCGGTAGTGGCAGCGAAGGAAACGCCTTACTCATTTCTACCCAATCCGGCACGACCCGCACCACGGTCATGCTGGATTGCGGCTTCGGCATTCGGGAAACCGAACGTCGTCTTGCACGACTACACATGACACCCGGCGATCTGACCGGCATCGTCGTCACTCACGAACATCAGGATCACGTTGGCGGCGTATTCAAGTTCGCTAGACGTCATCGCGTGCCTGTCTGGCTCACATTCGGCACTTACCAGGCGACCCGTGAACGTTGTGATGACGTGCAGATTCATTTCTGCCGCGATGGCAATGCTTTTGCAATTGGCGATCTGGAACTGTCCCCCTATACGGTGCCGCACGATGCGCGTGAACCCGTGCAATATGTGGCCAGCAATGGCGCGTTAAGGCTCGGGGTGTTGACCGATACGGGGCATGCAACCTCGCATTTGATTGCGGCGCTCGGTGCTTGCGATGCCTTGATGCTGGAATGTAATCATGATCGGCAGATGTTGCGCGATTCGACTTATCCACCTTCGCTGAAGCAGCGCATTGGTGGTGATTACGGACATCTTTCGAATCAGACTGCCGGTGAAATTTTGCATGCACTGGATAAGTCTCGATTGAAACGCATAGTGGGCGCGCATCTAAGTCTTAAAAACAATACACCTGAGCTTGCAAGGACGGCACTGACAGATGTGGTCGCGGATCGCATCGAAGTGATGATCGCATGCCAGGAAGACGGTTTTGCTTGGGTGGATGTGGCGGGATAGTTAAAGTCGCACTGTAATGCGACTGTATTTCAGTCATCTCTCAATTTAATCATCTCATAATAAGGCGTAAAAAAAGCCGACCCTCAGGTCGGCTTTTTCATCCAAGAAACTGGATTATTTTGCTGCAGGAGCTGCTTCAGCTGCAGGAGCT
>CAYOQL010000031.1:27617-27699 GCA_964406085.1 uncultured Herminiimonas sp.
GCTGGTGCTGCTTCAGCTGCTGGTGCAGCAGGAGCTGCTTCAGCTGCAGGAGCTGCTGGTGCTGCTTCAGCTGCTGGTGCAG
>CAYOQL010000032.1:0-26630 GCA_964406085.1 uncultured Herminiimonas sp.
TCAAGGATCAATTACTGGCTACCGGCATGCATGTAGTCGTGGTGGGCGGCGGCGATACCGGTTCCGATTGTGTAGGTACTTCGAATCGTCACGGTGCAGCATCCATTGCGCAATTTGAATTGTTGCCGCAACCGCCGGAAGAAGAAAACAAGCCTATGGTCTGGCCTTACTGGCCAACCAAGTTGCGCACCTCGTCTTCGCATGAAGAAGGCTGCGAACGTGATTGGGCGGTTGCGACCAAACGTCTCGAAGGTAAAAACGGAAAAGTTGAAAAACTGATTGCTGCGCGCGTTGAATGGAAAGATGGCCGCATGCAGGAAGTGCCGAATTCTGAATTCGAAATGAAAGCTGATCTGGTCTTGCTGGCGATGGGTTTCGTTTCGCCGGTCGCACAAGTGCTGGACGCGTTTGGCGTTGAGAAGGATGCGCGCGGCAATGCCAAGGCGACAACAGATGGTGAAGGTTGCTATCGTACTTCAGTCGACAAAGTCTTTGCTGCCGGCGATATGCGTCGCGGCCAGTCTCTGGTTGTGTGGGCGATCCGCGAAGGTCGTCAATGTGCGCGTGAAGTCGATGCATTTCTGATGGGTGAATCGGTCTTGCCACGCTAATCCACTGCATTTTTTTAAAACCCGCCGCCTCATTTTGAGGCGGCGGGTTTTTTTACAACATTTTTAAACGCGCGCACCGAGTCGATAGGGCGAGTCGCGGGAGCGCTTTGCATTTCTGAACTACAATTATGGCATTGCAATATAAATACATCGCTGTGCCTAATCTTGTTGAAATTCGTGATCTACATTTTGGCTATGGAGAGCGTCCGATCTTGTCGGAACTCACCATGGATTTCCCGCGCGGCAAAGTCATTGCCGTCATGGGTGGGTCTGGATCGGGTAAAACCACCGTCTTGCGCCTGATCGGCGGGCAGTTACAACCGCAGTCCGGCAAAGTGACGGTCGACGGTCAAATCGTGCATACCCTGGAAACAAAAGCGCTGTATCAACTGCGCCGCAAAATGGGTATGTTGTTCCAGCACGGCGCATTGTTTACCGATATGTCGGTCTTCGATAATGTTGCCTTTCCGTTGCGCGAACACACTAATCTGTCGGAGCAGTTGATTCACGATCTGGTTCTGATGAAGTTGCACACGGTTGGCTTGCGTAATGCCGCAAAGCTAAAACCGGCAGAGATTTCCGGCGGCATGGCACGTCGCGTTGCGGTAGCCCGTGCGATTGCCCTAGACCCGCAACTGATCATGTACGACGAGCCGTTTGCCGGTCTCGATCCGATCTCTATGGGCATGACGGCGAATTTGATTCGAAAATTAAATGACGCCCTGGGTTCGACCACGATACTGGTGTCGCACGATGTGCATGAGTCGTTTTTGATCGCCGACTATGTCTACTTTCTGTCCAGCGGCAAGGTGGTAGCGCAAGGTACGCCGGCAGAAATGACGAGTTCGACCGATCCGTATGTGAAGCAGTTCGTCAATGCTGAGCCTGATGGTCCGGTACCGTTTCATTATCCAGGCGCGTCGCTGTCGGATGACTTGGGTTTTGGGGTGCGCACATGATAGTAGTTACGTTTCTGACGATGATCGGGCGCGGTGTACGTGAGTTTGTGACGAATCTCGGATTTGCCACGCGCACTTTTTTTGCTGTGATCGGCGCTTCCGGCGACTTGCTACGCCGTCCGCGCCTGGTAGTCGCCCAAATTCATTTTATCGGCAACTACTCACTGGTACTGATTGCCGTGGCAGGTTTATTTGTTGGCTTTGTGCTTGGTCTGCAGGGTTATTACACGCTGAACAAATACGGTTCCGAGCAGGCACTGGGCTTGCTAGTTGCGTTGTCGCTGACGCGCGAATTGGGGCCGGTTGTGACCGCGTTATTGTTTGCGGGGCGCGCAGGTACATCATTGACGGCAGAAATTGGTTTGATGAAGGCTGGAGAACAATTGTCCGCAATGGAAATGATGGCGGTCAATCCGTTGCAACGTGTACTGGCGCCGCGCTTCTGGGCCGGGGTCATCGCGATGCCAGTATTGGCGGCAATTTTCAGCGCGGTCGGTATTGTTGGCGGCTACATCGTCGGCGTGCAAATGATAGGTGTCGATGAGGGTGCATTCTGGTCGCAGATGCAGGGTGGTGTAGACGTTTGGAATGACGTGGCTAACGGCGTGATTAAAAGCATCGTATTTGGTTTTGCCGTCACATTTGTCGCTTTGTATCAAGGGTATCAGGCGCAGCCGACGCCGGAGGGTGTGGCGCGGGCTACCACACGTACTGTCGTGATTGCCTCGTTGTCCGTGTTGTGGCTAGACTTTTTGTTAACGGCATTGATGTTCAGCTAAGAGTTGTCGGGAGCGGGCATTTTGCTTTTCGATTAAAATGTGCGCCCCCTCTTAGGCTTTGATCGTAATGCATGGTGAGGCGATTTATATGAATGATTCATATAAATAAAAGCACTTTCTCCCATATTTGAGGTATCTGTTTATGCAACGAAAATCATTAGACTTGTGGGTAGGCCTCTTTGTGTGTCTGGGTGCAGCCGCGCTGTTGTTTTTGGCGATGAAGGCTGGCAACATGAGTTCGCTGTCTTTCGAAAAAAATTACACGGTAATCACCCGATTCGACAACATTGGCGGCTTGAAGCCACGCGCGCCGGTTAAAAGTGCGGGTGTTGTCGTAGGGCGGGTTGCCAATATCACATTCGATGATAAAAATTATCAGGCAACGGTGACGCTGGATATTGAAAGTCGTTATCAATTTCCAAAAGATACGTCAGCCAAGATTCTGACTTCAGGTTTGTTGGGTGAGCAATATATAGGGCTTGAAGCAGGTGGCGATATCGCCAATCTCGCTGCGGGTGACAGAATTACAATGACACAATCGGCGATAGTGCTGGAGAATTTGATCAGTCAATTCCTCTTTAGCAAGGCAGCCGAAGGGAAAGAAGAGCAAAAATGAAAAACATGAGCAAAACCATCCTGTTCGCTGCGGCGTTACTTCTCAGCGGCTGCGCAACTACCAATAGCAGCAATCCGGATGATCCTCTTGAAGGTTTCAACCGCGCGATGTTTGATTTCAACGATGGCCTTGATCGTGTTGCGTTAAAGCCTGCAGCGACTGCCTATCAGGAGGTCTTGCCTTCTTTTGTGCAGACCGGTGTCAACAACTTCTTCGGCAACATCGGCGACGTGTGGACCATGGTCAATAATTTCCTGCAAGGAAAGGTTGAACAAGGTCTTTCGGATGGGATGCGCGTAGCGTTCAATAGTACGATTGGCTTCGGTGGTGTGCTGGATATTGCTTCGGAAGCGGGCATTCCCAAACACAAGGAAGACTTTGGACAGACCCTCGGCAAGTGGGGTGTCGCGTCCGGTCCTTACGTCGTATTGCCTGTTTTTGGCCCTTCGACTGTGCGTGATACGGCCGCTTTGCCAGTCGATATAGCCGGCGATTTGTGGACTTACACTACACCGGTTGATGTGCGTAATGTCGGCGCCGTGGTGCGCGTGATCGATTTGCGTGCCTCCGCTTTGAAAGCAACTAATTTGCTGGAAGAGGTCGCGCTGGATCGTTACACATTTATTCGTGGCGCTTATTTGCAGCGTCGTGAAAGCCAGGTCAATGACGGTATCGAGTCTACCAAGCCGGCAGCCGACAAGACTATCGGCCCGCAAAGTGATGCCGCGCCATTCCTGCCTGCAACGGATACGGTTGTTGCTGTTGAGACAGCATTGGAACCACAGGTGTTGGAAGCTGTCGAAAACCTTGCAAACGAGCCGGTTGCACTAATGTAGTGTGCAAGGAGTGAAGCTACTCCGCCGGATGTCTTTTGGGTTCGACGCAGATGGCACAAGCAAGTGTGGGACTCGTTACAAACAGAATCGGGAAAAGATGAAATTTTTGAAAAAGCTTATATTCGCGGCGGCGGCTCTGACCTTCACCGTCACTGCGGTAACTGCGGCAGCGCAAGAAGCACCGGATGTATTGATCAAGCGCATCAGTGAAGATGTCATGACGATTGCCAAGTCCGATAAAGATATACAAAGCGGAAACTCCCGGCGTGTACAACAAGTCGTAGAAGAGAAAATCCTGCCGCATGTTGATTTTCAGCGAATGACTTCTCTGGCTGCTGCCCGTCACTGGCGTGACGCGACACCTGAACAGCAAAAACAATTGACGACAGAGTTTCGCAGCCTGCTGATGTACACCTATTCAGGTGCGATTTCGCAAATTCGCGATCAAAAGCTGGAATATCGTCCTTTGCGCGCTGATCCGGCTGATACGGAAGTGATCGTCAATACGCAAGTGATTCAGCCGCGTGGCGAACCGATTCAACTCAGTTATCGCCTGGCAAAGTCACCTAATGGCTGGAAAATCTACGACGTCAATGTTCTGGGTGCCTGGCTGGTAGAAACATATAAAGGCAGCTTCGCTGCAGAAATCAGCAAGGGTGGCATCGACGGCTTGATCAAGGCGTTGTCGGATAAAAACAAGAAGCTTGCCGGCAGTATCGCTAAAGCTGGCAAGGCCACTGTAGCTGCACAATAAGTGAACATGTTTCAACCCGGCGCATCGCTTACGTTCGACAATGCCAAAACGGCATTGGATGCGGGACTGCAGGCGATCGCCGCGGGACAGACCGAGATAGATTTTTCCGCTTTGGTTGCCGTTGATTCCGCCGCCGTCGCAACCATGCTGGCTTGGCAACGGGTCGCTGCGGCCAAGGCGATTTCTTTGTCTTTTCTCAATATTCCCGGAAATCTGCTCAGCCTGATCTCTCTCTACGATGTGGCGTCGCTGATTGCGCCGAATATCGTGCGCACTGATCTGCCGCATCATTGACCTTTCGTCAGCGGTCAACTCTCTCTTCCCTTTCGTCGCCCTCTGCATAACTGCCCTAAAACCGCGGTGCCAGACGAAAATCCAATATAATCAAGGGTTTCGCCATTCGGTTAGTGCGAGTTGCGCAACCAATAGCGGCAACGATCAGCGTTTCCCATTTTCCATAAAGTGCTATTAGCCACCATGGCTGCAATTCAAATAAACAATGTCGAAAAAAGCTATCGCTCGCTGAAAGCGCTCAATGGCATTTCACTGTCTATCGAAGAGGGTGAATTTTTTGGCTTGCTCGGGCCGAACGGCGCCGGCAAAACTACATTGATCTCCATCATCGCTGGTTTGAATCGTGCGGATTCCGGCACCGTGGAAGTGCATGGGCACGATGTCGTAAGCGAGTACCGTCAGGCGCGCAAGTTGCTCGGCGTGGTGCCGCAGGAGTTGGTGTTCGATCCTTTTTTCACCGTGCGCGAAACGCTGCGTATGCAGTCCGGCTATTACGGTTTGAAAAATAACGATCCGTGGATAGACGAGGTGATGCATCACCTTGATCTGACCAACAAGGCCGACGCCAATATGCGTGCCTTGTCGGGTGGCATGAAGCGCCGCGTGCTGGTCGCGCAGGCGCTGGTGCACAAGCCACCTGTGATCGTGCTGGATGAGCCGACTGCGGGTGTCGATGTCGAGTTGCGCCAGACCTTGTGGAAATTTATTTCACGCCTTAATCGTGAAGGACATACGGTTGTCTTGACCACGCATTATCTGGAAGAGGCGCAAGCCTTGTGCAACCGTGTCGCGATGTTGAAGGCGGGGCAGGTCGTTGCGCTTGATTCAACATCGGCATTGATCAAGCGCATCTCCGGTTCGCAATTGGTGGTGCAGCTTGCTTCGGGTAACTTGCCTGATGAATTGAAGGATTTGGTTTCTCATCCGGAAGAACTCGTGCTGGGCAATAAATACACCTTGCGTGTCACGGAATACAAAGACGTCGAGCCGATACTGGCAAAATTGCGCCTGTCCGGTGCCGTCATCGAAGACATGCAATTGCAGCAAGCCGATCTGGAAGATGTTTTCATTCAGATCATGGAAGGTGAAAAATGATCGGTTTCCAGACCTTGTTCTATAAAGAGATGCTGCGTTTCTGGAAGGTGGCGACCCAAACGGTTGCTGCGCCTATCTTGACGGCAGTCTTGTATTTGCTGATATTCGGCCACGTGCTGGAAGATCATGTACAGGTTTATCCTGGCGTCAAATACACGGCATTTTTGGTGCCTGGCCTGGTGATGATGAGTGTGTTGCAGAACGCGTTTGCCAACTCCTCATCGTCGCTGATCCAGTCCAAGATTACCGGTAATCTGGTATTCGTTTTGCTGACGCCCTTGTCGCACTGGGAATTGTTTGGTGCCTATGTGTTGGCTGCGGTGGTGCGCGGTTTAGTGGTTGGCAGCGGCGTGTTTCTGGTGACGGCGTGGTTTGCGGACATGTCGTTTGCCGCGCCGTGGTGGATACTGATTTTCGGTGTTCTGGGTGCGAGCATGCTGGGCACCATGGGTTTGATCGCCGGGATATGGGCGGAGAAATTCGATCAACTGGCGGCGTTCCAGAACTTCCTGATCATGCCGGCAACCTTCCTGTCCGGCGTGTTTTACTCGGTGCATTCCTTGCCGCCATTCTGGCAAACAGTCTCGCACCTTAATCCATTCTTTTACATGATCGACGGCTTCCGTTACGGCTTCTTCGGTCAATCGGACGTCGATCCTCTGGTGAGCTGTCTTGCTGTTGCATTCTTCCTGCTGCTGCTGTCAGGCCTGGCAGTGCAGTTGCTGAAAAATGGTTACAAGCTGCGTCATTGATTGTTCGCGAAGCATTTATATTTATTCACTTATCATTCCCTATTTAAAGGCATAAGCATGTTGCCCACACCAGAATTAGTTAAAAGTTATATCGCTGCAGGCATGGATTGCACGCACATCGAAGTAAGTGGCGATGGCGCGCATTTCGAGGCGGTGATCGTATCGAATGCCTTTGCAGGCAAGCGTTTGATTCAGCGCCATCAATTGGTCTATGCCGCACTCGGCGACCGCATGCGGGAAGAGATTCATGCGCTGTCGATGAAGACACTGACGCCGGAAGAATTTCAGCAGTAATGTCGTTATGAAAGGCAGGCGCCGGTAGCTTTTCGCGCGTGCAGAATTCTAACGCCTTAATAATTCAACTCATTAATGGACAAGCTTTAAATGGACAAGCTTTTGATTCAAGGCGGTCATCGTCTTTCCGGCGACATCGATATCTCCGGTGCCAAGAACGCCGCTTTGCCCATCCTGTGCGCAGGATTGTTGACAGCCGATTCTGTTCAGCTCAGCAATGTGCCGCTGTTGCAGGACGTCGCGACGATGTTGAAGTTGTTGCGCCAGATGGGTTTGCAGGTTGAGCAGGATGGCGAGCGCGTTACATTGAATGGCAGTGCGATAGACAAGCTGGAAGCGCCGTATGAAATGGTGAAAACCATGCGCGCATCGATACTCGTACTTGGTCCGTTGCTGACGCGTTTCGGCGAAGCCAGGGTTTCGCTGCCGGGCGGTTGCGCGATTGGTTCGCGCCCGGTCGATCAGCATATCAAGGGGCTGCAGGCGATGGGCGCCGAGATCACGATCGAGGCCGGTTACATTCATGCGAAAGCAAAGCGTCTGAAGGGCGCACGTATCGTCACTGACATGATCACGGTCACGGGTACCGAAAACCTGTTGATGGCAGCGGTACTGGCTGATGGCGAAACGATACTGGAAAACGCTGCGCGCGAACCCGAAGTCACCGATCTGGCGAATCTGCTGGTCGCGATGGGTGCGCAAATCGCCGGCATAGGGACCGATCGTCTGGTGATCCAAGGTGTAGAACGCTTGCACGGCGCCTCGCATGCAGTCATTCCTGATCGCATTGAAACCGCTACTTTCCTGTGTGCGGTAGCGACAGCCGGTGGGGACGTCACTTTACGCAAGGCGCGCACCGATACGCTGGATGTTGCATTCGACAAGTTGCGTGAAGCAGGCGCGATCCTGACTTCGGATGACGATTGGATACGCGTGCAAATGTCGTCGCGTCCCAAGGCTGTTAGCTTCCGTACTACAGAGTATCCAGGTTTTCCAACCGACATGCAGGCGCAATTCATGGCTATGAACTGCATTGCCGAAGGCAGCAGTCGCGTGATCGAAACGATTTTTGAAAATCGTTTCATGCATGTGCAGGAAATGAACCGTCTGGGTGCGGCGATTACGATCGAAGGTCACACGGCGATTGTCGACGGCGTCGATAAGCTGGTAGGCGCGCCCGTGATGGCGACCGACTTGCGCGCATCTGCCTCGCTGGTGATTGCCGCGCTGGCTGCGGAAGGCGAAACCCTGATCGACCGCATTTATCATCTGGATCGCGGTTACGATCGCATGGAAGTCAAACTGTCTGCCGTCGGTGCACATATTCAGCGAGTGAAATAATGACGCAATTCGATACAAAATTTGACACACAAAATAATCCGCAGCAACTGACGCTGGCCTTGTCCAAGGGCCGCATCTTTGAAGAAACCTTGCCCTTGCTGGAAGCCGCCGGCATCAAGGTGACGGAAGATCCGGAAACTTCGCGCAAACTGATTTTGCAAACCAGCGATGCGAATGTGCGCGTGATTATCGTCCGTGCGTCCGACGTGCCGACCTATGTGCAATACGGTGCCGCTGATTTCGGCGTGGCGGGCAAGGATGTCTTGCTGGAGCATGGCGGCGAAGGCTTGTATCAGCCTATCGATTTGAATATTGCCCATTGCCGGATGTCGGTCGCGGTAAAAGACGGCTTCGATTATGCCAGTGCGGTGCGCCAGGGCGCACGTCTGCGTGTCGTGACCAAATATGTGCAAACCGCGCGTGAGCATTTCGCAGCTAAAGGGGTGCACGTTGATTTGATCAAGCTGTATGGTTCAATGGAGTTGGGCCCACTGGTTGGTCTGGCGGACGCCATCGTCGATCTGGTCAGCACCGGCAGTACCCTGCGCGCGAACCATCTGGTTGAAGTCGAACACATCATGGAAATTTCCTCGCGCCTGGTGGTGAACAAGGCGGCGCTGAAATTGAAACGTGAACGCTTGCAACCGATACTGGAAGCATTCGAAAAGGCGTCGAAACGCCAGTCTTGAAATAGCGAATGAATGATGAAGAAGCGCATTCATTTCTACGTGAGTTGATAGAGAAAAAAATGTCCATACAAATCCGAAAATTTGATTCCACGCATCCCGACTTCAAGGCGCAACTCGCTGATGTGTTGGCATTCGAAGCGAGCGAAGACGAAGCGATTGATCGCGGCGTCATGCTGATTCTGGATCATGTCAAGCGCGAGGGCGATGCAGCAGTTCTGGAATACACCAAGCAGTTCGATCATGTCGACGCGTCGAATATGGCGGCGCTGGAAATTTCACAAGATGAGTTGCAAGCTGCGCTGAATAACTTGTCACCCGTGCGCCGCGCTGCCTTGCAAACCGCCGCCGATCGCGTGCGTGTTTATCACGAACGTCAAAAAGCTGAAATCGGTTCTGCCGGGTTTAGCTATACCGAAGCCGACGGCACCATCCTCGGCCAAAAAGTCACGCCGCTGGATCGCGTCGGCATTTACGTGCCTGGCGGTAAAGCCGCGTATCCATCATCGGTCTTGATGAATGCGATCCCTGCCAAGGTTGCCGGCGTGCAAGAGGTCATCATGGTGGTGCCTACGCCGAATGGCGTGAAGAATGAATTGGTGCTGGCGGCAGCGGCGATGTCAGGTGTTGATCGCGTCTTCACGATCGGCGGCGCACAGGCTGTCGCCGCACTGGCCTACGGCACTGCAACGATACCGCAAGTCGACAAGGTCGTCGGCCCTGGCAACGCCTATGTTGCGGCAGCCAAACGGCGCGTGTTCGGCACTGTTGGCATCGACATGATTGCCGGGCCGTCGGAAATTCTGGTGATTTGTGATGGCAGCACCGATCCCGACTGGATTGCGATGGATCTGTTTTCGCAAGCCGAGCATGATGAGTTGGCACAATCGATTTTGATTTGCCCTGATGCTGCTTACCTCGATGCCGTTGCTGAAAGTATCAATCGCCAATTGGCTGATATGCCGCGCAAGGATGTGATTGCAACCTCGCTGACTAATCGTGGCGCGATGATCAAGGTGCAGGATATGGATGAGGCCTGCGAAATCGCGAACTCTATCGCCGCCGAACATCTGGAAATATCGACGGAAAATCCGCAACAATGGGCCGACAAGATTCGTCATGCAGGCGCGATGTTCCTGGGCCGCTTTTCTTCCGAATCGCTGGGTGATTACTGCGCCGGTCCGAATCACGTATTGCCTACCTCGCGTACCGCGCGTTTCTCTTCACCGCTCGGTGTCTATGATTTCCAGAAGCGCTCCAGCATGCTGCAGGTAAGTGAAGGCGGCGCGCAAACCTTAGGCAAAGTCGCAGCAGAACTTGCCTATGGCGAAGGTTTGCAGGCACATGCGCGTTCGGCAGAATATCGGCTGAAAAAATGACGTGCTTGCGGGCGATGCAATGACGGACTGGCGCGATCGCATTTTTTGCGAAGATGCGCTGGCCGGTCTGCCGCGTATCCCGGATGGCGCCATCGATTTGATCATTGCTGATCCACCTTATGGTCTGGGCAAGGATTACGGTAACGATTCCGACAAGATGGACGCCGATGCTTATCTGCATTGGATGGAGCAATGGGTCGATGCCGCATTGCCCAAGCTCAAGCCGAATGGCAGTCTGTATATTTTTCTGACCTGGCGTTATTCGCCGGAAGTATTCGTGATGCTGAAGAAGCGCATGACGATGATCAATGAAATTATCTGGGATAGACGCGTGCCATCGATGGGTGGCAGTACGCGCCGGTTTTCATCGGTACACGATACGGTCGGGTTCTTCGCCAAGGCCAAGGATTATTACTTCGATCTGGATGCGATACGCATCCCTTACGATGCTGTTACCAAGAAGGCGCGTTCACGCTCGATTTTTGTCGGTGCCAAATGGCTGGAGCTGGGTTACAACCCTAAAGATGTGTGGAGCGTATCGCGCCTGCATCGCGAGCATAAGGAGCGCGCCGATCATCCAACCCAAAAGCCGCTGGAAATTATCGAGCGCATGCTGAAGGCATCGTGTCCACCTGATGGCGTGGTACTCGATCCCTTCATGGGAAGCGGAACGACGGCGGTCGCAGCCAAACGCTGTGGTCGCCATTTTGTCGGTTTTGAACTGAATCCCGAATATTGCGATTTGATAGCCAAGCGGCTGGCGGCGCTCGATATCGAGGATGAGGACGCGATTGCAGTGCTGCCCGACCATGACAAAACGGTGCCGGAAGAGACCTGATTGCCCGGTATTGCAAGGAGTCATCGGTTCATGCCTTTAGCAGCGTCTTGTTGCGCAAGTTTTGCCGCTCGTAAATGCAAAAATTGCAGCGATAGACAGAATCAGTATCTGGAACGCAAAGTGCTAGCTGAAAATATGGGTAAAATGCATGTATTGTCAGAAAGCGCTTTTGGCTTACGCTAGCAGCATCAGGAAATACCACTACCTCGACGGTTTTAAAACCTCATTCTCATCGTAACGGTCACTCGAATATGTCTACGCCACGCACCGCAGAAATCACCCGCAATACCAACGAAACGCAAATCCGCGTTGCGATCAATATCGATGGTTCCGGCAATCAAAAGCTGAATACCGGCGTGCCTTTCTTCGATCACATGCTGGATCAGATTGCGCGTCACGGCCTGATCGATCTGGATATTGAAGCCAAAGGTGATTTGCATATCGATGCGCATCATACGGTGGAAGACGTCGGCATCACGCTCGGCCAGGCTTTTGCCAAAGCGCTGGGCGATAAAAAAGGCATTCGTCGTTACGGCCATGCTTATGTGCCACTGGATGAAGCGCTGTCACGCGTCGTTATCGATTTCTCCGGCCGCCCAGGTTTGGAATTCCACGTGCCATTTACGCGCTCGATGATCGGTGCATTCGACGTCGATTTGACCAGCGAATTCTTTCATGGCTTCGTTAACCACGCGTTGGCGACCGTGCACATTGATAATCTACGAGGCGTTAACGCCCATCATCAGTGCGAAACTGTATTCAAGGCATTCGGTCGCGCATTGCGCATGGCTGCAGAGCTGGATCCGCGTTCCGCTGGCACGATTCCATCGACCAAAGGCAGCCTGTAAGTTGTAGTTGGCGAACAAGAATGTTTCAATTCACTGAAATCTGAACCATCAGCATGAACAAAATAGTTGTAGTGGATTACGGGATGGGCAATTTGCGCTCGGTGGCGCAGGCCTTGCGTCAAGTCGCGCCGGAAGCGGATGTACGCATTTCCGGCGAGGTTGGCGATATCCGTTCCGCCGACCGCATCGTATTGCCTGGACAGGGTGCAATCCCTGATTGCATGCGTTCGCTGCAGGATTCAGGCTTGCAGGAAGCGGTGCTGGAAGCGGCCGCCAACAAACCCTTGTTCGGCGTGTGTGTCGGCGAACAATTGATGTTTGACTGGAGTGAAGAAGGCGACACCAAAGGCTTGGGGCTTTTCCCTGGCAAGGTGGTCAAGTTCCGTTTCGACGGACAGTTGCAGGAAGATGGCTCGCGCTTCAAGGTGCCGCAAATGGGCTGGAACCGCGTGCATCAATCCTTGTCCCATCCCTTGTGGAACGGGATTGCTGACGACAGCTACTTTTATTTCGTGCATAGTTACTACGCAGTTCCGACGGAGCGCGCGCATATCGCAGGTGAAACGCCGTATGGTGCATTGTTTTGCAGTGCGATCGCCCGCGACAATATTTTTGCAACGCAATTTCATCCGGAAAAAAGCGCTAGCGCCGGTTTGCAACTGTACAAAAACTTTGTTCACTGGAAGCCGTAAGCATTCATCTGCAACTCTCATTTCTATAACTTAACTAACTACTTAACGCATCCATGCTGCTCATACCTGCCATCGATCTCAAAGACGGTCACTGCGTTCGCCTGAAACAAGGCGATATGGAACAAGCCACCGTATTCTCCGAAGACCCCGCCGATATGGCGCGCCACTGGCTGGAACAAGGTGCACGCCGCCTGCATTTGGTCGATTTGAACGGCGCATTTGCCGGCAAGCCGAAGAATGAGCCGGCGGTCAAAGCCATCCTGCAAGCGGTACGCGAATACGCGGAAAAAAACGGCATTGAAGAAATTCCGGTCCAGCTCGGCGGCGGGATCCGCGATCTGGATACCATCGAGCGTTATCTAGATGACGGTTTGAGTTACATCATCATCGGCACCGCCGCCGTCAAGAATCCTGGCTTTTTGCATGACGCCTGCAGCGCGTTCCCGGGACAGATCATCGTCGGCCTGGATGCCAAGGATGGCAAGGTAGCGACTGATGGCTGGAGTAAATTGAGCGGCCACGAAGTGATCGACCTGGCGAAAAAATTTGAGGACTATGGTTGTGAAGCGATTATCTATACCGACATCGGCCGCGACGGCATGATGGGTGGCGTGAACATCGAAGCCACCGTCAAGCTGGCGCAAAGCATGACGATTCCGGTGATTGCATCCGGCGGCGTGCACAATATCAAGGATGTCGAGTCCTTGTGCGCAGTGCAGGATGAAGGGATTGAAGGCGTGATCTGCGGCCGTTCGATTTACGAAGGCACGCTGGATCTGCGTTCGGCGCAGGATAGAGCTGACGAGTTGAGCGGTATCGAGCCGGAAGTAGACGAATGACTTTGGCAAAACGCATCATCCCTTGCCTCGACGTGACTGCTGGTCGCGTCGTCAAGGGCGTTAATTTTCTGGAATTGCGCGATGCCGGTGATCCGGTAGAAATCGCCAAACGCTACGATGACCAAGGGGCGGATGAACTGACCTTTCTCGACATCACGGCAACTTCCGATGGGCGCGATCTGATCCTCGACATCATCGAGGCGGTAGCTTCCCAGGTATTCATACCCTTGACGGTCGGCGGTGGAGTACGCGCAGTCGATGATGTACGGCGTTTGTTGAACGCCGGTGCCGACAAGGTTGGCATCAACAGTTCTGCGATCAGCAATCCTCAACTGGTATTTGATGCATCGCAAAAGTATGGTTCGCAATGCATAGTCGTTGCGATCGATGCGAAGAAAGCCTCGGATGGCCGCTGGGAAGTGTTCACGCATGGCGGCCGCAAGGCAACCGGGCTGGATGCGATCGAATGGGCGAAGAAAATGGAAAGTCTGGGCGCAGGTGAGATTCTGCTGACCAG
The DNA here is from genome assembly GCA_964406085.1 of uncultured Herminiimonas sp. Taxonomy (GTDB): domain Bacteria; phylum Pseudomonadota; class Gammaproteobacteria; order Burkholderiales; family Burkholderiaceae_D; genus Oxalicibacterium. The sequence continues at coordinate 14,131 of CAYOQL010000032.1, forward strand.
CATGGATAGAGACGGTACCAAGAGCGGCTTTGATTTAAACCTGACGCGCTCGGTGTCGGATGCCATCAGTATTCCCGTTATCGCTTCTGGCGGTGTCGGTGGCCTGCAGGATCTGGCCGATGGCGTGAAAATAGGACGTGCAGACGCCGTGTTGGCAGCGAGCATTTTTCATTACGGTCAGCACACAGTGCAGGAAGCCAAGCGCTTCATGGCTGAACAAGGTATTGCGATGAGGTTGGTATGAGCGGCAGCGCAAAATGGTTGAACAAGGTGAAGTGGGATGAGCATGGTCTGGTCCCCGTCATCGCGCAGGAAGTGGGCACCAACGATGTGTTGATGTTTGCGTGGATGAATCGCGAAGCATTGGAAAAAACCATCACTTCCGGCGAAGCAATCTACTGGAGCCGTTCGCGCAAGAAGTTGTGGCACAAAGGCGAAGAATCCGGTCACACGCAAAAAGTGCATGAAGTGCGCCTCGACTGCGATGAAGATGTCGTCCTGCTGAAGGTGGAGCAGGTGGGCGCGATTGCCTGCCACACCGGCCGCCATTCCTGCTTCTTCCAGAAGTTTGAAGGTGATGCAAAGGACGGCGACTGGCAAACGGTTGAGCCTGTGCTGAAAGACCCGACGACATTCTACAAATAAAGTTTACAAGTAAGCTTTTACAGACAAGGCAAACTCGTCATGAGTGAAACACTAAAACGTTTGGCCGATGTACTCGAGTCGCGCAAACCAGCCAATGGTGGCGACCCGGAAAAATCATATGTTGCCAAACTGTTTGTCAAAGGCGACGACGCGATTTTGAAAAAGATCGGTGAAGAAGCGACCGAGCTCGTCATGGCAGCAAAAGATGCGCGGGTGGATGGTGATAAATCCCATGTACTGTATGAATGCGCAGACCTGTGGTTTCACACGGCAGTGTTACTTGCGCAGTTTGATCTGAAGCCGCAAGATGTACTCAACGAACTGGCTCGTCGTGAGGGCATCTCAGGCATAGAGGAAAAGGCGAGCCGCAAGGCCGACTAGCAGGCATTGTATTTGCATGCAATGATTTGATCGCAGTCCCCACGGAGATTCATTTGGATAATTGTATTTTTTGTAAAATTGCTGCCAAACAAATTCCCGCGCAGATTATTTATGAAGACGACGATTTGCTCGCATTCAACGATATCAATCCGGCTGCACCTATCCATTTCCTGATCATTCCAAAAAAGCATCTGGCTACTTTGGCAGATTGCACGGAGAGCGATACCGCTTTGTTGGGTAAAATATCGTTGCTTGCTCCCAAGTTGGCAAAAGAACTTGGTTGCGGCTATGGTGTGGATGCAAACGGTGCCCCGCAAGGCGGGTTTAAAACACTCTTCAATACCGGTCCCGATGGTGGGCAAGAGGTGTACCATCTGCATATGCATGTGATCGGTGGACCGCGCCCGTGGCGTCGTTCATTGGCGTAACGAACAATTCTGAATTCCGGACGGAGACGTCCTTTGAGGAGAAAACAATGGGTTCATTTAGTATCTGGCACTGGCTGATCGTACTGGTTATTGTGGCACTGGTTTTTGGTACCAAAAAAATCGGCAGCATGGGTACAGACGTCGGCAAGGCGGTCAAGGGATTCAAGGATGGCATGAAGGGTGAAGACGACAAGCCTGCAGCCCAGAATGCTGCGCCTTCGCAAGTTGCAGATAAAGGCACTGTTGACGTCGAAGTGAAAGAGAAGTCGAACAGCTGATGTCTTGCGCGTTCGCTACGACTGGTGTTATAGCGTTGCGCGCAAACTATTCAGCCTATCGTCCATCCTATGATCGATATTGCCTTCTCCAAACTTGCGATCATTGGTGTTGCCGCACTGGTGTTCATCGGTCCGGAAAAACTGCCTAAAGTAGCGCGTATGGCCGGTACTCTATTCGGCCGTGCGCAACGCTATATTAATGATGTCAAATCCGAAGTAAGCCGTGAGATGGAGTTGGACGAGTTGCGCAAGATGCACAAGGACGTGCAGGATGCCGCGACCGATGTCGAACGCAGCATTGCACAAAATATGTCCGCCGCAGATAGCAGTTTGCATTCCGCGTGGGATGGCTCGGACACAGACATCAATCCATTGATGGAGCCGCCGACTTTCGACCAATCGTCGGATAAGTCAAAAAATTTCCGCAAGAAGAAACTCGCCGCGAGTTCAGCAGTGCCATCCTGGTACAAGCGTCAAAGCGGGCAGAAATCACGTGTCATTTCCGGCGCGGCACGCATGGCAAAATTCCGTCCCGCGAGTGCGCGCAAGTCGACAACCTTTTTCCATTGATAAGTGGTCGCATAAAAGATATTTTTGGCGGCTCCGATCTGATCTGGCTATTAAATTGGCGTTGGCGCTTGTAACGGCTGCAACACACTGAATGAAGAAAAACACATGATAGGTAATGAAGATTCGTTCATTTCGCATTTAGTCGAGTTGCGCAGTCGCTTGATGAAAGCGTCTATCGTCGTGCTTGTCATCTTTGTTTGCCTGATGCCGTGGGCTGGCACCATTTACGATTTTCTTGCGCGCCCGATGATGCTGGCATTGCCGGAGGGGAGCAAAATGATCGCGACTGGCGTCATTACGCCATTTCTGATTCCGGTCAAGGTCACGATGCTGGTGGCTTTCATGATTTCGCTGCCGTGGGTGCTGTACCAGTTGTGGGCATTCATCGCGCCAGGTTTGTATACACATGAAAAAAAGCTGATTGCGCCACTGGTGGTGTCTTCATCAGCCTTGTTCATGATTGGCGTCGCGTTTTGCTATTACTTTGTATTCGGCGTGATTTTTCACTTCATCAATAACTTCGCGCCGAAATCGATTTCGGTGGCGCCGGATATCGATAGTTACTTCGGCTTCGTGATGACGATGTTCATCGCATTTGGCTTGACGTTTGAAGTGCCGGTGATTGTGATTGTGCTGGTGCGCATGGGACTGGTTTCAGTTGAAAAACTCAAACAGATACGTCCCTATGTAATCGTCGGTGCGTTTGTGATTGCAGCGATTGTGACGCCGCCGGATGTAATGAGCCAGCTGCTCCTGGCCATACCGCTGTGTATCTTGTATGAATTAGGTTTGTTGCTGGCGCCTATGTTCGTGAAAATTACGCAGGCCCCAAAAGAATCTGAATCGATTTGATCGTTAAGCCTGGCGTAACCAGGTAATCAGTGGGTGCGCGTCCTTGAAGTCGGAAGCCAAGGTTTTTTCCAGATTGGTTGAGACTTTTTTGACGTCGACTTCTTTCCATACGATGAAGCTTTTCAACTTGAGATATTCAAGATGCGGCATGTCGACGTCAAAGCCTTTGGGCGGGCGCGTCAATTTTCCTTCCTGTTGCAAATCACCGTAAGTCTCTTTCAGCCTCTTGTTTTTCAGTAGCTTGGAAAATCCTGCCGCATCTTCCACCACATGTTGCCGAATCGCGCGTAAGCGTTCGGATGGCGGCATCCATTCGCCACCTGCAATCAGCAAGGTGCCCGTCTGGTCAATGTGGAAGTAGTAAGTCGCGCCACCACCCTGACTGGGCTTCTTCAAGCCGCTGGCATTAATCGCTGCCGAGAAATGCGTTTTGTATGGAATCTTCTCTTTTGAAAAACGCATGTCCCGATTAATGCGGAATAACGCTTTCTTGGGGTTGCAAGCGGCCACTGCCGGATCGAATTTGCTGATGTCCGCGATCAAGGCAGTCACCAACTCGAGGAACTCGGCACGCAAAATATCGTAGCGGGGCTTGTTCATGACAAACCACGCGCGATTATTGTTTTCCGATAGTTCGGCGAGGAATTGCGTGAGGTCGCGTATGTGCATGACGTGCGTTAACTTTTGTTCTTTATTCGGCGGTGCGCGGCGGCGCTTTCGGGCGCATACCGATCGTGATGTTCAGGGTGTTTTCCTGATTTCTGCGCAAGACGACCATTTTGGCTTTCTTGCCGGGCGTCAGTTGCGCAATCTGGTTCAGCATGTCGGCCATGTCAGTGACCGCTTTATCTTCAACCGAAACCAGAATGTCACCAGGCTGCATGCCGGCCTTGTCTGCCGGGCCGCCTTTTAATACGCCCGCAATAATGGCGCCGCTGGCTTTCTTCAAGCCAAAACTTTCAGCCAGTTCCGGCGTGATGTCTTGCGGTTCGACGCCTATGTAGCCGCGGACTACCTTGCCATTCTTGATGATCGCATCCATTACGGACTTCGCGGTGGTAACCGGAATCGCGAAGCCGATACCGAGTGAGCCGCCGCTGCGTGAATAAATCGCCGTGTTGATGCCGAGCAGATTGCCGTTGGCATCGATTAATGCACCGCCGGAATTGCCCGGATTAATCGCAGCATCAGTCTGGATGAAGTTTTCGAATGCATCCAGAATGCCAAGATGGTTGCGGCCCAGAGCAGAAATAATACCCATCGTGACCGTTTGGCCAACACCGAAGGGATTGCCGATGGCCAGTACCGCATCGCCGACGCGCGCATCTTCTACATGGCCGAGCGTGATAGCAGGCAGATTATCCAGATCAATCTTGACGACGGCGAGATCCGTCTCCGGATCGGAACCGACGACTTTGGCAATCGCCTTGCGGCCATCGGCCAGCGCGACTTCGATTTCATCTGCTGCTTCGACCACATGGTTGTTTGTCAGGATATACCCTTGTGCACTGACGATGACGCCTGAGCCCAAGCTGACTTGTTTTTCCTGTTGTTCATCGAAGCGATCGCCAAAGAATTTTCGGAAGAACGGATCGTCCATGAATGGATTCTGCGGGGGCGCGGCCGTTTTGCTGGTGAAGATGTTGACGACCGATGGCATCGCCAGTTTGGCAGCATCGCGGAATGAGCCTTGCGTGGGCGCCATATTCAGCGGCGCTTCCAGCATTGGTATCGAGGTCGCACTGCGGATTTTTTGCGAACCGCCGAATACGCCGCCTGCCCACTCGGGCTTTAAGGTCGTTACAATGAATAAAATAGCTAAACCGACAGTTACGGTTTGCGCAAACAACAGCCAGAGACGTCGCATAAGGGTAAGGAAAATGAGTCAGAAAACGATAGATAGAAATGATCTTGCCAAATATATGGCGAGAACGCTTGATATTACTCGTTTTCGGGATTTTTGCCCAAACGGCTTGCAGGTTGAGGGATGTAAAGAGATTAAAACGCTGGTGACAGGGGTAACAGCTAGCCAAGCCCTGATTGAAGCAGCAATTCAAATAGACGCGGATGCGATTCTGGTGCATCACGGTTATTTCTGGCGCGGGGAAGATGCGCGCGTGATAGGGCAAAAGCATAAGCGTCTTAAAATATTATTGTTGAACGATGTGAATTTATTTGCTTATCATTTACCGCTCGATATGCATGCAGAGTTTGGCAATAATGCGCAACTGGCAAACCGCCTCGGCTTGCGCGCCGAATCGCGATTTGGTGAAGATGATCTGGGTTGGTTGGGTGTCATGGCGGATGCGTCAATTTCAACAGTTGCCGATCTGGCACAGCAGGTTGAGCGCCAACTGGGACGACGACCGTTGGTAATCGGTGATCCGGCGCAAAAATTGGGGTCGGTCGCCTGGTGTACCGGCGCAGCGCAAAGCTTGCTGGGTGATGCAATTGCGGCCGGTGCCAATGTGTATTTAAGCGGTGAAATTTCGGAGCCGACTGTGCACTTGGCGCGTGAGAGTGGGGTAGCCTATCTTGCATGCGGACATCACGCCACCGAGCGCTACGGTGTGCAGGCATTGGGCGAGCATTTGGCGGCGCAGTTCGGGATCGCCCATCATTTCATCGATATTGATAATCCAGTGTAATTTTATCGAGGGAATTCTTGGATTCATCATCAAAGGTTTTCAATACAAGTCGTCCGACAAATGTGTAAATTGCTATGGTATAACTAGCAATTCAAAAATAGACAGAGCGCGCACCGTATGCGTGCCAGAGACAGGGATATCGATCAATCATGTCGCAACCTATAACGGATACATCGGCCAAACCCATTACTGTTTTGCTGGTCGAAGACGACGCACTAACCCGACGTACCTTATGTCTGGGCATAGAAAAAGAGCCTGCGTTCAAGCTACTGGAGGCGCTCGATAGCGTGAAGGCCGCATTGAGCTGGCTGCTGCTTCAGCCGGTCGATGTTTTGCTGGTTGACTTGGGTTTGCCGGACGGATCGGGGATAGACATCATACGTTTCTGTGCGCAACGTTACCCTGATTGCAACATCATGGTCATCACAACATCAAGTGATCAAGATAGCGTGGTCGATAGCATAGAGGCGGGTGCCTCCGGCTATATATTAAAAGATGCAGGAGCGATTGATATCGGTCGTTCGTTGCTGGAGTTGCATACTGGCGGCTCGCCGATCAGTCCGACAATTGCCCGCAAGTTGTTGGCACGCATGCGCGACGACAAAAAAGAGAGCGATACTTTGCCCGAGCAAGCGGACCGCGAAACTGGTCCGCAGGTGTTTTTGACCAAGCGCGAGGCGGCTATTCTCGATCTCATCGCGCGTGGCGATAGCTACGGTGAAGTGGCCCGAGAATTGACTTTGTCAGTTGGTACCGTACAAACGCACATCAAGAATATTTATGACAAATTGTCTGTGCACTCACGTGGCGAAGCAGTGTACGAGGCCAATCGTCGCGGCCTGCTGCAGATGGATCAACTCAAATCCAGGCGCTGACGCATGATGTTGGCGCCGTCCTGTATTTTTGCGTTTGTATAAATAAAAAGCCGCCAGATTTGGCGGCTTTTTATTTTATTTTGTTTTGAGTGAGTCGCGAATTTCGCGCAGCAGTACGATATCTTCCGGTGTTGCTGGTGCTTCCGCAGGCGGTTCATTTCGTTTCAATTTACCCAGGATGCGTACCATTTGAAAAATGATGAATGCAAGAATCAGGAAATTGATCAAAATCGTAATGAAGTTCCCGTATGCGAAAACAGCGCCCAGTTTTTGCGCTTCCACCAAAGGCAGGCTGGGATCCTGATTATTCAATGGTAAGTAATAGTTTGCGAAATCCAGTCCACCAAAAATCTTGCCTACGATGGGCATGATGATATCCTTGACCGCGGAATCAACTATCTTGCCGAAAGCCCCGCCGATAATGACGGCAACGGCCAGATCAACTACATTTCCTTTTATTGCAAAAGCTTTAAATTCCTGCATCATGCCCATGGCAAATCTCCGTTGACGTGTTTATAAAAGTGCAATGCGCTAGCGTATGCTAGATTTGGCGGACTTAAAGGTCAAATTAAATTTCCGCTATTTCAAGCAAATCCGATGGATAATGCGACGCAAATAAGTAAATAGAACAACAGAATTATTAGAAAAGCTGAGCAAAATTGGCTTTGAGACATCGATTCTCTTCAAAACGGACGTTGCCTTCGATATAATCAAAGGTTGCTAGAAGTTTCGTACAGATTTCGCATTTTGACGATTGGGGTTGGTATGAGTAACGAAAAGCAGGTCGACTCCGGTCGACGTGGCTTGCTCGTCGCTACGTGCGCGGCAGGCGGTGTGGCAGGGTTGGCTGCAACAGGCGTTTTAGTATCTACATTTCAGCCTTCGGAACGTGCGAAAGCTGCTGGTGCACCTGTAGAGGTGGATATCGCCAGTTTGATGCCGGGCGAGATGAAAACGGTGGAGTGGCGCGGCAAGCCGGTCTGGATCCTGAAACGTTCACCCGAAATGCTGGCCGGTATCAAGCAGGTCGACGGTGAAGTGGCAGATCCGAACTCGGAACGCAAGCCGGATGAATTGACTCCTGAGTATGCGCGCAATGAATACCGTTCTATCAAACCGGAAATTCTGGTTGCCGTCGGTATTTGTACGCATCTGGGCTGCTCGCCTGTAACCCGCTTCCAGACTGGTGCGCAACCATCGTTGCCGGATGACTGGCACGGCGGTTTCTTGTGCCCATGTCACGGTTCAACCTTCGATCTGGCAGGTCGTGTATTCAAAAACAAGCCGGCGCCAGATAATCTCGAAGTGCCGCGTCACATGTTTGTGGGCGACTCCAAACTGGTCATCGGTAAAGACGAGAAAGGCGAGGCGTAATCATGGCTTTCCACGAAAAACAACTTCCTGCCGATGCGCCTATTGCAGACAAGGCATTGAACTGGGTCGACGCACGTTTCCCGCTGTCGTCGACTTATAAAGCGCATCTGTCCGAGTACTACGCACCAAAAAATTTCAACTTCCTTTACGTCTTTGGTTCGCTGGCGCTGTTAGTGCTGGTAATCCAGATCGTGACCGGTATTTTCCTCGTCATGCATTACAAACCGGACGCCAATCTGGCATTCGCTTCGGTTGAGTACATCATGCGCGATGTACCTTGGGGTTGGTTGGTGCGCTACATGCATTCGACTGGTGCTTCGGCGTTTTTCGTGGTGGTCTATATACACATGCTGCGCGGCCTGTTGTACGGCTCGTATCGCAAACCGCGCGAACTGGTCTGGTTGTTTGGCGTAGGCATTTTCCTGTGCCTGATGGCTGAAGCATTCTTTGGCTACCTGCTGCCTTGGGGCCAAATGTCTTACTGGGGCGCGCAGGTTATTGTCAACTTGTTCGGTGCCATCCCTTTCATCGGCCCTGATCTGTCCTTGTGGATCCGTGGCGATTATGTGGTGTCGGATGCCACATTGAATCGTTTCTTTGCGTTCCACGTGATCGCGATTCCACTGGTATTGATCGGCCTGGTTGTTGCCCACATCGTCGCTTTGCACGAAGTAGGATCGAACAATCCGGATGGTGTTGAAATCAAGGAAAAGCTGGACGAAAAAGGTGTGCCGCTCGATGGTATTCCTTTCCATCCTTACTACTCGGTACACGATATTTTCATCGTATCGATTTTCCTGTTCGTGTTCACCAGCGTGGTGTTCTTCGCGCCGGAAATGGGTGGCTACTTCCTCGAGTACAACAACTTTGTGCCGGCGGATCCGCTGAAAACGCCTCCACATATTGCGCCAGTCTGGTACTTCACGCCGTTCTATTCGATTCTGCGTGCAGTGACTTCAGACTTCATGGTCTGGCTGGCTGCGGGTGTCGCTGCTTACGTTGCATTGATCATCCTGAAAACGCGTCTGGCCAGTAAGGTCAAAGCTGCTGCTGCGGTAATCGGTCTGCTTGTCATCGTAACGATGTTTGTTACCGATGCGAAATTCTGGGGTGTGGTGTTGATGGGTGTATCAGTCATGATCATGTTTGGTCTGCCATGGTTTGATGTATCCCCGGTCAAGTCGATTCGTTATCGTCCTAGCTGGCACAAATATATCTACATCCTTTTCTGTATTACATTCGTCGTCCTCGGTTATCTTGGCGTGCAAGCTCCTACCCCTATCGGCACTGCGGTTTCGCAGATCGGTACCTTCATCTACTTTGGCTTCTTCTTGTTGATGCCATGGTGGAGTGCGATGGGAACATTCAAGCCTGTGCCGGATCGTGTTGTTTTCCATCCGCACTAAGCCGCAAAGGGATAAAAGAATCATGAACATGATGAAAAAACTGATTGCGACGCTGGTACTTTTGCCGGGTTTGGCATTCGCTGCGGAAGGTGGATTTCCACTGGACAAAGCACCTGACCATACCAAGGACCTGGCGGCTTTGCAGAACGGCGCCCGCCTTTTTGTAAACTACTGCTTGAGCTGCCACTCGGCATCGGCTTTGCGTTACAACAAGCTGCAAGACATCGGCCTGACTGAAGAGCAGATCAAGAACAATCTGCTGTTCACGTCGGACAAGGTCGGCAGCATGATGACCATTGCGATGACGCCGAAAGATGCGAAGGAATGGTTTGGCGCAGCGCCACCGGATTTGTCGGTGATCGCTCGTGCAAAAGCGTCGAGCGCAGGTTCGGGACCGGACTGGCTCTACACTTATCTGCGTACCTACTACAAGGACGATACGCGCGCGACAGGCTGGAATAACCTTACTTTCCCAAGTGTGGCGATGCCGCACGTGTTGTGGGAGCTGCAAGGGATACGCGAAGCCAAGTTCGTGGATGAAAAAGATCCGCATGATGCAAGCAAGGTGATCCATAAATTTGCCGGTTTCGAGCAAGTTACACCTGGCAAGCTGACTGCACTTGAATACGATAAATCAGTAGCTGATCTGGTGTCTTTCATGACCTGGATGGCTGAGCCTGCACAAAATACCCGCAAACGCCTGGGCGCTTGGGTATTGATGTTCCTGGGTGTGTTTATCGTAATCACCTGGCGCTTGAACGCTTCCTACTGGAAAGATATCAAGTAATTTTTTGCCCGTAACCTGCGGGCATTTGTTTTGGGGTGAGCCGCCTGCGTCTCACCCCTTTGTTTCTAAGGAACTATAAAAATGATGGTTCTCTATTCGGGCACGACTTGCCCATTTTCCCAACGCTGCCGTCTGGTCCTGTTTGAAAAAGGCATGGACTTTGAAGTACGCGATGTGGATCTGTTCAACAAGCCAGAAGATATTTCGACCATGAACCCATACGGCCAGGTGCCGATTCTGGTCGAGCGCGATTTGATCCTGTATGAATCGAATATCATTAATGAATACATCGATGAGCGTTTCCCGCATCCACAATTGATGCCGGCTGACCCATTGATGCGCGCGCGTGCGCGCCTGATGCTGTTCAATTTCGAAAAAGAATTGTTCATCCACGTCCATGTATTGGAAAACGACAAAGGTCGCAGCGGTGAAAAAGCGCAGGAAAAAGCACGCAATGAAATTCGCGATCGTCTGACCACGCTGGCTCCCTTGTTCCTGAAAAACAAATACATGCTGGGCGATGAGTTCTCGATGCTGGATGTTGCGATCGCTCCATTGCTGTGGCGTCTGGATCATTACGGTATCGAATTGTCGAAAACCGCTGCACCTTTGATGAAATACGCAGAGCGCATCTTCTCGCGTCCTGCCTACATCGAAGCGCTGACCCCTTCTGAAAAGGTCATGCGTCGTTAAAATTTGCGTCATGCATCAAACTCGTTGAGTGAAAACGGATGGCTCATCTTGTGTTTCATTCAACGACATTGTTTTGATTTCATGGCACACTTTTTACATGCGTTGTATCGATAGGCATCATGTCTGAAACTTCTACCAAACCTTATCTGTTGCGTGCCATCTACGAATGGTGCACTGACAATGGCTATACCCCGTATCTGGCTGCAGTAGTCGACGCGAGTACGCGGGTGCCTATGGAATTCGTCAAGAATGGCGAGATCGTGCTCAACATCAGTTTTAGTGCGACCAGCGGCTTGAAGATGGACAACGATTTGATACGCTTCAGCGCGCGTTTTGGCGGTGTCTCGCGCGACATTTCGGTTCCTGTCGATAATGTCGTTGCCATCTACGCGCGTGAAAACGGGCAGGGCATGGCGTTTGAAGCAGGCAGCAAGTCGGATGCTACGCAGGCAACGGGCGAGCAGTCAGAGGATGTTTCTGGTCAACCGGCGCAGTCTGCATCAGGTCCCGCATTGACTTCGGTGCCTACGGCACAGAAGCCAAACGACATAAATGCGGGCGATGATGCGAATGATGTGCCGGATCCACCAAAAAAAGGTGGAAGACCTACACTTACTCGTATTAAATAGCGTAAAATACGCGCTGCGAAAAGTTTAGCCGACTTAGCTCATTTGGTAGAGCAGTTGATTTGTAATCATCAGGTGGCCAGTTCGAAACCGGCAGTCGGCACCAAATAAAAACCCTCTGTAACGTCAGTTACAGAGGGTTTTTTCTTGCCTGTTCCCGCTGGCTTATCGGGCGGGCGTTGCCTTGTTCAAGGCCAACGGCTCATCTATGTAAGCGGCAGGGAAAATGCGTTTCAGGTTGCTGATTTTCGGCAGGTCGTTATAAACGATGTAGGGATGGCGTGGATTACGTTGCAGAAAATTCTGGTGATACGCCTCCGCTGGATAAAACTGCGTGATCGGCACTACCTGCGTAACGATTTTGCGCTTGAATGCGCGCGCCTGATCCAATTGCGCGACATAGGCTTCCGTCAATTTCTTTTGCGTCTCGTCGCCATAAAAAACGGCAGAACGATACTGCGGTCCGGTATCCGGGCCCTGGCGATTCAGTTGCGTAGGGTCGTGTGCAACAGAAAAGAATATTTGCAGGAGTTCGCCATACGATACTTCTGCCGGGTCGTAGGTGATCTGCACGGCCTCTGCATGGCCCGTGCGTCCGCGGCTGACTAGATTGTAGGTGGCGTCATCCTTGGTGCCGCCCGCATAGCCTGACACCACATTGCGTACACCGCGCACATGTTCAAACACACCTTCCACGCCCCAAAAGCATCCGCCTGCAAAAATGGCGGTTTGCAATGCACCCTTGGCTTTCTGATTATCCAGCGCAGGCGCGGCGATGATGACGGGAGCTTCGGCTGCCTGGATCGTAGGGGAAACAAAACCACCAAGCGCGAGCAGGGATAGAAAAGTGACTTTGGTAATGAGTTTGCTATTGCGTGGATTCATTGAATACTCCTGAACATTCATTGCAAGAAAATCGGTAGGCAGCTTATCCGCG
>CAYOQL010000033.1:0-20295 GCA_964406085.1 uncultured Herminiimonas sp.
AATCAGGTTTTATTCAGCCAGGGTTGCAGGCTGGAACGTATTTCACCTTCGCTATACCCGCGTATGACTTTGTCGCCGATCACGATCAGCGGCACACCCTTGCCATTGAGTTTTTTGTGGCCCTCGTAACCGGCACTGGATTTTTCAACATCAAGTTCCGTGTACGCAATTCCGTTGGCGTCGAACAGCTGACGCGCGGCGGCGCAGTAGCCGCACCACTCAGTGGCATACAATGTCACTTCTGGTTGCGCCGCGTGAGCAGTCGAGACGACCGAACCCTGCTTGGCCGCCCAGAACGGCTTGCCGAAATAGAGACCGGCACCGAAGATTGCCAGGATGACTGCCCACTTCAGCGCAGCTGATGTCGATTTGCTTTTTGCAACTGGTGCGGCGTAGCGCCCGTAATTGGCAGAGACCGCTTCACCGGAAGCCTTGATGTAGGCAACCTGGCATGACGGGCATTGCCACTCCGGCGCTTCATCAGTCGGCTTGCGTACGTAGGAACACTTGGGACAGATGCGCGTCATGGTGGAAAGAACGAGTTGGGATTTTTTCATTATACGTAAATGTGATTCGCACCTAAACTGGACAGAACAGCAAGAGCGACGTGCCGCCACCGGCGCACGCGCGTGGCAATTAACATGATCAAGCAAGAGTAGATAACACGATGAACCCGCCAGAAAAGAAGCCGCCGCCAGACCAGATCGGCACCCTGTATACCTTCCAGCCACAACAGATGGAGTGGCTGCCGTGGGCAATGCCGGGCGCGCACTTCAAGTTGCTGCATGCAGACGCGGTCACCGGCCGCTTTACGCTGCTGATCAAATTTGAGGCAGGTGCGGCCGCCCCCATACATCGCCATGTAGGCGCGGTGGAAGGTTATATGCTGGAAGGCGGATTCCACTATCGCGATGAGCCGGAACGCCCGTTTGAAACCGGCTGCTATCTGTGGGAAAGCGATGGCGCCGTGCACCAGCCGGTCAGCCCAAATGGCGCCGTGATGTTCGCCGTGTTTCACGGTCCGGTAGAAGGGCTGGATGATGAAGGCAATCTGACTGGCCGCATCAACTGGAAGTGGCATGTCGATAAATGGCAGGCTGCCGGCCACGCCTTTCAGCCCAGCGGCCTGCCCGCAGACACGCCGAATACACGCTAGGCCAACGGGCACATCCGGGGCGGACTGCAGCAATGCTGCCCTTATAATGCCGACTGTCGCCCTCAGCGTCCCCACTCCCTTCGTCACGAATTCATGCGCCTCTTTTCAGAAAAATATCGCTTGCTCACATGGATCAGCATGTTGCTGATCGGCGGCTTCCTGACCACGATCGTCGCCAGTTATATCGTTTCTCGCGATGCAATCCGGCAGAACGTGGTGGAGCAGGCCCTGCCCCTCACCAGCGACAACATTTACTCGGAAATTCAAAAGGACATTCTGCGCCCGGTCTTTATTTCATCGCTGATGGCCAGCGATACCTTTCTGCGCGACTGGATCATCGCCGGTGAAACAGACATCACGCAGATCACGCGCTATCTGAAAGAAGTGAAGGACAAGTACAACACGATCACCAGCTTTCTCGTCTCCGAAAACACCCGACATTATTACTATGCGGGCGGCTTGCTGAAGACAGTCAAAAAGGATGAAGTGCGCGACACTTGGTTTTACCGCGTGCGTGACATGAAGACTGAATATGAAACCAATGTCGATAACGACATGGCCAATCGCGACGCGATGACGATTTTCATCAACCATCGTGTATTTGATTACGACGGCAAGTTTATCGGCGCGACCGGTGTCGGCCTGACGCTGGATACGATGACCGAAATTCTGGACAGCTACCAGAAGCGTTTCCATCGCAATATCTATTTCACCGATGGCAAGGGGGAAATCAAGATGGCGGGCAAATCGATGAAAGATATCCACGGCTCGATCAGCACGTTGCCCGGCGTCTCGTCGATCGCCAGGGACATCCTCAATCACGATATACGTCCGACGCAACTCGAATACCAGCATGATGGCGCAACCATCCTGATGAGCTCGCGTTTTATTCCCGAGCTGGATTGGTATCTACTGGTGGAACAGGATATTACCGATGACGTGCGGCCTATCGAGCGTGTGTTTTTTATCAATATCATCGTCAGCGCCATTGTTACGCTGCTGATCCTCGCGCTGACCTTGTTCGCCGTCAATCGCTATCAGCGCCGGCTGGAAATCATCGCGGGCACAGACGCACTGACCGGCCTGCTGAATCGCCAGGCGTTTGAGATCGTGTTCCAGCAGGCGATTCTGGATAGCGAGCGCCGCGGCATACCGCTGTCGGTCATCCTGTTCGATATCGATTTCTTCAAAATGGTAAACGACAATCACGGCCACCTGACTGGCGACCGCGTTCTGAAAGACATCGCCAGCATCACCAGAGGCGCGGTCCGCGAAAGCGATATCGTCACCCGCTGGGGCGGCGAAGAATTTCTGGTCTTGCTGAAAGATTGCCCGCTGGACAAAGCTGCTGCGCTCGCCGAAAAAATACGCGTCATGATTGCCAGTCACGACTTCGAACTGGAAGCGAGCGAACTATGCCTGACGGCCAGCCTGGGCGTGGTTGAATATGCATATCGCGAAACATGGACAAGCTTTTTTGGCCGCGCCGATCAAGCGCTGTATCAGGCAAAAAATGAGGGACGCAACCGCGTCATCATTTCCAGTTCGGCGATAACGACTGCCGCGCCATAGCCGATGGATGCCCGTTCAACATGCAAGTTGAACTGGCGCTACACTATTCTTCCCAAACCCTATCAACCTGCCTCCGCATTCAACATGAGCACGAAACAAACGACGGTTATGGACACCGCACTTACCAGCGAACAGATTGAGCAATTCAAGACCGATGGCTATCTGGTGTTCCGCGCCATGCTGGAGCCGGCAGCTTGCGAACACATGCTCGCCGTTGCGGCACAACAGTTGCGGGCTGCCCTGCCCCCGCTGGAATACGAGGCGGAACTGGGGTATGCCGGCGCGCCCGCATCGCTGGAAGCCGAAGGCGGCAAAACCGTGCGCCGTCTGCGCGGTGCATATGATCGCGACGCCTGTTTTCACGATTGGGCGGAAGATGTACGCGTGGTTGCCAGGCTGCGACAGTTATTCGACGAACCGGTGTGCCTGACGCTGGCGCATCACAACTGCGTGATGACCAAGCATCCGCAATATGGCACCGCGACCGGCTGGCACCGCGACATTCGTTATTGGTCATTCACGCAACCGGACCTCATTTGCGTATGGCTCGCGCTGGGTGACGAGACGCCGGACAACGGCGGCTTGAAGTTCATCCCGGGTTCGCATCGCCTGCATATCGCACGCGAGCAACTCGACGAACTGGACTTTTTGCGGCCCGAACATCCGGCCAATCAGGCGATCTTCGCGCAAGGGAAAGCGGTCGAACTGCAGCAAGGCGACGTGGTGTTTTTTCACAGCTGGCTGTTTCACGCGGCTGGCGTTAACGCCACGCCGTCGGTCAAAACCTCGGTCGCCTTCGCCTATCACGGCTGCAGCAATCACGCCGTCGCCGGTAGCCGCTCGGCGGCGTCACTCGATGTACAGGTGACGGATTAACAGCAACGGTTAAATTAGCGGGCCCTGAGCCAGCGCGATCATCCAACTCAAGGCTTTGCCAGGACCAGATTATTTCTTGGGAATGCTGGAGGGCATGCGCGATGAAGCCGGAATATCTTCCTGCACATTGCCCGGTTTTTTACGCTCAACTTCCTCCACGCCCGGCATGCCGCGCCTGTCGGTATCCATCTGGCCTTCTTCGATATCGTCAAATGCCTGCTTGATTTCCTTGCGCGGCTGGTCTTGCTGGCTATCGATGGATTCATCGCGCTCATGCGGCAAGCGAGGTGAATGCTCATCCACGCCGGAAGCAGGATTGCGTTCATCCAGCTTGTCTTGCTCCGTTCCCTTTTTAATAGTGGATACTTTTGCATCTGTCAGTTTGCTAGCCATCGAATCTCCTTTTACTTCTTTGTATTTTTTACAGTGTGAGCTTGCATGTGCGTAAATCCTGCGCGCATTTCAAGCTGCTTTTGTGGCAATACGTTGGAGTTAAACAAGCGTCAATAATTCCCTGCCGCGCAAAAGCAGCGAGCCAAAATTATTTGCTTCTGCTATCATTCGCCTCGAACATTGGGGAGTAGCCGGCCTTTGGCAACAAAGGAATCTGCGTCAACATTCTTGGCCCGCAGGCCATGGTGCAGATAGTCAACAGACTTGGCGAGACCATAGCTCAAATGACGACCGCATGGGCCGGGGTCGCTGTTTGTGCTTTGGTTATTCGTCCGGCCCGAGAAAGTACAACCCCAACATGGAAGCATTCTTCGTCTCCACCGGCATTGTTGCCCTCGCTGAAATCGGCGACAAAACACAACTGCTCGCTTTTCTCCTCGCTGCAAAATTCCGTCGACCCTTGCCTATCGTGCTCGCCATTCTGGTCGCAACGATTGCCAATCACGCATTCGCTGCTGCGATCGGCACCTGGATCACGACGGTACTAGGACCTGAAACCTTGCGGTGGGTGCTGGGCGTTTCTTTCCTGTTGATGGCGGGCTGGATCCTGATACCCGACAAGCTCGATGAAGGCGATGCCAAGCTTGCCAAGTACGGCGTCTTCACGACCACTTTGATTGCCTTCTTCCTGGCGGAGATGGGCGACAAGACGCAGGTTGCAACCGTTGCCCTGGCAGCGCAATACCATTCATTTTTCTGGGTGGTGGCTGGCACGACATTCGGCATGATGCTGGCGAATGCGCCTGCGGTTTACTTCGGCGACAAGATTGCCAACCGGATGCCGGTAAAAATCGTGCATCGCATTGCCGCAGTCATTTTTGTCGTCCTGGGAATTGCGACCTTGATGGGAGCCGGTGCCAGCTTCGGGTTTTAAAGCAGGTTTTTAATGCAAAGCCAGGTGCGATTTCCGCGTGACGGGAGTCGCACCGCTAAACTCCCAAACGCGCTTTCGCTGCATCGTATTCAGCACGCAAGCGCTGCACGATCTCCGCTACGCCGGCAACGTCATCCATCAGGCCCACGCCTTGCCCTGCACCCCAGATATCACGCCAAGCCTTGATCTTGCTGCCGCTGCCTGAACCAAAGTTCATTACCGTTTTATCCGCTTGCGGCAAATTGTCAGGATCGAGTCCGGCATTGATAATGGATTGCCGCAGATAGTTGCCGTGCACGCCAGTAAACAAATTACTGTAGATCACGTCCGCCGCGGTCGATGACACGATGGCCTGACGATATGCATCATCGACATTCGATTCCTTGCTCGCCAGCCAGCGCGAACCTATGTACGCAAAGTCTGCACCCATCGCTTGCGCCGCCAGCACGGCATCGCCCGTTGCAATCGCACCCGACAAGGCGATCGGCCCCTTGAAGAATTTTCTTACTTCGCCAACCAGCGCAAATGGTGAGAGCAAACCGGCATGACCACCGGCCCCGGACGCCACCAGGATCAAGCCATCGACGCCGGCTTCCAGCGCTTTTTGCGCATGGCGTATCGAGATCACATCATGCAAGACGATGCCGCCGTAACTGTGTATCGCGTCCATCATTTCTGCGGGTGGTGCACGCAGCGATGAAATGATGATGGGGATCCGATGTTTGACGCACACCGCGACATCATGCGCGAGCCGATCATTCGATTGATGGACGATTTGATTGACGGCTATCGGGCCGATGCGGGCATCCGGATGTGCTGTCTTGTAGGCGGCCAGATCAGCCTGCATCCCGGTTAGCCAGGTATCCAGCAGCTCGGCCGGCCATGCATTCAATGCGGGGAAAGCGCCGACGATGCCGGCCTTGCATTGCGCCAGCACCAGCTCCGGGCCGCTGGCGATGAACATCGGCGCGGCGATGACCGGCAAGGCAAGATTCTGCAATGCGGCAGGCAAATGATTCTGCGAGCAATCTTGCGAACGATGGGACGTCGACATCAAGGCTACCCCTTTTTGCAGAATTGCAGGTTAGCAGGCAGGCATTTGCAATGCGTGCCTGCCATCGATTACAGGAATCGGTCCAGCAGCTTGCGGCTGTGCTTGTCCAGCTGCTTTAAATCGCGAATCAGGAACTGGATGCCATGCGCGTCGGCAATGATCAGAGCCGATTCACCGATGCGGCGTATATCTTCTTCACCTTTCAACACCAATACCGCGTCGCCGCGATTGGTGACCACTGTCCAGGTGCTGGGCGATGCGAAGACCGATACATGCTTGATCTGCTTGATCTCGGGCAGGAATTCGCGATTGGCCAGCTCTTCTTCCAGCAGCAAGCGTGTCGCATCCGGCAAGTCGCTCAATTTTTCTATCCACGCCAGTTCGCGGCCGTCGGCACTGACAATCGCGATGCCGACATCAGGCGCGGCGATTGGAAATGAACGCACGGGTACCACGCCTTCATGAACTTCATCATCGCCGTCGGCGGTGTAAATCAATTTGCCGAAGGCATTGCGGCTGAGCTGGAACTGCTTGGCTTTGATTGAAGGGATATTGTCGCTCATGCCACTTCCTTAACTGCATTGTCTTCCAGCATATCTTCAGCCTGCCGTTGCTGCGCCTGATACAGCTTGTAATACGCACCCTGGCGGGCCAGCAATTCATCGTGCGAACCGACTTCTACAATATGACCTCTATCCATCACGACGATGCGATCGGCGCGACGCAATGTGGACAGTCGATGCGCGATAGCGATGGTAGTACGGCCGCGCACCAGATTGTCCAGCGCTTTTTGAATCTCCCGTTCAGTCGTGGCATCAACCGATGAGGTGGCTTCATCGAGAATCAGGATATGCGGATCGATCAGCAAGGCCCGCGCGATCGAAATACGCTGACGCTCGCCGCCAGACAAGGTTTGCCCGCGTTCGCCGACCATGGAATCGTAGCCGTGCGGCAGGCGCAAAATGAATTCATGCGCATTCGCGGCGCGTGCCGCGGCGATGATGTCTTCGCGACTCGCGTCGGGCTTGCCGTAGGCGATATTGTCGGCAATCGTGCCAAAGAACAGGAAAGGTTCCTGCAGCACGAGGCCGATGTTACGGCGATATTCCGGAATCGCGATGGAGCGGATATCCACGCCATCGACCATGATGGAACCCTGCGACACATCGTAAAAGCGGCAAATCAAATTCACCAGCGTACTTTTGCCGGAACCGCTGTGACCGACCAGGCCTATCATTTCACCAGGCTGAATATTCAGATCGAGGCCGCGAATGACCGCGCGATTGCCGTAGCGGAACCCGATGTCGCGTATCGTGATGCGCCCCTGCACTTTTTCCATGCGTACGGGATTCGCTGCTTCCGGCACGCTGGAAACGTGATCCAGAATATCGAAAATCCGCTTGGCGCCGGTCGCGGCTTTTTGCGTCACTGAAACAATGCGACTCATGGAATCCAGACGCGTATAAAAGCGGCTGATGTAGGCCAGGAATGCCACCAGCACGCCGACCGTGATCATGCCGCGCGACACCTGCCAGATGCCGAAGGCCCACACCACCAGCAGACCGATTTCGGTCAGGAAGGTAACGGTAGGTGAAAACAGCGACCAGACTTTATTGACCCTGTCGTTGATCACCAGATTGTGATTATTGGCATCGCGAAAACGTGCAGCTTCGCGTTTTTCCTGCGCAAATGCCTTGACCACGCGTATGCCGGGTATCGTATCGGCCAGCACATTCGTCACCTGCGACCAGATGCGGTCGACTTTTTCAAAGCCATTGCGCAACTTGTCGCGCACCACATGAATCATCCAGGCGATGAAAGGCAGCGGCAACAAGGTCACCAGCGCCAGCCAGGGATTGATCGAAGCCAGAATCACCGCCGTCATCACGATCATCAGCACATCGGTGAAGAAATCCAGCAAATGCAAGGACAGGAAGACGCAGATGCGATCGGTCTCTGAGCCGATACGCGTCATCAGATCGCCGGTACGCTTGCCGCCGAAATATTGCAGCGACAAACGCAGCAAATGTTCGTAAGTCGTGGTGCGCAAATCCGCGCCTATGCGTTCACTGACCAAGGCCAGAATGTAAGTCTTGGCCCAACCCAAACCCCAGGCGACCAAAGCCGCGCCAAACAAACCACCGAGATAAAGCGAAACCAAAGCGGTGTCCAGCGGCGCGCCGTTTTGATACGGGATCAAGACGTTATCCATCAACGGCATCGTCAGGTAGGGAGGCACCAGGGTCGCGGCAGTAGACGCCAGCGTCAGCAGGAAACCGGCCAGCAATTGTCCGCGGTAAGGCCGGGCGAAACGCCACAGGCGGAACAGCGACGCTGTCGAGGGTGCCTGCTCTTCTGCCGCGACATCGGCTTCGGCTTCCGCCTCTTCTTCCGATTCCGCATCCGGCTCGGCAACAGCTGCTTTCATGCCGGTAGTGATTTCCACGCGCAAGCGATCGAATTGCGTCAGCAAGGCCAGTGCATCGGGGTTTTGCGCCAGCGTATAGCGCCAGCTTGCCAGCCGCGATGTGGCATTTTGCAATTCCAGTGTGCCGACGCCCGCATGGTCATAATGTTTGAGCGCCAGATCGGCAGTATGACAAGACCAGCTTTGCCAGCCGGCTTCGCCCAGCGAGCGGGTTAACAGGTGCAAATTCGTCAAAATGACGATGCCTGGTACGAAATGCAAACTCAGGTCAAGATCAAGTTCCAGATGAGCGAGTATGATTTCGTCGTTGCTCAATTGGCTATTCACATCCTGCCACAGAGCAGGAATAGCATGTCTTGTTGACAATAGTGGTGGAAACGCGGTTTTCATCAAGGCAGGAAGGTGTTTCGTGAAGAACGGATGTTGATTGAACTTGCAACCAGAATATATGGTTTTATCTCAAATTGCGGCCAGTATATCCAAACACCCCGCACTTGTTGCTGCGTATTTAGCAACGTGTGAAATATAATCGCGAAACAAGTAAACCAAATAACGCCGACAGCGTTACATCAATTTTAGCCATAGAATTTTTGGCTTAAACACTCACCCACACATTATAAAATGAACAATAAAACCATCGAGATTATCGATGTGCTGAGTCTACGTGGACCGAATATTTGGACGTACCGCCCGGTGCTTGAGGCTTGGGTGGACATAGGCGATCTGGAAGACTCGCCATCCAATACCATCCCGGGATTCTATGAACGCCTGACAGCCTGGTTGCCCAGCCTGATCGAGCATCATTGCGGCGTCGGCGTGCACGGCGGCTTCTTGATGCGGGTGCGTGAAGGCACCTGGCCCGGCCACATCATGGAACACGTGATGATTGAGCTGCAGAATCTGGCTGGCATGCAAAGCGGTTTCGGCAAGGCGCGCGAAACATCCAAACGCGGCGTCTACAAAGTAGTCGTTCGCGCCCGCCATGAAGAAGTCAGCCGCGCCGCGCTGGTTGCCGCCCGCGATCTCGTAATGGCCGCAATCGAAGACAAACCCTTTGATGTCAAATCGACAGTAGATCATCTGCGCAATATCCTGGAATCGGTCGCGCTGGGCCCCAGTACCGGCTGCATCGTCGAGGCAGCAACCGATAGACGTATTCCATCGATGCGCCTGAACGAAGGCAATCTGGTGCAACTCGGCTACGGCATCAAGCAGCGCCGCATCTGGACCGCCGAAACCGACCAGACCAGTGCGATTGCTGAAACCATCTCGCGCGATAAAGAACTGACCAAAACCCTGCTGCAGTCTTGTGGCGTGCCCGTACCTGAAGGCAGCATTGTCGATTCAGCAAATACGGCGTGGGAAGCGGCAGAAAGTATCGGTCTGCCAGTCGTGGTCAAGCCACTCGATGGCAACCATGGTCGCGGTGTGTCGATTAACCTCAACACCGAAGCCGAAGTGCGCGCCGCATTTGAACTGGCTGAGCAGGAAAGCAGCGACGTCATTGTCGAGCGCTTTGTACGCGGCGACGAACACCGTCTGCTGGTCGTCGGCGGCAAGCTGGTTGCAGCAGCGCGCGGCGAAGAAGCATGGATCACCGGCGACGGTGCATCCACCGTCATGCAACTGATCGAGAGCCAACTCAATAACGACCCACGTCGCGGCAGCAGCGAAGAGCACCCACTCAATCTGATCTTGACCGATCCGGACGATGATCCACGTCCAGTCTTGCTGCAACTGGCACGTCAGGGCTTTACGACCGAATCCATGCCGAAAGAAGGCGAACGCGTTCTAGTGCAACGCAACGGCAATGTCTCCTGCGACGTGACCGACCAGGTACATCCAACCGTAGCCGCTGCCGCAGCGCTGGCGGCGCGCATCGTCGGCCTGGATATCGCCGGCATCGACATGGTGATCGAAGATATTTCCCGACCGTTAAATGAACAAGGTGGCGCCATCGTTGAAGTCAACGCCGGCCCCGGCTTGCTGATGCATTTGAAACCAGCGGATGGCCCGGCTCGTCCAGTTGGCCGCGCCATCGTCGATCATTTGTTTGCTGAAGATGAAAGTGGTCGCATCCCTATCGTTGGCGTCACAGGCTCGCATGGCACCACCGCTGTCTCGCGTCTGATCGCATGGCTGTTGCATCTGCAGGGCACATATGTCGGTCTCGCCTGCAAAGACGGCCTATTCCTGCACCAACGCCAGGTTACCAAAAAATCCAGCGACAACTGGGATGCCTCGCGCCAGGTCCTGATTAACCGCATGGTCGAAACCGCCGTGTTTGAAAATGACAGCAAAGCCATCCTGTCTGAAGGCCTCGCTTACGACTGGTGTCAGGTCGGCGTTGTCACGAATATTGATCCGGCTGGCAGCCTGCCCGAATTCTATATCGATGATGCCGACCAGATGAGCCGTGTGGCACGTACCCAGGTCGATGTTGTGTTGCCGACCGGCGTCGCGGTATTGAATGCCGCCGATGCACGCGTCGCAGAACTCGCTTCTTTGTGTGACGGCAGCGTGATTTTCTTTGCTGCTTCAGCCGGTATCGCCGCAATCGCTACGCATCTGGAAGACGGCCAGCGCGCCGTTTTCTTGCGCGATGGTCAGATTGTGCTGGCATCAGGCAATGAGGAAATCCTGATCCCGCATGCAGTACCAGATGTTGCCAGCCTGAATATCGAAACTGTATTAGCCGCCATTGCAGCTGCATGGGCACTTGGCGTCAGCCCCGACTTGATGCGCGTCGGGATTGAATCGTTTGAACCAACCGAAGCGGCCATCGCCGCCTAAACGCCATGAGCACTGTTTTCGCATATCACGATAATAAACAGACCGATGCGGTTTACACTTCTGCATCCAATCACAAAGTGTCGCGCAAAGCCAAGCCCAAACGGGCTGCTGCGCCAAGAAGGAAGATGTCCATGGAAATATCCCGCGTTCGCGCCCTGCGCGGCCCCAACCTCTGGAGCCGGCACACGTCGATCGAAGCCATTGTGTCGTGCAATGAATCGGAACAAGACATTGCAGCAATTCCCGGCTTCGAAGACCGCTTGCGCGCTCGCTTCCCGGAAATCAAATTCATTGAAAGCGCGCGTCCTAAGCAGGCGTTTTCCATGGCGGATGTGCTCGAGTTCGCAGCACTGGGCTTGCAAGCGCAAGCCGGTTGCCCGGTGACGTTCAGCCGCACGATTGAAACCGTCGAAAAAGACACTTATCAAGTCGTTGTCGAATATACCGAAGAAGCTGTTGGTCGCCTTGCCTTTGAACTGGCGCAAGAGCTTTGCCGCGCCGCAGTGGAAGATACGCTGTTCAATCTGGCAACCGCCCTGGCAAGACTGCGCGAACTGGACGAAGACATCCGCCTCGGACCATCAACCGGCTCCATCGTCGATGCAGCAGTTGCACGCGGAATTCCATATCGCCGCCTGACCGAAGGCAGCATGGTGCAGTTCGGCTGGGGCAGCAAGCAATTGCGTATTCAGGCAGCAGAAACCGGCTTCACCAGTGCAATTGCCGAATCGATTGCGCAAGACAAGGAAATGACCAAGCTGCTGTTAAGTGCAGCTGGCGTACCGGTGCCGGATGGCCGCTCAGTGACCACGGCAGAAGATGCATGGCTGGCAGCCACCGAAATCGGCGCAGCCGTCGTCATCAAACCGCGTGATGGCAATCAGGGCAAAGGCGTATCGGTCAACCTGAAAACTCGCGAAGAAATCGAAGCAGGTTTTGCGGCAGCACAAGTCATATGCGACGATGTCGTGATCGAACGCTTTATCTCGGGACAGGATTACCGCTTCCTCGTGGTCGGTAAGCAGTTGATCGCGGCGGCCCGTCGCACCCCGCCGGAAGTCATCGGCGATGGGGTGCAAACCGTCCAGCAGTTGATTGACCAGATCAATCTCGACCCTTTGCGCGGCGATGGCCACGCCACGCCTTTGACCAAGATCAAAGTCGATAACACGACTCTGGCGACGCTGGAAAAACAGAATTACACCCTGGCCAGTATTCCCGCCAAAGGTTCACCGGTCCTGCTGCGCAACAATGCCAACCTGAGTACCGGCGGCATCGCGACAGACGTCACCGATGACGTGCATCCGGAAATGGCGGCGCGTGTGATCGAAGCTGCACAAATGATCGGCCTCGATATCTGCGGCGTAGATCTGGTGTGCGAAACAGTCAACAAGACCATGGAAGAACAAGGCGGCGGCATCGTCGAAGTCAATGCCGCTCCTGGCTTGCGCATGCACATCAAGCCCTCATTCGGCAAAGGCCGTCCGGTCGGTGAAGCGATTATTTCCACCATGTTTGCCGCAGGTGACGATGGCCGTATCCCGGTGGTCGCGGTAGCCGGCACCAATGGCAAAACCACCACCGTCCGTTTGATTGCACATATCCTGCAAGCGAACCAACATCGGGTCGGCATGACCACTACCGATGGCGTGTATATCGAAAATGAACGCATCGATACCGGTGACTGCAGCGGCCCGCGCAGCGCACGTAATGTATTGATGCACCCGGATGTCGATGCAGCAGTTTTTGAAACCGCACGTGGCGGCGTATTGCGCGAAGGCCTGGGCTTTGACCGCTGCAATGTCGCGGTAGTGACGAACATTGGCGTCGGCGACCATCTCGGCCTGAACTTCATTTCAACCGTAGAAGATCTGGCGGTCGTCAAACGCGTGATCGTGCAAAACGTCGCGCCAAATGGCAGCGCCGTATTGAATGCCGCCGATCCCATGGTCGCCAATATGGCCTCCAGCTGCTCAGGCAGCATTACCTTTTTTGCAAAAGACGTCCATCAGGCAGTACTCGCAACGCACCGCGCACAAGGTCATCGCGTAATCTATCTGGACGGCACTGACATTGTTGCGTCCGAAGGCAACTTCGAGCATCGGATCAAGCTGGCCGACATTCCGATCACGCACAATGGCTTGATCGGCTTTCAGGTTGAAAATGCGATGGCAGCAATCGGTGCAGCGTGGGGCTTGGGTCTGGACTGGAATGTCGTGCTGACTGGTTTGCGTACATTTGAAAACAGCGCTGCCACTACACCCGGCCGCTTCAATCTGTTCTCGCATCACGGCGCAACCGTGATTGCAGATTACGGTCACAATCCGGATGCCATTGAAGCGCTGACACGTGCAGTAGAAGCCATGCCGGCCAAGCGCCGCATGGTTGTCATCAGCGGCGCGGGCGACCGACGCGACGACGATTTGCGTCGTCAAACCGAAATCCTTGGCGATGCTTTCGATGACGTGATTCTGTACGAAGATCAATGCCAGCGCGGCCGCGCTGATGGTGAAGTACTGGGATTGTTGCGCGAAGGCCTAGCGAAGTCCCAGCGCGTGCAATCCGTCAAGGAAATCCATGGCGAATTCCTCGCCATCGATACCGCACTGGAAAGCCTGCAAGACGGCGATCTTTGCCTGATTCTGGTCGATCAGGTGGAAGAAGCGCTGGCGCATATCGCAGCGCGGGTAACAAATTGACATAACCCTGCTTCGGCATGCGCATACAAGTAAGAGCCGGCTTCCAAGCCGGCTTTTTTTTGAGCGTTACCGGCACGTAAAAAGCTGAGAGTTGCATTCTCGACAATTGAAAGCAGATTCTGCTGTAAAGATATTGTCTTTATCTTAAATGCGCTCACGATGCCGTGAATATGAGAAAAAGAGCATCGTGCGCCAACGAGAAACCCATTGTTTTCCTGTAGTATTTAAATTCTTTGACGCATCATATTCACATCGTTTGCCTGCTTGACAGGCGTACATTTGAAATACGTACCTACTTCATATGCCTCACGAACTTAAGGAATCTCTGTCATGCTGAAAGTACAAAGCCCTTCACGTACCTCATTGAATCGCTGTTTGTGTCTTTCGATGATGACTGCCTTCAGTATTGTTGTGATGACGCATGCGCTGGCGCAAACACCTAAACTTTCAGGATCGGCATTACCCACTTCGGTGTGGGCGGTCACCACGACCAATGAATTGATTCAAGTGAATGCCGCAGCGCCAGGAAAGGTATTGCAGCGCAAGCCGATCAAAGGACTGATGCACGGAGAAAATCTGGTGGGGATCGATTACCGGGTATCGCGCGGTACGTTGTTTGGCTTGACGCAGATCGGACGCCTCTACACCATCAATACCGTTACCGGTGATTTGTCGCCAGTGGGCGCGAGTGTTGCGATCCCTGGCTTGCAGGCGCAAACAATCGGGTTTGATTTCAATCCGGCAGCAGATCGTATTCGCGTCGTTTCATCCGGCGGCATGAATTTGCGATTTCATCCGGAGACCGGCGCACAAGTCGACTTCGATCCGAAAACGGATGGCGTTCAGGCAGACCCTTCTCTGACCTTTGCTGCCGGCGATACCAATTTCGGCAAAAAACCGAATGTCGTTGCTGCCGCGTATACGTATAACAAAAAGAATGAAAAACTGACGACTAATTACGCAATCGACGGGTCATTAGGCACATTGCTCATGCAAGGATCAGAGGAAAATGCGCAACCTGTCGTGTCGCCCAACCTGGGACAGTTGACGACCATAGGCTCGCTGGGACTCGGGAAGTTGCAAGACGTATCTTTCGATATTTCCGATTTGGCTAATACACCATTGGCTGCAGTCCGCACCGCCAAATCGAAACAAACACGTCTGGTGCAAATTGATTTGAAATCAGGGCATGCGACATCCCTGGGCATCCTGGGCAATGGTGAAGCTGTGACAGGGCTCGCGATAGAACCATGACACGCACGACCGTATATTTGGCAGGACTACTGCTCGGCGGCTTGATTGCAGCCAGCGCCGCGGCTGGCAATGTCGGCGTGACAGTCCTCGATGAATCCGGCAAACCTTTGCGCGATGCGGTAGTTTTCCTCGAATCTGCGCAAGCCAAACGCATGGTCAAGCCATTGCCGCTCGCACAAATGGCGCAGAGGGACAAAGCCTTTATCCCGTCGCTGCTGGTTATTCCTGTCGGCACCAGCGTATCGTTTCCAAATCTCGATACGGTGCGTCACCATGTTTATTCATTTTCGCCCGCCAAACGTTTTGAACTCAAGTTGTATGTAGGTACGCCAACCAATCCTGTCCTGTTCGATCAGGCAGGCGTGGTCGTCATGGGGTGCAATATCCATGATCAGATGATTGCCTATATTCTCGTCGTCGACACACCGTTTTATGGAGTGGCGACCGCCAACGGCCTGGTATCCATCAATGATGTGCCACTTGGCGAGTACAGCTTGCGAGTCTGGCACAGTCGTTTACCGGTCGGCGCCCCCGCTACCAAACAAGTGTTGAAACTGGATGCCAACAACGCGGCTATCAACGTGACCCTGAAAGGATTAGGGCCGCAATGAGTGCCTGGAAACAACGGCTGCATAACATGAGCTTGTCATCCCGCATTGTCATCGTGATGCTGGGCTTGCTGCTGGCCGTACAGATCGCCGGCTTTTGGGCCGTGCGCGCGGCGGTTGAAAGTCAGGTGCGCAATGAAATCTCTTCCGATCTTACCGTTGGTACGCGTATCTGGGATCGCTTGCTGCAACAAAACGCACAGCGTTTGCGCGAAGCGTCCATTGTCCTCGCCGCCGACTATGGCTTCCGTTCTGCAGTTACCACGGGCGACCAGGAGACCATCGCATCTGCCCTGGAAAACAGCGGAGAGCGCATAGGCGCATCGATTGCGGCTCTGCTGGATCCCAGTCTGCGCCTAGTCAGCTCGAGTCAGGCGGGCGGCAGCGATGGCATGGTTGCCCATGTGTTAAGCGATATCGGTGCGACTCTTTCCAAGGATGTGGATGGCAGCCGGATCGCACTCGTGAATGGCGGCGTGTTTCAGTTTGTGATGATTCCGGTGCGCGCCCCCCTGACGGTCGGCTGGGTATTGATGGGCTTCCCCATCAGTCAACCCTTGCTGACCGATCTGAAGCGCTTGTCCGGTGTGCACGTGACACTGCTATCGGGCAAAAACGCAGCCATGCACGACCTGAAACTGACGACCTTGCCCGAGCAGCGCGATGCCATTCTGCGCGCGGCGCAAGTCGGCGCGCAGGAAATATCTCTCAACGGTGATCAACTGGTCGCACGTTATGTTTCCCTCGATACCCTGGGTGAACCTCTGCAAGTTGTATTGATGCGCTCTATTGCGGAAGTGAATGCACCTTTTTCCAAATTGCAGTGGATGCTGGGCTTGATTACATTGGGCGGCGTCTTGTTGTTTGCTGTCGGCAGCCAGCGAGCTGCGCGCTGGGTTACGCAGCCATTAAAGGAGCTCACGCTGCTGGCCAAAGCTCTGGCATCAGGGAATTTTGACGTTGCCGTGACCGGAAAAAAGCGTGGCGATGAAATTGGGCTGCTGGCGAACGGCTTCGACAGCATGCGCACCAGCATTGCGGCACAAAGAGACGAAATTTTGCGGCTTGCTTATTGGGACCGCTTGACCGGATTACCGAACCGGGAGAAATTTCGTGAAACGCTCAAAGCCGCAATCGACCGCTATCAAGACAGTAATGCATCACTGGCAATCATCACCCTGAATCTGGATCGCTTCAAGCATGTCAATGATGTGCTCGGCTACGCCTTTGGTGATGAATTGTTAAAAGCAGTGGCTGAACGATTACGGCAGCAAGTTTCTGGCGAAGGTAATTTGGTTGCGCGCCTTGCAGGTGACGAATTTGCCATTCTACTATCGATGTCGGATACACAAGGTGCGCTGGCGATTACACAGCAGATCACCCAGGCATTTGAAGTACCGTTGGCCTTGCATGAACAAACCGTCGATCTCAGCGCCAGCATGGGTGTGGCATGCTGGCCCGCCGATGCAACGGACGCAGATTTGCTATTGAGCCGCTCAGAAATCGCCATGCATGCGGCGAAGAACAAAATTGCCGGTGTTTTGTTTTACACGCCGGCGCTGGATTCTTCCAGTTCGCTGACCTTGTCCCTGCTCAGCGATTTGCGGTATGCCTTGCAAAATGGCGAGCTGCGCCTCTTCCTGCAACCCAAGGTGGCAACCGCCACCGGACAAGTCGTCGCAGCTGAAGCCTTGATTCGCTGGCGGCATCCGCAGCGCGGTTTGGTACCGCCTATGGAGTTCATCCCGTTTGCCGAACAAACCGGCTTTGTACGGCAACTGACGATCTGGATGTTTGAAACGGCGGCACAACAATGGCGCGGTCTGCAACCGACCGAAGGACACTTGCGCATCGCCATCAACTTATCCACACGCGACTTGATGGATCCGGATTTCCCCCAGCGCTTAAGCTCCATCATGCAAGAAAGTGACGTATCCCCGTCCGCCTTCTGCCTCGAAATTACGGAAAGCGCGATCATGGATGATCCGCAACGCGCGGAAGCCACGCTGTATAAATTATCGGAGCAGGGATTCAAGTTATCGATTGATGACTTCGGCACAGGATTTTCATCGCTCGCTTACCTCAAACGCCTGCCGGTCAACGAACTCAAGATAGACAAATCATTCGTGATGGCGATGGACAAGGATGAAAGCGACGCCAAAATCGTTAAATCAACCATTGATCTCGCCCACAATCTGGGCTTGTCGGTCGTCGCCGAAGGCGTGGAAAACAAGGTACTGCTGGATAAATTACGTGAACTGCAATGCGATGAAGCGCAAGGTTATTTCATTGCCAAACCCATGCCATTCGACGAATTCGTTGAATGGAGAGCACGCTGGAATGCGTCTATCTAGCTATTTGATAGCCGTTTGAATAATTAACAACGGTGATCGATACGTGGTGCGGCTGGCTGGAATCGAACCAGCGACCCTTGGCTTCGGAGGCCAATACTCTATCCACTGAGCTACAGCCGCATAAGGGGAACCCTTGAAGAGGTCTGCAGGATACCGTTTTTCTGACTTTCCGTCCACGTAAAGCCACGTTTTAACGTTCCATATCGACTACTTTGTGACTATAATCAAGGGTTTGGCAAGGCATGAGCTAAAACCATGCGCCGCGCAATCATCATCGGCTGCATGCGCCGTCTAACGATTTTCGAAATTGTATTGAGGGAATAATGAGCGACGCACACCACGAAGAATCAGCGATTAAAACGCCTAAGCAACTCATTTTAGCCATCCTGGCCGGCTTTCTGGTCCCCATCATCTGTATCGTTTTGTTGGTGATTTACGTCACCAACGACAAATCCATAGGTGCAGGATCCGATGGTTTGTCACCTGAGGCAGTTGCCGCGCGGCTCAAGCCGGTTGCTGATGAAGGCTTCACATTGAAGGATGTGAATGCACCAAAAGTATTGAAAACCGGTGAGGAAGTCTACAAAATGGCTTGCGCTGCATGTCATACCACCGGCGCAGCTGGCGCACCTAAACTCGGTGATGCCGGTGCCTGGGCTCCACGTATTGCACAAGGCTACGAAACTCTAGCCAAGCATGCCATCAACGGCATACGTGCGATGCCAGCAAAGGGTGGCAACCCTGATCTGGACGATGTAGAAGTGGAACGCGTGGTTGTATTGATGGCTAATAGCGCGGGAGCCAAGTTTGCGGAACCTAAAGTGCCAGCACCCGCTGCACCAGCCGCAGATGCAGCTGCCCCTGCAAAGTAAGCACACCTGCAGACAATAAAAAAGCCGACTTGCAGTCGGCTTTTTTTATGGCTTGCTTTAATGCGTTGCAGCTATGCGTTTAAGCTTGATCAATATTTGACTGCTTCACAGCACGTCACAAATGTTCATGCAAGGCGACATGCTCGTGACCCGTCGTCTTCTTTTTGCGCGTAACAAAATAAATCGCCGTCGCTCCGATACCGGCTACTGCCGCTCCGCGCAAAAGCGACCGCCATAATGAACCCCTGGCTAGCAGGGATACGCCACTGACGACCAGCGGCAACAAGCGTTGCAGCTTGGCGGCGGAAAGGCTCTTCAAATCAAACATATCGGAAAAATTAGCCAAGGCTGATTGTGCACGCATGCTGACCAGACCAATTGCGGTCTTGGCCAGTTCATCGGGGCCGAGATGGTCGCGCACTATCTTGCGTGAGCGACCAATACCGGCACGATATATATTGCACTGCTGCAGCAATCTTTGCTTTTGCTGCGCCAGCGTCTCTACTTTTCCCGGCTTACTGTCTTGTGTCATGCAAAGCCTCTTCGATTACAACAATGCGTCGTGATCATTTCGCAATTCCTGCATTGTGGCAGGCATGGACAGCCTGCCTTGCCGAATCAGCGATTGAATGTAGAAAAGAATGCCGGCTGCGAT
Organism: uncultured Herminiimonas sp.; assembly: GCA_964406085.1. Lineage (GTDB taxonomy): Bacteria > Pseudomonadota > Gammaproteobacteria > Burkholderiales > Burkholderiaceae_D > Oxalicibacterium. Next base: position 19,649 of record CAYOQL010000033.1, read on the forward strand.
CACCGTACACACGATGGCAAGAATAAGCAGGATCTTCCAGCCCAATATCGGCCAGCTGAGATACGCAATCAGCACTGTCCAATAGCCGATCGCAAAAAACGCAACGATGGTCCCCAGAGCGAACAGGGCGACCAGTTGCAATAGATGCGTACGGACTTCAGCCAGCTCCAGCGCAGCAAGTTCTATGCGGCTCATCAGCAAGCCGAAGGAATTCTTGGCGAGCTCGACGACGCCGCCAATCAAGCCAGGACGAGTATCTTGCGGACGGGAGCTTGGCTGTTCCATAGTCTGGTCCGTTCGCTTATTTGCGTGAAATCAAAAGTCCTACCAGCACGCCCACACCGGCAGAAATCGCCACTGCGCGCCATGGATTTTCATGCACGTAATCGTCGGTTTTTTCTGCAATTTCCTTGCCGGTTTCAATGGCAGCCGTTTGCACTTCATGCGCACGCGTTAAGGCGGAGTCCAGTAATTGCAGACCTCGATTACGCAATTCATCCGCCCGTTCACCAGTCGCGCTGGTCGCTTCACGGAAAAGTTCTTGCGCGTCTTTAACTAGTGTTTTCATATCGCTCCGTGTGGTTTTCAAGGTAGATGCTTTCATGTAGATGCCCCTTATTATCAGATCAAAACGGTCAAAACAAACC
>CAYOQL010000033.1:20395-26468 GCA_964406085.1 uncultured Herminiimonas sp.
GATCAAACGCCGGGAGTGCAATCTGTGCAGTGCTCGATCGCGCTGACGTGGTTTACCAGATTTTCTTTCAAATCCCGCAAAGCGGTGCGCACGCCCTCTTCTATCACCGGATGATAAAACGGCATATCGAGCATTTGATCCACTGTCATGTGGTTCTGACATGCCCACGCCAATAAATGCGCGATGTGCTCGGCACGTGGACCTATCATTTCAGCACCGAGAAAGCGATGTGAGCCGCGCTCGCCATACACGCGCAGCAAACCGCGATTCTGCCGCATGACGCGACTGCGCCCCTGATCCGCGAAAGACACTTCGCCAGTCTGGAAATTCCCTTGCTTCAAGGTGCGCCGGGTTTGCCCAACCATTGCAATCTGCGGATCGGTAAAGGCGATTGCCAAACCGGCCCGCCGCAAACCCTGCGCCACCTGCGGAAAGCGCGCCGCGTTGTCGCCCGCGATACGCCCCTCATCTGTTGCTTCATGCAGCAGAGGCCTGTCATTGTCGACGTCGCCAGCCATAAAAATCGCGCTATCGCCACACTGCATCGTCAGCGGATCAAACAAGGGCAAACCGCGCTCATTGAGCTGCAGGCCGGTTGCTGCCAATTCCAGTCCGGCGATATTCGGTATGCGACCGGTCGCCGCGAGTACATACTGGAAATGCTCGGTACGCTCACTGCCGTCGCCGCTGCGTGTATGTACTTCCACCTGCTTGCCGGCCAGTTTCGCACTAACCAGCGTCGTATTCAGACGCAGATCACATTCAGCGCCAAGGCAATCAATCGCCGTTTGATTGATCGCATCGTCACTCAGTTGAGCCAGTCGGCCACCGCGACCAAAAATCGCAACGCGCACGCCAAGCCGATGCAAGGCCTGGCCCAACTCGAGGCCGATGACCCCGGTGCCGATCACGGCCACAGATTCCGGCAAGTCGTCCCACTCAAACACATCATCGTTGACGATTAAATGTTTGCCCAGATCACGCAACTCTTGCGGTATCTGCGGACTGGAGCCGGTGGCAATCACGATGCGTTGCGCCCTGACCTCGGTGTGATCATCCAGCTGCAGCCTGTCAGCGGCAATAAAATGCGCCTGGCCACGCAGGCGTTCGGCGGCATCGATATGCTCGACGCCCTTGACGACAAAACCGACGAAGCGATCGCGCTCACTCTTGATGCGTTGCATGACGGCTTTGCCGTCGATACGCCTGTTGCCCGCATGCACGCCGAAACCTGGTGCCTCGGCTACCGCATGGGCGGCTTCCGCAGCAGCAATCAGCAATTTGCTCGGCATGCAACCGACGCGTGCACAAGTGGTGCCATACGGGCCGCCTTCTATCAATGCCACGCTCTTGCCGTGGGCCTTGGCGGCGCGATACGCTGACAAACCTGCGCTCCCGGCGCCTATCACTGCGACATCAAACTCCAGAGTTATCATGATATTCACCTTAGAAACACCATCGGATGGTGAGGTGCAGTCGGCTTAAGTACGATCAGTCGTTGCGACTATGCAGCTCGGCGATATCTTCAATGCTGCCGATTTTAATCACGACCGGATGGACCGACGCGCCGGCATGCATAGGGCGCCAGGCAAACCGCCATTCGTCTTCACCGGCATGATTTTTCGCTTTGGAAAACACCTTGCCCAAAGGACTGGGCGCACCGTATGAAATTGCCGCATCAATGCCGGCCCAGTTGGGCAGCATTCTTTGCACCGCTTTATGCAAACGTTCGCCGAACTCCTCCGCGTCGTGCACAACCAGGTAGGAGTCGACACGCGGCTGGGCATCGAACAAGCTGCCATCCCAGCTTTGCATCAGACCGAGCACCAGATAATGACCTGGAGTTGCATGTTGCATCGTCAGGTCTGGCGCCGGCGGGCTCAAACGAAATTCGCCCAGAGATAAAGAGCGCTCAAGGCTGCTGCGTTCAGAAAAATAATAAAGCTTGGAAGGACGTTTGCTATCGATCAAAGTCATGCTGCGTCCTAAAAAATGGTAATGATCAAGCGATCAGGCCCCTCATTTTAAGCAGATTGATAGAGACGCGCTGCATCAATCTGCGGAATGCCAGAACAGGAACACAGGAACATCCTTCTTGCGTGCAGGTTGATGCCCTGATTAATCAAACAAAATAGTCAAACAAAAAGCGACCCGCAAGTCGCTTTTTGTTTGATACACACTCGGGGAAATTGTTCAAGCAATCCCCGAGCATACCGAGATATTAATTGCCCCGTTGCGCCTTGACGCGCGCATCCAGATCGGTCTTTGCTTCAACACCGCGTTTATCTCGTGCGGCTTTCTGTTCAGCGCTATGCACATTGGCATCGACTGCGGCACCGGCCTTGGCATCCAGCGTTGAGCGTTGCGCGCCTTTCTTTTCACCGCGCACTTTGCTATCGGCACCTGCATCGGCACGACCTGCGGCACCCGCACCGTCAATGTGCGTTCCCGCATCTAGATTTGCCTTGCCACCCGCGGAAACACCAGCGCCAGAGTTGGAACTACCTGCGCCCACGCCTACCCCGACACCGACTCCCTGCGCCAGCGCAAGGGAAGAAAGGGAAGCGACAGCAACAAACGACATGGCATGAATAGTTTTTTTCAAGTTCATAGGAAACTCCTGAAGTGAATGAAAGCTTATTAATCACAAGCAAGAGTTGGAGAACCCTACAGCAGAGTCGTTCGATGAGCCGGCAATTTGATCACGAAAATCGCTGGAAGATGCACGCAAGCCATTGAATAGGAAGCGTTTTATCTAGTGTAAGAGTATGTAACGCCCACACGGATTACCATTGCGATCGCCCTGTTTTACTGCGCAAGATTGCGATGACGCAAGCCATACCATGCGAGTCCCAGCCATTCGTGCATCGCATAAGAAGCATTGTGCAAACTCATGGGCAAGAAATCCGCCGGCGTTGATCGCATCGTACTGATAAAAATGGTTGGCGCCGGAATCACTTCCAGGCCCATCTGTTCGAATACGAGTTTCGCACGCTGCATATGCAGCGCGTCGGTGACAAGAAGAATGCGGCGCACACCCGCAGCATGCAATATGCGAAAGGAATGCTGCGCATTCTCGGCTGTATTGTTAGAGGCACCCTCTATCCATTTTACCGGCACCGAGAAATCTTCCTGCAATACGCGCGCCATGATCGAGGCTTCCGATGCGATTGCGCCTTCAGGTTGGCCGCCAGTTACCAACAGCGGCAAAGCGGTAGCTCTCTGCAGTGTTGCCGCGTACCTTATTCTTTGCAGGGTGGCAGGGCTGGGAATATCTTGCCCGCCATATTCGGGCGCGGCGCTGATTCGCCCGCCGCCCAGCACAACGATCGCTTGCGCATTTGCGTCCTTCGGCAACAGCAAAGGAGGATTCAAGCGCTCCAGAGGAGCGATGAATAAAGAGGCGCCGAACCGCGTACTGATCAACGCCAAAACGATTAATGCCATTATCGATACACCCAGGCCGAGACGCGGCCAGCGGCCTCGCATCCACAAACCGAGACCGCACACCAGGATCAGATTCAGCGGCGGCAGCAATAGGGCGCCCATCACTGCATTGATCAACCAGCTTGCACTCATTGCGCTCGTTCTTGCATGTGTAATTGATTTGGTAGGGTTGAAATGGAATGCCAGCCAGGATACTGGCACGCCGGCAGTTTATTCATCCATTTGCGCTTCGGCTATCGTGCGCAGCTGGAAGCGACCATCGTTGTTGAATAACCAGGTCTCCATCAACTCGATTCGTCCGTGACTCAACAAGGACGAGGCGGGCTTCGGAAACGGCGCAGTGCTGCGCAAAGTCGACAGCGCGGTGGCTTCGGTGATGCGATCGCGGTTGGAGCGCAGGATTTCACTGCGCAGCAAGCTGCCATTCGCATCCACCACATACTTGACGACGACGACCGAACGCAGCAATGCCTGTGGACGGCCGATATACACCTTGGTGGAATTGACCTGGACGATGCGATTCGCCAATGCAATTTTGTAGTCGCCGACCGAATCGGCGGTGGAGGTGCCGTCTGCGGTGGTCTCTATCTCAGTCCGTTGCAAGCCGTCCTTGCCACCGCATCCTGCCAATGCCAGCAGCAGCATCGTGATACCGATACGCTTATTCATCATTTTGACCTTCACATCAGGTTGATAGGTTGGTTTCAGCTAAGAAGCGGATATACCGCTCCCATCTTTTAATCATGTTCAGCGGGGGCCGCGATAGAAAAGCGGTGCCAGCTAGTCAAACGTTTGTTGCATCCTGAATTGCTCGGTTGCGGCGACCAGTGCTGCTGCCGTGCCTGGCTCCATTGCTGCATGGCCCGCATCTTCAATGATATGCATCTTGGCTTGCGGCCAAGCCTGATGCAATCGATATGCAGTCACCGGCGGGCACACTGCGTCATAACGTCCCTGCACGATCACCGCCGGCAAGTGACGGATGCGATCAATCTGATTGATCAGTTGGTCTTGCGCCATGAAACCTTGATGCAGAAAATAATGCGCTTCCAGCCGGCCGATGCCAAGCGCAATCGCATCACTGCCACACGCATCGATTGTTTCCGGCTGCGGCCGCAAAAAGAGGCAACTACCTTCATAGCGGCTCCAGTTACGCGCAGTGCGTGTGGCGAGTTCAGCGTCGTCACCAAACAATCTGCGCGCATACGCGGTCAGCAAATCGGTGCGCTCCTCTTCTGGAATCTCGGCAATGAATGCCTCATGCGCCTCAGGAAAAATCGTGCGCATGCCATACAGGAACCAGTCGATCTCGGCCTGCGTGCACAGAAAAATCCCGCGCAATATAAAGCCCAGGCACGCTGGCGGATGCGCCTGCCCGTAGGCCAATGCCAGTGTCGCGCCCCAAGAGCCGCCGAACACCAGCCACTGCCTGATATCGAGCATGCGACGCAGCATTTCTATGTCTTCAATCAGCAAGGGCGTCGTGTTATCGCGTACTTCGCCCAAGGGCGTCGATTTGCCCGAACCGCGCTGATCGAACAAGACGATGCGGTAATACGCAGGATCGAAAAACTGCCTGTGCGTGGCAGTAATGCCTCCGCCCGGACCACCATGCAAGAACAGCACCGGCACGCCATCGGGATTGCCGCATTCTTCCCAGTACAAGGTATGCAACGGATCGACCGGCAACATCCCGCTGCGATACGGTTGCAGAGGTGGAAACAATGGGGAAACGGATAGGGAAGCGTCCATGCATGCCTTGAAAACGAATGCCTGATTGTAACCAAGGTTGGCAAATTTCAGCAGCGGATTAATGTCTCCCTGCACGTCGCATCCCAGTTGCCGCTGGCAATGCTGCGCGCAGATCATAGCGCCAATCCGGAACAGGCAAGGTCGCGTCTTGCCTAATCCTGCGTGGTTCGCCTCAACGCCAGCCTGTGCCGTGCAATGTCGTACACCCAGTTGAAACAAAACGCATACAACATGAAGAAGGCTGAAAAGACCAGGTCAAGCACCAGTGCATCGATTAGCGAAATATTCAACCACCAGGCTGTCAACGGCAAGGCAATCGACATGAAGAAGGCCTCAAAGCCCAACGTATGCCACACCCGCATACCTACTGTGCGGCGCCAGCCGTAGCGATGCTCAACCATTTCATAGAAATGGTTGTAGATCATGTTGCTCAACATCGCACACACGGCCAGGATCAATGCCAACGCGCCAAAATGGAACATATCCATATTGAAGCCATAGGACATCAGGGGAACCAGAATGATCAGGGCGCAGATTTCAAACAGGACGGCGTGAAGAATGCGGCGGAATAATGTATTGATAACAAGCTCAGGGAAAAAGATAGCCGCTCATTATAATCCGCCGGATACGGCATGGTCAGGAGTCGATGGATGGGCGGTTTGTCCGCGCAGCCAAAGCAGAAATGACGGCCTCAATACCCTCCGTCAAAAAAGATTCTGCAAACAATGGTGACAAAATTTTTAAACTGTTCTATACTTCGGCCCCTTCAGGCATGTTGGTCGACGCCAACAATTGTTTGACTGAGTAAGCGGCAATATGCGGGTGCTTAGCTCAGTTGGTAGAGCGGCGCCCTTACAAGGCGTAGGTCGGCGGT
>CAYOQL010000034.1:0-25743 GCA_964406085.1 uncultured Herminiimonas sp.
TTGACCTGAATATGCTTGCCTTCAAAATCAAAGCCGGCATCGCCTCCCTCACCTGCCAGCGATGCGCGCCATACTTTCAAGAACTCATCGGAAATTTCATAACGTTCTGCATGATTGGCGTGCAGGCCATCGGCTTCCATTTCAGCCTGATCACCACCTGTCACAACATTGATCAGCAAACGGCCTTTTGATAAACGATCGAAAGTTGCTGCCATACGCACAGCCAGACCCGGCGTACTCAAACCCGGACGTACTGCGACCAGAAATTTCAATTGCTTGGTTTCAGCTATCAGGCTGGATGCGGCGACCCATGCGTCTTCGCACGAACGGCCGGTTGGCAGCAATACACCGTCATAACCGAGCGTGTCGGCAGCCACGGCCACCTGCTTCAGGTAATCAAAATCGACCTGGCGTGCGCCTTTCGAGGTCCCCAGATAACGGCTGTCGCCGTGCGTAGGCAAAAACCAGAATACGTTCAAACTCATGATCCAAATCCCTTAAAACTTTCGCGCTGCAAAACAGCAGCGCGGTTTGTTGCATAGACTCTTACTTGGTCAGCACTGCATTCTTGACCACGATTTTTTTCGGAATCAATTTCAGTTCTGCAAATACATCCGCAATCTTTTGCTGCTCGGCGATCACTGTCGGTGAGACCGGTTTCACGCCATAAGAATAACGCTTGGTCGCCAACTCAACTGTCGGACGGTCGAGACCCGTTTGCGCCGCAAGAATGGTTGCGACTTCATCCTGATTACGCGCGCCCCATTGATCGATACGATTCAATTCATCCAGCAGGATTTCGACAATCTTCGGATTTTTTTCCGCGTAGGAACGTGCTGCGAGGAAGAACTGATGATTGGCAACCAGACCAGTACCGTCAGCCAAGACGCGTGCACCGAGTTGTTTTTCAGCCGCGGCGAGGAACGGATCCCAGATCACCCAGGCGTCGATGCTGCCACGTTCAAACGCAGCGCAGGCATCGGCAGGTGCGAGGAACAGAACGTCGATATCTTTATAGGCCAAGCCGGCTTTCTCCAGTGCCTTGACCAGCAGGTAATGCACGTTCGAACCCTTGTTCAACGCGACTTTCTTGCCTTTCAAATCGGCGACAGTTTTCAGTGTCGAATGCTTTGGTACGATGATCGCTTCGGCAGTTGGTGCCGGTGGTTCGTTACCGACGTAAACAAGATTGGCAGCGGCAGCCTGCGCGAAAATCGGCGGCGCTTCGCCAGCCGTACCGAAGTCAATACTGCCTACGTTCAAGCCTTCCAGCAAGACAGGGCCGGCAGTGAACTCATTCCATTTCACTTCGATGCCTTCCGGTGCGAGGCGTTTTTCCAATGTGCCGCGACCTTTGAGAATGACCAAGGTGCCGTACTTTTGATAACCAATGCGCAGCACGCCTTTGGTCTGCGCCGACGCCAGATGGGGCAAGCCACCGGTCAAGGCACCGACTGCTGCCGCCGATAGCAGACCCAGTGTGCGCCGCTTGGCATTACGCTTGTCGTTTGAAATGGTCATATCACTTTCCTTGTCATACAAATTTTGATAAAAAGAGTCCCCATCGGTGCTCGTGCACCGATTTGTTCGGGGATAGAGATCATTACGGCTGACCTGTGTGCACAGGCAATAGACTTAAACGCTACATCGCACGCTGGAGAACGGAATGGAATCGAAGGTATTCAAGGACACTTCGCTCAATGCATGCAAACTACTTGATAGATTTTCAATCCCGTCGGTAACACGCTTCGCAATGGCGGGATCCAGTGTTAAACCATGTTCAGCCGACCAATTGATTTGCTGATCTGTGGCATAAATGCTCGGCAGCACATGTTTCGCATCGAGTGCCGACAATACCGGACGCAGACCGTAATCGAGAGCCAGCATATGCGACTGGCTGCCACCGGTAGCCAACGGCAGCACCAGCTTGCCATTCAAGCCATCCTGCGGCAACAAGTCGAGAAAGGCCTTGAGGATTCCGCTATACGCCGCCTTGTACACTGGCGTGCCAATCACAACGGCATCGGCCTGCGCCACCTGTTCTCTTGCAATTTTCAATTCTGCATCGCTGAAGTCTGCATGTACCAAGGCTTGCGCCGGCAAGTCGCGCACATGCAGCTTCACATAGCGATGACCGAGTAATGCAAGCCGCTCGCCAACATGATGCAGCAAGCGGGTAGAACGAGAAGGCGTAGACGGACTACCCGCGAGCAACAAGATATTCATTTAAATTCCAAAGATGAATTAAATTACTTCCAGCAGATTATTTCTTGCCTGGTTGATAGATCTGGTCGAACACGCCGCCATCAGAGAAATGCTTCTTCTGTGCCGCAGTCCAGCCACCAACATCAGCAATCGTGTATAGCTTCAGCTTTGGAAATTGTGCTGCATATTTCTTCGCCACTTTTTCATCGATAGGACGATAGTAGTTTTGCGCTGCGAGTTCCTGGCCTTCCGTCGAATACAGGTATTGCAGATAGGCTTCCGCTACTTTGCGTGTGCCGCGACGATCAACGACTTTATCGACCACCGCGACTGGCGGCTCAGCCAGGATACTGGAGGAAGGCGCGACGATTTCAACCTTGTCCGGCCCAAGTTCTTTAATCGCCAGAATGGCTTCATTCTCCCAGGCCAGCAATACGTCGCCGATACCGCGCTCAACGAAAGTAGTGGTTGCTCCCCGTGCGCCAGAATCGAGAACCGGTACGTTTTTGTACAGTTTGGAGATGAAGTCAGTCGCCGTTGCTTCGGTACCGCCCGGTTGTTTTAATGCATACAACCATGCGGCCAGATGGTTCCAGCGGGCGCCGCCCGATGTTTTTGGATTTGGTGTGATGACGGCTACGCCTGATTTAACCAGATCGTTCCAGTCCTTGATACCTTTTGGATTGCCTTTGCGGACAAGGAATACGATGGTCGAGGTGTAAGGCGAGCTGTTGTGCGGCAAACGTTTTTGCCAGTCTTTGGCGAGCAGGCCTTTATCAGCGATGGCGTCGATGTCATACGCCAGTGCTAAGGTAACTACGTCTGCTTCCAGGCCATCGATGACTGCGCGGCCTTGTTTGCCTGAACCGCCGTGCGATGTCTTGGCCTTGACATCGTCACCCGTTTTTGCTTTCCACTCTTTGGCGAAAGCCTTGTTGAAATCCTGATACAGTTCACGCGTTGGATCGTAAGAGACATTCAACAACGTGACTTCGGCTGCATGAACAGCGGGTGCAATCAATGCAAGTGCGAAGGCAGTGCCTATCAATTTTTTAAGCAACATTTCATTTCCCCTTGGGTATTTCGTTTCTGAGGAGTGAAGATTAAATTGCTGCAAAAAAAACGACACGAATTGTTTCATCGTTCCTTATGCGTTTTACGCATAAAGACTTTTATCATTCTTAAATTAATGCGATTCTTCCTGAAAAAAGTGTGGAATGCATACATGCATGCGCATAAGCGAATTCCTAGATTGTAGAGGCACGGAAGAATGCTTTCTTGCAGCAAAACAAAACACTGCGATGCGCAGCAAAATAAAAAACGCCGCAAGCAAAACTGCCTGCGGCGGTCCGTATAAAGATTTGTTATTAGCTTATGCAAGTCGATAAACTCTTCTCTCATCGCATCGACATTTACGCCCCCGCAAACAAGGGCCATAAAATAACCAGCCAGGTGGCTGCAGCCAGCATCAATGTCAGCAATACCGCAGCACTGCCAAAATCCTTGGCATTTTTCGACAAGGGATTGCGCTCCAGCGATACGCGATCAACAACGGCTTCTATTGCAGAGTTGATCAGCTCAACGATCAACACCAGCACAAATACAGCGATGAGCAACAATTTCTGCCAGGCAGGCACCGGCAACAGCAAGGCCGCAATAGTCGCAACGACAACGACAAATAATTCCTGACGAAATGCATGCTCGCTGTGCCAAGCCGATTTAAAACCGGCCATTGAATAACCGAAGGCCGAAAAAATGCGCTTCAAGCCACTTTTACTTTTGAACTCACTGATTGCCTGTTCTTGATTGTTCATGCCATTTTCAATCTGATTGCTAAGGTGGATACGGATTGTGAGGCTGCGCCAGATGCAGGAATTATCAGCCCGAGTGGTAAGCGGTGCAAGTTGTGCGCTCAGCTTTCATGATGGCATCACTAATGTGAATATCGCGTTAAATCACCCACTTGGCACACTGTCCATCTTCTCTAAGCACTAAGGGAGGATGGTTTAGCTGTCGAACTTCTACGCATCTTTCACAATGTGATATAAAGTCAGGACAGTGATGGACACCGGAAAACATGAAAACAACTCCCCCTGCAGAGTCGGATAAAACATCAATACAAGTCATAGAACGCATGACTTCGCTGCTGGACGCGCTCGCCACCTACCCCGACCCAGTCAGCCTGAAAGAACTCTCCCGCGTCACAAGTTTGCACCCGTCGACCGCTCACCGCATTCTGAATGACCTCGTCATCAAGCGTCTTGTTGACCGCTCAGAACCTGGCACTTACCGTCTCGGCATGCGCTTGCTGGAGTTGGGAAATGTCGTCAAGAGCCGCCTCAGTGTGCGAGAAGCTGCACTGGATTTGATGCGCAATCTGCATAGAAAAACCAATCAAACCGTCAATTTATCGGTACGACAAAACGACGAAATCATTTACATCGACAGGGCTTTCTCAGAGCGCTCCGGCATGCAAGTGGTGCGCGCGGTAGGCGGACGCGCCCCTTTGCATCTAACCTCAACCGGCAAGCTGTTTCTGTCGGTCGATGAAGCACGGACTGTACATGCTTATGCGGTCAGGACTGGATTGGCTGGTCACAACAAAAATTCCATTACCGATCTGGCGAAACTGGAAGGCGAGTTAAAGCTGGTGCGCGCCAATGGCTACGCGCGCGACAATGAAGAGCTGGAACTGGGCGTGCGGTGCATGGCGGCTGGCATACATGACGACACAGGCAAGCTGATTGCCGGCTTGTCTATCTCGGCACCAGCCGACCGGTTACAGGAAGAATGGCTGGAAGATCTGATGATGACCGCCAGACAGATTTCTGCTGCACTCGGCTACAATGAAATTGCCGCCGGAGTTAATACCAAATAATGGTGCGCGGTATCTGCAATCAACTATGCGCTTCCGCGTAAATTCAATCGCTTACAGCAAGACGTAAAAAAGGCGAACCGCAGTTCGCCTTTTTTATATTTTGTCTTGCTTAACTTTCGACCGCGCGATGCTTGCGTGCGACGTTTTGCGGCTCCATCGTTTCCAGCCATTTACGTATGCGCGTCGCATCTGCCAGACGCGAAAACTTGCCTTTGGAATCGAGGAAGATCATCACGATAGGACGACCATTGATATTCGTCTGCATCACGAGGCATCGACCTGCCTCGGAAATATAACCGGTTTTTTGAATTCCGATTTCCCAATCAGGATTGGTCACCAGACGATTCGAATTAGCGTATTGCAACGCGCGACCACCGGGCTCGACCACATATTTGGTATCGGTCGAATACTGGCAAAGAATAGGATGGCGATAAGCCGCCATGACAAGCTTCGCGAGATCACGCGCACTTGCCACGTTATTGCTCGACAAACCGGTTGAATCAACATAATGCGTGCCTGTCATACCCAGTGATTTGGCCTTGGCATTCATCGCTGCCACGAAGGCACGGAGGCCACCTGGATAATGACGACCGAGTGCAGAAGCGGCACGATTTTCGGAACTCATTAAGGCTATGTGCAACATGTTGGCACGCGACAATTGGGAACCGATGCGCAACCGCGAAGAACTATTTTTTTCGCGATCGATATCCTCGTCAGTCACTTCCAGAATTTCATTCATGTCTTGCTGTGCTTCAACCACGACCAAGCCTGTCATCAGCTTGGTAATGGATGCAATCGGCAAAGTCACGTTTGCATTTTTCTCAAACAAGACTTCCGAACTGGACTGATCCAGTATCAATGCCACGTTCGATGCAAGCGCCAATGAATCGCGCGTCATGCTCAACCCGGCGATATCGCCAGCGGTCATGACAGGAGGAACGATAGGAACAACTTGTTTGGCTACGCGTTGGTAAATGACCTTTTTTTTGCCACGTACAACGACGGTTTTCTTTACCAGCTTTTCATCAGAGTTGAGCGATGTGTTTTGCTGCTGTTTGGATGCGCCACGTTTGGCGGATTTGGAAGAGGTTTTGCTTGCTTGCGCAGATGACTTGCGCGCAGTGATGGTCTTTTTCGATGCTGTTTTAGTCTTCTTGTTCGCCGCCGTTTTCTTGACCGCAGTTTTCTTTACGACTGTTTTCTTGGCTCCGCTAGTGTTCTGCTCTTTCGCTTGCGCAATGGGGGCGTGAACAATGACAAGCAGCGAAAAAAATACCCCTAGCGCGGACTTAAGCATCTGCGACCTCCCAATTAGCACAGAAAAAGATAACTTGCAGTTTAGCAAATCTCCCGAAATGTGCAAGGGAATTAGATAGTTAGCGACATTCATTAATCTATTTTCTAACTAATAATGATTTTTTACTCACAAAATTGGTGCAATTTTCTTACTGCGTGAAATAAGAAAATAACAATATTATTAAAGAATATGATGTTTTCAGGAAACTTTTCGCGCTACTTTTTGACGACAAATACGACTCCAATCACTGCAAGCAACATGCCAGCAATTCCTATCAAACTAAAGACTTCACCAAAAACGAGCCACGCCATGATGGCGGTGGTCGGTGGCGTCAGATACAGCAGGCTAGTGACTTGCGTCGCTGCGCTTTTGCGTATCAGCGTGAACAGTAAGAATATCGAACCTATGGACAAGGCAATAATGGCCCACAGCAAAGCACCGATAAAATTCGGCGTCCACTGTACAGTCTGCAAGGCCGGTGAAAAATCCTCCAGCCAAATTGCCAGCGGCAGCACGACCACGCTCGATGCAGCAAACTGGATAATCGTGCCGGTACGCAAATCAAAATGCGAACAAAAACGTTTTTGATACATCGTCCCCATCGTAATGGACAGCAAAGCCATCACGCACAGGGCAATGCTCTGCCAAGTCAAACCGATCAAGGTGATTTTGTTCGCCACTACCAGCGCGACGCCGCATATGCCGAAGATCAATCCTATCCATTGCCGCCTGCGCACTTGCTCGCCGATCAAGGGAGCTGCAAATGCGGTCAGTACCGGTTGCATGCCGACGATCAAGGCCGACAAACCAGCCGGCATGCCCAGCTTGATGGCACACCACACACCCGCCAGATAACCAGCTTGCACAAGAACCCCTGCCACGGCGATATGTCGGATAGTGCCAACCGGCCACGGCGCGCGCAGTAGCAGCACGAGCGGGAATAAAAATACCAACACGCCGAGAAACCGCAGAAGTAAAAAGGTTAATGGCGGCGCATACGGCAAACCAAATTTCGCAACAATGAAGCCTGTGCTCCAGATCAGCACGAAGACAAATGGCATGAGCGCCAACCGTGGGCTCATGGCGATGTTTTTTGAAAAGATCATTGAGTGGATATTTCTTGTTGTCTGACAGACCCGGGCATTGATATTGAGTGGAGACACGCAGTGTGAATGTCAAATCAGGATCGTGCGTTGAATTATTTGCATGCGAGTAATCGCAATTTTATGCCGAGCAGGATTTCGCTGCCGGGGACTGAATATCGCTCACTACGCAGCAGTTTATTTGATAACAATGAGGCTATTTTTAAAAAACTTCTATTTGTAACTATATGAAATCAAAAGAAAAATTGCTTTGGTGCATCGCAACATATTTTTCTTGACACAGACGCGGATAAGCATAAAATGACTTATGCTGCATCGCATCATTTACTGCCGTGCCTTCCTCACCATCTATCGTCAATTAAGGAGAAACACATGTTTGCAATTCCAGAACAGTTTTCCGCTGCCACCAAGAGTCAAATTGAAGCGCAACTCGCCGTCATGAATTCTTTTGCCAGCACGGCATTCGACAGCATGCAGAAAGTCGTCGACTTGAATCTGAACGTCGTCAAGTCCTCGCTGCAGGAATCCAGCGCTGCTGCGCACCAATTATTTACAGCAAAAGATCCTCAGGAATTCTTTTCCCTGAGCAGCGCACAAGCGCAACCGACTGCTGAAAAAGCCATTGCTTACAGCCGCCATCTGGCCAGCATAGCGACCAGCACACAAGCTGAATTTGCCAAGACAGCTGAAACGCAAATCGCAGAAACCAATCGCAAGGTAATGTCGCTGATTGAAGAGCTGAGCAAGAATGCACCGGCAGGTTCGGAAAATGCCGTTGCGATTCTCAAATCAGCAATCGGAAATGCCAATGCAAGCTACGACCAGCTTTCCAAAACTGCCAAGCAGGCAGTGGAGACAATGGAAGGCAATTTGACTGCCGCCGCGAGCCAGTTTGTCAACGCAGCAGAAAAAACTACCAGCCGTAGCCGCAAACCTGCCTAAGCCAAGATGCTCGCTTTCATGTAAAGCATGCGCACAAAAACGCTTGAAGAAAAACGAAATGCCCCGATAAAACGGGGCATTTTTACTATCGACTCCATTTAGGCATTCGTCGTTTACAGCGGAATCTTTGCGATTCAATCTTTGGTTTTTGCTATGGCGCGTGCCAGCATCACGACCGGCACGATCGCCACCAGAACGATCGTCAAGGCTGGCAACGCGGCATCACCCAGACGTTCGTCGGATGCCAGCTGATGCGTAATCACCGCCAGGGTATCGAAATTAAATGGGCGTATCGTCAAGGTCGCAGGCAACTCCTTCACCACATCGACAAACACGAGCAAACCGGCCGTCAGCACGCTACGCCACAGCAAAGGCATGTGGATACGCATCAGCATAGAGCCTATTCCATGCCCCAGACTGCGTGCGCTGGCATCCATTGCCGGCGTAATTTTAAGCAGTCCGGTCTGCACACTCTGGAAAGACACGGCAAGAAAGCGCACGAGATAAGCATAAACCAGGGCGATCACACTGCCGCTTAGTATCAATGCGATTCCGTGATCGCTATTCCACGCATCGATATACGCCAGCGGAATCAAAATACCCACAGCAATCACCGCGCCCGGGATCGCATAACCCATGCTGACGATACGGTTGCACCATGCCTGCATCTTGCTGTTTGAAACGCGCGCCGCATACGCCATCAATACGCATATCGTGACAGCGATGCACGCTGTCACGCCACCAAGAACTATCGTGTTTTGCAGCCAGTCAAAATAACGCGCACTGAATGAAATCGCATCGGCATTCCAAAGCAAGCGCAACAATATGAGCAAAGGTGCGAAGAATCCACACAGTATCGGCAAAGCGCAAAACAATGCAGCACCCCAAGCACGCCGACCATGAAGTTGCGTCGCCAATTGCGCCGCGCTGCGTCCACCGACAGCGTAATACCGCGCCCTGCCCCGATTTTTTTGTTCCAGCAGCATCAGGCCCATGACCGCAATGAGCAGCACCGCGGCGATTTGCGCAGCTGCGGTCCGATCGGAAAAAATGTACCAGGACTTATAGATCCCCGTGGTTAGCGTCGGCACCCCAAAATAGGCAACCGCGCCATAATCGGCCAGCGTTTCCATCAAAGCCAGCGCAATACCGGCCGCCGCTGCCGGACGCGCCAGTGGCAAGCTGACTTGAAAAAATGCCTGCCACGGACCGGCGCCGAGCGTGCGCGCCGCATCCAGCATGCGTGGGCTGCGTTCTATGAATGCATTACGTGCCAGGAGATAAACGTAGGGATACAGCACAAAAGAAAAGAGCAAACCGGCCCCGCCGACCGAACGTATCTGCGGAAACCAGTAACTCTGTCCTTGCCAGCCAAACATCGCACGCAAAGCGCTCTGGATCGGACCGGTAAATTGCAGAAAATCCGTATAAGCATAAGCGACCACATAGGCTGGCATCGCCAATGGCAGGATCAATGCCCACTCAAAAAACCTGCGCCCGGGGAAATTGAATACGGCAACCAGCCATGCACAACCAATGCCGATCACAGCGGTCAACACAGCAACAATGAGCGCAATGATCAGACTGTTGACAACGTACTCGGGCAGTACCGTTCCCCATAAATGGGAAAACGTGCTGACGCTATTGGTCAATTCGTGTGGCGAAAACAAATTCGATAGCACGCCAACTATAGGCACGCCTACCAGCAAGGCAATCAACAGCGAGACAAGCAGCAACGGATGCGTTGCGCCATATTGATGGCGCGCGTCAAGCACAGCGCAGCCGCAAAGTCGAAAATATAAAAGCGGACATGAAAAGAAGCATGCGTTTGTTCTCGATTCTTTCTCGGTTTGTTCTCAATAAGTTGGATGAGAATTATAATCAATCCATCAATTCATCCATGCACTATTTCCGGACCCACGCGCCATGTCAGTTATTTCAGATTTGCCGGCACACCTTGCCGTTGACACTATTCGTGTCGGCTACCAGCTTGGGAGTGCCATGCATGAAATCGTGCATGACCTGTCGTTCACGCTGCAACGAGGGCAAATCGGCTGCCTGCTGGGCCAGTCCGGTTGCGGCAAAACCACGGTCCTGCGCGCGATTGCCGGTTTTGAACCGCTGATCGATGGCAGCATCACCCTGGGCGGCAAGCAATTAAGCGGCGCGCAACACACGGCAGCGCCTGAAACACGTCATGTCGGCGTGGTATTTCAGGACTACGCCTTGTTCCCGCATTTGTCGGTTGCGGATAATCTGGCATTCGGCTTGCGCAATCTGTCTTCACAGGAGCGCCAATCGCGGGTTGCCAAGCTGTTGAATCTGGTCGGCCTGGCTACGCAAGAAAAAAAATTCCCGCATGAATTATCCGGCGGTCAGCAGCAACGCGTGGCACTCGCACGCGCACTGGCGCCGCAACCGGATTTATTGCTTCTGGATGAACCATTTTCCAATCTGGACGTCGATCTGCGAGAACGACTCGCAACCGAGGTACGCGACATCCTGAAAGAAATCGGCACCACCGCGGTCCTGGTCACGCACGACCAACATGAAGCGTTTGCGATCGCGGACCAGATAGGCGTGATGCAGAACGGCGCCATCGTGCAATGGGACAATGCCTACAACCTCTATCATCGCCCTGCCACACGCTTTGTTGCCGACTTTATCGGACTCGGTGTATTCGCAACCGGCATGATTGATACTGCACAGCAGACTGTGAATATCGAACTGGGCGCGCTACCGCTTTGTCATGGCATGGAAACTTGCAATCCCAACGAACAAGGGCAGGTCGATGTTCTGCTGCGTGCGGATGATGTGGTGCATGATGACACCAGCCCACTGCAGGCAGAAGTCGTACGCAAGGCATTCCGCGGCGCGGAATTTTTATATACCTTGAAATTAGCGAGCGGCCAGCAAGTGCTTGCGCTGGTGCCATCGCATCATGATCACGCGCTCGGTGAGCGCATAGGCATACGACTTGAGGCCGATCACGTCGTGACCTTCCCGAAAATAAATTAAGGCTCTGCACTCCGCGTATCAGAGCGGCTGAAGCTCCACATCCAGCAGATGCAATTCGCTGATCAGTTTGTCAAAGGCAGCAGCGGCTTGCAGCGGCTCACCTTTCACGCCCAGTTCGATATGCCGGCGTGTTTGTGCATCGCCGACGCTAGGCAGGCTGAACACTTTGACCTGCGGAAATTGACTCTCTATTGCTTCCATCAATGGCGTCAATGCTGATTCCATCGACTGAAACACCAGTACCGATTTTTCAAACCATGCTTGCTGATGGAAGAGGTGCGCATAATGCGTATCCAGTATTGATTCCATCATCGGCCACGCCATCACCGGAAAACCCGGCATGAAATAATGTGCGCCGCCCTGCCCGTGCTGAATCGCGAAGCCGGGGATTTTATTGTAGGGGTTGGGAATGATATCTGCCCCTTGCGGGAATTCTCCCATCTTCAGGCGATGCAGATTTTCCGGTTTTTCAAGATCGAAAGGCACATTCGCTTCGTGCGCCATTTCCTGCATGCGCTCCTGAATCTTTTGTTTGGCTTGCGGATGCAGCACGATGGGCACGCCGAGCGCTGCTGCCGCACATTGCCGCGTGTGGTCGTCCGGCGTCGCGCCTATACCGCCACAACTGAACACGATGTCATTGCTGGCGAAAGTACGCTGCAACGTGGCAGTAATACGCGCCCTGTCATCACCGAGTATCTCCGCCCATTCCAGTGACAGCCCGCGTGCGCTCAGCAACTCAACAACTTTTGAAAAATGCTTGTCTACGCGCTTACCCGACAAAATTTCATCGCCAATGATAATGAGTCCGAATGCCATAGGTTTCCTTCTTGCGTCAGGTAATGAATGCACTGAGGAATGCACTGAAATGAGCTACGGTTTTATTTTCCGTCTTCGATGACGGCATCTATTACAAGCGTTTGTGTCAGCTTGGGTGCGGCATGTTCAGCCTGCGCTTGCACCTCCGATTCTGTCGCGCGATGATGTTTCAATGCTTCCATGCAGTAGTGCTGGAACCATAATCCGCTAAAGATAAAGACCAGTACATACAACCAGATGGCACCCGCTGCCAGCAGCGGAAAGAAAATCACCGACAACGCTCCGCCCAACCAGAGCAAGGTCGGTGCGGCCCCCATCGCGCCGGTCATCGCACCTATCAACAGCAGCTGCCAGCGATGCTTGCGCAAAATAACTTTACGCTCGGCGGCATCTGCATGATCAGCCAGAGCGTCATACGCCATCACACGATAGGTCAGCCAGCCCCACAATACCGGCTGGATCACGAAGGTCAATGGCGGGATCAGCGACAGCGGCAAGGTAATGATCCAGAGCACCAGAAAGACCACAAATGACGATGTTGATGTCCACAGACTACCAAGGAAAGTACCGCCCTTGCGCGCTTCCAGTTCATTGTAGTGGCGGCTGCCCACATGCTTGGCGATGACAGGCATTGCCATCACGCCGACAAAAATCAGCGCCGTCAGTATCATCAAAGGCAGCAGTATCCACATGGCGATCAAAGGCACGACCACTGTCTTTAGCGCGCCCATGCCTATCCACATCAACACATCGTTACTGAAACGAAAACCGTCGTTCTCGATAAAATAAGCTTGCAAACCATCGATCATTGGCTGCAGATATAGCCATAAAGCAAATCCCCACACCACGATCGACAATACAAAAGGCAATACGCTCAGCAGCAGCATCCTGAAGTGCAGTTGAGACCATACGGCCCGTCCGAAAGCAGTCATTACCGGTCGCATGAGAAAATATCCTTAGAAAATCAGAGTCACCACCAGCGGCTTCCCTCTGATACAAGTCTGTTTGCAGTGCGGTCATTTTACCGTGAGCGACTTTCCCACGTTTGCCAGCAGCCCGGATGAGCGCCTGACCGGAAAAATCGCGCATCACCTGCTACAATCTGCCCACTTTCTGACCTCATTTTCAAAGGAACCAACATGGCTACCACCTCCACCGCATCCGGATTGCAATACGAAGACAAAGTTATCGGCGACGGCGCAGAAGCGACCGCAGGCAACCATGTAACCGTGCATTACACCGGCTGGCTGCGTAACGACGACGGCACCGCTGGCGCAAAATTCGATTCCAGCAAGGACCGCAATGACCCATTCCAGTTCCCGCTGGGCGCAGGTCATGTCATCAAGGGATGGGACGAAGGCGTGCAAGGCATGAAAATCGGTGGCACACGTACCCTGATCATTCCTGCCTCATTGGGCTACGGCGCACGTGGCGCAGGCGGCGTAATTCCTCCAAACGCGACCCTGATTTTTGAAGTAGAACTGCTGGGCGTATAAATCAAGGCGCGTGATCAGCCAGAAATGCAGAGAGCCGAACTTCTGTTTGAAGTCGGAATCACTCACTCTAGTCAACGCGCCTAATTGTCATCGCCATTTTAATCAGTACTTTTTTCAGGAGATTCCATGAGCCTGCAAGAGCAATTCGATCAAGCACAAGCCGATTCCAAGAATCTGGCTGAACGTCCGGACAATCTGACCCTGCTGAAAATGTATGCGTTGTTCAAGCAGGCTGGCAGCGGCGACGTCAGCGGCGAGCAACCTGCGATGACGGACTTCGTCGCGCGTGCGAAATGGGATGCCTGGAATAATCTGAAAGGGATCTCGAAAGACGATGCGATGCAACAGTACATCGATTTGGTGCATGAGTTGAAAGGCTGAAAAAAGCGTTTTAGATCTCTTCCATAGAAAAAGCCCCATATGAAAATACGGGGCTTTTTGTTGGCCTACGCTGATTTTGCATTGAATCTCTTATGCTGCTTCGGCAAAAAACTTGCGCATATTTCTTGCGACTTTTTCTTCCAGTGTGGAAGCAAATGCCTTGAAAAGGAAATCCAGCGTGATGTCGATCTGCGCTTCCTTCTCGCGCAGGGCAAGCGTACCGGCCACACCGCTACGCTTGAAGGACAGCACATCGCCGTCCCATTGCGTCGTCATGTCGAATTCGCTTGCCATCTTGTCGGCCACTTTTTGTGCTGCGTCCTTCGCCTGCGACAAGGGGAGCTGATGCTCCTGCTTGATACTGATATCGGCCATCTTTACTTTCTCGCTTTCATTTCAACTACTTTTAGTTCGGATGCACTAATTCGCATCTATTACTTCAGGATTTATCAAATTCGGCGGTTTCACACCGCTTAATGCGGCAACCAGATTGGCGGATGCACAATCGGCCATTGCCCTGCGTGTTTTCTCCGATGCGCTGCCGATATGCGGCGTCAATACGACATTGGACAAAGTCAGGAAACCGGGATGCAAGGCTGGTTCATTTTCATAGACATCCAGCCCGGCCGACGCGATGCGTTTTTCGCGCAATGCGTCAATCAGGGCAGCATCATCAACGATGCCGCCGCGCGCGATGTTGACCAGCGTCGCAGTCGGCTTCATCAAGGCCAGTTCGGCAGCACCAATGATGTGGTGCGTTTGTGCCGAATAAGGCAGCACTAAAATCAAATGATCGGCGCTACGCAGCAGTTCGTCCTTGCTGACATAACGCGCATGGTTTGCATGTGCTTCCTGCTCGGGTGTGAGGCGGCTACGGTTGTGATAAATCACCTGCATGTCGAATCCCATCGAGCGGCGTGCAATCGCCTGACCGATGCGTCCCATGCCAAGTATGCCCAAGGTGGCGCCATGCACATCGGCGCCGAGGAATTGATCGAAGCGCCAGTTTTTCCATTCTCCTGCTCGTAAAAAATGTTCTGACTCCGACACACGACGTGCATTCGCCATCAACAACGTCCACGCGTAGTCGGCGGTGGTCTCATTCAAGACATCCGGGGTATTGGTCACCATGATGCCAGCGCTCGTCGCAGCGCCAACATCGATATTGTTATAGCCGACAGCGACATTACAAATGGCTTTTAGATGGGAATTGGCAGCGATCACTTCAGCCGACAATTTCTCGCTGCTCGTGATCACTACCGCATCTTTTCCCTGCATTTTTTCATGCAACTCGGCGGCGGAATAAATCTTGTCTTCCTGATTCGATTCGACATCGAACTGCTGCTGCAAGCGCTCGATCACATCGGGGAAAGTCGCGCGCGCAACCAGTATCTTCGCTCTCATTTGCAGCTCCTCAGGTGAAAAAAATGAAGGTCATCAGAATGAACAATGGTACAAGAATCAGGCACGACCATCCGACGTACGCAAAAAACGATGGCATTTTGATGCCGCGCTCTTCTGCAATTGCCTTAACCATCATGTTGGGCGCATTACCGATGTAACTGTTTGCCCCCATGAAGACCGCACCACAAGAAATGGCGGCAAGCGTTTTTGCCATGGTCGTCATTAATGTTGCCGGATCCCCGCCGGCTGTATTAAAAAACACCAGATAGGTAGGCGCATTATCAAGGAAAGATGACAGCAAGCCGGTAGCCCAGAAATACATCTGGTTAAGCGGCTGCCCATTGCCATCCGTTACGGCACGTACCACAGCTGAAAATGCTCCCGATTCACCGGCACGCAGCATCGCAATGACGGGGATGATCGTGATGAAAATTCCGGCAAACAATTTACCGACTTCCTGGATCGGTCCCCATGAAAATTCATTACCGCTGCGCGCACTTTGTGGTGTCAGCCATAAAGATAGACCAATCACGGCAACCAGTGAAACATCGCGTAATAGATGTTGCAACTCCACCGTATTGCCAAAGAAGGCAAACGCAATTCCCGGCTTCCAGAAACCGCTCATCAATACCAGTACAACCACCACTGCCAGCAAGGCGAAGTTGATCTTGCCATCGAAACGGATGGCAGAATCTGGCGTCGGATCTTTTTCTGGAGGGCTGACTTCTTCACGCTTGTGATAATAGTGACTGTCGAGCACATAAAAAATGATCAGGAGCGTCACACAAAGGAAGATGGTGGGCGCAAAGAGATGGCGCGCCGTCCAAAAGAAATCCACGCCTTTCAGAAATCCGAGAAAGAGCGGTGGATCACCCAGCGGCGTCAGCGCACCGCCGGCATTCGCAACCAGAAAAATAAAGAACACGACAATATGCGCAGCATGCTTGCGGTTGTCGTTAGCCCTTATCAAAGGCCGTATCAACAGCATGGCGGCGCCTGTAGTCCCCATAAAACTGGCGAGCACGGTTCCAATAGCGAGCAAGCCGGTATTGAGTGCGGGCGTGCCATGCAAATTGCCGCGCACACAAATACCGCCCGCGACTACGAAAAGCGAAGTGATCAGAATAATGAAAGGGAAAAATTCGGCAACGAACGCATGCACTGCGCCATAGAATGCAGTCGCAGGTCCGAAAAAAAACGCGCATGGCAACAAAAAAGCAAATGACCAGGCTACTGTCAACTTACCAAAATGATGATGCCAGAAACCAGGCGTCAGCAAAGGGCAAAAGGCAATCGACAACAACAAGCCGGCAAACGGTATGCCCCATAACATCGATAATCCACTACCGCTCAACTCTGCAGCACCGCATAACGCTGGTGCCAAGGCAAGCATGCCGACGATTAAATGTGCACGCATGGTGACTCCGGAATTGAAGGGCAGCCATTTTATCTCAGAAAAATTATGTCTTGGCGGCAAGTGGACTGGAGAACGCGAACCGATGCCGCAACATCCCGATTCACCCAGCCCAAAGATGCCTGACGCATGTACTTATTCGAAAACGGTATAACTGCGGTTTGTGGGAAATAGCGATATGCCTTAAAATACAACGCTTTGCGACTGTCGCCGGGATATGTGTGCCGCACGCTCCCGCCACCTGCAGTCAGCCTATTTCAAATATTTTCAGTTAGGACTGGTATGACCCACGTAGTGACCGATTCCTGCGTACTTTGCCGTTACACAGACTGCGTAGACGTATGCCCGGTAGATTGTTTTCGCGAAGGCCCGAATTTTCTTTCTATCGACCCGGATGAATGCATCGACTGCGCAGTGTGCGTAGCCGAATGCCCTGTCAACGCGATTTACGCAGAGGAAGATGTCCCGGCTGATCAACAGCACTACATCAAGCTGAATGTTGAATTGTCGCGCGGATGGCCATCCATTACCAAGACCAAGGCGCCATTGCCTGAAGCGGACGAATGGAAAGACAAGACTGACAAACTGCAATATCTGAAACGCTGAGCGCAAGCGATTCAATTAAAACGCTCTCTGGTTCGCCACAGGGCGTTTTTTATTGTCCAAAGTTTCATCACATCACAAAGAAATGTGGCAAATTCATTTCAATTTTGGATTAAATTAATTTAATTGCAATAGAATTTCGCCATAGTTATCAATGGTGCATTGCAATATAAATGGATTGTGACCACAATCAATTTAACGATATTTCATGACAGAGGCCACTATGCTTTACCATTTGCATGAGTTGAACCGCAGCCTGCTCGATCCATTGATGCAATGGGCGGACGCCTCGTCCCGACTGTTCAGCGATCCGGTATCACCGCTTTCCTACACGCCATATGCCCACCGCATCGCCGCTGGTTACGAACTCATGTACCGCTTGGGCAAGCAATATGAAAAACCGCACTTTGATATTGAATCTGTGCAAATCAAGGGAAAATCCGTCAACATCATCGAAGAAGTGGCGCAAGAAAAACCCTTCTGTACCTTGCTGCATTTCAAAAAAGAAATGTCGGCAAAAGAATTCTCTGCCTTGAAGCAACCTACCGTTTTATTGGTGGCGCCTTTGTCCGGCCATCACGCCACCTTGTTGCGCGATACGGTACGCAGTCTGTTGCAAACGCACGACGTCTACATCACCGATTGGGTCAATGCACGCATGGTTCCACTGAGCGAGGGTCCCTTCCATTTGCACGATTATGTATATTACATACAGGATTTCATCCGCCAGCTCGGACCTGATCTGCATGTGATTTCGGTCTGTCAGCCCACCGTGCCGGTCTTGGCCGCCATTTCCCTGATGGCCAGCGACAAGGATCCAAAATTGCCAAAGACGATGACCATGATGGGCGGTCCTATTGACCCAAGCAGCTCGCCGACACAGGTCAATAATCTGGCCGTGGAAAAACCCTATGCATGGTTTGAAAATCACGTGATTTACAGCGTACCGGCCAGCCATCCCGGCTTTGGCCGCAAGGTTTATCCAGGCTTTTTACAACACGCCGGATTCATTGCAATGAATCCTGGACGTCATGCGCAAAGTCACTGGGATTTTTACATGCACTTGCGCGAAGGCGATAACGAATCGGCAGCCGAGCATCGCAAGTTCTACGATGAATACAATGCTGTGCTGGATATGCCCGCCGAATATTATCTGGATACGATCAAGACGGTTTTTCAGGAACATCGTCTGCCCTTGGGTACATGGGAAGTCGAAGGCAAGCTGGTGCGGCCGCAAGATATCAAATCGGTGGCGCTCTTCACCATAGAAGGCGAGAAGGACGACATTTCTGGTGCGGGACAGACGCATGCAGCGCAAGGCTTGTGCTCATCGATTCCAAAATCCGACAAGCAGCAATTCACCGCACCTGAGTGCGGGCACTATGGCATCTTTTCAGGCAGAAAATGGCGCGAGATCATTTATCCAAAGATCGCCGATTTCATTGCCAAGCACGCCTGATACCGAGTTGACTCGCGGCGCAGCGCCTCTGCGTCGGCTCAACATTCTCAGTTCTGCGCAACAACAGTATTTTTTCATTTGGCGCGGAGCGCCGTATAAGACGATAATTCTGTTTTATTCTTTTCGCCTCTGCTGTGTCCTCTCCCTCCGATAAATCGCTTGCCGATCAGCTAGAAGATTTGCTGCCGCAAACGCAATGCACGAAGTGCGGTTATCCCGCCTGCCGGCCGTATGCGGAAGCGATGGCCGACGGCAGCGCCAGCCACAACCAGTGCCCGCCAGGCGGCATAGAAGGCGTTGCGCGACTCGCGCACGTGCTCGGCAAAAAAGTCATCCCGATTAATCCGGTCAATGGCATAGAACGGCCGCGCCCGGTTGCATTCATAGATGAAGCGCTGTGCATAGGCTGCACCTTGTGCATACAAGCGTGTCCGGTCGATGCCATCGTCGGCGCTGCCAAACAGATGCACACCATCGTCAGCGATCTCTGCACCGGGTGCGATCTCTGCGTAGCCCCCTGCCCGGTCGATTGCATCGCGATGATCGAGGTCACACCGGGGAAAACCGGCTGGGATGCGTGGTCACAGGCGCAAGCCGATGCAGCGCGCGAACGACACGACTTCCGCACCGCGCGCCTGCAGCGTGAAAAGGAAGAAAACGATGCACGACTTGCGGCCAAAGCGGCTGCGAAGCTGAAGGAAGTGCAATCCGAAACGCCGATATCCGATGCAGAAAAAGCCGAACAGGCTCGCAAGAAAGCCATCATTCAAGCCGCGATTGAACGCGCGCGACTGAAAAAAGAACAAGCGGATAAGGATGTGCAATGAATGCAGAGAAACGACGTGAAATTTTCAATCGACTGCGCGCTGCCAATCCTCATCCGACTACCGAACTTGAATATAAGACCCCGTTCCAGTTACTGATCGCCGTACTGCTTTCCGCGCAGGCGACGGATGTTTCCGTCAACAAGGCTACGCGCAAACTGTATGCCGATGCCGGCACCCCCAGAAAGATTTACGCGCTGGGTGTAGAAGGCTTGATCCCTTACATTCAAACCATAGGCCTGTATCGGACCAAGGCCAAAAATGTGATTGAAACCTGCAGGATTCTGCTCGCTGAACATGGCGGCGAGGTACCGCGCACGCGCCAGGAACTCGAAGCATTGCCGGGCGTAGGCCGCAAGACTGCCAACGTGGTAATGAACACCGCCTTCGGCGAAGCAACGATTGCAGTCGACACGCATATCTTCCGCGTCTCGAATCGCACCGGTATAGCACCCGGCAAAAATGTCGATATCGTTGAACAAAAACTGATGAAATTCGTGGCGCCTGAATTTCAGCAGGATGCGCATCATTGGCTGATCCTGCACGGCCGCTACACCTGCATCGCACGCAAGCCAAAATGCTGGAACTGCATCATTGCCGATCTGTGCGAATACAAGGATAAAACGCCTTTGCCGACCAAAGGCGTATAGGTTTTAGAAAGGTGTTTTAGAAACACCTTTTTCGTCCAGCCCTACAGTACGCACTTAAAGCACGATTGCGCAGGACGCTTCAAAGGTCAGACGCGGCAGACGTGGTTTGATTTTGTCGTGATCGCCATAGCCTATGCTGCACAGGAAATTGGCTTTCACCTGCGTGCCGACAAAAAATGCCGCATTCACCTTGTCTGCATCGAAGCCGGACATAGGGCCGCAATCCAGACCGATCGCACGTGCTGCCATGATGAAGTAGGCGCCCTGCAGCGAAGAATTGCGGAAAGCCGTTTCTTCTATCAATTTGTCATTGCCGGCAAACACCGCCGGTCCATCCATGTGCGGAAACAGTTGCGGCAATTTGCGCGGAAACGCCATATCCATCCCGATGATCGCGGTAATCGGTGCAGTTTTTACCTTCTGCACGTTACCGGCTGATACGCAGGCTGCCAGTTTCTCTTTCGCTTCCGGCGATTTGACAAAAGCAATGCGTGCCGGCGAACAATTCATCGATGTCGGCGCCCACTTCATCAATTCGTAAATCTCACGCAATTGGCCATTAGTGACCGGTTTGTCCAGCCAGACTGTATTGGTGTGTGCGTTGGTAAAGAGCGTATCGAGAGCTTCCTGGTTCAACATGGTCATTTCCGTTTCAGATTTCAAAAAATGTTTCAAAAGAGGTGCTGCATGGCTGCAATAGCGGCAACCGGGACAAACGCGTATGTTATCTGAAACAGCGGCTGCGGTTCAGGAGCAAGCCACGTACAATATCGTTCTGCGCTCGATGAACGGATTTTGTTAACTAAATTGTCGAGACGCTTTTTGAATTTCTTTTACAGCGTTTTGATTACATTCATGTTCACACCTTCCCAACACGACGTACGACGTTTTTTCTGCGAGACGTTCCGCAAGCAGCGCGCCAATGAAATCCTCACGCCGCTGGAAGCGATCGCGCGCGACTGGCTGATTCAACATCCGGAATATGCGGATGCATTGATGGACGTCGAGGCGGCGCTGGCACAGGATTATTCTGTGGAATCGGGTCAGGCCAATCCTTTCCTGCACCTGTCCATGCATTTATCAATCGCGGAACAGATCTCCATCGATCAGCCACCCGGCATACGCGCTGCTTACACCGGCCTGGCGCACAGACTGGGATCTGAGCATGAAGCGCATCACCAGATCATGGAATGCCTGGGCGAGATGATATGGTCTTCACAGCGCAATGGCTTGCCACCAGACGGGGCTGCTTACATTGAATGCATCAAGCGTCGCTAAACAGCGATTGCACCAATCCGCAATGCAAACTGACATAAAAAAGCCACGGCAGACCGTGGCTTTTTTATTCAGTACTTCGTGCTTTTACGCTAGCAACTTACTTGCGCAACACAAGCGTCGTGGGCAGGCTGTGCAAATAGGCGGCGATGTTCTCGATATCCTGATTCGAAAGTTGCTTGGCCAACGGGCCCATGATTGCATTGCTGCGACCATTCGAAACTTCATTACCGCGCTTGTATGAAACCAGTGCGTGCTTCAGATAATCCTTGTGCTGGCCTGCCAGTTTCGGATAACCAGGGTCTATCGGCGTCTGGTAATCAGCACCGTGGCAGGAAGCGCAATTGTATTTGGCGACTGCCGCTTTACCAGCTTCGATCTTGCTTTCAGCCGATGCGTTAAGCGAAATCAGTGCGGACAGCGAAACAACAGCCAATGCGAGAATTTTTTTCATATGGGCTCCCGTTATTTCTGTTGCGAATAATAAGCGGCAACATCGGCGATATCCTGATCCGACATGCTGATCGCAATACCGCGCATGGACGGGTGGTTACGATCGCCTTTTTTATACGCGTGCAAGGCACTGGCGATGTACTTTTCCGACTGCCCGCCTATCATGGGCACCTGGTAAACTTCCGGGAAAGTCGCCTTGTAGCCTGGGATGCCGTGACATCCTATACACATCGCAACCTTGTTGACAGCTGCCTTGGCATCGCCAACAACTTCCGCCGAAGCAGCAAAGTTGGCCACACCCGCGAGCGCGAGAAGTGCAAATAGTTTTTTCATGATAGCTATGGTTAAGTAAACGAAACCTGCAGGTATAACTCGGTAAAAAACGTCGCTGCAAAACATGCATTTTGTAGCGAAAAAGTTACTTCTTTACACCAAAACCGCTCGATTTTACCTGAAGAGATAGGGAGCGTCCACGTTCAAATCGCAATGCGTGTACAGCATCCGACAGTCGGCTTTCACGCGTTAATCAGCCCGCGTCTCCGCTCAATCCTTTCACCGCCACTGACCTGACAATTCCTCGCCTCCTTGCTACTTTGCGTCTTTCCCCTGCACTTGCTCATCTGCCGTTTCAGCCACGTCCATGGCAGGTTTACCCTCCGGCTTGCTGGGCCAGAAGAAAACATAGGGCGTCAGCGTAAAGCGGCGCAGCACGGCGCGGAACACCAGTCGTCGCACCCGCTTGGGCACATCGCGCGCGCGCAAGGCCAGCGCCAGCGCACATGAGAAAGCCACGCCCACATTCAACAAGCCGACAACGACAATACCGGCGCAGGCCAGCCAGAACTGTGGCGTTGCCATGGCTTCCCAACCCAGACTGCTGACGGCCGCCGTCAAGGTTGCCGTCGACAAGGTCACATGCCGTACATCCAGCGGCAAACCGAAGAACTGCGCAATCACCGGCATCATGCCGAGTAAGATCGCCAGCGACACATTGCCGACGATGCTGGACACGTTGTGTTCCAGCCAGTTTGCCCATCTTTCCGCACGATGCGCGCCCAGCGCATGTACCAGACGACGATGATGCGCAATCGATTCCCGCAATCTGCGCAGCGCGAACCAGTTATCGGCAAAGCCTGCCATCAGGCTGGCAAGCCACAACAGAATGCCTGTGAATGCAGCAAACAGCGGCGTCACACCGACAATCGATAATGAGTGAATCGTCGCCTGCGCTTTTTCCGGACTCATGAGCGGCTTGCCGAATATGAACAGTGCGGCAAAAGACAAGGCAATCACCACCGGAGTCACTGCCAGCAGATTGCCGAACACCGCCGCTGCCTGCGAGCGCAACAAGGCGGCTATACGCGCCAGCAATTCTCGCAAGCCCTCCACCGTATCGAGCTGGCCCATTTGCGCCGCCAGAGCAGGTGCGGTCACTGCCGGCTGTTTGGTCGCCAATACGCCACCTATGGCAGTGATGATGAGGAAGCTCAGCGCAAAATTAATCGACAAGAATGCGCCTTCGAAAAAATGTGCCAGACCCAGGCCGGTAATGCCAAGCTTGATCAAGGCTGTGAAAGCCGTGATGAAACCGCCCAACATGGCGGCCCTCAGCATCGCGCGATATTCGGTGCGATCACGCGCGATGTAATGTTCACCGTGATTGGCATTGCGCTCGACCATTTTGCGCGCCAGCAAAGAGAAACTGCGATTGACCAATTCGCGCACCGATGAGCGGCGATGATGCGCAACGATCAGATCGACCAGTACTGCCTGCACTTGACCAGAACCCGCTTCGGCATGGGGAGCGACACGCAAATCCAGCAGGCGCGCCATCCTGACCAGATGCGCACGCATGCGCTCCACGTGATAAACCAGCCCTACCGATACGCCATACTCATCCAGATGCGCATAAATCTTGTCGGTTTGCGCCTGACAAACAGCCAGCAACATGCGCACACTGCGCAGACCGGCTTCATCCTTCGCGCTGCCAAACAAATAGTTTTCCAGCTCACGCCGCAACGACATGAACGGCGTGGCCAGCAAAGGCATGCGCGGCTCCAGCCGTTGACGGAAAGCCGGGCTGATACCGACCGAAATCACCATCGTCACCAGATACAACATGGCCTCATCGATTTGCTGCCGATAGCCATGCGCAATGCCGTCATCGCCGCCCAGCTTCCACAGGCGCGACAAGGTTTTGGCATCCAGCTCCAGCAACCACTCCGCATCCGACTCATCCGGGAACATGGCGGTAAACAAGGTGGACAAATCCTGCTGCCCTACCGGGCGCGGCAAGAGCAACTTCACGATGCGTTCCGACAACTCGGAGAAAAATGCAGACTCGCGTGGCAAACCCGTCGCGGAAAACAATTCAGGCCCGGTCGCTTCGCGCAGCGTCTTGCGCAGGGTAGCCTGCACGCCCTGTTTGACATCGCGATTGCCATCCAGCCAATCCAGCAAGAAGCGTATGCGCTGGTGCTTGACACGACGCCATTCGCTATCGTCCAGCAAGGAAACCTTGGGTTCGCGGCGTATCCAGTCGGCCAGATCGATCATCCAGTTGGCGCGTGCATGCCAGGATGAATCCGGATCGGCCCTGCGCATCAGCGATTCAATCTGCGGCAAATATTGTGCGTGGTCGATGTGATGTCTTAATGCACCACGACGGAATCTGCGCCACACGGCACAAATTCTGAGAAAGGAAATTTTCATTTATTTATTGTAATTAGGGGCATTCAAAACACATCAGCCTGCCATATGAACTCTAAAGAACGACGTTCAAAAAGACGACCAGGCGATTTACTGCGATTATGCAAGTTCCGGACACAGCTCTTGTGTGTCTTTTCTCGCTTATACTCCGATTTCTTTTCACCTTAATGACACCGTCATGCGACACGAAACACGCTTCGAAGGTTCCCAGAGCTATGTCACCACCGGCGACCTGAAGCTCGCCGTCAATGCTGCATTGACTCTGCAGCGCCCTTTATTGATCAAGGGTGAGCCCGGCACCGGCAAAACCATGCTGGCGGAAGAAGTTGCCGCCGCGCTCGATATGCCTTTATTGCAATGGCACATTAAATCAACGACCAAGGCGCAGCAGGGATTATACGAATACGATGCAGTATCGCGTCTGCGCGATTCGCAACTTGGCGATGAACGCGTCAAAGTCATCGACAACTACATCGTCAAAGGCGTGTTGTGGCAAGCGTTTACTGCCGATGAGCAAGTCGTGTTGCTGATTGATGAAATCGACAAGGCGGATATCGAATTCCCGAACGACTTGCTGCGCGAACTCGACCGCATGGAATTCTATGTGTACGAAACGCGCGAAATGGTGAAAGCCAGTCACAGACCGCTCGTCATTATTACATCGAATAATGAAAAGGAATTGCCGGATGCGTTTTTGCGCCGTTGTTTCTTTCACTACATCAAGTTTCCTGATCGCGACACGATGGAACAAATCGTCGCCGTGCATTTCCCGAATCTGAAAAAAGAATTGCTGGCAAAAGCACTGGAAGTTTT
>CAYOQL010000035.1:0-25311 GCA_964406085.1 uncultured Herminiimonas sp.
CACTTGCCACCAGAAGAAGACGCGTTGATCCCGACCGTTTGCGCTTCGCTGGAAGAAGCTCTGGATGCATTGAACAAAGACCGTGAGTTCCTGACTCGTGGCGGCGTGTTCAGCGATTCTATGATCGATGCTTACATCGAACTGAAAATGCAAGAAGTTCAACGCTTCCGCATGACAGCTCATCCAGTCGAATACGATATGTACTATTCACTGTAATCAGTCTTTGGATAGACGCCGCTGGTTGGGGGCGAAATAAAGCGGGGGAAGCGCAAGCTTTCTCCGCTTTTTTATTGTTCTGTTAGCTATAGATAAATTGATGTGTTGCGAGCGGGCAGTAAATTGACGTTCAATGTTTGTCAGCAACTGTTTCTTGTCCTAAACTAAGAGCCCGGTTTAACAGTTTCAAAAAGAAAGTTTATGAAACGTCAACTCGCTCTTCTATTATTCTTTGCCTCGGCTATCCCTGCGCTTCCAGCTTTCGCGCAGAGCGAGGTGTACCTATGCGTTGACAGCAATGGCAATCGTGAATACAAAAACACCGGTGCCACCAAGGGCTGCAAAAAAATTGATCTGCCCGGTGTGACCACCGTTCCTGCTACGCCATCCAGAAAACCTGTGACACAAACGGCATCGGCCAAGCCGACCGATTTTCCGCGTGTGAACGACAACGTCCAGAAGGCGCGTGACAGCGATCGCAAGCAGATTCTGCAAGATGAAATGCGGACTGAAGAGCAAAAATTGGCAGGACTGCGCGGCGAATACAATAGCGGCGAGCCGGAACGTCGCGGCGACGAACGTAATTACGCAAAGTATCAAGAGCGTACCGCTGCACTCAAGGACGATATCGCACGCACGGAAAAAAATGTAGAAGCATTGAAACGTGAGCTCGGTAACCTGAAGTAAAGCGCCGAGCAAGATCGGTACGATGTTTGCTAGGATTAGGCCGCATTATGCGGCTTTTCTTTTTTGGATTCCTGTGAAAAAACCTATTATTTCTTTTGGCGGCCTCGATCTGCTTGCATCTGCTGTGCTGTTGCTCAACGCGGAAGGTCGTATTTCTTATGCCAATCCCGCAGCAGAAAACCTGCTGGAAAGTTCAAGCAAGGCATTGGTCAATCACAAGCTGACTGACCTGTTCCTCAATAATGAGGATCTGGAGCAGGTATTTCAGCAAGCATTGCAACACCAGTTTGCCGACAAGCGGCAAGACCTGACGCTGGAACGGGCAGGCCGTGAACCCTTGCAAGTGCATACGGTAGTCACGGCACTCGACGATCCGGATGCGCCGGTATTGATTGAGTTACGCGAAAACGTACAGCAACTGAAGCTGGATAGGGAAGAGCGTCTTATCGATCAAAGTCAGGCCAACAAGGAGCTGATCCGCAACCTTGCGCATGAGATCAAGAATCCGCTTGGCGGTATTCGCGGCGCGGCGCAATTGCTGGAGCTGGAATTGCCGGAGCGCCATCTGAAGGAGCTGCGCGAATATACGCAAGTCATCATCAAGGAAGCTGATCGCTTGCAGACTCTGGTGGACAGATTGCTCGCACCGCATCGCAGCCCGCATATCGTAGGCGACGTAAATATTCATGAAGTATGCGAGCGTGTACGCAGCTTGATCGTTTCCGAATTTCCGAATGGCTTGAAGATCAAGCGCGACTACGATTTGTCTGTTCCGGAATTTCGCGGCGACAAGGAACAACTGATACAGGCGGTGTTGAATATTGCACATAATGCCGCACAGGTGCTTTCGTCCCGCACGAAAGCAGGCGATGCAGAAATCACGATTCGTACCCGTATTGCCCGCCAAGTGACGCTGGCCAAGGTGCGATACCGGCTGGCATTAGACTTGCATATCATTGATAACGGACCGGGTATCCCGCCGGACATTCAAGACCGCATTTTTTATCCGCTGGTTTCTGGCAGGGATGGCGGTAGTGGATTGGGGCTGACGTTGGCGCAGACATTTGTCCAGCAACACATGGGCGTAATTGAATGTGACAGTCGGCCAGGATATACGGACTTCAGAATTCTGATTCCATTGCCGTGACAGTATCAGAATGTCTTGGCAGTGAATCAATAACTTTGCAATATGACTGCGGATATTAAAACTATATGAAACCAATCTGGATTGTTGACGACGACGAGTCGATCCGCTGGGTACTTGAAAAAGCACTGGCCCGTGAGAATCTGGCAACCAAGAGTTTTTCCAACGCACGCGATGCCATGGAGGCACTGAAAACCGGTGCACCGCAAGTACTGGTATCAGACATACGCATGCCGGGTGAAACCGGACTAGAGTTATTGCAAGCCGTGAAAGCCAAGCATCCTGGTTTGCCGGTCATCATCATCACCGCGTTCTCTGATCTGGATTCTGCTGTGGCAGCTTTTCAAGGTGGCGCGTTTGAATACCTGGCCAAACCTTTTGATATCGACAAGGCAGTTGAACTGATTCGTCGTGCATTGGAAGAAAGCCTGCGCGAAACCAGTGTCGAGCAAGCCTCGGCTGAAACGCCGGAAATTCTTGGCCAGGCACCGGCAATGCAAGACGTTTTTCGCGCGATCGGTCGTCTCTCTCAATCGAATGTAACGGTGTTGATCACCGGTGAATCCGGCTCGGGTAAAGAACTGGTTGCGCGCGCCTTGCACAAACACAGCCCGCGCGCATCGCAACCCTTCATTGCATTGAATACTGCAGCGATTCCAAAAGACTTGCTGGAATCCGAATTGTTTGGTCATGAACGCGGCGCCTTCACGGGTGCGCAGGCGTCACGTCGCGGTCGTTTTGAACAGGCAGATGGCGGTACCTTATTCCTCGATG
This sequence comes from uncultured Herminiimonas sp., assembly GCA_964406085.1. Classification (GTDB taxonomy): domain Bacteria; phylum Pseudomonadota; class Gammaproteobacteria; order Burkholderiales; family Burkholderiaceae_D; genus Oxalicibacterium. The sequence continues at coordinate 2,822 of CAYOQL010000035.1, forward strand.
AAATCGGCGACATGCCTTTCGATCTGCAAACGCGTTTGCTGCGTGTGCTATCGGATGGACATTTTTATCGCGTCGGTGGTCACCAACCGCTGAAGGCGAATGTGCGCGTGATCGCAGCGACCCATCAAAATCTGGAACATCGCGTACGCGAAGGACTGTTCCGTGAAGATTTGTATCACCGTCTGAATGTGATTCGCCTGCGTCTGCCGAGCTTGCGTGAACGCCGTGAAGATATTCCTATCCTGACCCGTCACTTTCTCGCACAGAGTGCAAAACAACTGGGTGTTGAAGTCAAACGCATGTCGGAAGGGGCGATGCAGTTTTTGACCAACCTCGAACTGCCGGGCAATGTGCGCCAACTGGAAAATTTGTGTAACTGGATTACCGTGATGGCACCCGGCCAGACGGTAGAAGCCAAGGATTTGCCGCATGAGCTGACTGAAGGGCAGACATATTCAACTTCCACGCCAGCGGTGCCGGCGACAAGCGGCACCCCTTATGCCGGACTGGAAAATGATAGTGGTGCCGTCAGTACCGGCATGCAGCAAGCGTCTGCACTCCCTGTTGGCGTGCCCGCTGAACATGTGAACTGGATTTCACTGCTGGAAACCGAAGCGACGAACTTGCTGGCCGCAGGGCAACCGGAGGTGATGGATGCCTTGGGCCGTCAGTTCGAGTCCACCTTGATCAAGATGGCATTGAAACATACGCATGGCCGCAAGAATGATGCTGCAGTACGTTTGGGGATAGGTCGCAATACCATCACGCGCAAAATTCATGAGCTGGGTATTGACGGCGCAAAAGACGATTGATGCTTTATTGATTTTCTGAAGATATTCTTCAACTACCTGACTAAAAAGGCCCGGATTAGTTTTAACTAATCCGGGCCTTTTTTATTGTTCGCTGAATGTGCGGCGGTATGACCGTTCAAATTTTCAAGCAGACATCCATGCGGGATATCTGTCTGGAATTTTTCGCACTACTTTACGCCGCCAGTTTTGCCGTGGAGCGACAGCCTTCCAGCAGGAAGGACAAGCCAACCACCAAAACGAGTTCGCCTTCAGCCGAGCGCGCAGTGCCGGCAATGCCGGCCACGGTAATCGCTGTCATTGGCTTGATCACCAGATCCGCAGTTCCCTCGACTGCACCTACCGACAAAATGTAGGGCTGTGGTGCAGCGATGACAATGCCTACGCGTTCTGTCGCCAATTCATAACCAAGTGAACCCGCCAGCGAACGAACCGGCAAAGGACGACCCTGATCGCGCAACACAGGCGCACCGCCGACGTGTTCAAATTCTTCCGGCAATTCCACGACGCGTTGAACGACCGCCATTGGCAAGGCCAATGCAGCATCGGAGCTGCGTACCAGCATGGTCGGCACAATCGATAATTCGATCGGCAAGCGGATCGAGAAGCGGGTGCCGACGCCCAGTTTGGAGTCGATGGTGATGGCGCCACGGTGTTTTTCCACCGCTGTCTTGACCACATCCATCCCGACGCCACGACCGGATACGCTGTTGGCGACTTCCTTGGTGGAGAATCCGGGCAGGAAAACGAGTTGCAGCATTTCTTCGATTGATTGAGCCGCGCTATCGGTGATCAAACCTTTGGAAATCGCCTTGGCGCGCAATTGTTCACCATCCATGCCCTTGCCGTCATCGGAAATTTCGATCATGACGCTGCTGGCTTCCTGCCATGCCTTGAGCAAAATGACCGACTTGGTCGATTTGCCGTTGGCAGTACGGGTCGCGTTATCCTCGATACCGTGATCCAGAGAATTGCGCAGCATGTGGACCAGAGGATCGTACAAACTATCGACGACGACACGGTCGACTTCGGTATCTGCCCCTTCGATTTGCAGATCGACATCCTTGCCCAGATCTTTTGCCAATTCGCGCACCAGGCGCGGAAATTTCTGAAATAGTTTACCTACTGGTTGCATGCGTGTGGATAGCGTTGCCCGTTGCAATTCGGTCGAATAGCGTGAGGCGCGATTCAGTGTTTCTGCCAAGGCAGCCATCAAGGTCGCGGCCTGGCCTTCTACCGGGAATTGCGCCAGTTTTTCGAGCAGTACGCTAGCCTGATTGGCTGCCTGCACGGATTCTCCGGCGACTTCCAGCAATGCATCGAGCTTGACTGCATCGACGCGTATGCTTTCTTCCTTGACGCTGGCCGCCGCCGCTGGTTTGTTTTCACCTCGCCTGTCGATGCCATCCCAGCCGCCTTTGGCTGCAGGATCTTTGGCTGGTGCTGCGGCAGTTACTGCAGCCGATACTGCAGCAGCGGCAATGGCCGGCGCAATCGCTGTTGGAGTTACCGCAACCGCTACGGCGGTACCGGCAGGAACGACCGCTTGATACAGTGCATTCCAGTCCAGTCCATCGGTTGCGACCGTTGACACGGCTTCAGTCGCGACGGCAGCGTCCGCGATCGCAGCGGTCGCCGCAGGCGCGGCATCTTTTCCTGCAATTGCACTGTTGAGAATATCTTCGAGTGCATTCGGCATGGCGGGCAAACTACTCGGGTGTGCGCCATTTGATAATGCGGTTAACTGATCGGCAACGAAACCACTCGCTTGCAATGCGGCTTCAATGGCGATCGGTGTGACGGGGACTTCGCCCGTGCGCAAGGCATCAAAAAGATTTTCTGTCAGATGGCAGGCGGACACCATGGCCGCCAGATTCATGAAACCTGCGCCGCCCTTGATCGTGTGGAACGATCGAAAAACGGCGTTGAGCGTATTCAGGTCGCCAGGGTTGCGTTCAAGGCTGAGCAAATGCTCTTCCACGTTTGTTGCGAGTTCGAGGGCCTCGACAACAAAATCCTTGAGCATGTCGTCCATGTCATCCATCAGAACCCCAGATCAGCAAGAAGATCATCGACGTCGTCCTGGACCATCGCAATGGCCGGTGCCGACGGGCCATTCATCAATCCAGCTGGTGTGTCTGCCGCAGGTTTGGTCTCCGCACGTGCGGCCTTGATTTCCGGCGGGGCATTGTCGCGCAACAACTGCGCCAGTTCACTTTCAGCCTTGTGAGTAATGGCAACAATCTTCTTGATCAACTGCCCGGTGATGTCCTGGAAGTCTTGCGCCATCATGATTTCCAGCAGTCGGGCTTTTTCCGCCTCGGTCACTGTTACCACTTTATTTGAGAATTGGCGTGTATCGCTGGCCAGCGTTTTAAATTCTTCTACGCTGAGTTTGCCGTCGAATAACTGACCCCAGCGAGTATCAATATCTTTCGCGGTTTTGGACAGGGAGTCTTGTTCAGGCATGCCGATATCGATGGCATTCAATACCTTGTTGGCAGCTTGCTCAGTCAGCGTGGCAACGTATTCAAGCCGACCTTGTGCATCAGTAATTTGTGAGGCGACGTCGGAGAGCGAACGGTCGTAACCAAGTTCGCGCAAGGAGTCATGCAGCAAGCGGACGATGCCACCCAGACGTTCAAACATTGGCTTGTCGGATACGTCCTCCTGGGCAGAGTCTTCAGCCGCCGCAGTGGCTACAGTTGCAGCGGGAGTATCAATAGTCGGCGGTGTTGCTACTGGCGGCGCGGTGGCTGCTGCCGCGACCGGCGCTACGGTTTCTGCACGTTGCGCGGAAATTTCTTCAAACAGTGCATCAAAATCATCTAAATCGCCGCTCATCTAGTTCTCTCCGTCTCGTTATCCATATTCAACACTTTTTTAGGAGTCTTCATCCCGTTAGAATGGCGTGAGCAATGCGCGATCTTCGTGTGCCAGATTGCGATGCGGCCCGTTCCATACAAACAAGCTGTATGTGGGCAAGCATTTTGCCTATTTACCTGAAGCAATAATACCCAGATTTAGAGGGAGCGCATAGCTATTCGATGCAAGTTGGCGACGCAGCGCAACAATTGCAAATTTTGGTTAAAAGAGATTGGAATTTCCTGCTTGGTATCGGAATTTTCTTGCTCGCCGGTATGAAGTGTGAGGCATTGTTTCGACAGCAAAGGGGCGTGTGTGGCTGAACATGGTCGCTGTCGTTTGACGCGATTTGTCCTCGCGCCTACACTGCAGCTACTTTTTATTTGGCCGCGGATTTTAATGCTGTATTTACTGCTATGACGAAGGCGAAGCCAGCGCGCGCAAGCGTGCTGTTTTCAAGTCGGCGGCGCAGATTGTTATCAACCTGATAGTTTATTTCAAGGATCGTGCGCCTCGCGGGGGCACGCCAAGCATGACTTTTTCCACTATTCCTTTTACCCATGATTCCGCACTGGATAATGCACTTGATGCGGCGATCAATAACAAAACCAAGCCACTGGGCAGCCTCGGCATGCTGGAGTCGCTCGCCAAACAGATAGGCTTGATCCAGCAGACCCCGCAAATCAGCATCAAGGATCCCGCACTCATGGTGTTTGCCAGCGATCACGGCGTGGTTGCCGAGAATATTTCCGCCTTTCCGCAAAGCGTGACTTGGCAAATGGTGGAAAATTTCCTCGCTGGTGGCGCAGCGATTAACGTCTTTGCACGTCAAAACAAGTGTGCGCTGCATATCGTCGATGCGGGCGTCAATCATGACTTTGGTGCGCGCGATGGTTTGCTGAATCGTAAAGTAGCGCACGGAACAGACAATTTTGCGCAAGGCCCGGCGATGACGGCCGAGCAGTGTGCGGATGCGATGCGGAGTGGTGCAGACCTGATCGCGGGTTTGAAAGGGAATGTCATTGGCTTCGGTGAAATGGGCATAGGCAATACGACTTCTGCTGCAGCCCTCATGCACGCGATCACAAAAATTCCGGTGGCGGAATGTGTAGGTGCTGGTGCCGGGTTGGCCCCTAGTGGCGTACAGCACAAGCAAAAAGTAGTAGAGGCAGCGGTCGCGTTTCATACGCCTGTCATATCAACGGGCGAACCTATGGATATTCTCGCCACGTTCGGCGGCTTTGAGATCGCCATGATTGCAGGGGCCATGCTGGCGGCGGCCGAGCGCAGGATGGTGATATTGATAGACGGCTTTATCATTACGAGTGCTTTGCTGGTCGCAGCGCGTATGCAGCCTGCGATACTTGATTATTGCGTATTTGCCCATTGTTCTGACGAACGCGGCCATCAACAAATGCTGGCGTATCTGAACGGGCGTCCGTTACTGCAAATGGGCTTGCGTTTAGGTGAGGGCACCGGTGCAATACTGGCATTACCGTTGTTGCATGCATCCGTCAACTTCCTGAATGAAATGGCGACTTTCGATTCGGCAGACGTGAGTAAAAAGAGCGCATAAAAAATAATGGAACCCAATATTATTCTTCAAACAAGTTGGCGTACGCGTTGCCTGCAGTGTTGCGTCCATCAATTGCGCTTGTTTTTCATTGCGTTGCAATTTTTTACCCGTATACAAATTCCGCGATGGGTAGGTTTTGACGAGCGTTGGCTGCAGCATGCATCACGGTATTTTCCTGCCGTCGGTATTGTCGTCGCACTGATATCGATACTGATTTATGTCATTGCTTCATTGCTGTGGACGCAATCGATTGCCGTGTTGCTATCGACGATAGCCGGTATTTATCTGACCGGCGCTTTTCACGAAGACGGTTTTGCCGATACCTGTGACGGTTTTGGCGGCGGCACCAGCAGCGAGCGCGTACTCGAGATCATGAAGGATTCTCGCATAGGCGCATACGGTGCAATCGGGATCGGTTTGATGCTGGCCTTGAAATGGATGGCCCTGTCGAGCCTGCCATCGCCAGCGGTCGTCGTTGCTTTGCTGATTGCCCATCCGGTTTCACGGCTGGCGGCGATCAGCCTGGTGTGGCGCATGGATTATGCAAAGGCCAACGGCAAGGCGAAACCAATTGGCGAAGAGATGTCTAATGGAGAGTTTTGCATCGCCGCTGCGACGACTTTGCTGCCAATAGCGCTAATGTGCCTGACAGGCCTGATGTCTTTGCTTGCGGTCATTGCAGGCATACTGTTTGCTGCGCTTGCAGCATTATGGCTGGCACGTATGTTCCAGCGTCGTATCGGTGGTTATACCGGCGATTGTCTCGGTGCAGTGCAACAAGTTGCTGAAGTTGCTTTTTACCTGGGTGTACTCGCCACCATTGCCTATTGAGGAGCTGTATGCACCTTTATCTCGTTCGCCATCCACGGCCCATCGTCGCAGCCAATACCTGTTACGGGCGCACTGATTTAGCTGTGGCAGCGGAAGAGGTTGCCTTGGCACATGCATCCTTGTTGCCGGTCTTGCCCAGGAAGGCCATGCTTTTTTCCAGCCCTTTGCGTCGCTGTACGGAATTGAGTGTCAGTCTGGCGGACACGCTGGATTGTGCGGCACCAACCTATGATGAACGCCTGGCAGAAATGCATTTCGGCGATTGGGAAATGCGCTCTTGGGACGACATTCCGCGTGCATCGGTCAACGCGTGGAGCAATGACATGGTCGGTTATCAACCTGGCGGTGGCGAGAGTGTGCTGCAGGTTGCGCAACGCGTGCGCGCGTTTCGCGATGAACTGACTGAACTGAATATCGAACACGCGATCGTGATTTGCCATGCCGGCATCATTCGCTTGTTGGCAGCCTGCGAACACGGTTTGTCGATTCCCGAGATGGCGCTGTATGCAGCGCAAAAGCCGCACAAGATACGCTATGGCGAATTGCTGGTAGTCGATTGCTAATATTATTGTTGCAAGTCTCTTGATGCAATGATCTGAGCGCTGATTTTCAATACATGCTCAAAACGCTCGCTTGCCCTGTTTGGCGGCAAGGTGCAAAACTTCAGCTGCTGCCTGCGCTGAAATAACATCTCTTCCCCATGGCTTGCGTTCGCTCGGCAATATGCGCAGCCAGCTGAATGCACGCGCTGCACGCATCACTTCGCGCTGCACATCTATTCCATCCTGCTGCAGATAGTGCAAAAAATGCTGGGTAATCTGCTGTGCACTCATGTTCAAAATGTAAGCACTTGAATGCAGATACAGCAGCCAGTCGCGTGCCTGGGCCGCTGCCAGCGGCATGCTCTTGATAGGATCATCTTCAAAGTCGATGAAGCTTACCTTGCCTTCGTGCCAGATCATATTGCGCGCAAAACACTGGCTGGCGTTTTGACCCAGGCGATGCAGTTGCAAAATCGCCTGCAAGCCGCTCTCCCAATAGTGCAAGATCTTCTCGGGTTCTTGCCGTAACAACTGATCGATCGAGGTTTTTCCAAGATAGGAAATCGCAAACCATTGCGGCGTCACTTGCAGTACTTCCGGAACGGACACGCCTGCCGCCGCCAGCGTGCGCAAACGCGCCACTTCAATAGCCTGCGCCGCGCTGCCGCCCGGTGCAGGCACCGCGCGCAACATCGGTTGGCGCAGTATATTTGCCAGGGTATTCAGGACGGGGTAACCCCAATGCTTGAGGGGCGCTTCCAACTGCTTGACGATGACAGGGCGATCATCGACCTTCAGCAAGGTGGTGCGGTCGGACGTGAGCGCCAACTTTGCATCGATGGTATTGATTTGTTCTGGAGTAAACATGCAATGAAAATGTGGGCGGGCAAGGCTGGATTATAGACCAGTGCCAAGCGCTCCGGCTGCACACCGTATGCAGTAAATAAACAAGCAAATAAGCAAGTAAATACATCAAAAATGACTACGGTTGCCCCGAGACAGTGCGCGCCGTACAATGGCGCAGTTTTGGTGCTCGCGGTCATGTCCATGTCCGCAGTTAAACGGGAAACACGAAGCCGTCAGGCCAACGTGTGCTGCCCCCGCAACGGTAAAACAAGCGTCACGATCATCATGTGACCAATCCTCTTTCGAGACCACTGTGCAGCATGCATGGGAAGGTGAGAGGGTTTGCTTGTCAGCCCGGATACCGGCCAGAACAGGTGAAAGCAATGCGAACGGGGAATGTCGCAAGTGCGCGTCTGCCTGCAACTGCAAAACGCCTGCTTGTTTTGATTGTCTTCGTACCATTCTTTCGTTGAACTCGACTCGCGGGGAGGCAAGTCGGGTGCTCCTTATTCAAGAAGACATGATGAAATCCGTAACATCCACTCGCCTCATCGCTGCATGGAAACCGCTCGCGCTGGTTTCCGCCCTTGCCACATTGGCTTTTCCTGCCATCGCGCAAACATCAACTGATCAAAAGCTGGCACCGGTGACGGTTTCTGCATCGCGTTTTGAAAGTGTGGACGCGCCAATTGGCGCCACCGTCATTACGGCGCAGCAAATTCGCGATTCCGGCGCAGGCAGTATCAATGAAGCGATACGCAAGATCGCCGGCGTATTTGGACGTTCAAGTCAAAGCGGAACTTCTGATTCATCACTGGACTTGCGCGGCTTTGGTTCGACCAGTAATGAGAACATTGCGATTTTTGTGGATGGAATTCGTATATCTGAAAATGAACTGCAACCTGCAATGATGTCTGCGATCGCGATTGAATCGGTTGAGCGGATAGAAGTGGTTCGTGGCGGCAGTAGCGTGTTGTATGGCCAAGGCGCAACCGGCGGCACGATTCAGATCATTACCAAGCGCGGCAAAACGAAAGGTACGCATGGCTCTGTGGTCGCGGAAATAGGCAATCGCGGTCAGGAAGAAATGCGTGCTTCCTTGAATGCCGGCTGGGATGGCTTTTCGATCGATGCCAATCTGGGCGCTTTGCGTACGGACAATTATCGCGATAATAATGCGTTGAAGCAGGAAAACTTCAGTGGTGGCATGCAGTGGGCATTGCAGCACGGGCGTACAGGATTTCGCGTCGATGCAGCACGTCAGGATTTGCGCTTTCCAGGTTCTTTGACCTTGAGTCAGTACCTGCAAAACCCCAGGCAAACATTAAAGCCTACGGAGAATGGATCTCTCGACTCCAATCAGTATACGTTCTTTGTCGATCAGCGCTACGGCAACCTGGAGCTGGCTGCTGATTTGTCTTATCGGGAGAAAACTTCTAAAGGTGACTTCAGTGGATTTTTATCCACCGCTGAGAGTGAAGTTAAACAGTTCTCCCCGCGCGCAAAATACGTGTCGAACTTCGGCAATATACGCAACGAGTTGATTGCCGGTATGGATTTCTCGGACTCTAAACGGTTTACCCAGAGTTCTTCGGGAGGCGTTCCAAATGCAGATGAGCATGCATCGCAGTATGCAATGGCGCTGTATGTGCGGGATGAAATCAAGTCAGACAAGATGCGTGTCGCAGCGGGTGCAAGACATGAAAAGTTTGATCAGGATTTGCGCTCGGGAAGTTCTTATGATCAATCTTTTTCGGTCAATGCCTTTGATTTGAATGCGAGCTACGAAGTCACCCCGCTGGTGAGCTTGTTTGGTAAGGCGGGCAGAAGCTATCGTGTTGCAAACGTGGATGAAAATGCTTATTTATCTACCCCCTTGAAGCCACAGTATTCAAATGATCTTGAGCTGGGCGCGGCGCTTGGTAATGACAACAATAAACTGATTGCCAAGGTATTTCGTCATAAGTTGAAGGATGAGATTTTTTACGATCCCACATCTGGAGGTTTTGGTGCCAACGTCAATCTGGATCGTACAAAACGAGAAGGTGTGGAGTTGGAAGGGCGCGCGCGTTTGTCATCAGATTTTTTCTTGTCTGCTATATGGCAACACATTTCAGCGAAATTTACCGATGGTCCTAATGTGGGCAAAGAAATGGTATTGGTACCCAAAAATACGGCAACAGTTCGTCTGAACTGGGAGTCGAACAAGCAGACTGCGGATGTCGGCGTGCAATGGGTGGATACCCAGCGTTATGGCAAGGATTTTTCGAATAGCTGTAATGCGCGCATTCCATCCTTTGCGACGCTTGATGCACGCTATGCGATACGCATGGGCGCATGGGAATATGCTGTCAGCGGTAGCAATTTGACGGACAAGGATTATTACAGCCAGTCGTTCGGCGACTGTTCGAATAGCCGAGGGATCTATCCTGACGCGGGCCGCTCGATAAAACTCTCGGCACGTCTGATTTTTTAATTTTCAAACATCCGCTTTTATAGAGCCTGTAGGACCAACGCGCATGCGATGTCGAACACGATTCGACGTCGCATTTTTTGCGCTATACCTGTTACCGATTTGGTATCGGTCTTGCAGACAGCTTGTGCACCCACATGTGGTGCTGATGAAACATCACTGCCGCTAAGTATTTGGCGCAGTTGCCGCAAGTTGTTGCTAGCCTTACAATGTCGCCAGTTTTGGTGCTCGCAGACATGTTCATGTCTGCAGTTAAACGGGAAACACGAAGCCGTCAGGCTAACGTGTGCTGCCCCCGCAACGGTAATCAAGCGTCACTGATCAGTGACAGGTTGTCTCTCAAACCACTGTGCGTTTATTGCATGGGAAGGTGAGGCCATCATGCTTGCAAGCCCGGATACCGGCCAGGACAGGTGGAAATGCTGCGAACGGGGATCTTCGCGACGCGATTCGCGCACGTCCTGGTTACTCTGGCTCCTGTCGTCTCGGTCGTTGATTCTCTTCCTGTATTTCTTTTCAATTCAGCCTGCGGGGAAGCGGGCTGGGTGCTGTGTTTCTACGAAAAGTAATCATGACTTCATCCGCTTTACGGCGCACAAAAGTGGCTATTCAGCCGCTCGCCATTGCATTATCCGTTTCAGCTGTATTCTCTCCGTTCAGTTTGGCAAACGCCTCGACTGAGTCATCGTTGGCACCAGTGGTTGTAACGGCTACGCGTACCGCGCAAAAAGCCGGTGATGTGCTCGCAGATAATATTGTCATCACTGCAGAAGAAATCGCCGCTTCCGGACAAACCTCTTTAGTTGATTTACTGCAGACAAAACGCAGTGTGGAAATCAAAAGAAACGGTGGGGCCGGTAATGATGCAGACGTTTATATACGCGGTGCAAATGGCAAACAGACGATATTGTTGATTGATGGCGTCCGTAGTGTTTCATCCACGTCGGGAACGCCAAGCTGGTCCACCATTCCACTATCGCAAATCGAACGGGTAGAAATTGTAATGGGGCCTCTCAGTACAATGTATGGCGCTGATGCCGTTGGTGGGGTGATTCAGGTGTTTACCAAAAAAGGCAGTGGCGCTCCACGTTTGTCATTTTCTGCAGGCGCGGGAACATATGGCGAGCAGGTGGTAAGCGCAGGCGTGTCAGGTTCGACCGAGGGTGACCATCAAATACGCTATTCAATTAATACAATGCACGAAGAAGCGGATGGATTTTCTTCCCGTGTTGTGGCTGGACAAAATCCGGACGATGATGGCTATAGCAAACGTAGCGTGAGTGGCCAATTCTCATTGGCGCTGGCCAAAGGGCAGGAAATCGGCCTGACATTTTTAAATAGTGAAAACAACGGCGAGTATGACAGCGGAGCATCTGCATTCAATGCGCGCATTGTCAGTGACGTCGATGTGTATTCTGTTTATTCCCGCAATCAAATCAATGCGAGATGGGGCAGCCTGTTACAGGTTTCACGTTCTTATACAAAACAGCAAAACTATACATCGGCCAAACCAGCAATCAATAATTCGAAACAGGATCAGATTAGCTGGCAAAACGATTTCAACATTGGTACTGACCTGCTGCAGTTGCTGCTTGAGCACCGTGAAGAAAGTGTCTTCAACCCTGGTCAGCCAAAACAGAATCAGAGCCGCGATACAAATTCGCTCGCACTTGCCTATCAATTGAACGCAGATTCGCATTTGGCGAGTGCAAGCGTCCGCTACGATGACAGTTCCGTATATGGTTCCAATGTGACTGCCAGTGCAGGTTATGGTTATCGTTTGACGAAGGAGTTAAGAGTAAGTGCTAGCCATGGAACCAGTTTCCGTGCGCCTACGTATAACGAGCTTTATTTCTCACCTAACTTTGGTAACCCGAACGCAAGGCCGGAAAAAGGTAAAAATACAGAAATCGGCGTTTACTATGACAACGGTCAATCCGATTTCAGCATCGCTTATTACTATAATCAGATCACGGATTTGCTGATTACAAAGACACCATGTCCTGTTGCCGGTCTCGGCACAAGTTGCACTTCTAACGTGAACGATGCTTTATTGAAAGGCGTATCGTTAGGCGCCTCGACTAGAATTGCCGACTTCCGTTTATACGCGACCCTGGATTGGCAGGATCCGCGTGATCAGACGACGAACAAGTTGATCGAACGTCGAGCACGCACTCATGGAACGGTTGGTGTCAGCCGTACACATGGTTTGTTCAAATCCGGCGCTGATGTGATCATTTCAGGCTATCGCTATGATGCTGCCAACGAAACCAAAAGAATGGGCGGCTATGCACTACTCAACTTGCATGCCAGCTATGACTTGACGGAAAACTGGCAGTTGTTTGGCCGATGGAACAATGTTTTTGATAAATACTATGAACTTGCACAAACCTATCAAACACCAGGCTCGAATGTATTTGTCGGTGTACGTTATGGTTTTAATTAAGCCTTTGTAAAATAGCGTCTGGTTATCGGGCGCTTGATGTGTCGCGCATGCGGTTTCGGAGATCCTCCAAACTTGCATGCGCGAATTTTATGAGAACTACTGAATGATTTTTTCACCATGAGCACGATGGCACATCGCGCTGTCAGCAATCCCAGACCGCAGGGACGCAGGCGCGCGTGGACTGTCTTGTCTACGCTGGTTTTTCTCGCCTTGTTGAGCGTGCTGATTGCGTGCGTCGTCGGCTCGGTAGCTTTGCCCTTGCAGGATGTGTTGTCCGCGATGCGTGAACTGACGCAGGGAACGACTTCCACGATGGCGGCAACGCTGGTCGATTTGCGGCTCAGTCGCGCCTTGTCCGCGTTTGTGACGGGTGCCACGCTGGCGCTGGCTGGCGTGATGATGCAGGCATTGTTACGCAATCCTTTGGCCGAGCCATATGTGCTGGGGGTTTCCGGTGGTGCGGCAGTTGGCGCACTGGGCGCGATGCTGTTATTTTCCATGAGCTGGTCTATCGATGTCGCCGCTTTTGGTGGTGCGATGGTTGTGTCGATCATGCTGTATTTGCTGGCGCAGCGCGATTTGCGCGGCAGCGTCAATTCGGATGGCGGTGCACCATTGTTGCTATTGACCGGCGTGATTCTCGCATCCGGCTGCAGCGCATTGGTGGCCTTGATGTTGTCGATCGCACCGGATAACCGCCTGCGCGGCATGGTGTTCTGGATGATAGGCGATTTGTCGGGTACGCAATTCCGCTGGTTGCCATGGATAGTCTTGATCGGCGCCTTGATTTTCGCCACGCGCGCCGCCCGCGCAATCAATGTGATTGCATTGCATGCGGAAGCAGCTGTCACCTTGGGCATCAATGTTGCAAGATTCCGCATAGGCTTGTTTTTATGTGCGGCCTTGCTGACGGCAAGCGCGGTCAGTAATGCAGGCAGTATCGGTTTTGTTGGCTTGATCGTGCCGCACGCATGCCGCTTTGTATTGGGGCCGGATCATCGCCTGCTGTTGCCTGCCGCTGCATTGGTAGGTGGTGCATTCCTGGTGTTGGCGGATACGCTGGCACGCAGTGTCGTGGCGCCGCAGCAGTTGCCGGTCGGTGTCATCACTGCAATCATCGGCGTACCGGTCTTTCTGCTGCAGTTGCATCAGTTGAGGAAGCGCTGATGCACGCCATGATGCACACAGATAAATTGCAGTTGCGCATTGCCGATCGTCTATTGGTCAATGCGCTGGATTGGCAGATCGGTCCCGGCGAATGCTGGTGCGTGATTGGTCGCAATGGTGCGGGTAAAAGTACCTTGCTACGCGCCTTGGTTGGCTTGCGTCCGGCTGAAGGCGGCACGATTGCCTTAAATGGTCGGGCGCTGAAAGATTGGCCCTTGCCGGATCTGGCGCGTCAGCGCGCGTTCCTGCCGCAGGGCAGAAGCGATGCCTTTGCCTATCGCGTGATCGAGACAGTGCTGACCGCGCGCCATCCGTATCATGAGTCCGCCTATTGGGAATCGGATGCGGATTATGCGGCAGCCCATTCAGCGCTGCAGTTGATGGATGTGGATGGATTGGCCGATCGTGACGTACGCTCCTTGTCAGGCGGCGAACGGCAGCGCGTGGCGATTGCCGCGGTATTGGCGCAGGACACCCCGTTGTTATTGCTGGATGAACCTACCAGTGCACTCGATCTGGCGCATCAAGTCAGTGTCATGAGCTTGCTCGATAAATTATGTCGGGAGCAAAAGAAATCTGTTGTCATGGTCAGCCATGATTTAAACCTTGCGCACAGCGTGGCGACCCACGCTTTGCTGCTGATGGGCGACGGCCGCTGGTTTGCAGGTGCGGTCGACGAAGTCATGCAGGCGCCGCTGCTCAGTGAATGTCTGGGTCATCCGATCGAGATAGTCAAACACGGCAAGCGCACCATTTATCTGGCTGGCGAAAAAGAACAAAAAGTGAATCTGGAATGAAGAAGAGTGAAGATGAGTGAACATCAAAACAGCGCAGAGAAAGATGTCGATGGCGTGACCGAACGTCATAACGCCCGCATGGCGCGCAAGAAGGAAGTCATCGATAAAAAGATCGAGGCGGCGAGGCGTGAGGCCGGCGTACTGGTCATTACCTGCGGCAACGGCAAGGGAAAAAGTTCCAGTGCCTTCGGTATGGCCGCGCGCGCACTTGGGCATGGGATGAAAGTCGGCGTCGTGCAGTTCATCAAAGGTGCGATTGCAACCGGTGAAGAAAATTTCTTCCGCCGTTTTCCGGATGAGATCAGTTTCCATGTGATGGGCGAGGGCTATACGTGGGAAACGCAGAACCGTGAACGCGATGTCGCGAATGCAGAAATTGCATGGCAGCGCGCCAGGGAATTATTGAGCGATCCCGCAATTGGCCTGGTCATACTGGATGAGTTGAACATCGCCCTGAAATACAAATACCTCGATGTGCAGCGCGTCATCGCCGATGTACAGGCGCGTCCTGCCATGCAGCACGTGGTCATTACCGGCCGCGGTGCGCCGCCGGAATTGATCGCCGTGGCAGATACCGTCACCGAGATGCAGCCGATCAAACACGCGTTTGCCGCCGGTATTGCAGCGCAAGCTGGCGTGGAGTGGTAACCATGCACGCCTACTCCGCCATGTTCAAGATATCGGTAAGAGAATTCTTTGCAAGCGCACACCTGGCGAGCACGACATCATGAGCAGCGCACGTATAGTATTGATTTCAGCGATTGCATCGGGGCAGGGTAAGACCACGGTCACTGCCGCGCTGGCACGCAAGTTGATCAAGCAGGGTTTGCGCGTGCGTGTCTTCAAGACCGGTCCTGATTATCTTGACCCGATGATCTTGCAAAGAGCGAGCGGCGCCGAAGTGTATGCACTCGACTTGTGGATGGTCGGCCTCGACGATTGCCGCAGATTATTGGCCAAAGCCGCTGCCGAAGTCGATGTCATCCTGATCGAAGGCGTGATGGGTTTGTATGATGGCAACCCGTGCTCCGCTGATCTTGCGCGCGCATTCGGCGTGCCGGTTGTCGTGGTGCTCGACGCGGCCAAGATGGCGCAGACTGTCGGCGCAATCGTGCTGGGTCTGCAGCAATACGGCCCGGTAGAAATGGCCGGTGTGATTGTCAATCGGGTCGCCAGCGCTTCGCATGCTACGCAGATTACGCAGGGCATACGCGATATCCGCTTGCTGGCGACTATGCCGAAATTGCAGGCGTCGCTGCCTGAGCGTCATCTTGGTCTGGTGCAGCCGGATGAAATTGCAGAGGTTGACCAGATACTCGATCAGCTTGCCGATCAGATCGATCTGGACATGAATGCATGGAACAGCATCGTGCCCATTATGCTGGATGAGCGTGATTCTGCCCAGAATACGCCACAACTTCTGGCAGGGAAAAATATCGCAATTGCGCGTGACGCTGCCTTTGCCTTTGTCTATCACGCCAATCTGGAGTGCCTGCGTGCAACGGGCGCGCAGCTGCAATTCTTTTCGCCGCTGAATGACGAACCGGTTCCGGCCGATGCTGATGCGGTGTATATCCCGGGTGGCTATCCCGAACTGCATTGCGCAACTTTGTCGGCGGCGCAGCGTTGGCAGAATTCCATGCGCGATGCGTATGCCAAGGACGTGCCGATACTCGCAGAATGCGGCGGCATGATGGTGGTGGCCGAGACGCTCAAGGATGCGCAAGGCAAAGTCTGGCCCATGGTCGGTTTGTTGAAGGGGGAAGTGGTCATGCAGACCAAGCTGGCCGGGCTCGGCATGCAGGCGCTGGAAACCCTTGACGGTGAGCTGCGCGGCCATGCATTCCACTACTCGACATTGATCACCGATGCAGAACACGTCGCGCAAACGGTGAAACGATCGAATGGTGCGCAGGGCGAGGCTGTATATAAGCAGCGTGCACTGACCGCAACCTATTTCCACGCGTACTTTTCATCGTGTCCGGCGGCGATGGCGCGTATCTTTTCGAAAGATGAATTGAGCTGATGCGTACACTGATCATAGGCGGAGCGCGCTCCGGTAAAAGCGCTTATGCAGAACGAGTGGCGGTCGCCTCCAGGAAACGCATTGTCTACATCGCGACCGCCCAGGCCGGCGATGACGAAATGAAGAGTCGCATTGCGCATCATCGCGAGCGCCGCGATGTGTACTGGACCACGGTGGAAGAACCCATCGAGTTGGCGCGCACTATTGAAAAACACAGCGGCCCGGATACGCTGGTCCTTGTCGATTGCCTGACGGTCTGGCTTTCCAATCTGCTGTTTTCTGAAGCGAGAAACTATCCTGAGGTGGGAATGATAGAGCCGCCCCCGGCTTTCCAGTATCAACGTGCATTATTGCTGCAGGCCTTGGACAAGGCCAAGGGCGGCGTGATCCTGGTGACGAATGAAGTCGGGCAGGGCGTCATACCGCAGGGCGCGCTCTCGCGCTGGTTCGTCGACGAATCCGGCCGCTTGAATCAGGATGTTGCTGCAGTGTGCGATCGCGCCATATTGATCGTTGCCGGCTTGCCAGTCGTACTCAAGGGTTGATGTGAGGTTGATGTGTTGATGGATTTGTCATTCGCTGCAATTGCGATCATGGTATTGCTGGGTGTGCTGCTCGACATGCGCCTGGGTGAAGCAACGCGCTGGCATCCGCTGGTCGGTTTCGGCAATCTTGCCATTCGGCTGGAAAAAAATCTCAACACAGGCAGTCGCCGTTTTGCGCGCGGTGGATTGGCATGGCTGCTGATCGTATTGCCGTTCGTTGTACTTACCTGGGGCCTGACGTTCTGGTTGGCACGCTTCGATATGTTGATTGCGTTTGCCGTACACGCATTGCTGCTTTATTTTTGCCTTGGATTGCGCAGCTTGCGCGATCACACTTTGCCGATTGCGCGCGCATTGATGGATGACGATTTGCCGCAGGCGCGTATCTTGACTGCGCGCATCGTCAGTCGCGATACCACGCTGGCAGCAGACTCCGATCTAGCCAAGGCAGGCGTCGAATCCTTGCTGGAGAATGGTAATGATGCCGTGTTCGGCACGCTGTTCTGGTTTGTACTTGCCGGCGGCCCGGGCGCGGTGTTGTTTCGTCTGGCGAATACGCTGGATGCAATGTGGGGTTACCGCACGTCGCGCTTTAACGATTTCGGCTGTACTGCCGCGCGCATCGACGATGCATTGAATTTTATTCCTGCGCGGCTGACTGCCTTGTCGTATGCCCTGCTGGGCAATACGCGTCTTGCATGGCAATGCTGGCGCACGCAAGCTGGCGCATGGTCCAGCCCGAATGCCGGCCCCGTGATGTCGGCTGGCGCGGGCGCCTTGAACATTTCGGTGGGCGGCGCGGCAATTTACGATGGTGAAGTTGAACAGCGTCCACCGCTAGGTAGCGGACCGCTCGCAAGCGGCAAAGACATTGCGCGTGCATGGCGGCTGGTGGCGTTGACGACGGCATTGTGGGTCGCTGTAGTTTGCCTGCTCAGTGTTGCCGGAGCTTTCCATGCTTGAGCACGGCGGCAATCTGCATGAAGCGATAGTTCGTTACCAGCGTCCGCGCGAGGATTGGCTGGATCTGTCCACTGGCATCAATCCGCAACCGTATCCGATTCCTGCGATTGCGCCCGACGCCTGGCATCGTTTGCCTGAGCCGAGCACAGCACTCCTTGATGCGGCGCGACAGTATTACGGCGCGCCACAGTTGCTGCCGGTCGCCGGGACCCAAGCCGCCATTCAGGGCTTGCCCCGCTTGCGTTCCCACTCAAAAGTCGTGGTTGCCGCACCGTCTTATGCAGAACATGCTTATCAATGGAGACGGGCAGGGCATGCGGTAAGCGAAGTGCCATATGCGCAACTGGCATCGGCTGTCGATGATTGCGATGTGATGGTGGTCTGCAATCCGAATAATCCCACCGGTGCATCTGTCCCGGCCGACGTTCTACTGCGGTGGTCGTCGCAGTTGGCGGAAAAAGGGGGATGGCTGATCGTCGATGAGGCATTTGGCGATGTCACGTCGCAAACAAGTGTCGCTGCGCACACAAGCAGCGCGGGCTTGATCATTTTACGTTCGGTCGGAAAATTTTTCGGATTGGCCGGTGTGCGTTTGGGATT
The DNA here is from genome assembly GCA_964406085.1 of uncultured Herminiimonas sp. GTDB lineage: Bacteria > Pseudomonadota > Gammaproteobacteria > Burkholderiales > Burkholderiaceae_D > Oxalicibacterium. The sequence goes on from CAYOQL010000035.1 coordinate 21,308, forward strand.
CGTCGCAGCACATCCCGCGCTATTAATGAAGCTGGCCGATCTGCTGGGCCCATGGGCTGTCAGCGGCCCTGCGCAGCAAATTGGGTGCGCGGCGTTGTCGGATCGCGCATGGCAGCTTGCGATGCGTCAGCAATTAGAGGATCAGGGGCAGCGTTTGCAGTGTTTGCTGGCGACGCATGGCATTGCATCCACCGGATGTGCGTTGTATCAATACTGGCCGCAGTTAAAGCCGGCCGAGTTTGCAGAACGGATGGCAGCGCATGGTGTCTGGATCAGGCATTTTGTGCATGGCGTGCGCCTCGGCTTGCCACCGGACGAAGCAGGCTGGCAGCGGCTGCAACACGCACTGTCTGCATCAATGGCGGTAACACCAGCTGCACAAGATTCTTCACAAAATTCTTCACAACATACATCACCGGACATTCCACAGGATATTGAATGAGTATTCATTTTGCAAAAGCGACGGCGTTAGTCCTGATGTCGATTGCCGGCGCGGCAAACGCTGTCGTCAGCGTGCAGGACGATGGCGGCAATACCGTGACCTTGGCGCAACCGGCACAACGCATCGTATCGCTGGCACCGCATGCAACGGAATTGATTTTTGCCGCCGGTGGCGGCGAACGGATAGTCGGCACGGTGGGCTATAGCGATTATCCGGCGGCGGCATTGAAAATTCCGCGTGTCGGCAGCCATCAGCAAATCGACGTCGAACGCATCATCGCCTTGAAACCCGATTTGCTGGTGGTGTGGCTGCATGGCAATTCAGAGCGTCAGCTTGAACATGTGCGCAAGCTGGGCATTCCCTTCTATTTTAGCGAGCCGAAGAAACTGGCTGATATTCCGGCCAGTGTCGAGCGGCTGGGCGTCTTGATGGGCACCGAGCCAAAAGCCGGCAAGGTTGCCATAGCCCAGCGCGCCGAACTCGCACGTCTGGACGCGCAGTATCGCCATCGTCCAACCGTGCGCATGTTTTATCAGGTGTGGGGCAAGCCGCTGTACACGCTCAATGGCGGAAACATCATGAGCGATGCGATTCGCCTTTGTGGTGGCGAAAACGTGTTTGCCAAACTGCCGATTCCTGCACCGACGGTCAGCGTTGAATCCGTGCTACTGGAAAATCCGGAAGTGATGATGACCGGTGACAGGCAGGCAGAAAAATCCGGTGGCCTGGAAATGTGGAAGTCTTACCCGAATCTGCTGGCGGTGAAAAAGGACAATCTGTTTTCCGTCGATGCCGATCTGGTGAATCGTGCCGGGCCGCGGCTGATAGAAGGTGCCGCCATGGTGTGCGAAAAGCTGGAACTGGCACGCAGCCGCCGTGCGGCAAAATAAAGGCTCAACCGTGCAAGAGCAACCGTGAAGCAGCAACCATGAAACAGCAACCGTGAAATTTCCCTTCCATACATTGATGGTGCAGGGCACCACATCTGACGCCGGAAAAACCACGCTGGTTGCAGCACTTTGCCGCCTGCTGGCGCAACAGGGTGTGAAGGTAGTTCCGTTCAAGCCGCAGAACATGGCCTTGAATAGCGCCGTCACCAGCGATGGTGGAGAAATCGGGCGTGCCCAGGCTTTGCAGGCGATCGCGGCCGGTTTGCCGCCGCACACTGACATGAATCCGATTTTGCTCAAGCCGTCCAGCGACACCGGCGCGCAAGTGGTCATTCACGGCAAGGCGCGCAGCGACATGAATGCACGCGACTATCACGCCTACAAGCCGATCGCGATGCAAGCCGTGCTGGAATCGTATGGACGCTTGCGTGCGCAATACGCCACCGTCCTGGTCGAAGGCGCAGGCAGCCCGGCCGAAGTGAATCTGCGCGATCGCGATATTGCCAATATGGGTTTTGCCGAGGCGGTCGATTGCCCGGTGATTCTGGTGGCGGATATCGACCGCGGTGGCGTGTTCGCCCACATCATAGGCACACTGGCTTGCCTGTCAGAGAGTGAACGCAAGCGCACCATCGGTTTTGTCATCAACCGTTTTCGCGGCGATATCAGCTTGCTGGAACCGGGGCTGCTATGGCTGGAACAACAAACCGGCAAACCGGTGCTGGCCGTGCTGCCCTATCTGCACGGTCTGTTTCTCGATGCTGAAGATGCGGTGGAACAAACGCAAGTCGCGCGCGGTGCTTTTCGCGTGATTGTTCCGGTGCCACCGCGCATCAGCAATCACACCGACTTCGATGCGCTGCGCGCGCATCCGGATGTCGATCTGCAATTGATCGGGCCGGGACAACCGATTCCGCCGGCTGATCTGATCATCCTGCCGGGCAGTAAAAATACGCGTGGTGATCTGGACTGGCTGATTGCGAACGGCTGGCGCGAGGCATTGATTCGTCATGCGCGTTATGGCGGCAAGGTCATCGGCATCTGCGGCGGTTATCAAATGCTGGGCAAGACGATAGACGATCCGCAAGGGGTGGAAGGTACAGCCGGTATTTCGCACGGGCTGGGTTTGCTGGATATCGCGACCGTGCTGACGCGTGAAAAGCAGTTGGAGCAGGTGCGGGGTATCTGTGCGTTTGCCGATACCGATGCAGCGGTCAGCGGCTACGAAATCCATATGGGCGTTTCCGAAGGGGATGCGCGTTCGCATCCTGCTTTCATGATCGCCGGCCGACCCGAAGGCGCCCGTTCCGCCGATGATCAGATTCTCGGCAGCTATCTGCATGGGATGTTTGATACGCCGTCAGCCTGTTCCGCCTTGTTGCGCTGGGCCGGACTGGACAGCGATGTCACGGTAGATACCGCAAGTTTGCGCGAAGCCAGTCTGGACAGGCTCGCCCAAGCCACGCAGCCGCTGCTGGATGCATTGTGCGCACTGGACGATTCCACGACCTGATTTCCCCACTTGGTCCGGCCATCGGTGCCGCTTTTGACGTCTATACAACAGGCTTGTTGCGAACCCTTATGGCAGGATTGACCTTGCAATGCAGCATGATATTCTTGCTGCTGAATCAGCGAGAGGCAGACTGCAGGCTGGTTTCAAGTGAATCGCCAATAACAACGCCAAAAGGGGAATTTCATGCCAGTCATCGTCATCGCCAATCCGAAAGGTGGCGTCGGCAAGAGTACGTTTGCCACCAATCTTGCCGGATATTTTGCCTTGCAGGGACACCAGGTCATGCTGGGCGATACGGATGTGCAGCAATCGTCGCGCGCTTGGCTGGCATTGCGTCACGCATCATTACCGACGATTCAGCCGTGGGAAATCGAAGACGGCCATGTCGCCAAGCCGCCCAAGGGAACCACGCATATCGTGCTGGACACCCCAGCCGGTTTCAGTGGCAAGCGCTTCGATAAAGTCATGCAGATCGCCGACAAGGTGATCGTACCGCTGCAGCCTTCGATTTTCGATATTCTGGCGACGCAGGAATTCCTGCAAAAGCTGAAACAAACCAAAGGCAAGTTTGAGCTTGCCGTGCTTGGCATGCGTGTCAACGCGCGCACGCGTGCAGCTGATCAACTGACGCAATATGTGCATGGCCTCGGGATTCCGGTGCTCGGCTTTCTGCGTGATACACAGAATTACGTGCAGCTCGCAGCAAATGGTGCGACGCTATGGGACGTTGCACCTTCACGCGTAGAGAAAGATATAGAACAATGGCGGGATCTGTTGCACTGGATTGAGAAAAAATGATTTCACCTGAATACGCGCAGCTCTTGGCGCGTTACAACCGCTGGATGAATGACAAGGTCTATGCCGCCAGCGAGCAGTTGAGTGATGCGGAGCGCAAGGCCGATCGCGGCGCATTCTTTCAATCGATACATTCGACCTTGAATCATCTGGTATGGGGCGATGCGATGTGGCTGGGCCGCTTCACTCAAGGTACGGCGGTGGAAAGAGCGATGCCGACCACGCTCGGCAATGTCGATTTGCATGGCGAGTGGGATGCATTGAAAGCAGCACGGATAGCGTTGGATGAAGAACTGATTGTCTGGGCTGCGAGTCTTGATGCCGCATGGCTGGCTGGCGACTTTTCCTGGTATAGCGGCATGAC
>CAYOQL010000036.1:0-24916 GCA_964406085.1 uncultured Herminiimonas sp.
CCTCATCCTTCATGCGCATGGCCAACTGGTCTTGCGTAATGCCGGCGTTGTTGACAAGGATGGTGACTGCGGCACCGAATTCCTTCTGAATTTCATCTATCAATGCCACGGCGCGCGCCGCGTCATTAACGTCGAGTACGACGCCCTTGCCGCCTTCAGCCAGATATTCGGAAATCGCAGCCGCGCCAGCTTCCGAAGTTGCGGTACCGATCACTTTGGCGCCCTGCTTTGCCAATGAAACTGCAATTGCACGGCCAATACCGCGCGACGCGCCGGTAACCAGGGCGACTTGGCCCGTCAAATCAACTGTAGTCATTATTTCAAAAGCTCCAAGACAGCGTCCAGCGACGCTTGATCGACAATTGCGTGACCAGTGAGTTCACCATTGATACGTTTGGTCAATCCGGCCAATACTTTACCAGGGCCGCATTCAACCACATCCGTTACACCCTCAACAGCCATTTTTTGCACAGACTCGACCCAACGAACCGGATTCGCAGCCTGACGCACCAGCGCATCCTTGATACCGTCCACATCGCTGACAATCGCGACATCAACATTATTGATCAATGGAATTTGCGGTGCACTGAAAGCCACGCCTGCCAAATATTCACGCAGGCGATCTGAAGCAGGTTTCAGCAAGGAAGAATGGAAAGGTGCAGAAACTGGCAGCACCAATGCGCGCTTGGCGCCCTTGGCTTTGGCGATCTCGCAGGCGCGCTCAATGGCTGCCTTGTGCCCTGCAATCACGACTTGTGCCGGCGCGTTGAAGTTAACTGCTTCGACTACATCGCCCTGCGCTGCTTCTGCGCATACTGCAAGCACGTCGGCATCGGACAAACCGAGAATCGCGGCCATGCCGCCTTGACCGACAGGAACTGCCTCCTGCATTGCCTTGGCACGGAAACGCACCAACGGCACTGCATCCTTGAATGGAATAACCCCGGCAGCCACCAGCGCTGAATATTCGCCCAAACTATGACCTGCGACCAACGCCGGTATTGCGCCGCCTGCGGCTATCCATGCGCGGTACATGGCCACAGCCGCTGTCAACATCACAGGTTGGGTATTGGTGGTCAGATCGAGCTCTTCTTTAGGGCCGTCTGCAATCAATTTGGCCAGATCGAACTGCAATGCGTCCGATGCCTCCGCCAATGTCTGTTGCACCACGACGTTTTCAGCAAAGCCATTCAACATACCGATCGCTTGCGAACCTTGCCCCGGAAAAACGAATGCGAATTTGCTCATATTATTTTTTAATTTGAATAATCAACAGGTTGGCGCGTAAATACATTGCACCTTCGATTACATGCGCACCAGCACGGCACCCCATGTAAAGCCGCCACCGACGCCTTCCATCATGACGTTTTGACCTGGCTTGATGCGACCATCGCGTACCCCTACGTCAAGCGCCAGCGGAATTGATGCAGCAGAGGTATTGCCATGCTGATCAACCGTCACAATCATTTTATCCATGCTGAGACCGAGTTTTTTCGCGGTTCCCTGCATGATGCGAATGTTGGCTTGGTGCGGGACTATCCAGTCGACTTCAGATGCATCCATTTGTGCCAATTGCAAAGCCTCATTCGCGACCTTGTCCAGCAAGCCGATGGCCAACTTGAATACCGCCTGACCATCCATATACATGAAGGCACTGCCTTCCAGCACACCATTGCTGATTCTGCCAGGGCCGCAGAGAATATCGCCATAGCTGCCGTCAGCATGCAACTTGGTCGCCAGCACGCCAGGTTCCTCGGACGCCGTCATGACAACCGCCCCGGAACCGTCGCCAAACAGCACGCAAGTCGTTCTATCCTTGAAGTCGATGATGCGCGAAAACACTTCAGCGCCAATCACCAAAACGTTTTTGTGCGAGCCAGACTTGATGAATTTATCAGCGGTCGCAAGCGCATACACGAAGCCGCTGCACACTGCCTGTACATCGAGTGCAGGACATCCATTCGTGACGCCTAATTTGCGTTGCACCACGCATGCCGTACTCGGAAAACCGCCGAAAAAATCCGGTGTCGATGTCGCCAAAATAATCAGGTCGATATCATTCGCCGCCAGCTGGGCCATGTCCAGCGCACGTTTTGCCGCTTCCACTGCCAGATCGCTAGATTGCATATCTGCACCAGCGTAATGGCGCGCGGAAATCCCGCTACGAGAAACAATCCATTCATCGGACGTTTCTATCCCATCGAGAGCGAGGCGCTCTATTAAATCCTGATTCGTTACGCGCTGAGGCGGCAAAAAACTACCGGTACCAATAATTTTGCTATAGAGAGTCATGCGGTTTTCTGTTCTATTGTTTCTGTTGCACTAACTGAATTTTCGGGAAGCGGTGTCAATGCCGATTGCGGCATCAGATCAGCGATTTTGGTAGAAATACGCGCCAGTACATCGTATTTGGCCGCATCGAAGGCGCGCTTGATCGCCCATTGATAACCATATGCATCTGCACCACCATGGCTTTTAAACACAAGGCCGCGCAATCCAAGCAGGCTGCCGCCATTGTAGCGGGAAGGATTCAAACGTTGTGAGATCGCCTTTAACGCAGAACGGGCAATCAATGCACCCAGCATCGTTAAAGGATTTCTTTTGAATTCGGTCGTCAAGACGCTTTTAACAAAACGCCCCAGGCCTTCCGATGCCTTCAAGGTCACATTGCCGACGAAGCCATCACAAACAACAATATCCGTCGTTCCCTTGAAAATATCATTACCTTCGACATTACCGTAGAAATTCAGGGTGCCGCGTTCATGATCGGCGCGCAGTAGTACAGCCGTCTGCTTGACGATATCATTGCCCTTGATATCCTCTTCGCCGACATTCAACAAACCGATCGTTGGCCTGGGCTTGCCTTCCATCGCAGAAACCAGCGCAGAACCCATCAATGCGAATTGATGCAAATGCTGCGGCTCGCAATCGACATTGGCGCCGAGATCGAGCATATAGGTAGGGCCATCTTTTTGATTGGGGAGAATGCTACAAATGGCGGGGCGATCAACGCCTGGAATCGTCTTCAGCACATAACGCGAAATCGCCATTAAAGCGCCCGTGTTGCCGGCTGAAACGCACGCGTCTGCCTGTCCTTGCTTGACCATGTTGATTGCCACGCGCATTGAGGAATCCTTCTTGCGGCGCAATGCAACCTCAAGCGAATCGTCCATGGTCACTACTTCAGTCGCATTGACGACTGAAAGACGGGGATGCTCGCTTGCTTTATGCTTTTTTAATTCTGCCAAAAGCTGATCTTCCAGCCCGACTAAAATCAGCTCGGCGTCTGGCTCGCTTTCGACAAACGAAATGGCGGCGGGAATAGTAACTGACGGGCCGTGATCGCCACCCATGCAGTCTATGGATATTTTTATTGTCATTGGATTGACTCGTGCCTCACTCTAGCCGCAATTATGGGCCAATTCGGGCTTGATTCAAAATGACGCACTGTGCTGTCTCGGCACATGAAAAAACGGCGCAAAGTTTACACTCATCGCGCCGCTTTCTTCGCCAGAACGACAAACAAATTATTCGTCGTTTTTGGTTTTCAGTACTTTACGACCACGGTAAAAGCCGTTTGGGCTAATGTGGTGGCGCAGATGCGTTTCACCTGTGGTTTGCTCAACGCTCAGTTGCGGAGCAACCAGGAAGTCGTGCGAACGATGCATACCGCGTTTCGACGGTGTCTTTTTATTTTGCTGAACAGCCATGATAACTCCTAAACCTTAAGTTCTAAAATTCTAACACATTCGGTTTGCAAACTCACTGCCTACCGACAATCTTTACTACACAACGCCCGCCCATATTGCAGCGACCGAAAAATCTATTGCTTCAAGCCTTTGAGTACTGCGAAAGGCGATGGCTTCTTGGCACCCATCAAATCATCCAGCGCTGCATTATCCGGACAGACATCATGCTTGGGAGCCAGCGGTATCGCCAGCAAAGCTTCATCCTCAACCAGTTCCATGACATTCAAGGCCTTGGAGCCGACAATGACATCAACATTGTCATCATCCAGTAAAGCATCTATCTCATCTGCGCGCTCATCGGTTTTAGCGAGAATCAGTATTGACTCAGACTCAACCGCAAACTTCAGTGGCGCCATGCACCGCTGACACATCAACTCAATCGAGCCTGAAACTGAAAGGATCAATTGCGGATGATTCAATGAATCGGCACCGCCCTGCAAGGTCCAATGCAAGGACGCAGATTTATTCACGGACTCGGCCGAAAGTCTGGCCAAATCGGCGACAAGAACATCGCCTTCACGCCGCTCTTTAAGCCGACTAAAATCGAAGGCATCGATTACAAAAGCGCTCATAGGCTTAGCTGAACCCGGAAAACCTGCGATAATAACAGGCTTTTCCTTTACTCGTCAAAGTGTTAGATCACTTTTATTGAGCGGTCATTCAAATAAACATCAAATAATGCCTTCCCCGTCCCCGCAAGCTCGCCTGATACTTGGTTCCAGCTCCATTTATCGCAAAGAGTTGTTATCGCGTCTACATCTGCCTTTTGACGTGATGGTGCCGGATATTGACGAAACACCTTCCACCAATGAGTCGCCCGACGCCACAGCATTACGCTTGGCGCAGCAAAAAGCAATTTTCATTGGCAAACAAGCCCCAAACTCTCTGGTCATTGGCTCAGATCAAGTTGCGACGCTGGATGGGGAACAAATCGGCAAGCCGGGCACGCATGCAAACGCGCTCAAGCAATTGCAGAAGATGCGCGGCCGCAAAGTGGTATTTCATACAGCCTTATGCCTGCTTGACACACGCATTGATCTCACATCGCCGAGAATCCAGCTGGAAAACATTCAGACTTTTGTGACATTCCGTGATTTACCGGATGCCGAACTCGATGCCTATTTGCATATAGAACAACCATACGATTGCGCTGGCAGTGCAAAAAACGAAGGTTTGGGCATCGCCATCATCGAAAAGATCGAAAGCTCCGATCCCAGCGCCCTGACCGGCCTGCCTTTGATTGCACTGACGACCATGTTGCGACGTGTCGGCATTAATTTTTTCGGTCCCAGTTCTCATTAATCCAAGACTTACCCTTCGGTCACGCACTCATACACACTTACTTTATTCAGCATATGGCAGGCATCCTTTACCTCATCCCCAATACCTTAGGCCAGACTGAAGTTGAAGGCTGCGATCCGCTCGCCCACATTATCCCTGCGGATGTACAGTCGCTGACCGCCAGACTCGACTACTTCATTGCAGAAAATGCAAAGACCACGCGCGCTTTTCTCAAATTGATAGGTGCGCGCAATACACTGGCAAAATCGATACAGGAAATCCGCATCGCGGAACTGAACGTCAACACTGATGCAAAAAACTTGCCTGCATTGCTGGAACCCATACTCGCCGGACAAGATGCAGGACTAATCTCCGAGGCTGGCGTACCGGCGGTTGCCGATCCGGGCGCCAATCTCGTGCGCCTGGCGCACGCGCAAGGTATTCAAGTCAAACCTTTGGTCGGCCCGTCTTCCCTATTGCTGGCCGTCATGGCGAGCGGCTTGAGCGGACAAAATTTTGCGTTCAACGGTTATTTGCCTATCGATGCCGCCGCACGCATCAAGCGCATCAAGCAACTCGAAGAGCGTTCGCGCGCGGAAAAACAAACCCAGTTTTTTATCGAAACGCCGTATCGCAATGCCGGCATGCTGGAAACACTGGCCGCAAATTGTAACGGCAGTACGCTGATCAGCGTAGCAACCGATCTGACTCTGCCATCAGAACAAATCCACACCAAAACTGCAGCAAAATGGAAGACGGAATGTGCGTCTGGCAAGACACCAGACTTCCATAAGAAACCAACTGTATTTTTACTGCTCGCAGAGTAAGTAAAAAATAATTCAAACCCAGTATGTAAACGCAAAACGGCGGTGTTTCACCGCCGTTTTGCCTGCTTCCGAAGGAAGCATGAGGAGAGGTCAAAGGACCTACTGTTTTTTACTGCGACACGTTATCAAAATGCGAGCGGTTACAACTTGTTAGTTGCAGACGTTGTTGCATTCACACCTTTAGATGTCGATAACGCATACTCAATATAGTCGACCTCATTTAAATTACAAGCCGATTTTTCGAATGAGAGAAAAACTTTTCTCTCATTGAAATAAGAACAATTTATTTAAGGCTAGGCACCGTTTCCAAAGCAAAAGTCTTGACTGCAGATGCGCCTGCTGCAGCGCCAAATTTTCTTAACACGCGGTCAGACAAACCTTCTCGTTGCGTATAGTCGACGATGTTGGTCGACTTGAATTCTTCACGTGCCACGCTCTCGACCGTGCCGAAACCATCGGCCAGACCAAGTTCAACCGATTTCGCACCGCTCCAGAACAAGCCGGAGAAAATCTCAGGCGTTTCTTTCAAACGCTTGCCACGTCCTTTACGCACGACATCAATAAATTGCTGATGAATTTCATCCAGCATTCCTTGTGCATACATTCTTTGTTTTTCTGTTTGTGGGCTGAATGGATCCATGAAACCTTTGTTTTCCCCTGCTGTCAGCAAGCGACGTTCAACTCCCAATTTTTCCATTGCGCCGGTAAAGCCAAAGCCATCCATCAATACGCCGATCGAGCCAACGATACTGGCCTTGTTGACGTAAATACGATCAGCAGCAACAGCGATGTAATACCCACCGGAGGCACAAATTTCATTCACGACTACATACAAAGGCTTCTTCGGATATTTTTTGCGCAAGCGGGTAATTTCATCATTGATGATGCCTGCTTGCACTGGACTGCCGCCCGGGCTGTTGATTTGCAAAATGAGGCCGACGGAGCCAGGATCTTCATACGCTTTAGTCAGCGCAGAAATGACGGTTTCTGCATCGCCAGAACCCTTAGCTTCGATCGTGCCATCAATCTTGACCAGCGCCGTATGCGGCCCGACATTTTCCATGTCGCTCACACTAGGACCGAAGCTGGTCCACAAAGCAAAAGCAATCAGGGACAAGGTGACGAATTTAAAAAATATCCCCCAGCGACGACGTGAACGCTGCTCCTTGATGGTGGCAAAGGCGAGTTTCTCCAGCACTTCCCGTTCCCAACCATCTTTTTTCGGCGCACTCGCGGCGGGCGCTGAAGCCTGCTGCCAGGATGGTGATTGATTTGCTTGATCGTTATCGTTGCTCATATTTATGTCATCACTCATTTTTCCGTCGCTGCTTGTGCCCGCGCCGGTCTTACATATTCGTCTGGCTGCCAGAATACCTGATTATCTTTTTCCGTGATTTCAATGCGCCGTAAACTGCGCCCTCGGCAAGGACCACCTTCGCAACGTCCGGTTTCTGGGGCGTAGACTGCGCCATGCGTGGCGCAAATCAAATACAAACCGCTAGACTCAAAGAAATCGCCTTCATTCCAATCCAGTTCCATCGGTACATGCGCGCAACGATTCAAATAGCCGTGCACCAGACCACTGAATCTGACGACAAAACCGGTTGCATCATCCCCACCGGCGAGGACTGGAAAACGCACACCTTTACCACGCTCTTCCAGTGCGCTCGCCTCACAAATGGGGATAAGGTCGGCAGTCAATTTTTTATCCGTTTGCATCCAGCCAACCATGCAACTCAGAAACAGAGTTGGCTGCAAAAAGCGGATTAAGCGTCTGCAATTCTGCCGCCGTATGTGCGCCATAATGCACTGCAACGCCGGACGCCCCGGCATTTTGCGCCAGCAACAAATCGTGCGTGGTGTCGCCTATCATGACAGTACGCTTCATGTCTTGCCCGAGTTCGCGCGTCAATTCCTGCAACATCGCCGGATGCGGCTTGGAAAATGTTTCATCCGCACAGCGCGTTGCATCAAACAACGATAATAATTTTGATGCATCCAGAGCGCGATTCAAACCGACGCGACTTTTCCCTGTCGCGACAGCGAGAAAATATCCCTGCTGTGATAAGTCATTCAACATCTCGCGCACGCCATTAAACAGGACCAGACTGCCATCCTGATTGAGGTAGTGATAGCGATAGCGTTCTATCATGCGAGGATAATATTTGGGATTGATGCCCGGCAATGCAACTTCCATTGCACTTTGCAGACTGAGCCCGATCACATGCGACGCCGCCTTTTGGTCAGGGATAGGCAAACCAAGATCCTTGGCTGCTGCTTGTATGCAGTTGACAATCACCGCAGTGCTATCCATCAAGGTGCCATCCCAATCGAACACGATCAGATCAAATTGCTTTCTCGCCATGTAGTCTGACAGCACACGCTGCCAGCTCCTTTTCCCGATATTTATGAGCCGTTTGCCGGCTCGCTATTATTTAATTGATGAGTTCTATGTCTTTTTCAAGCTTTTGAGAAAGCGTTCACACTCGGGCGGCAATGGCGCACTCAGCGTCACCGGCTTGCCGCTCTCAGGATGAATAAAGGTGATCTGGTGAGCGTGCAGGAACATGCGCTTCAACGCGACACGTTCACCATCGGCTTTTTGTAAATCACGATTCAACGCAAAATCGCCATACTTGTCATCGCCTGCAATCGCAAAACCGCTGGATGCAAGATGCACGCGTATCTGATGCGTGCGGCCGGTTTTCAACTCGGCTTCCAGCAAAGCGAATTCGCCATAGCGTTGAATCAGGTTGAAGATCGTATGCGACTCCATGCCATCAGCCTGGACACGGACCCGTCGCTCGCCATCCGCCGTCGAATACTTATGCAACGGCAATTTAATATGCTGACGCGTGTTCTTCCAATCGCCATGTACTAATACCAAATAGCGCTTGTCTGGTTCGCCGCCACGTATCTGCTCATGCAAATTTGTCAACGCCGAGCGTTTCTTGGCCAAGACCAGAACCCCCGACGTATCACGATCCAGCCTGTGTACCAATTCAAGAAATTTCGCATCCGGGCGCGCCGCGCGCAACTGTTCGATCACGCCGTAACTGACACCCGAGCCGCCGTGCACGGCAACGCCAGCGGGCTTATCGATCACTAGCAGATGATTATCTTCCAGCAAGATTTTGAATTCCGCACCAGGAGCGGTAGACGGCGCTTTTTCAGCAATCCGAATAGGTGGGATGCGAATAATATCGCCCTCGACCAAACGATAGGTTTGATCAATGCGTCCTTTATTAACGCGCACTTCTCCCGAACGCAATACACGGTAGATGTGACTTTTCGGCACGCCTTTGCAAACGCGTAACAAATAGTTATCTATACGCTGCCCGGCTTCTTCTTCGGAAATGGTCACAAGTTGAACTTGGACCGGAACTTGGGATTGGACCTGTGACGAGCGGGTGGGGGATGGCATTTCAGCCTCTTTCCCTGAAAATCTCGCTAAGTCCTTCATTTTGAATATATAATCGTTTCGCAATGGTCACAAACCGTTGCTGGTGTAAGAATAAAAAGCACATTCTACACAGGGGCGTCTCCATCGGCCTCGCCAATTTGCAAATTCGATGGAAAAGATGTGTATGCACCGCCCCTGTGCGAGTCAAGGTTGCACCGTTGTTGTAATCGGATAACGCGCAAGGGTGTTGGTCAAGAATGTTTGGATTGTTAGGATAAAGTCCGGCAAGCTCGCCGTTTATCGGAGTGCTTGCTGGTTGATGTAGTTAAACTGTTTGCCGATTTTGCCCATGTTTTATATGGCTCAAGCACTGTGTTCACCACTCGCGACTTTCGTTGCGCTCGATTTATTCGACGCGCACGATGCGGTTCAAGTGAATGCTCGGCATCTGTTTTCCTGCATCCGCGCCCCGTTGTGAATACAGCGCGTCTGCGCTAAGTATCACACACCAAGGCAATTTCCCTCCCCAAGCACTCCTGCCCCGCGTACATCCCTGTACTGTTGCTATAGATGGCGCATATTGCTGTCAATGCAAGAATGAAACGCTCAGTAAGCCGCAATTTGCTGCGATTTTCCCCGATAGCCATGCTATTGCCGCTAATCGCTTCACGCTGGCCAGCCCATAGCGTTTTATATCGGCATCTGACCTCACTATGTAAAGCTACGGCATTAAAACGGCCTTCGGGTCACGGAGCACTTACATGAAACGCATGTTATTTAATGCAACGCAGCAAGAAGAATTGCGCGTTGCGATTGTCGATGGGCAAAAACTCATCGATATCGATATCGAAACAACCGGACGCGAACAGCGCAAGTCCAATATTTACAAGGGTGTCATTACCCGCATCGAACCCTCGCTCGAAGCCTGCTTCGTCAGCTACGGTGAAGATCGCCACGGCTTTTTGCCATTCAAGGAAGTCGCCCGCACCTATTTCAAAGAAGGCGTCGATGTCCGCAACACTTCCATCAAGGATGCATTGCGCGAAGGCCAGGAAATCATGGTCCAGGTCGAGAAGGAAGAGCGCGGCAACAAAGGCGCGGCACTGACTTCATTCGTTTCCCTGGCTGGTCGTTATCTGGTCTTGATGCCTAACAATCCACGCGGCGGCGGAGTATCGCGTCGCGTCGAAGGTGAAGATCGCCAGGAATTGCGCGAAACCATGGATAAACTGGATTTGCCGCAAGGCATGTCCGTAATTGCACGTACCGCCGGCATCGGCCGTAACGTTGATGAATTGCAATGGGATTTGAATTACCTGATGCAATTGTGGCGTGCGATCGAAGGTGCGGGTCAAACCGGCCCTGGTGCATTCCTGATTTATCAGGAATCGTCGCTGGTTATCCGCGCAATTCGTGATTATTTCCAGCCTGATATCGGCGAAATCCTGATCGATACCGACGACATCTACGAACAAGCTCAGCAGTTCATGAGCCACGTAATGCCGGACATGGTGCATCGCGTTAAACGCTATCGCGACGACGTACCGCTGTTCTCGCGCTTCCAGATCGAACACCAGATCGAAACCGCGTACTCGCGCACTGTTCCGTTGCCATCCGGCGGCGCAATCGTGATCGATCATACCGAAGCTCTGGTTTCTGTCGACGTCAACTCGGCACGCGCCACCCGCGGCAGCGATATCGAAACCACTGCATTCCATACCAACTGTGAAGCCGCTGAAGAAGTCGCCCGCCAATTGCGCTTGCGCGATCTGGGTGGTCTGATCGTCATCGATTTCATCGATATGGAAAACTCGAAGAATCAGCGCGAAGTTGAAACACGCCTGAAAGACGCCTTGCACTACGATCGTGCCCGCGTTCAGAT
The DNA here is from genome assembly GCA_964406085.1 of uncultured Herminiimonas sp. Classification (GTDB taxonomy): domain Bacteria; phylum Pseudomonadota; class Gammaproteobacteria; order Burkholderiales; family Burkholderiaceae_D; genus Oxalicibacterium. Next base: position 11,143 of record CAYOQL010000036.1, read on the forward strand.
GGGCAAGATTTCGCGCTTCGGCTTGATGGAATTGTCACGTCACCGTTTGCGTCCATCGCTGTCGGAAGCCAGCCATGTCACCTGCCCGCGCTGCAATGGCACCGGCCATATCCGCGATACCGAATCGTCCGCATTGCAAGTCCTGCGCATCATCCAGGAAGAAGCAATGAAGGAAAATTCGGCTTCCATCCACGTGCAAGCACCCGTTGACGTCGCAGCTTTCCTGCTGAATGAAAAACGCGGTGAAATCCTGAAAATAGAAACGCGTCACCGCGTGTCCGTGATCCTGATCCCGAACAAGCATCTGGAAACACCGCACTACAAACTGGAACGTATCAAGCACGACGATCCGCGCCTGGAAGAAACCCAAGCCAGCTACGCGATGACCGAAGAAGCCGACACTGATATCAGTTACGGCAAGCGTCAGAAAGAAGATGTCAAACCACGTCAGGAAGCAATGGTCAAAGGTATTACACCTGATCAACCAGCGCCTATCGTCGAACGCAAAGTTGTCGAGACCGTAAAAGCAGCCCCGGCTGAAAAAAGCTTCTTCCAAAAACTGATGGCATTTTTCAGCGGAGAAACGGAACCGGCTAAAGCAGCTTCCGCGCAACCAGCCCAGGAAGAAAAGAATCCACGCAATCGCGAACGCGGCGAGCGTAATTCGAATGGTCGCAATCAACGCAATCGCAGTCGTGGCGGCCGTGGTGGTCGTGAACGTGGCGAAGGTGAAGAAGCTGCTGCCAAGCCCGCACCGGCAGCGATCGAAGCGCAAACTGCACGTCCGCCGCGCCCACCTCGTGAACCACGCGAGCCGCGTGAACCACGTGAGGGCAATGAAACGCGCAACGAAGGTCGCCGTGAACGCACACCGCGTCCGCCACGTGAAGATCGCAAGGACGTGATTGCAGAAGATCCTGCATTACTGCAAGGCGTTCCAGTTGTAAGTGCTGCGCCAAGCAAAACTGCACCGCAAGCAACGACAGAAACGAATGGCAACACTGCAGTCGTGCTCGACGCAAACGGCATTCCGGTTGAAGCGGTCGAAGGCGAAGAGCAACCGCGTCGTCGTCGTCGTCGTGGCGGCCGTAACCGCAATCGTCGTGATCGTGACAACACCGAATCAGGTACGGAAAACGAAAGCAATGAAGATGGCGTAGTTTCTCTGCAAGAAGAAACCTTGCGCGACGAAGCTGCACAAACACCAGCCACTGCACATGTCAGCGCGGCGGAAATGGCATCGACCATCGTCAATAATACTGGCCATGAGACATTCGTTCGTGTAGCAGAAACCAGCGTCGCAGTCGAAGCACCTGTCAGCGCCCTGAGCTCTGCAATCGCCGCACCTTTAGTCCCGCAAGAAGTTGCGCGTCAGGTTGAGCCTAGCCCGGCTACAGTCGCGGTAGCTCCGCAAGTGCCAGTATCTGCGCCCGCCGTTGCTGTCACCGTGTCGACGCCAGCTCCGGAACCAGTAGTCGTTGCAACGCCAGTCGTTGAAGCTGCTCCTGTTATCGAAGCGCCAGTGGTTCAAGCAGCTCCGGTTGCGCCTGCTCCTCAGCCAGCGCCTGTCGTTGCTGCAGCACCAGTTGCAGTCACCCCAACGCCTGCACCTGCAGCACCTAGCAAAGTCGAAGACTTGAGCGAAGTACTGCGCAATGCCGGTTTGGTCTTGGCGGCAACCAACCCTGAAAAGCTGCGTGCCGCACAGGAAGAAGCTGCGAAGCATGTAGCGCCAGCACGTGTACCACGTGAACGCAAGCCATTGCCACCGCAATCCACAGAACCTTTGGTTCAAATGGAAACAAAACGGTAAAAGCTGCGCATCCTGTTTCCGCAGGATGTACAGTCGTAAAAAAGGGAGCCTAGGCTCCCTTTTTTATTGCGCGACATCAAAACATTCTTGCAGTGTTGATGCCGCCGCGTTTAGACATGACCATCCGCGGCCGCATCACACATAGACTTATGCAGCGATACGCTCGTGTGCAAGCGCATCTATTTGTTGCAAGCGCTTGATCGTATCTGCGCAGGCATGTGCCGCCTCTTTGCCCTTGACCAAAAAGTGATCGTAGAAAAAGCCTTGATGCTCATCGTGCGAATGAAAATGATGCGGTGTCAACACGGCTGAAATTACCGGCACTTCGGTTTCCAGCTGCACCTGCATCAAGCCGCTGATGACGGCTTGCGACACAAATTCGTGACGGTAGACACCGCCATCCACGACCAGGCCGGTACCGACCACGGCTGCATAGCGGCCGCTCTTGGCCAGCAGTTTCGCGTGCAATGGAATTTCAAAAGCGCCGGCAACTTCAAAGAAGTCGATCACATCTTCTGAGTAACCGCGCGTCGCCATTTCTGTCACGAAGGCAATACGGCATTGATCGACGATTTCCTTGTGCCAGCTGGCTTGAATAAAAGCGATACGACGTGTTGCTGATTTTGTTTTGATATCGATAGCATGTTGCATGTAAAGCTCCTGTGTACAAATGAAAGTACAGGGCAATTTGAATATCAAGCGGGAATGGCAAACGCCCATGACCGGAAGATCCGGTGCGTAAAAGGTCATCCCGTTCTCTATCATCCGGACTATGACCGTCGGCCTCGGGATCACACCGAGTCTGCTGACCTTGTTGGAATAAGCTGAGGAAACAACTTGAAGCTCCAGACAAGCGCTCGCGGGCTAGACACAAAACAATGAAATTCTATGCCATTACCGCCGGTGGGGAATTACACCCCGCCCCGAGAACGTACTAATGAATATTTGCGTTGAAATTCAGCGCTTCACTTCATCAGTGGAACGTGAATTTATCATGATTTAAAAAACGTTGCTGGCGATGAACAGATTCTATTCCTTGTCATCCAGCAAGTCGCCCAAAGGCAAATCAACGCCCAGCAACTGCTGGGCCGCCTCGCTCGGCAGTGCCTCCACCGATTTGAGCTTGCGCGTCATCTGGCGGCTTCTGGTCTCTGCCTGCTCGATGTTCTTGGCGGCCCGCTCCAGCGTCGCCTTGGTCGCTGCCAGCACATCGCCGAATTTACCGAATTCGGTTTTGACGGCACCCAGCACTTGCCAGACTTCGGACGAACGTTTCTCCAGCGCCAGCGTGCGGAAGCCCATTTGCAGACTGTTCAACAAGGCAGACAAGGTCGACGGACCGGCAATACTGACGCGATGCGTACGCTGCAGATCATCAGCCAGACCTGGCCTGCGCATGACTTCTGCATACAAGCCCTCGGTCGGCAAAAACAAAATCGCAAAATCGGTGGTCAATGGCGGCGACAGATATTTCTCGGCGATTTTCTTCGCTTCATTGCGCACTACTGTTTCCAATTCGCGTCCGGCCAGCAATACACCATCGGCGTCGGCGCGATCTGCTGCATCTGCCAGACGTTCGTATTGCTCCTTAGGAAATTTCGCATCGATCGGCATCCAGATCGGCGTACCACCATCATCGTTACCGGGTAACTTGATCGCGAATTCGACGCGTGCTCCGCTGCCCGGTATGGTTTCCACATTCTTGGCATACTGGTCTGGTGTCAACACCTGCTCCAGCAACATCTCCAGCTGCACTTCGCCCCAGGTTCCGCGCGTCTTGACGTTGGTCAGCACGCGCTTGAGGTCGCCGACACCGATGGCCAGTTGCTGCATTTCACCCAGACCTTGATGTACTTTTTCCAGACGATCGGACACCAGCTTGAATGATTCGCCCAGGCGTTGTTCCAGCGTCGCATGCAGTTTTTCGTCGACAGTCTTGCGCATTTCTTCCAGCCGCGCGCCATTATCGGTTTGCAAATCCTTGATCTTGGCTTCCAGTGTGGCGCGTACTTCGGCCATGCGTTGCGCGTTGGATTCCGTCAGTGTCGTCAACGTCTGATTCAAGGTATCGCCGAAACGCTTGAGTGCCGTTGCCTGCTCTTCCCTGCCGGTCTGTGCCTGCAGGGTAATGGCTTGCCGCATGGCTTCCAGTTGCTGCGCATTCGCCTCATTCAGCTTGGCGAGCTGCTGTGCAAACGAGTCGATCTGATTATTTTGCAGCGTCGCGACGCTGGTCAATTGCGCTGCCAGTGCCTGCTGGAACTGCATGAAATTGCTCCCCAGCTCCTGACGTGTGGCTTGAGCCGTCGATTGCACCTGCTCACGCAACTCGCGCTCTATACGTTCGCTGCCCTGTTGCTGATGTCGCTGCAATTCATTTTGCAAGTTGCTCAATTGCGGCGCGATATCAACGGCACGATTGCGCAACATGGCGACGATCTGCAGCGCAACAATGACGACTGCCACGAGCAGCAAAATAGTGAAGTGCAGTTGTGTCATGGCTGTGTATATCCGTTGCAAAACAAATCAAATAGGGAGTGTTTAGCAGGGTGCCGCCCAGGCTTAACCATGCGTATTGCGCATCCAGTCGGCAGTTTCGGCGAACGCTTTTTGCAAATGTTCTTGCATGGAAGGCACGATACCGACATCCTGCATCGCCATTTCCATGCAGCGCAGCCATTGGTCGCGTTCGTCGGTGGCAATCGCATACGGCAAGTGGCGTGCGCGCAGGCGCGGATGACCGAATCGTTCGACAAACAGATTCGGGCCGCCTGTCCATCCAGAGAGGAACCAGAACAGTTTGTCACGTGAGCCTTCCAGCGTGCTCGGGTGCATTCCCCGTATGCCGGCGAAGGCAGGCTCCAGGTCCATCAGGTCATAGAAGCGATCGACCAGCGCGCGTACGCCGCTTTCGCCGTCCAAAAGTTCGTATAGGGTGGGTGTTTGAGTATCTTCGGTAGTCATAGCCAGCATGATAACGCATCATGCTGGCGGACAAGCGCATGCACCCTGCGCTTATGTCGCAAAAAAACTCTGTTCGGCGCTTGAAACTTACGCACGCACTGCGTGCGGATATCCGTCTGCAATTACGAATGCTTAAGCAGCAGGCACTGAAGCACCGTGTCTCGCCCCGCCATGCGCTCGCAACGAACAGGATGACTTTCAATCACCACATCATCAATCACATACATGTCAAAAGCCAGGCAAACAGAAATGACTCAGGCTTCGCGCAGCGTCTGCAACGGCGGCTGATTCAATACATTGCGCAGGCCGACCCAACCACCGACGAATGCACAGGCTGCGCCGACCGCAAAGCCGGCGATCCACACGACAGGACTAAACTTCCATTCAAAATCGAAGACGAAATGGGCGAGCGACCAGCCGACTGCCGTCGCGCCGCCAGCCGCCAGCAAGCCGGCTAGGCCACCTACCAGTGCAAATTCTATCCACTGCGATTGCGACAATTGCTTGCGCGTGGCCCCTAACGCACGCAGCAGTCCTGCCTCGCGGGTGCGTTGATCCTGAGAACTGGCCAGCGCTGCATAGAGCACCAGCACGCCGGACGCCAGCGTGAACATGAAAAGGAACTCGACCGCGGTCACGACCTGGTCTATCACATCCTGTATCTGTTTGACCACGCTGCCGATATCAACCACCGTCAGATTCGGATAATCGCGTGTCAGTTGATTCTCGAAGGCAGTGTTTGCTTCCGGCAGATGGAAGGAGGTGATCCACGACTGCGGCATATCTTTCATTGCCGATGGATTGATGATGACAAAGAAGTTGACCTTCATCGACCCCCATTCGAGTTTGCGCAAACTGGTGATGGGTACTTCAATGGTTTCACCGGCGATTTCAAATTTTAATTTATCGCCTATCTTCAGCCGCAAGGTTTCTGCCAGCCCCGCTTCCACGGATGCTTCCGGCTTGCTGTCATCAAACCAGCGTCCCGCAATAATTTCATTGGATGCCGGGATCTTGTTCATCGTCGACAGATTGAATTCGCGGTCGACCAGGCGCTTGGCTCTATCTTCGACAAAACTCTCACCTGTAATCTCTACGTTGTTAATTGCGAGCAGACGGCCGCGTATCATCGGGAACAGATCGGCGTCAGCGATTTTGTTTTGCGCGAGACGCGCTTCAAACTCGGCCTTTTGATCCGGTTGAATATTGATGACAAATCGATTCGGTGCATTCGGCGGCGTCGCGCTGCGCCACGCATCCACCAGGTCACCGCGAATCACGGTCAACAGCAGCAAGGCCATCAAGCCGAGTGCCAATGCGACGATTTGTATGATGGTCGCACCCGGGCGGCGCTGCAGCGCAGTGACCGCAAAGCGCCAGCTCGCGTCGTTGATTGCGCCGCGCAAAAATCGCAGCGACTTCAATGCCAGCCAGCTGATCAATGCAAAACCGGCGAGACCGCCGACAAAACCGGCTGCCGTCAGCAAACCCAGCTTGATATTTCCCGCCTGCCATAACAGCAAGCCGATAAAGGTTGCCAGACCAAGCATATAGGTCATGACCGTCATCGGTTGCGGCATATCCTGCTCGCGCCGGATCACGCGGTTATGCGGCACATTGCGCAATTGCAGAATAGGCGGCAATGCAAAACCGATCAACAACAGCAAACCGGTTGCCACGCCCTGTACCGCAGGCAGTATCGACGCTGGCGGCAAATCGTTGGTGATGAAGCGACCCAGCCATTCAATCAATACAAAATGCGCCGCGAAACCGACTGCCGCACCGATCGCGCTACCGATTAAACCAATCACGAAAAACTCAATCAGATATAACCATGTCACCTGATTCTGCGTCATGCCCAGGCAGCGCAACATGGCGCACGCATCAACGTGGCGCAGCATGAAGCGACGCGCTGCCATGGCCACGGCGACGGCCGCCAACATGGCCGACAGCAGGCCAACCAGTGACAAGAATTCTTCCGCTCGCTCCAGCGTTGCGCGCATTTGCGGCTGGCCGGATTCCAGTGATTCGGTACGCACGCCTTTCAATTTATCTGTCTCGATTTTGTCCTGCACCCACTTATCGAACTGGTCGACATCGGCCGGTTTGCCGGCAACCAGCAGGCGATAGGTAATGCGCGAACCGAGCTGTATCAGGCCGGTCGCCGCCACATCACTGGCCGACAGCATCACGCGCGGAGCAAAGTTCATGAAACCAGCGCCACGATCCGGCTCATTGGTAATGACCTTGGCAATCGTAAAAATCTTGTCGCCGAGCTTGAGTGAATTGCCGACTGCAATATTCAGACTGGTCAGGATACCGGCGTCCACCCATACCGTACCTGCATCGGGAATGGACTTTACGGCAACTCCATCACCGTTTACCTGGTTCGCTACCTTTACATTGCCGCGCAATGGGTAACCGGGTGTGACCGCCTTGATCGAAGCCAGTTTTGACACCGCCTGATCGCCTTCACCGGCAATCGCCATGCTGGGAAAAACCAGGGTTTCAGCGAGTTGCAAGCCGCGCTTCTGCGCTTCTGCCTTCCATGCGGGCGCAATCTGTTCATCTGTACGTATCAGCAGATCTGCACCCAGCATCTGGTGTGCATCACGATTCAAACCGGTGCGCATGCGATCGACAAAAAAGCTGACCGACGACAGCGCGGCAACCGCAACAATCAAGGCCACCAGCAAGAAGCGCAACTCGCCCGCACGCCAGTCGCGCTGCGTCATACGAAAAGATTGAACAAACATCAAGACATTCGCTTTCTGGATATGCCCGCTTTATCGTGAAATCATGCTGAATATTTGGCACGACAAGCCAGACAGCAATGGGAGGAAACAGGATTTGCAATTGCAAACCTGCATAAGACTAGCGTAAAAGCGCAGGTGCCGCCGACGCTGCAAAAAACCGGCGGCCTTCCATTGCTCAATGCGCGAAAAATGCATCTACCTGTGCCAGATACTTCTGCTTCAGATTTTGATCGATAAAGGCTGCATTAAAACTATTGCGGGCCAGTTGCTGCGCATGGTGTCTTTGCACTGGCAAGGCCTTCACAACGGCAACCAGATTATCATTCATGTAGCCGCCAAAATAGGCTGGATCGTCGGAATTAACGGTAACCACCAAGCCGGCATCCAGCAAACTCAACAGATTATGCTGCGCCATTGTTTCAAACACGCATAACTTGATATTCGACAAAGGGCATACCGTCAATGGTATTGCCTGCATGGCCAAACGCTGCACCAACAGCGGATCGTCTGTGCAGCGCACCCCGTGATCGATGCGCTCTACCTGCAACACGTCCAGTGCGGTTTCTATATAGGCTGGCGGCCCTTCCTCACCAGCGTGCGCCACCAGATGAAAACCCAGTTCTTTGCAGCGCGCAAAAACCCGTGCAAACTTTTCGGGTGGATGACCGCGCTCTGAGGAATCCAATCCAATCCCGAGGATGTGTTCACGGTAAGGCAAGGCTTGCTCCAAAGTCAAAAATGCCTCTTCTTCCGACAGATGACGCAGGAAGCACATGATCAAGCCGCCTGTCATGCCCCACTCGGCATCTGCATCCCGCAAAGCGCGCCGTATGCCGTTCACCGCAACGCCAAACTCCACACCTCGCGCAGTGTGCGTTTGCGGATCAAAAAACAATTCAGTGTGCAAAATATTATCCGCATGGGCCCGCTCTAAATACGCCCGGCTCATGTCATAAAAATCCTGTTCGGTCAGCAAGACGCTGGCGCCTGCATAATAAATATCGAGGAATGATTGCAGATTGGTAAATGCGTACGCAGCACGCAACGCTTCTATTGATGGGTAATTCAGCACGACACCATTGCGTTGTGCCAGTGCAAAGATCAGTTCGGGCTCAAGCGACCCTTCAATATGAATATGCAACTCTGCCTTGGGCATATTTTTAACGAGTTCTATCAAGCTGAGGGTCATTCTTGTACCTTTCATTTTTCCATGGCTTAAGCCAGCGGATTATTTCATGCCAGAACCGACAAGGTCCGCACGTCTATGCATACCAGAATGCTGATCAAAACACAGGGAAATAGCTGATACAGACTGGTTCGTACAAAGAAAATGGAATCTTTGTCAGATACTTTAGTCAGTATTATAGTGAGATAGATAACTACCTTTTCAGTTCTAAGCAACAAGAGCGATCTTGAAGTACGCAAGGACAACCATCTGCAAAACCATGGATTCATTGGATAGAAATGGAATACGAGGTATGCCGCAAATCAGCATTTCACTTTCTCCCGACGCACATCAAAATCTGCTGAGCAGCTTTCAGCAGACTGTGGACACGACGCCAACCGGCAAATTGCCGCCCAGCTTTGATGACTGGTTACTTGCCAGAATAACCAGCGTACCTAAAACCGATATCTCCAGATCGGAGAGCAACGATATTTATTCGTTCAACGCAATCGAACGCATGGTAACGCGTCTGCACAAGCATGGTTATGGACTTGCCTGCTACCCAAAGACGGCGGTTAAATCAGAGATGTCTGCAGCCTTGCTGGCTAGCGCCATCGTCCAAGATTTGAAGCTGTCAAACTCTTACGTAAAACGTCTGCAGGATTTATTCGACCACTATCAGAAGGATGCAAAGGAAATTGCCGATGCGGCGCAGATCGGAATGACCAACCGTGCCTATGGCGCGATCAGTGAAGCGTTTAACCAACTCATCGCCCGCACCGAGAAAGCCGAAGATAATCTGAATGAAGAACGCGCGCTTGGCCGGGTTGAGGGCGGCATCGCCATGCTGGTTAGCCTGGAAGTAATGACGCGTGCCACTGCAAGTAAAAAGGCGGCTGAATTCAAGGCTAAATTCCTGACTCAGGAAAAATCGACGTCGAAGGAAACCTGGGTCAACAAGGTATTTGGAGCGACAAACAAGCGAAAATAATGGAAAGGAACGTCCATGCAATTCCACAAGAATCAGTTTGGCGTACCGCAGTATCCACATGACGATGCACGGCGTTTATTCGTGCTTGCATCCGCCATCGATTTACTTGAGCGCCCTACCGCCACCGCCATCGACGACTTGACCGGCATAGACAAAACCACGATAGATGGTGAAGTCGAGAAACTGCGCGAACAATACGGCATGGTGATTCATAAATTCGGCGAGATATATCGCATTGAATCGTGGGGCAACATACTCAACAAGGAAAACGTCGCCAAGATAATGAAGCCCGAAGGCTAAGCTTTACCCTTCACCTCTTTTGCGGTTTTTGTGTCTGAGTCTTGATAGCGGAAATTTCAGGCTGCGGTGCTCCCGACCATGTCAACTCATAGGTGGTACCACGTCTTACATTGCCTACCAGGGCCGGTCGAAAGCACGCCAGATTGGTGCCCCCTGCATGCCTGACGCTGGGATAGATAATGCCCAGCGACCCCTGTTCCAGTAATTGCGCGGCAAGCTTCTGCGATGCGATATAGCTATCCGGTGCCAGACATTTTTCATGACGAGCCGAGCCGCGCAGATCGTGAAATTCGCTATTGAAATCAGCCAGCAAGTTTTGATAGCGCACGCTGTCGTCGAAACGATTGATTTCATAGTATTCCACTGTTTTGTGGAAGATGATTTCGTCTAATGCAGTTTCGATATCGAAGGCGCAATACCAGGCTCCGCGTTCGTCATTGTTGAAGCGACTGCCTTCCGGCCGCGCGTAGGCGTAAGCGGCGTTAATGATGCGGAAATTCGGGACGCCGAATACCAATTCATCCACACCAATTCCGCTCGCGCGTCCATGCTCGGCGAGCAGACGCTGGTTGGTCGCATTGTCCAGATCGAAAATATCGGCCAGATGATCCGCGTTTTCAGAAAGCGGCATCAGTACCGAATCTTCTTTATCGACAAACCGCGACGGGATCAATCTGCACGTATCGAACTGACGCAATGGCATGACCGGCACGGCTGCCATTACAGCCCGCCGCGACGTGCATCCAGCAACTTGCGCACAGTTTGCATCGCCAGCAAGCCGCCTGCCTGCATGAATGCCAGCGGCGTTTGCCCGGAAAAAATAACGTTCTTGTTGGCAAGGCTGACCCATTCATCGGCCAGCTTGTCCCCATACAAGATGTGCAATGCCTTGTAGATGCCGATCAGGTAGGAAATACGCGTGATGCGGTCCACCTCAAGCACGCGCGCAGGATTCTTTTTCCATTCGTAAAAAGCGCTGCTAGACAGCCCGCCTAGCAATTCGCGCGCATCTTCATCCCGTATCTTCCAAGCTTCGGCAAGACGAAAGAAGCCTTTCAGCGCAGAGCTGGAAAGACGTTCGCGTTCCGACTTCGCATTCAGATCAACCAGCCCGGCTGGTTCAAATCGACTTTTGGGATAAGCGTAAGCTGCGCTCATGATATTCTCCATTTATGGATATAATATACTCCATAAAAGAAAAATCAAGAAACGCTATTGAAGACGCCACGACCGAACCGTGATGGACGGCGGCTGCTTAATGCTGAAACTGAACAATCTGAACAAACTGATCAATCAAGGTTGATCCTGACTCCCAGCAACAACAGATTGTTGAGCAAACCGCCGCGCCCAAACTGCGCATCGTAATTGGCGTACCAGCTCACCCGACGGTTGACGGCGGTAGATATGCCGATACCGGCCCAACCAGTATTACGCTCCAGCCCAATTCCCTGCACCGTAAAATTACTACCGGGTGCAGCAGCAAATGCGGCCGGCAGATCCAGCTTGCCGTCATTCATCGCATGTCGCCAGGCAGCATAGGTTTGTAGCGTACTGCGCCCGGCAAACCAATTGATGTCAGACTCGGCACGCACACCAAGCTGAGCGGCCCATTGCCGATAATTCTGCCGGTCGGCAACCAAGCCGAAGCTGCCGCCACTTTCTGTAAACGCACCACGTCGCAAATGGTCATAACTGATGCCGGCAAATGGCGTGAGCAAGGTGTTTTCGGATAAGCGCATCGCGTAGCCGCTTTCCATATACGCTGACAGCATGCGGTCGGTATGCGTGCTGTGCAGGTTTTCCACCTCCGCCCCGGCCAGCGCCACGCGATTGACTGTGCTCGACACGGTCGCCGCACCAAGCCGACCAGCTACATAGACATTGCTGTTTTCGCTGCCATCAGCTGTCGGTATCGCATAGCGGCCGTATAGAGAAGCGCTGACGTTCTGGCCTTTGGCAGTGCCACCAAGACGGTCAAAGTTCGCCTCGCTGTCAGAATACGATAATGCCGCACCAGCGATCGCGTGTTCGCCGAGTCGGGTATCGAAGCCGAACTGTCCTCCCCACATCCCGGTGTCGCCAGTCGCATAACCACTTTGCGCCAGTTTGCCGGATGTACCAAAAGCAGCACCCCACAATCCTGTTGTCGCGGGCTTGTCTGGATTACCCAACCAGGCCATGCGATCGGACAAGGCACGATTGATTGTCTGCGATTGCTGGAACGTCAATGCCTGCGACGACGCATGAATCTGCCCGGAAAGACTATCCAGCACATCGCCCAGCGCCGCGATAGTGGCAGTCTGCTGCAGTGCCGCCGCACTGGTGAGCAAGGCGTTGCCTTTGGGATTATCGGCTGCGGACGCATCTGCAATCAGCATCGCCTGTTCGACATTCGCCGCGGTATGCGTGCGGGTGGCATCGCCGGCGAACGCCTGCGTGGCAACGGCGGTAGTGGAAACACGGCTAATCGTCAAATCGACATCCGTGGGCGTGTAGGTTACGCGCGCCGTCAGCAACGGCGGGAAAGCGGTACCGACAGTTTGAAAACCAACATCGCTGAACGTATTGACGATAGAACCTGCGGTTAATACCGTCTTGGGAATACTGCTGGCTTGCGCGGTGACATAGTTGGTGGCGTTGCCACTGCCAGCCGGCACTGTCGCCACCAGATGCGAGTTGCCCAGCGTCGCGGTGCCGCCGACGACCAGCGTTGAATTGATATCGTTAGCCAGGACCGAAGTCGAAGATCCCGTGTAGTCGCCTCCAATCGTCAAGCCGGCCCCGGTATTGCTCAGGCGACCGCTGTTGCTGACGTTGCCACCAATCTGGCCACCTGCACCGGACAGGTTGCCGGCGGCATCGATTTGGACGCTGGATCTGACCGAGCCGGTGACATTGAGCGTACCGCTAGCGACACGGCTGTTGCCGCTATACGTATTATTGCCGGACAAGGTCAAGCTGCCAGTACCGCTTTTGATCAGCCCCGCATCGCCGCCGATATCATTGCCGAAAGTCGACGACATGCCATCAAAACTGACGTTCACATTCGCTCCCAGCGCCAGACTTTGTGCAAACAAGGCTGGCCCGTCGACCGCCTTTCCGGCATTCAGCAAACCCCAGCCGTAGGTAGCGGTATCGCCCATGCTGGTGGCGGTAGACAAAATCGTTTGCCGCAACAAATCCGCATTCATCCATGGATAAACCTGTTGCACCAGCGCCAGCGCACCTGTCACTGCCGGTACTGCGAACGAAGTGCCGTATACGCGGCGGCCGGCAGTGGGCGAGAAAAAATCGCCGGGCGCTGCCAGGCACCAGTTGGCGGCGACGCCACAGCGGCTGGCGTAGCTGGAAATAACACCCGGCACTCTATCCGCACTGGAAAATCCCTCGGCGCCGCCAACTGCATTGACGGCAGTAACTGCCAGCCAGCCCGTTTGCAGATTCGGATACAGCGTCGGCAAGCCAGCCGTCATGCTCGGCTGCGAACTGCCATCGTTGCCAGTCGCCCAGACGAACAAGCCGCCCTTGGAAACGAAGGGCTGATAAATATTGTTATACGTCGCACTGTTGGAGGGAGCCGTAATGGTGCCGACAAAACTGGACTGATTGAAAATCCGTATGCCGTTGTTGTATAGGCGATCATAGATAGCGGAATTAAGTATCACCTCATTCGTGCCGATGCCGGCGGCGATACCGTAAATGCGAACGTTGGGTGCTATGCCGGTATTCGTCCCGCCCAAAGCTTCCGCCACTTCTGTTCCATGCGGATTGCCGTTTCCGCTGCC